>NZ_JCAPDN010000002.1:0-1022474 GCF_059735605.1 Alcaligenes sp. LTN-3 | reverse complement strand
ACACAGAATTTTCTGATTTGTCAAGCTCCGGGTTTTACACCGTGTCAGTTACCTGACCAGTCATTCAAGCTTCGGTGCGGGCCTCTTGGCCAAGGCGGTGAAACTTGCCTAACTGCTCTCTGCGGCGCTTACGGGAAAACCCTGTGTGTGCTGCAGCGAGAAAAGAACTATAGCACGATGATTTTCCGCCTTGCAAGCCTTCTTTGACATTTTTCTGGATATTTGAGGAGGAAAAATTCTGCAGAACGATGTAGCCGATTGATAACTATGAAGAATAACTATAAAAATAATTTTTTGATTAACTTCGAATTTTTGCCTACGGGCGGAAGACTTCAGCCCTCTACAGAGCAAAACATGGACTGACCGCTGTTTTCCTCAAAGAAATTCGTCAGATCATCCCCCCCACCCTCTGATAACTCTCCCTCCATATAGATAGGAGGGGAAATTCCTTCCCAAAATAGTCGTCTGTCGATGGATCGGCTGACTGACTGACTGACTGACTGACTGACTGACTGACTGACTGACTGACTGACTGACTGGATGGTTAGATGGTTGGATGGTTGGATGGTTGGATGGTTGGATGGTTGGATGGTTGGATAGTTGGATGGTTGGATGGTTGGATGGTTGGCAAACAGGCTAGCGGCGGTAAACACACAGCGCCATGCCCTCGCCCCAAATCAAGAGTGTCTCTATATAGATAGGCGGTTGAGTGGCCTCCAAGATCGAGCACGATGCAGAGCTGTTAGCCGCTCGGGGCCCCGGTACGGGGTGTTGGGGCGAGTCAGACGACTTGCCGCAGTCGGAGTCACCATCGGGGATGCAAGCAGTCTGCTGTTTGAGCCCAAGGTTTGTGATTGGTCCGGGGGACCAATCACTGGGCGAGTTCAGACTGCGCCCTGATAGTGGCTCTGACAAGGGGACCGGCGCGTAGTCCGCCCCATCACCCCGTACCGGGGCCCTGAGCGGCGTCCTACATAGAGCGGCTAGAACCACATCCACCCCAAAGCAGCCTCCTGAACAAAGACAAGCAAAGCATTCATCACCCCTAAACACTCTATATAGTCATAAAGGCATAGCAGCCTCACTGACTTGGCCCTACACTAGCTCGGAACAGATATTCCTTTAGCGAAACTAACTATGCATGAAGACATCCTGATTAACGTCACTCCGTTTGAAACCCGTGTTGCCCTGGTCGAGCAAGGTGCTGTCCAGGAGATTCATATCGAGCGCAGCATCCAACGCGGCTATGTGGGGAACGTGTATCTGGGAAAAGTGGCTCGGGTTTTACCCGGCATGCAAAGTGCCTTTATTGATATAGGGCTGGAACGCGCGGCATTTATCCACGTGGCCGACTTGCGCCAGAATCGCGCCGAGCGCAATCAAGGTAGTGCGACCACACCAATTGAAAAGCTCCTGTTCGAAGGCCAGTCTTTATTAGTACAAGTCATCAAGGATCCTTTGGGCACCAAAGGCGCTCGTGTCTCGACGCAGATCAGCATTGCTGGCCGCATGCTGGTGTATCTGCCTTTTGATCCTCATATTGGTGTGTCGCAACGCATTGGTTCGGATGCTGACCGGATCGAGCTGCGCGAACGCGTCAGCCGTCTGATGCCCAAGGATGAAAAAGGCGGTTTTATCGTACGGACTCAAGCCGAATGCGCAACCGATGAAGAGATCAGTGCAGACCAGCTATACCTGCGCACCTTATGGACCCGTATTCAAGAGCGTATCCGCGAGCAAGGCGCCCCCTCTGTGCTTTATACGGACTTGAACCTGGCGCAGCGTGTTTTGCGCGATATGGTCACACCCAACACCCAGTCCATCGTGGTGGATTCGCGCACGGTCGTGCAAGAGATGAAGGAATGGGCACAGATTTATACGCCATCCGTGCTGGAGCGCATTAATCATCACAAAGGCAGCCGCGCCTTGTTCGATACCGCCCATGTCGATGAAGAGATCAACCGCGCCTTGTCACGTCGAGTGGATCTGAAATCGGGGGGTTACTTGATTATCGATCAGACCGAAGCTCTGACGACGGTAGATGTGAATACAGGTGGTTTTGTCGGCGGCCGCAACTTCGACGACACGATTTTCAAGACTAACCTGGAAGCAGCGATTGCCCTGGCCCGCCAACTGCGCCTACGCAATCTGGGTGGCATCATCATTCTGGACTTTATTGATATGGACGACCCCACTCACCGGGAGTCTGTCTTGCAAGAGCTGCAAAAAGCACTGGCCAAAGATCGTACTCGTGTGACGATCAATGGCTTTAGCCAGTTAGGTTTGGTGGAGATGACACGCAAACGCACGCGTGATTCCTTGGCGCACCAACTGTGTGAGCCCTGCCCCACCTGCCAATCGCGTGGTTCCGTACGTACGGCCCGTACCGTCTGCTATGAAATCCTGCGCGAAGTGCTGCGCGAGGCCAAGCAGTTCAACCCTAAAGAGTTCCGTATTCTGGCGGCTCAGGAAGTGGTGGATCTGTTTCTGGAAGAAGAAAGCCAGCATTTGGCCGTGGCGGGCGACTTTATCGGCAAGCCTATCTCCCTGGAAGTAGACCCGCACTACTCCCAGGAACAGTACGACATTATCTTGCTGTAAGTGCTCTGCTTTGGGATTGGCTGGGTAGCCAATCCCCTTCATCCCTTATCGCACGGCAAGATCTCTGCAGTCTGCAAGCAGGTATCACTCAATAGCGGTTTGGACTCAGTTGGCCAGCTCAATAGAACAAATCAAACAAATAGAGCAAAGCGCTTTATGTGCGCCATGAGTGGTTTGTCATAAAAGGCATCAACAAACACACCACTACACCCAGGCTAACGCTGTATTACAGCTCACTCGCGCGAGCATCGACACACACAAAGCCCAGACACACATGCAGAGGCAGTCAAGCAAACGGTATCTGGCAACTAACAGCCAGAAAACAAGCCCGTAGCCTATTCCGCAACCTGATGACGAATAACATTAAAGCCCTCTGACTGCTGCGGTGCTACAAAATAGCGGCTGAACAAATCAAACTGCGCTTCAGTTGCTTCAAAGGGATGTTCCCCACGGGCATTACGGGCATGCAAACGCGCTTTGCACACAGCATCAGCCACATCCAGATAATGCAGTTCGTGAGCCACGCCCGCGTTTTCAATCAACTCCCGCGCCCAAGCTCGTGTTGCCAGCGTGTTGGAGGGAAAATCCAGCACCACGGATACCCCGGCCTGCAACAGACCCGTAATATGCGGTGCCATGGCGGTACGCAACAAGCCGGAACAACGAGCGTAATCCTCCAAAGACCCAATTTGACTGGGATACAAGCTAGCCAGCCAAAAGTCTTCGCTGATCAGGACTGTCTTTGACTGCTCGGACAGTTTCTTGGCGAAGGTGGATTTGCCCGCCGCAATCTTGCCGCAAATCAGATAGAGCATTGTTGCCGTCACGGCGGTCTGTTTGACTTGGGTTGTAGAGGCAGAATCCATCATCTCTCTTATTAGAAGCAACTAAAAACAATAAACCCGCCTGAACAGACGGGTCAAAAGCAGGTTTGTCCTGCCGTTTGGGCACCTCACGTATTGGAAGTGCCTCGTTGCGCAACGCTTGAACTATTACAGCGGTGCAACGGGGACAAAATCATCTTCGGGCAACACCTCTTTGGGCGCATCATCAGGATTGCACACGCCCGGAGCACGAATAGAGGTGAAGATTTCCTTGATTTCTTTTTTTACATCGGCACGGTAACTATAGACCTTGGCATCTACCCACCCCTTTTGCATCAAGGTCAGATCAATCAAAATACTGTTATCCCAACCCGCCCCCGGCTCCAGTTCATAACGCAAGGTGCCGTAGCTGGCCTGCCCCGGTTCCATCTTGAACACAGCGGCTTTGCCACACTCTGCCTGGTGCTTGAACAAGGCACGCTGAATGCTCACAAAATCCATATTGATGCGTCGCTCAGTCTTGAAAAAACTGGATCGACGCAAATCCTGTTCCCGCAATTCTGCATTCTGCTTGGCACATCCTGCCAACACAGCCAGCCCGGCCAGCGCAAGAATGATCTTCTTCATGATGTTCCTTATCGTGCAGCCTGAAGCCGCTTATTCGTTGAACTGAAACTGCATTTGGTAGAACCCGGCATACACACCATTGCGGGCCAGCAATTCGTCGTGACTGCCCTGCTCAATAATCCGCCCCTCATCCAGCACCAGGATTTGATCGGCATTTTGTACGGTAGACAGGCGATGAGCAATCACCAAGGTACTGCGCCCCTTCATCAAGGTTTCCAGAGACATCTGAACCTGACGCTCGGATTCGTTATCCAAGGCGGAGGTTGCTTCATCCAGAATCAAGATGGGTGCATTTTTTATCAGGGCGCGAGCAATGGCCAAGCGCTGACGTTGGCCGCCTGACAGGAAGTTGGCGTTCTCGCCAACCATCGTATCCAGGCCTTGAGGCAAACCCTCTACAAACTCACGCAGATTGGCTGCTTCCAGGGCCTCCCAGATACGCTCCGGTGAGACCTCGGCTCCCGCGCCATAAGCCACGTTTTGGCCGATCGTCGCCTCAAACAGCACCACATCCTGGCTGACCAAAGAAATCTGGCTACGCAAGCTGCGCAACGTCAGCTCTTCCGAGGGGATACCATCGACCCGCAACTGCCCGCTGCTTGGAATTAGAAAGCGCGGCACCATATTGGCCAGCGTGGTCTTGCCACTGCCGGAACGACCAACCAGCGCAATGGTCTGGCCGGGCTGCACCGCAAAACTGACCTCAGACAAGGTGTCGCGATGGGCGTTAGGGAAACGGTGAGAGACCGCATCAAATTCGATATGGCCACGAACGGGCTGCTTGAACTCCCGTGTTCCTGTGTCAGGCTCCGGATCCTGATCAACCAGCTTGAACACGCTTTCTGCCGCTACCAACATGCGCTGCATGGTGCCCGTAATATTGGTCAAACGCTTGATAGGGTCAAAAATCTGCCCCAAAGCAGCCATGAACGCCGCAAAACTACCGATAGTCAGTGTGCCGGTATTGGCCTGATACAAAGCCACAAAAATCACCCCGGCCACAGCGATGGACACAAACAACTGCGTAATGGGCGACAAGGCCGCATCCGCAGAAGCGGCGCGCATGGCAAAACGGCGCAGGCGCGCGCTCACGTACATGAAACGTGTGTTTTCACGCTCGTAGCCGTCAAACAGCTTGATGACACGCTGAGCATCAATGGCTTCGCTGACCACGCGGGTCAGCTCGGCGTTCATATTCACCGTATCGCGGTTAATGCGGCGCAAGCGACGCGACACCATCTTGGCAACAAAGACCGACGCGGGCATCACCAAAAACACGATGACCGTTAATTGCCAGGACATATAGAGCAAGACGCCCAGCAAGGCAATCACTGTCAGGGTTTCACGCACCACGACCGTGACCACCTCGGTAGCCACCCCGGTCATGGTGCCAGCATCAATCGTAAAACGGTTCAGCAAACGCCCCGTATCCCCTTGCTTGAACTCCGAGTCGGACAATCCCAGCAAGCGGGAGAACATGTCGCCACGTAAAGTCAGCAACATTTTGTTGGCGATCCAGGCAAACAGATAGGAGCTACCGTAACTGGTCACACCCCGCACAAACATCAGTCCGATCACGGCCAGCGGAATGGACCACATGTAATCAGGCTTGGCACCGGTAAAGCCATCGTCCAGCAACGGCTTCATGATCACCGCCAGCACCGGCTGGGTAGCCGAGGACAGACTGACCAGGATCAATGCCAACACCGCTACCTTCCAATAAGGCAGCAAACGGCTGTAAATGCGCCTCCAGAGATCGGATTTGACGGGATCGTGCCCAGCAGGCTTGATTTTGGTTTCTATGGCGTTGGACAACGAGGACACCCTATATACTATCTAATTGTGTTTATTCTAACGCTCATTGCCTGAATCGAGCGTCCCCGCTTTGGTTCGTTCTGCCTCGTTGTCCCTGTTCATGTCTGATCCCTCTGCCCTTTACCTACGATTGCCTAATTGGCTAGGCGATGCATGCATGAGCCTGCCGTGTTTACAGGCTCTGCTCGATACCGGTTTGCCCGTTGTGGTTTGCGCCCGTCCCTGGGCCCGCGAGCTGCTGTCGGCGTACCCTTTGCATGGCTTCATCCCCATGAGCAGCCACTGGCACCAGGATGCCAAAGCCATACGCCGCTATCGTCGCCAGCACGGCCATCGCCATGCGTATGGCCTGCTGCTGCCTGATTCGCTTAGCAGTGCGCTCAGCTTCAAACTGGCTGGCCTGCCAGCCTGCGGTTATCGGGACGACGGCCGTAGCCTTTTATTACGTTGGCCTTTAAATAAGCCGCAAAAGCGGTTGCACGCGGTGCAATCCTGGTTCTATATTGTTCAACAGGCTTTGAAGCTGTGGAATTTGAACCCGGCAGCCGAACAAGCCCCAGCCACCCTGGATTTGACGCTCAGCCCCCTGCAACGGCAAGAAGGCGACAACAGTTTGCGCCAAGCCGCCCTGCGCCCCGGTGACTATATTCTGATCGCCCCTACTGCAACGGGACTGCACAAAGGCCGCGTCAAAGTCTGGCCCTATTTCGACCAACTGACCCGACATCTGCAAGCCCAAGGCAAAACCGTCATTATGTGTCCTCCGCCCAACGAGCATGAGGCTGCCCTGCACAATGCGCCCAGCGCACGTTGTCTGCCGCCCCTACCCTTAGGGGCGTTTGCACGGCTTTGCCAACAGGCGCAGTGGGTAGTTTGCAATGACTCTGGCGTCTCCCATGTCGCCGCGGCCATCAAGGCGCAGCAGCTGACCTTATGTGGCGTCACCAACCCACAAGACACGGGCCCCTGGTCACCACGGGCGATCTGCCTGGGACGTGATGGCCAATGGCCTACGCTGAACGAAGTGGTGCAAGTGTTGGAGTCAGAACAGGAGCACCCATGAGCGTATCGAGCATCCTGACCAGCCTGGTCATTCCATTGAACTTGTTTGCAGCCCTATTACTTCTGGCAGTGTTGCTGTTTATCTTGCGCCAGCGTA
Organism: Alcaligenes sp. LTN-3; assembly: GCF_059735605.1. Classification (NCBI taxonomy): domain Bacteria; kingdom Pseudomonadati; phylum Pseudomonadota; class Betaproteobacteria; order Burkholderiales; family Alcaligenaceae; genus Alcaligenes; species Alcaligenes sp. LTN-3. The sequence continues at coordinate 1,015,448 of NZ_JCAPDN010000002.1, read as the reverse complement.
AAACGGCTGCCGCCCTGGCCTTGGCCGGACTGCTCTGGACCGGTGCCTGGTCCCTGCCCGCCACCAGCCTGTATGCCGGTGGGTATCTGGAAAAAATGTATCCCTACCAGCCTGCTGAACAGGTGATGCAGGCCGATGCCATTGTGGTTCTAGGTGGCCACACTGCCCAAAACCGCAGTAATTGGTTCTTACCACAGACAGCCCAAAAGACATCGGCACGCGTAGAACGGGCGGCTGATCTGTATAAGGCAGGACGTGCGCCTTACATCGTCTTGTCGGGAGCAGCGCTGGACGGCGGCATCAGCGAGGCCAAGGTCATGGCCAACACCCTGAACAACCTGAATGTCCCCACCTCGGCCCTGCTGATGGAAAACGACAGCCTGACCACTCAACAAAATGGCGAATATACGGCCAAGCTGTTGCAAGAAAAGCAGGCCAAGCATGTCCTGCTGGTGACTTCAGCCTTGCACCTGCCACGTGCCATGGCCATTTTCCGCAAGCAAGGGGTTGATGTGATTCCAGCCGGTGCAGCCCCACAGTTAACGGTTCCGAACAGTCCCGGGTTTTCCAGGTGGAAACCCAATCTGATGGCCCTGCAGTCCAGCCGCTCCATCATTAAAGAATATGTCGGGATTCTGGTGTATTGGTCCCGAGGCTGGGCATGATTTGTCGCTCCGAATGCGGGGCCTGCTGTATCGCCCCCTCGATTTCCAGCCCTATCCCCGGCATGCCCCACGGCAAGCCAGCCGGTGTGCCCTGTATCCAGTTGGATGAGCAACTGCGCTGCCGGATTTTCGGCCAGCCCGAACGGCCTGCCTGTTGCTCTGGTTTACAGGCCTCGCCTGAAATGTGTGGCACCAAGCGCGAAGAAGCCTTGCTCTGGCTGGCAGAGTTGGAAACGCTGACAGCCCCCCAGCCCTAACGAGCGAGATAAAAAAAAGAGGTGTTCTGAAATACACTCAAAACGCCTCTTTGTATACACCCTTAATAAGCTGACGCTGACAGCGCCCGCGCTTTCAAATAGGCCTGATAGGTATCTACTGAAAAGCGTTGCGCGTCAAACCGCTTCTCTGCCCGCTTCCTGGCCCGTCTGCCCACCGTTTGCAAGCAATACTTCTGACACAGCATGTCTCGCACATGCGCTTCAATGGCCTCGACATCACCGCAAGGCACCACCCAGCCTTCATGCAAGTGTTCAATACTTTCAGGCAAGCCACCGGCATTGGAAATCAGAACTGGCAGCCCCAGTGCTAGGGACTCGTAACACGCGTAGGAGGCAGATTCTTTATAAGACAGCACAAAACCCACATCACATGCAGCCAACACCGAACGTACATCCTTGACCAATCCAGGAAAGAGCACTTGTTCGGCGCAACCCAAAGCCTGCACTTTTTCGCAGACGGCGGCGGCTGGCGGATCCCCCGCCACCACCACCCGGACTCGCTGTTTCAGCTCTGGTTCCAGACGAGCAACCGCCTCCACCAGCAGCAACCAGCCTTTTTCCAGATCGGTACCACCTACCGAGCCCAGCACCAGACAATTGTCAGGCAAAGTCGAGCCGAAGAGCGTCTGACGTGCGGCCCACTTTTCCTGCGGGCTCACTGGACAATAATGCTCCAGGTCCAGGCCGTGATAAATACGTTCCACATTGCAACGTCGGTAATCGGAATTAGCCAGTTGCCGCGCCACATAATCGCTAACGGCAATACAAAGATCCGTCCCAAAGCGCGCCCGCAAGCGGTTACCCACGCTATGGAGACGGTTGGTATTGTGTTTGGTCCAGATAATGACCGGAGGATTAGGCAGCGTTTTACAAGCGATCATGACATGGCGGTGATCGGTGCTGCCATTGCAATGCACGATATCAAAAGCCTCACGCTGCAAAAAACGGCGCAAACTCCATATCTCTGATAACGCCGTCCCGATACGGGCGGTGTACAGGCCCGGCAACACTCTGACGCCAGGTACCTGCAAAGCTTCACGATACAGTCGGCCTGTTGCCGGGACCGCCAGAGTGAAATCACACTGATGAGCCAGCCCACGCAACAAACCCAAAATATAGGTAACATGGCCTCCGCCATTACCGTGATGAATATCAGTGATCAGGACCTTCAAAACTCGCTCCGTCAGCGGCTATGAATGACAGGCAAATGCTCTGGCCGAGCATCTACGGGTCACAAAGTGTATCCGCTATTGCGCAAGCTGAACAATGACTGAACAGCAGTTTTGAAAATTTAATACCAATAACAAAGAAAACAGCGTTTTAAGCTTGGCGGCGAAGCAACACTTTTTGGTACAGCTCCTGATAACGACTTGCCACCGCAGGCCAACTGAACTGGGCCAGCAATTCCCGAGAGTTCTCGACCAGATTACGGGCCATCACCGGATCCTTGCTGATTTTCTCAATCGCTTGGGCCAGTTCCTGGGCATCTTCCGGATGGCTGAGCAGCAAGGCGTGATAACCACCCTGCACATATTGGGCAAAGCCGCACCACGGCGCCGGACTTAGGACGACCGGCAAACCATAGGACATGGCTTCCAGCGGTGCCATGCCAAAGCTGTCATTCAGGGTGGGATGCACGTAAATATCGGCAGCACGATAAAAGGGTTCGACGTTCGAGGTCTCGCCTTGCAAGATGACACGATCCTGCATATTCAGAGACTGCAACTGTTGGCGCATCTGATCTCGCAGGCCAGGTTTTCCACCCACCACCAACAGGCGGTAATGAGATGGCAATTTCGCCAAGGCCTCCAGCACCGTACTCAAGCCTTTGCGCAGGGGATTGCGCGCCACCAGCAGACAGACGACCTGCTCCTTGGTGAAACCCAAGGACTCACGCACTTTGGTACGCTCTTCCCCTTGCAAATCGGCTTGCGGCAAGGCCACGCCAGGAGCGATAACCGGATAATCGTGCACGCTGCCATAGGCTTGCTGCAATTGTTCGGCAATCAAGCCTGAAACGGCGACAACGGCATGAGGACCGGGCCGCAAACGGCGTTTTTCCAGACCCAGATAGCCCCAGACACGCGGGCTGAAGTAGGAACCCAGCTTTTTAAGCCAGGGCAAGGGTCGCACCCGCCAGTTGAAACGCACGGGGGTGACATGAACCACTTCCACGTCCCCGCACCACCCGTTCATGTGCGAATGCACAATATCAAAACCTTGGGCCGTGGCCTTGGCCGCCTTGCGGGCGAACAGGATGCCGCGTATCCAGCCAGGCCAGTGCGACCAATGACGGATAGGCACGTAGGCCAGCTTCAAGTCGCAACGACTGTCATACTCACGCGCAAACACGGTAATTTCGTGCTTTTCGGCCAGTTCACGCATCAGCTCCACGCCATAGGCCTCGGCACCGCCAAAGCGGTTACCAAAACGATCGACCACAAAAGCAATGCGTAAACGCTCGGCAATCGCAGCAGGCGTGTCGTGGATTTGATCTGAATTCATGAGCGGGAAACCGTACGGCGCTTGTCTTCCAGGCGTGTCACGCACTTTTGCACAAAGCGCAAAATATTGGTGGAACGCGAGACCGTCACGCGGGGCAGATCAAACAAGTCATCGTCCGAACGCGCCAGGCCACGATTGGTGGTGGTGGCGTTCAGATACCCTGCCTGGCGCACTTGCTCACGGATAGCCTGATTCTGATCGCCATAGGGATAGCAGAAAGCGCTGACTTCAACTTGCAGCGCATCTTGCAGCTCTGCCTTGGATTGCGCGATCTGGTAATGGGCAATTTCCGAGGACACATCAGTCAGATGCACATGGTCCAAGGTGTGCGAACCGGCTTCATGACCGGCATTTACCCAGGCGCGCAGCTCGGGCAAGGACATCAGACCGGAATGCGGCACACCTTTGGGTTGATCCCAGAAGTTGGAGCCGTCCAGATGCCGCGCAACAATGTAATTAGTGGCGGTAAAGCCCAACTCATCCAGCACCGGCATGGCATTTTGAAACACGTTACGGTAGCCGTCATCAAAGCTGATTCCCACAACCTTGCCCTGCTTTTCACCGCGCAGGTACGGCATCAATTGCGCCATGGACAAACCTTGATAGCCCAAGCGCTTCAGCCACGTCATCTGGCGCCGAAAGTCAGTGGGATGCACGGTCAAGCCTCGATACGGCGAACCTTTGGGAGCAGGCACCCCGACCTGGTGGTACATAAGAATCGGAATCATAGGCGGCATTATAAGGGGCTAATCAGACTTCTGACGGGTGTAATACCACAGCTTACTATATCGAAACAAGCTGCCTGCGGCGGCCATACACGCCAGGATGAAGCCTTGCGGGCCGTCCAGAAAGCCGCGTCGAACAATATAGTGACGTACAAAGGTCCAACTGGCATGACCGGCGATACCCGGCAAGCTAGTGGTCTTGCCCTTGGCCTGCATTTGACGGGCGGCATCCGAGGAATAGCGGTTGATCTTGTCAATAAAGACTTCAAGGCTGGCGTAGGGGTAATGCAGGAAATGCCCATCCAGAATCAGGACAGGATGTTCAGTCTGCACACTTTCATGGACTTTGGCATCGTTAAAGCGAGCGGTACCGCGCTTGAACAGGCGCAACACCCGGTCCGGCCACCAGCCACTATGACGCATCCAGCGGCCAGCAAATTCAGACAGGCGGGCAATCCGGTAAGCCGTGCCACGCGGCTGGGCTATTTCCTGCTGAATCAGCTGTGCCAGCTCGGGGGTAACGCGCTCATCCGCATCAATGGACAGCACCCATTCGCCCGTGGCCTGATCAAGCGCCCGATTCTTCTGCGGCCCAAAGCCGGGCCAATCCGGGGTAACCGTGACTTTCGCGCCCAGGGAACGGGCAATTTCCACGGTCTGATCGGTACTGCCCGAGTCCACCACAATGATCTCGTCCGCAAAGGCCACCGACTCCAGGCAGGCACGAATATGCGCCTGCTCGTTTTTGGTAATCAGGATAACGGACAGGCGCTTGCCGGAGGCGCTTCGCTCTACTTCTGTCGTTGACGACGACGCCATGCTTTCCACCTGTTGAAAATCGGACCAATCACGGGATGTACCGCGACATTCAGCCTGCGCCCGACTGACACGCCAGTCGTATCACGCACGGCGAAGCGATAAATATGCAAAGGATCGCTGCCAGGCTGGTTGGAGCCAAAGGCACGCGTCGTGTACAGATAGCGGAAACCTGCCTGCTGGGCGACCTGCACGTAATCTGGATCAAAATAACCTTGAGGCCAGCACAACTGATCGGAGACCGTACCCATATTGGCTCTCAAGGTTGTACGCGACTGCTCCAGTTCCCAACGCATCTTGTCATTCTTTTGATCGCGCTGTTCGCTCAAATCCCAGCGAGTATGGGTATGGGTGTGGCTGTGGAACTCAAACACGCCATCAGCCTGCATGGCGTGGATTTCACTCCAGCGCAAAATCACCTCGTCACTACGACCTTGCTCGATACGCGCTTCACATTCACGATGATCCGGGCACTCGGGCACGTCCTGGCCCTGGCCCAAATAAGGACGCACAGGCCCCTCATTGATCCAGCTCGTCACCAGGAAAATCACGGCATTGAAGCCATATTTTTTCAGCAAAGGATAGGCGTAGACCCAGTTATCCAGGTAACCATCATCAAAGGTAATCAGCACCGATTTGGGCGGTACACCCTGCCCTTGCAGATGGCCTACAAACTGCTCGGTTGTCAGGCTGGTCCAGCCATGCTTTTTCAACCATTGCAAATGCTGCTCGAAATGCTCGGGACTGGCATTGATCATGCCCCCTTCCGGGGTGACATGGTGGTACATCATGACGGGCACCGTGCTTGCCACTTTCATCCCTGAAGCTCCTTTAACCAGCGGTAGTAAGCGCTTTCCAGCCGGTCACCCATGGCAACCGGGGTAAAGCGCTCGTCGCTACGACAAAACAGGCGGCCTGCGGCTCCCATGTCCTGACGCAGCTCAGTGCTTTGAATCATTTTTTCCAATGCGGCGCGCCACTGCTTAGGGTCATGCAAGTCCGCCAAAAAACCGCTGTGACCGTCCAACATCATCTCCGGCACTCCACCGACGCGGCTGCCCAGCACGGGAATGCCAGCACACCCCGCTTCTACAAATACGGTGCCCGAGGCTTCCATATGGGTCGCCAAGGCAAAAATATCCAGATTGGGCAGAATCGAGGGCACATCCGCACGAGCGCCCAGCATATGAATCCGCTCCTGTAATCCCAGCTCCACAATCAAGGCCTGCAATTGCTCGTAGCCCGGCGAGCCGCCCCCCACCAGCACCAAGTGCAATTGAGGATAGCGGTCAAACAAGGGATGCATAGCGGCAATCAGCTCACGATGGCCTTTCTCACGGCGCAACACGGCAACGCAGCCTACCAGCAAGGAGTCAGATGCCAAACCTAGCTCAGCGCGCAAATCCAGGGCGGGTGCCGAATCGATCACACTGGGGTCCACACAGGGGTAGACCACCTGGACATGCTCAGGCTTCACGCCGCGCTCGATCAGGTGATCGCGCACATAATCGCTGGGCGTGATCACTCGTTTGGGCACGATGGTGTAAGACATCAAGGAACCGACCTTCTTGGCCAGATGACGCGTGCGCACAATCAAAGGCGTCCCCGCCAAGCGTCCGGCCACGCCAGCCAGCATGGTGTCCCGGCGGCTATGGCTATTGAGCACATCAAACCGGCCTTGACGCAAGACCCGACGCAATTGGCGCACACCGCGCATGTAATTGGCCGGGCCATCCATCAAGAGGGTGTGGACCACAAAGCCCTCATCACGCAAACGCTCGGTAAGCTGGGCATGAGGCTGGCACGCGGCCTCCACCTGGTGCCCACGCTCACGCAAGATACGCATGGCACGCAGGATGTAATTCTCCTGACCGCCAAAGCTGGTGGCTGCTTCCGAGTGCAAAATGCGCAAGGGCTTCATCGGTAGCTGATCTCCACCTCGTGTGTGGCATCCCAGCCTTCCAACTGCTCCAGCAAGGAATCAGCCAGACGAACACGCCATTGCGGGCCTAGCTGCACCACACATTCGTAATCGGGGCGTTGCAACTGCACCTCTACCGGCACACCGCCCTGCTGCTCGGCTCGATGCGGCGCCAGCAAGGCTTGCAAACGCTGCGCGTCCGCATTGTTATTCAAAGCAATGCTCAAGCAACTGGCACGCGCTTCACGGGCCAACTGCAGATCAAAAATCGAATCGGCATTGATACGCAGACCGCCGGTGTAGTCGTCGTTGCTGACCTTGCCCTGAATGATGATCAACTGGTCTTCTTTCAGACGCTGGCGGTGCTCTTCAAACAGTTCATTGAAGATCGCCACTTCCAGTTGCGCCGAGCCGTCATCCAGCATGGCATACAGCATCTTGCCGCGACGGGTCATGCGTACCCGCACGGCTGACAGCACGCCAGCAAACCACTGCGGGCTGCGCGAGGCTTCCAGGCGTGCCAAGGGTGTCGGTGCGAAACGACGAACTTCATCCCGCCAGGCGTCAAACAAGTGGCCGCTAAAATAAAAACCCAGTGCCGTCTTTTCCTGACGCAAGCGATCTTGCAGGCTCCATGGGGCGACTTTCGCGACCTCGCCTTCCACGATATCGTTGGAGTCATCATCAAACAGCGAGGATTGATTCGCGCTACGCTCGGCCTGCTCAGCCGCTTCCGTGGCGGCACCAATACTGGCCAGCAAGGCGGCGCGGTTTTCGTCAATCGAATCAAAAGCACCGGCGCGTACCAAGGCTTCAATCGTGCGCTTGTTGACCTGATGACGGTCCACGCGACGGCAGAAATCAAACAGGCTGGTAAAAGGACCACCTTGCTTGCGAGCTTCCACAATCGCTTCAACGGCGGCCTGACCCGTCCCTTTCACAGCCCCCAGGCCGTAACGCATGGTACGCGGCGGCAAACCTTTTTCTGTATAGCTGTCCTTAACCGGCTCAAAGCGGTAATTGGACGCGTTGATATCGGGTGGCAAGACTTCCACACCGTTAGCCAGCGCGTCTTTCCAGAAAATCTGCACCTTGTCGGTATCGTCCATATCGGACAACAAGGTCGCGGCCAGAAACTCGGCCGGATGGTGAGCTTTCAACCAGGCCGTCTGATACGCAATTAGCGCGTAAGCAGCCGAGTGACTCTTGTTAAAGCCGTAACCCGCGAACTTTTCCATCAGGTCAAACAACTTCACCGCCAGCTCAGGGTCGTGACCTTTCTTGACCGCCCCTTCCTCGAACAAGACGCGATGCTTGGCCATTTCCTCGGGCTTTTTCTTGCCCATGGCACGACGCAGCAAGTCGGCACCACCCAGTGAGTAGCCACCGATAATCTGCGAGATCAGCATCACCTGTTCCTGGTAGACGATCACCCCGTAGGTGCTGCTCAGCGTGCTTTCCAGATCCGGATGGAAATAATCCACCTCAGCCCGACCGTGTTTCCGGTTCACGAAGTCCACCACCATGCCCGACTCCAGTGGCCCCGGACGATACAGGGCCAGCATGGCGATAATGTCTTCAAAGGTGGAGGGCCGTAGACTACGCAGCAGCTCCTTCATACCGCGCGATTCCAACTGGAACACGGCGGTGGTATTGCCTTCGCAAAGCAGTTTGTAGGAGGCGTCGTCATCCAATGGCAAGGCCATGATGTCGAACTCGCGCTTGTCGGCATTGAACTGGCGCACATAGCGCACGGCCCAGTCCAGAATGGTCAGGTTACGCAGGCCCAGAAAGTCGAACTTGACCAGACCGGCGGCCTCCACGTCGTCCTTGTCGTATTGCGACACGGCGTTGGCGTCGGGGCCGGACTGCGCGTACAGCGGGCAAAAATCAATCAGCTTGCCGGGCGCAATCAGAACCCCCCCGGCGTGCATGCCCACGCTACGAGTCAGGCCTTCCAAGGGGCGGGCCAGATCGATCAGGGCTTTGACTTCCTCGTCGTTCTCGTAACGCTCGCGAAAGGCAGGCTCATCGGCCAGCGCCCGTTCCAGCGTCCAGGGATCAGCAGGGTTGAAAGGAATCAGTTTGGACAAGCCATCGCACAGGCTGTAGGGCAGCTCCAGCACACGACCGACGTCACGCACCACGGCTTTCGCACCCAGGGTACCGAATGTGGCAATCTGGCTGACAGCCTGGCGGCCATACTTCTGTTTCACGTAATCAATCACGCGTTCGCGGTTGTCCTGGCAAAAGTCCACGTCAAAGTCAGGCATGGACACCCGCTCGGGGTTCAGGAAACGTTCAAACAGCAAGTCATAGCGCAAGGGGTCCAAGTCGGTAATCCCCATGCTGTAGGCCACCAACGACCCCGCCCCCGAGCCCCGGCCCGGTCCGACCGGCACACCATTGTGCTTGCCCCAGTTAATGAAGTCCGCCACGATCAGGAAGTAGCCGGGGAACCCCATGGAGATGATGGTGTTGCACTCCCACATCAAGCGCTCTTCGTAGGTCGGGCGTTGCTTCTCGCGCTCCTGGGGATCGGCATACAGCTGCGTCAAGCGGATTTCCAGACCGTCCTTGGCCTGCTGGATCAAAAAGTCGCCCAGCGACATGCCATCGGGTGTCGGGAAGTCGGGCAGATAAGGTTTGCCCAACTCCAGCTCCAGGTTGCAACGCTTGGCAATTTCCAGCGTGTTTTGCAGTGCAACAGGAACGTCCGCAAAACGCTGCTGCATTTCATCCGTGCTGAGAAAGTATTGCTCTGGCGTAAAACGCTTCACACGCTTGGGGTTGGCCAATTGCTCGCCTTCAGCAATACATACCCGCACCTCGTGCGCACGGAAATCGTCCCGTGCAATAAACTGAATCGGGTGCGTCGCCACCACCGGCAATTCCAGCTCTGCAGCCAAACGCATGGCGGCTTGTACATAAAGCTCATCGCCGTCCGCACCGCTGCGCTGCAGTTCAATATAAAAGGCACCGGGGAACAAGTCTTCCCAATGGCGGGCACAATCCCGGGCCAAGTCCAGATTGCCATCGGCCAGGGCATGGCCAATATCACCCATACGCCCGCCGGACAAGGCAATCAGGCCACTACACTCTTTCAACCAGGCGCGCTGTACCTCGGCACGTCCTTTGTACTGGTTGCCCAGCCAGGCACGGGTCAAGATGTCGCACAGGCTCAAATACCCTGCTTCGTTTTGCACCAGCAAAAGCAGGCGTGACGGTTTTTCGCGGTCTTCCTCGTTCTGCAGCCAAATATCACAACCCATGATGGCTTTCAGCCCGGCTTTACGCGCCGAGGTATAGAACTTGATCTGTCCAAACAAGTTGCACAAATCCGTCAACGCCAATGCAGGCTGCCCATAGGCCTGCGCTTTTTTGATCATTTCGGGAATACGGGCGATGCCGTCCACCACGGAGAACTCCGAGTGGGATCGCAAATGGACAAAGGAAGGGGTGGTTTCGCTCATGATGGAATTGTACTTAAGCCAATGGACATTGGTGGCCCTGAAGCGATGCTCAGGGTGAATAAGGGCAGGCAATATGTTTCGATTGGTTCACATCTGGCTGAACAACAAACGCACAATCACCCGCCCCCTACCGACCAATACCAAAACAACAAATAACCTAGCGCTGCAAGGCAGCCCAGGCTTTTTCCAGACGCTTGACCGAAACCGGCATGGGAGTTCGCAACTCTTGCGCAAACAAGGACACGCGCAACTCTTCCAGCATCCAGCGAAAGTCCCGCAAACCGCTATCGGTGGCGCCTTTGAGCGCCGCCACGGCACGCTGGTACTTCGTCAGCAAGACTGACATATCCTGCATCAAGCGTTGATCGCGGGCCGGATCGGCTCGCAGCTTGTCCACCCGGGTTTGTACGGCTTTCAGGTAGCGCGGCATATGAGCCAACTGCGCGTATTCATTGCTTTCCAGAAACATGGTGGGCATCAAGGCATTCAATTGCTGCTGTATGTCTTTCAAAGCCTCGGGGTGAGCTTTGATTTGCGCCAGTTTTTTCTGGGCGGCACTCCACTCATTCAGAATCTGACCGGCCAGACGCGCTACTTCCTGGGCCACCAGACCCAAGCGACTGCGACCTTCTTGTACGCGTGCCTCAAACTCGGCCTGGTTTTTCGGCCACGGCTCCATCATGCAGGACTGCTCCAGGGCCACATCAATAATCTGATCCCGCAATTGTTCCTGCGTACCCAGATTGATATACAGCATGCTGATGCGGGTCAGATCCGTAATGTTCTTTTCCAGAAAGCGCACTTGCTCGCGCAAGGCCAAACGGAACAAGCGACGCAAACCCAAACGGTGCTGACGCTGGGCCTGAGCCGGGTCGTCAAATACATCCAGATCGCAATGGGTTTTCTTGTCGATCAAGGCCGGGTAACCAATAAAGCTGCGACCTTTGCGCTTGATTTCCATCAGCTCGGGCAGTTCGCCAAAGCTCCAACTGGTCAGTTGCTCGTGATCCAGCACCTGCGCCACTTGCTCGTCGCTGGCAGCCATCTGCTGGAAGGACGCCTGCGCCTGACGGCCATGTTCGGCCTTGAGCTGGTCCAGATTACGGCCGCCCGACAACATGCGACCATGCTCGTCAATCACTCGGAAATTCATGAACAAGTGAGTCGCCAACGTTTCCGGCTTGAAATCGCTGCGCTGTGGTCTTTGTTTGACGTGCGCCCACATATCCTGAGAAATCGCATCCAGCAGGCTCATTCCGGGATCGGATGCTTTTTCAAACCAGCGCTGGTGAAAGGCGGCCGCGTAATCGGGCAAGGGCACACAATGACGGCGAATACGCTGTGGCAAGGATTTCAGCAAAGCCAGCACTTTTTCCTTCAACATGCCGGGCACCAGCCATTCGCAACGCGCGGCGTCGATCTGGTTCAAGGCGAACAAGGGGACACTCAAGGTCACCCCATCGCGCACCGAACCCGGCTCGAAGTGATAATCCAGCGCCATCTTCACGCCCTGCCATTCAACCGAGCGCGGAAACACCTCGGTGGTGATACCGGCTGCGTCGTGCTGCATCAGCTCGTCGCGGTTCAGCTCCAGGCCCTTAGCCTGTTCCTTGGACAAACCCTTGAACCATTTTTCCAATGTGGCAGTCTGGTACACGTCCTTGGGGATGCGCTGATCGTAAAAGGCGTAGATCAGTTCCTCGTCCACCAGAATGTCAGGACGACGCGATTGATGCTCCAAACGCTCTACCGCCTGAATTTGCTGACGGTTATGGCGCAGGAAAGGCAGGTTGGAATCAATCTCGCCCGGCACCAGAGCCTGACGCAAGAACAATTCACGGGCCTGCACCGGATCAATGCGGCCAAAGTGAATGCGACGGCCACTGTAAATCAGCAAACCGTACAAGGTCGCACGCTCATTGGCAACGACCTGACCGGCCTTTTTCTCCCAACGCGGGTCGCCCCAGGTTTTACGCAGCAAATGGGCGCCAACTTTTTCAATCCATTGCGGTTCGATACGCGCCACACAGCGGGCAAACAGGCGCGTGGTTTCCATCAGCTCGCCGGCCAGAATCCAGCGGCCTGCTTTCTTGACCAGCTTGGAACCGGGGTGAATCACAAAACGCAGCTCACGCGTGCCTTGATAGACGCCGGTTTCTTCGCTCTTGTAGCCAATATTGCCGATCAGCCCCGTCAGCAAGGCCAGATGCACCTGCTCATAAGTGGCAGCCGAGGGATTGGCGACCCAGCGCTGTTCCTGCACCAGGCTACGCAATTGAGTATGGACATCACGCCACTCCCGAATCCGCAAGGGTGACAGCAGGGCCTGTTTAACGCTATTGGCAAACTTGCGCTGCGAGCTTTGCTCCTGTGACAAGGCTTCCAGCCAGTTCCACAGCTTCACATAGGACAGAAACTCGGACTTGTCGTCATTGAAACGGGCATGGGCCTGATTGGCCGCTTCACGTTCATGGACAGGACGATCTCGCGGGTCTTGCACGGACATGGCCGAGGCCACGATCAGCATTTCCGTCAAACAATGATGTTCGTGACCGGCCAGAATCATGCGGGCCACACGCGGGTCCACCGGTAGCTTGGCCAGGGAACGGCCAACTTTGGTCAGGCGCTGCTGTTCATCCAGCGCGCCCAGCTCTTGCAAGATTTGATAGCCATCGGCAATGGCGCGGCCAGTCGGTGGCTCCACAAAGGGGAAGGTTTCCACATCGTCCAGATGCAGGGCCTTCATGCGCAGAATCACCGAGGCCAGCGAGGAGCGCAGAATCTCGGGATCGGTAAAGGGGGGGCGGCTCTTGAAGTCCTGCTCGTCATACAGACGAATACAGATACCGGGACCAATACGACCACAACGCCCTGCCCGTTGGCTGGCCGAGGCCTGGCTGATCGCTTCAATGCGCAACTGCTCGACCTTGTTGCGCCAGGAATAGCGCTTGATACGCGCCAGGCCGCTATCGACCACAAAGCGTATGCCAGGCACGGTCAAGGAAGTTTCGGCCACGTTGGTCGCCAGCACCACACGGCGCGCATTGCCTTTGGGGCGGAAAATACGTTCCTGATCCGCCTGCGACAGACGCGCAAACAAAGGCAGGATCACTGTATTGATGGGCTTTTCTTTTTCCAGTGCCTCGGTGGCTTCACGGATCTCGCGCTCGCCGGGCAAGAACACCAAAATATCGCCAGTGCCGTGCCGGGCGCATTCCTGCACCGCATCCACAATGCCTTGCATCAGATCCCGCTCTTCCTCGGAGGCAGAACGGCGTTCTTCGGCATCGACCAAGGACGGGTCCAGAATCGGGCGATACACAATATCCACGGGATACAGACGGCCCGACACTTCAATCACGGGCGCCCTCTTGCCCTTGTGGGCAAAGTGCTCCGCAAAACGCTCGGCATCAATGGTGGCCGAGGTGATGATCAGCTTTAAATCCGGACGCCGTGGCAGCAACTGCTTTAAAAAGCCCAGCAGAAAGTCAATGTTCAGACTGCGTTCATGGGCCTCGTCAATAATGATGGTGTCGTAGCGGCTTAACAAGGGATCGCGCTGGGACTCGGCCAGCAAGATCCCGTCCGTCATCAACTTGATGGCCGAACGCGGTCCGGTCTTGTCGTTGAAACGAATTTGATACCCTACCCAGTCACCAATCTCCGATTGCAGCTCCTGGGCAATACGCTTGGCAACCGATGTGGCCGCCAGACGGCGCGGCTGGGTATGACCAATAATCTTGCCCTGCAGGCCGCGCCCCAGCTCCAGGCAGATTTTAGGTAATTGGGTGGTTTTGCCCGAGCCGGTTTCACCACACACAATGACCACCTGATGGTCTTTGATTGCCTGGGCAATTTCGGCCCGTCGGGCGCTGACTGGCAGGTCATCAGGATAGGAAATTGTTGGTAAAGAGGGTGGATTTTCAGTCAATTCGTCGGACTCGTGCATGAAAGGTAGTTTCTGGTACAGACATCATTATAATTTTGGCTTGAAACCATTTGGACGCAAAGATCCCCCGCAATGAACACAGACATCCCCGACTCGTACAACGCCATCGAAACACCTGATCAGTCCCAGGCACAATTTGTGCGATGGTTCAGGGAAGTGGCGCCTTATGTACACGACTTTCGAGGCAAGACGTTCGTGGTGGCTTTTGGGGGCGAGCTCATCAACGATGGATTGCTCTACACCCTGATCCCGGACTTGTCGCTGCTGTCGGCGCTGGGCATCAAGCTGGTGCTGGTGCACGGTTCACGCCCCCAAGTCAATGAACAGCTACGCCTGAAAGGGGAAACCACGCAATTTGGCCGTGGTACCGAGCCGACCAGCGCCGTCGCTCTGGAATGCGCCAAAGAGGCCGCCGGTGAAATTCGCCTGGATATTGAAGCCGCATTCAGTCAGGGTTTGCCCAACACCCCCATGTCACATGCCCAGATTCGCATTATTTCGGGCAACTTTGTGACCGCGCGTCCTGTGGGTGTCATTGATGGCCTGGACTTCAAGCACTCTGGCTCGGTGCGCAAACTTGATGTGGACGCCATGCGCGTCATCCTGAATCAAGGTGCGCTTATTCTACTCTCTCCCTTGGGTTTTTCTCCAACCGGGGAGGCCTTTACCCTGGATATGGAAGATCTGGCAACCAGCACGGCCATCGCGCTGCGCGCTGAAAAACTGATTTTCCTGACACCGGAACATATTGGTCACTCCAATAATCTGGATATTGACTCGGAACTGGCCCGTGCCGATGCCGATGGCCTGCTGGCCTCGGGCAAACTCGATCAGGACTGCTCGACCTTTTTGCGCTATGCCTCGCAAGCAGTCAAACGCGGTATTGCCCGTGCACACCTGGTGCCCTACAAGCAGGACGGCAGCATTTTGCTGGAGATCTTCACCCACGATGGGGTGGGTACCATGGTGGTGGAAGATTCGCTGGACGATTTGCGCCCGGCCAATCTGGACGATGTGGGTGCAATTGTGCAACTGATCGAACCACTGGAAATTGACGGCACCCTAGTGCCCCGTGGTCGTTCTGTCATCGAGCGCGAAGTGGAGCAGTTCACGGTTCTGGAGCATGACGGCATTATTTACGGCTGCGTTGCCCTGATCCCCTACGAACAAGAAAGCATGGCCGAGATGGCCTGTCTCATCGTGCACCCCGAATGGCAAGGCTCGGGCGAAGGCGAAATCCTTTTGCGGCACACCGAGGCCAAGGCCCGTGCAGCCGGTTTCAAGCGCCTGTTCGTGCTGACCACGCGCACCTCTCACTGGTTTATCAAGCGTGGGTTTGTGCAAGGTGGCGTATCTGATCTGCCTAAAGGCAAACAGTCGCATTACAACCGATCGCGCAACAGCATGGTCTTTATTAAAAAGCTGTAAGCCGGTTTGACCGTCCTGCGCCCCTCAGTACAATACGCCCATCCACGCATTTGATTGAAAAGGAACACATATGGCACGCATGATTCACTGTGTGAAGCTGAAACAGGAAGCCGAGGGCCTGGAGTTTCCCCCCTACCCCGGCGAACTGGGCACCAAGATCTGGCACTCGATTTCCAAACAGGCCTGGGCCAACTGGATGGATGTGCAAACCCGTCTGGTGAACGAGAACCGCCTGAATCTGGCTGACGCCCGTGCCCGCACGTATTTGAAAGAACAAATGGAGCAGTATCTGTTTGAAGACAAGGATGTGGAAGCCGACGGCTTCACCGCCCCTTCCGCCTAGGGCCAGCCCCACTCGCTGACCACAGGCGACCGACCCCGGAGCATGACATCGTGCTCCGGGGTTTCTTTATTTCTGCTCCCGTTTCTTTGCCTTTCCCTGCCCAAGACGCAAACCATCCCCCCTTTCGCACGCCACCCATAACAGTAATTAAATGAAACACTGCGCGACAAGTCAGTTTCAGACTGGTTAAAAATCAAAAGAAATGGAAATTTTCTATAATTATGAATCGCCCTAAAGCACAAAATCACGGCTGGCCTTAATGTGCTTGCAGAGCACCCAAGCCAAGCATGGAGCGCAGCACAAACACAGGAATAATGCTGCAGGGAGCATGCCCTTCCCCAACGCTGCCGCCATGCCTTGGCACAGTCCTGCGCCAATTCAATACTGGCTCGCCTAGCCCGAGCCACACAGGCCCATCACGTGTCCATGTCTGAGCAACCAAGCTCGGCGCCTTGCGCCGGACCTGAACAGCACAGCCACTTACTGCTTTACCCACAGGAAAAGAAGTTCATGTGCCGCCTAGACCTCCCCGAGATTGCCCAGTACTCCACCCATTTGCGCCTGTGGCTGGTCAATCTGAGCTATCTGAAGGCTTTGTATGGGCCACAGTTCCATGCTTTCGTGTTGGACACGGTGCAGCAAAGGCTGCTGGATTGTGGGTTGAATACAGACGAGATCCTTATCCAGGGGGATTTTGTCCTGATTGCCCTCAAGCAACTGAGTAAGCAGAACCGCTTTGAACGCACCCACCCCAACGCACTGGCCCAATTGCTGGGCGCAGCCCTGGAGTGCGATCCCATCACTCAGGACGAGCACCGCATCTACTTGCATACACAGATGGCCTATCACTATGACAGCCGGCAGTACGATACGGATCTGCTCCACCCTCCAACGCCCAACCCCTGCTCTCACACCCATCCGGCCACGCTGGCGGCCTGGCACAAGGTCTGGGCCAAGACCTACCGGGACGACATGAGCCTGGCTGTGCGTATGCTGGATGATTTGCAAACCGGCATGTTGGTACTGGCTTTTCAGCCCCTCTTTCACCTAAGTGAGCACCACAAGAGCAAAGATTTTTATGAAGAGGCACTGATTCGCCACAGCAGCGGTACTGACTATTCCCTGCCCGAGGCAATTGCCGCCCTGGAGCGACTGGGACTGATCTCGCGGCTGGATCGCAGCGTCCTGGGCAGCGTGGTGAAACTGCTCAGCACGCAAACGACTCTGTGTCTGGGTGCCAACCTGTCCGCTGGTTCTTTGCAGGATGACTTGTGGTGGCAAGACTTGTTCAGCTATCTGGACAGCCGCCCGGATGTCGCCCAGCGCCTGATTCTGGAAGTAACTGAAACCGGCACTATTGCCCACAAACCCACCGCGCTGCGTCTGATTGCACAATTGCAGAATCTGGGCGTGCGCATTGCGCTGGACGATACCGGCTCAGGCAATAGTACGCTGGCCTTTCTGGCCCAGACCCACGCCGACATTATCAAAATTGATCGTTCTATTTTGCTGCGGGCACGCAGCCCCGGACAACCGGCCCACTTGCTGCGTAATCTGGTCAATGTCTGCGCCGATTACTGCCCCTATGTCGTGATTGAAGGGGTAGAGGACGAGACTGACCTTGAGTTGGTGCGCCAGTCTGGCGCACACGGCGTACAAGGCTATCTGCTTGCCCTGCCTACCCTGACGCCATCCTGGTGGGACTCACCCGCTTTGATCACAGTCCAAGATGCGGTGCTCGTTCGTACCCAGTTCTATCCCGGACACGTTCCCCAGGGCTACGGCTTTGGTTTCTGAAACATCGCCGTCCCGCTAAAAACCGGCTGCTTTTCACGGCGCTGAAAACCAACAAGCCTTGCATGAAACCATGCAAGGCTTGAAGCAAGAAGGCCGGGATCAGAATCAGGCTTTGTCTTCAGACTCTGGCTCGGGCAAAGGCTCGCCGCGCGCCGTGCGCTCGGTATTTTTCACACCAGTGTGACGCACATCGTCACCGCGCACCATGTAGATTACACGTTCAGCCATGTTCTTGGCGTGGTCACCAATGCGCTCCAGCGCACGAGCAATAAAGATCAGGTCAATAGAGTGCGAGATCGTACGTGGGTCTTCAATCATGTACGTGATGATGTGACGCAGCGAACCCTTCCACTCACGATCCACTTCCTTGTCACTGCGTACAATCTGTGCCGCGTGCACGGCATCCTGACGGGCAAAGGCGTCCAGCACGTCGTTGATCATGCCAGCCACCGAGGAGCTCATGTGACGCAGTTCGACCACCGGCTCATAGCCTGCGGTACCTTCGTGCAAACGGCGCGCCATCTTGGCGATGCGCTCGGCCTCGTCCCCACAGCGTTCCATGTCGGTCAGCATTTTGGAGATGGACAACAACATGCGCAAGTCAATGGCGGTGGGCTGATTACGGGCGATCAAGTTGGTGATGCGCTCGTCAATCTCCACCTCCAGGCGGTTGATTTCTTTTTCACGCTCGCGAACCTGGTCAACCAGCGACATATCCCCGGTTTGCAGGGCTTCGGTCGCACTGCGAACCATAGATTCAACAATACCGCCCATCTGCAAGAACAGCGAACGGGTGGCCTCCAGATCGGAGTGAAACTGCTTATTGGTATGTTCGTTCATAGTGGCCTTCTTTAACAGCAAAATGGCTCGCGCCAGCGCTTAATCCGTATATAGATTAAGCACCGATTATGACAGAGACATTAAATTTCAGAAACCGTCGCCAGACAGGGTACGCACACCTTGTTGACCGGCAATCAAGGCCACGCTGGCCGGGGCAATAGCGAACAGACCGCAACATACCACACCGGGCATATTGTTGATGCGCGCTTCCAAAGCGGCCGGGTCTTCAATGGACAAGCCGGACACGTCCAGAATCAGGCCGCCATTATCGGTGACAAAGCCCGCACGCTCGACGGGATTACCGCCCAGGGCACGCAACTGACGGGCGACCGCATTTTTGGCCATGGGGATGACTTCCACCGGCAAGGGAAACGCACCCAGCCGATCCACCAATTTAGAGTCGTCCACAATACACAAAAACTTGTCCGAGACTGACGCCACAATTTTCTCGCGAGTCAGTGCGCCACCACCACCTTTGGTCATGTTCAGGGCAGCGTCGATTTCGTCAGCACCATCGACATACCAGTCCATGCGTTCGATGGTGTTTAAGTCTTGCACGTCAATACCCAGACTTTGCAGGCGAGTGGTCGAACGCTCCGAGCTGGAAGCTGCAGCCTTGAAGGCATGCTTGTGCGCCGCCAGGGCATCAATAAACAGATCAACCGTGGAACCCGTACCCACACCCAGAATCGAATCAGGAGTCAGGAAAGGAAGGACGTATTCAACGGCGGCCTGAGCCACCTGTTGTTTGAGTTCGGACTGTGTGTACATGGCAGATATAAAAATCGGGGGGCTGGGCCCCCCTTTGGTTTACTTGAGAAAACGAGCAGCAAATTTGCCTTCGTTAAAGCCCACGCTAACTTCACCCTCGGGCGTAATCAGCAAGGGACGGCGTACCAGGGCAGGAAACTCGGCAATCAAGGCCAGCCATTGGGCATCGTCCTGCGGTTCTTTACGTTCCGCCGGCAGATTACGCCAGGTCATGGAAGCGCGGTTGACCAGTTTGGGCCAACCGCCCAGCTCCTGCGCCCATTGTTGCAAACGGGCCGCTTCCAAGGGATGTTCGCGGTAATCCACAAAGGTCAACGACAGACCATTTTGCTCAAACCAGGCCATCGCCTTTTGGCAGGTGCTGCAGTTTTTCAAACCATACATCGTGAACACGGCAAGACTCCTTATCAATCAGGCGCGACGCTCGCGGCGTACCTGCAAGCGATTGGCGACGATCACAAAAATACCGATCACCAAAATCAGCAGGGTTGCCAGGGCGTTGATCTCGGGCTTGAGCCCCAGACGGACACGCGAAAAAACTTCCACCGGCAAGGTGGTAAAACCCGGGCCAGACAGGAAAGAGGCAATCACCACATCGTCCAGCGACAAGGTAAAAGCCAGCAACCAGGCCGCCATCAAGGACGGCACGATCGAAGGCAACACAACCTGGAAAAACGCTCGTAAGGGAGTCGCCCCCAGATCCAGCGCCGCCTCTTCCTGTGAACGGTCCAGCTCACGCATGCGCGATTGCAGAATTACAGTGGCATAGGCGGTACACAGCACCACGTGCCCGATCCAGATCGTGAAAATACCGTTCTGTTCCGGCCAGCCAAACAAGGAGTTCAGCTCCACAAACATGAGCAGCAAGGAAATGCCCAATACAACTTCCGGGATGACCAACGGTGCGCTGACCAAGCCGATATACAGCGCAAACCCCTTGAAGCGGCCCATACGAGCCAGCACATAGGCAGCCCAGGTGCCCAAAATCGTGGCCATGGTGGCCGTCAACACAGCAATCAGAAAAGACAGCTTGGCAGCACTGAGCAAGGCCCTGTCCTGAAATAGGGATTCGTACCAGCGCAAAGAAAAGCCCGACCAAGACGTCATGATGGCCGATTCATTAAATGAAAAGACAATCAGGAACAGAATCGGTATGTACAAAAAGCCAAAGCCCAGTGTCAGAACCAGGGCACGCAACCAGGGATTAGGCTTGGTCATCAGCGGCCTCCCCGTTGCGTTTGCATTTGCCGCATCTGGCTGTACTGGAAAAAGATCAAAGGAATGATCAACAGCAGGACCATCACGCAGGTCACGGCAGCGGCCATGGGCCAGTCTGCATTATTGAAGAACTCGGTCCACATGACGCGGCCCATCATCAAGGTATCGGCACCACCCAGCATTTCCGGAATCACGTACTCGCCCACTGCCGGGATGAACACCAGCATGGCACCAGCAATCACGCCGGACATGGACATGGGCAAAGTGATGTGCCAGAACGCCGACCAGGGACGGGCGCCCAGATCATAAGCCGCTTCCAGCATGCGCATATCCAATTTGACCAGATTCGCATACAAGGGCAGGATGAAAAACGGCAGATAAGCGTAGATCAAACCAATATAAACAGCCAGGTCGGTGCGGTAAATTTCCAAAGGCGCATCAATAATGCCTATCCACAGCAAGACCTGATTGAGCAGGCCATCGCCGCGCAAAATGCCTACCCAGGCATAGACGCGCAGCAGCATGGAGGTCCAGAATGGCAAAATCACCGCCAGCAAGAGCAGGCTACGCACAGCCGGTGCAGAGCGCGCAATGTAGTAGGCCACCGGGTAGCCGATCAAAATACAAAAGATCGTGGTGACAGCGGCCATCTTCAGGGAACTGACGTAGGTCGCCAAATACAGATTGTCGCTGAACAGCAGAATATAGCCGCGCAGGTTCAGGACAAAGGAAATGCTTTCCTCGGCAAACTGGGCCAAGGGCGTATACGGTGGCACCCCGAAATCAAGATCGGCAAAACTGATCTTGAGCACGAGCAAAAACGGCACCAGCAGAAACAGAATCATCCACAAGAATGTGGGCGCGACCACCAGCGTGCGACTGGTGGGCAGCAGTTTGCGCCAGGACAGGTTCTTCATGTGCTCAGTACCGTTGCGCTATCGTCGGACCAGGACACGTAGACCTCTTCATCCACACCCGGAGCATCAGGTTGAGCCAAGGTGCCGCTAGGCATTTGCGCTTCGATCAACATGCCGGCATCCAGACGAATCTGATAGCGGGTGTAACTGCCCATCCAGGATACGTGGGTCACAATGCCGTGGCCCCAGTTGGTATCCTCCGAGGGCAATTCGCGGCCCACCTTGATCTGCTCGGGGCGAACGGACACGTAAACATCCATGCCCAGCGGTTCGCTGATCCCGTGGCTGACATACAAGGGCCGGTTCAGCTCCTCACATTCAATGTGAACATGATCCGGCTCGTCCACCGTCACCACGCCAGTGAACAAATTGGTAGAGCCGATAAAACCCGCCACAAACCGCGAATTCGGAAAGGAGTACACATCGTAAGGCGTACCAGACTGAATGATCTGCCCGTCGGACATCACCGCCAGCCGGTTGGCCATCGTCATGGCCTCTTCCTGATCGTGAGTGACCATAATGCAGGTCACCCCCACGCGCTCCAGAATCTTGACCAGCTCGATCTGCGTTTTCTGACGAATCTGCTTATCCAGAGCCGACATGGGCTCGTCCAGCAAAAGCAGTTTGGGGCGTTTGACCAGGCTACGTGCCAGGGCTACACGCTGTTGTTGCCCACCCGACAACTGATTGGGTTTGCGGCGCGAAAAGCCCGCCATCTGCACCAGGTCCAGCGCCTCGAACACGCGCTCGTGGATCTCATTGCGGGGCACCCCCTCTTGCTTTAGACCAAACGCCACATTGGCCTCGACCGACATGTGCGGAAACAGGGCGTAAGACTGGAACATCATATTGACTGGCCGCCGATAAGGCGGCAGGTCAGTAATGTCCTCGTTGTCCAAGTAAATCCGACCGGAAGTCGGCTCCTCAAACCCTGCCAGCATGCGCAGCAAGGTGGACTTGCCACTGCCCGAACTGCCCAGCAGCGCAAAAATCTCGTGACGAGCCACGTCCAGACTTACCGACTGGACGGCCACCGTGTCGCCGAAAATCTTGACGACTTCGTCCACACGCACAAAAGCATCCTCGCCATCCATCCAGGGCGAGGTTCCGGTACGGATATCTTGCATGATGCCTAGCGTCCAGACTTGAGTTCAGCCCACAGGCGCGTTTGCAGGCGCTGCACTTTCAATGGCTGAGGTTTGATCACGAATAAGGTCTTGGAGACTTCAGACGAGGGGTAAATCATGGGGTTGTCGGCCACTTCCTTGACCACGAACTTGCGCGCCTCTTTATTGGCGTTCGGGTAGAACATGGTGTTGGTAATGGCGGCATGAACCTCTGGTGTTTCAATGTAATTGATAAAGGCGTGGGCCTCTTTCACATTGTTCGCGCCCTTGGGAATAGCCATGGTGTCGAACCAGATCGGTGCCCCACCTTGCGGAATGTAGTAGTCGATGGCATACGGTTTTTTCGCCTGACGCGCACGGTCAGCCGAAATCATCACATCGCCCGAGAAACCGTAGACCATGCACAGATCACCCGCAGCCAGTTCGTCGATATATCCCGAGGAGCTGAACTGACGCACGTAAGGACGAATGGTCTTGAGCAGATCCAAGGCCTCGCGGTAGTCCGCTTCGTTGCTGCTGTTGGGGTCTTTGCCAATGTAGTGCAGCACGGCGGGAAATACTTGGGCGGCTTCGTCCAGGATGGAAATGCCACAGCCTTTCAGCTTCTCGGCATTTTCCGGTTTGAACAGCATGTCCCAGTTGCCCAGGTCCACCTGTTCACCCATGATTTCTTTGACTTTGGTGACGTTGTAACCCAAGCCATTGGTGCCGTAGCCCCACGGGATCAGATACTCGTTGCCAGGGTCCACATCCGAGAGCAAGGCCATGATGTCCGGGTCCAGATTGGACCAATTGGGGATCTGGCTTTTATCCAGCTTCTGGAACAAACCACCTTCGATCTGACGCGCAGCATAATGCGTGGAAGGAACCACCACGTCGTACCCTGATTTGCCCGTCAACAACTTGGCTTGCAAGGTGTCGTTATTATCGTAAACGTCATAACGCACGGTAATGCCTGTGGCTTCCTGAAAGCCAGACAAGGTATCGGGGGCCGTGTACTCAGCCCAGTTATAAACGTTAACAACCTGATTTTGTGCCTGTGCAACAGGCATGATGGCAGCAGCGGCCAGCAGGCCGGCGAGTACCTGTGGTGTGTTCATCCCAAAAGACATCACGAGTCCCCTTCCTATCGAAAGCGAAAAACCCAAAAGGCGAGATGATAAAGCTTTTTTAAAGCCCGTAGTCGTAATTAACGCTGCGTTTGGTGACGGTAAGCAGAAAACATCTGCTGCCACCACCTATCGCCACGCGGCCCACACACTTTGAGCAAAGATCGCCTGAGACGGTGCACATTACCCAGCGCCTGGGCGGGGCTGACAGGCCCCCGTCGTGCACGGTCAAAATCGATCAGCCAGACTTTGTCATTCGCATCCAGCAAAATATTGTAGGCGTTCAGGTCAGCATGCCAAACCTCGAATTGGTGCATGCGGACAATCTCGCGCGCCACTAGCTCAGGGCAGGCGCGATCCAGACACAAAGTCAAAGGCTGCACATCGGGCACCCGCCGGCTTATCAGGGCCGCACGGTACCAAAAACCCTGTCGCCACCACGCCCCTGCCAGCACCTCGGGAACAGCCAAACCCTTGTTGTGCAAATAAGACATCACTTGAAACTCTCGCCAACTGCGGGTATTGGATGCACCTTGCCAGAGATAGGCGGAATCATTGAAGCGAGCCACCAGACCACCACGACGATAATGACGTAATACGGCCTGACCAAAAGGGCCATTCACAAACCAGGCAGCCTGACGGCCGCCCTGCCCGACTTTGCTGGCCTGATCGCCATAGGAGGCCGCCTCGAACCAGCGTTGCAAGGCCGCCGGTTCCAGATCCAGTTGATTGGCCAACGCCGGCGCCAACAAGGCACCGCCACCGGGCAAAGCATAGACAGTTTCGGAATGGGTGCTCACAGCAGCTCCTCAGGCACGAACCAGCAACAAGGTCACGATCAGTACCAGCATGCAGGCAAAAATAAACTTCAGACGATTCTCAGGCAGGCGATAAGCCAGACGCACACCAAACGGCACCAGCATCAGGCTGCCTATCGCCATCGGTATCCCGATCTGCCAGGTTGCTTGGCCATGAAAAGCATAGGTCGCCAAGGCAACCAGCGTACCGGGAATAATCATGGACAGCGCCAAGCCTTGCGCACCTGTCTGGCTATAACCCATGCGACTGGTCAGAAAAGGCACTACCAGCACCGCACCGCCCACACCAAATACGCCCCCGGCCAAGCCCGCCATCATGCCTACCGCGATATACCACAGCTGGCCAAACGACTCCGGGTCCGGACGCGGCTTGTCACTGCGACGACGCCGCCGGGAAAAACCCAAACTCTGGTCGAAATAATACAGGGCAATGGCCATCACAAATACAGAGTAAATGCGACGCAGCAAGACCGCATCCATACCCAAGGCCAGACGCGCCCCCAGCCAGGTAAAGATGATGGAAGAAACCGCCCCCAGAGCAGCCCGGCGGAAATCAATATGATTGCGGCGATGATACTGACGCACGGTCAGCAGCACCGCTGGCACCACCATGATCAAGGCCGTCCCCTGAGCGGTTTGCTGATCCATGTCCAGAATCAGGCCCAGCAGCGGAATGGCCAGCAAACCGCCGCCTATCCCCAGCACACCACCGGCGTAGCCAATAAGCGCACCTCCCAGCAAACAAGCCAGGATCAACTCAAGATTTAACATGGCAATTACAGGTTGCGCAGACGATCGACGGCGTCCTCGACCCGATCTACCGCCCAGATTTCCAAGCCTTCAATCGCCTGGCGCGGGGCATTGCTCTTGGGAATCAGCGCGATGCTGAAACCCAGCTTGGCCGCTTCGCGCAAACGCTCCTGACCGCGCGGGGCCGGACGAATTTCACCGGCCAGGCCAATTTCCCCGAACACCACCAAACCGCGTGGCAAGGGACGGTTATTCAGGGAAGACAAAATAGCCAGCAGCACAGCCAGGTCGGCGGCTGGCTCAGTAATCTTGACACCCCCCACGGCATTAACAAACACGTCCTGGTCGTACGTAACCACACCTGCGTGGCGGTGCATCACGGCCAGCAACATGGCCAAACGGGAGCTTTCCAGGCCCACAGACAAGCGGCGCGGATTAGGTACATGCGCTGTATCCACCAGGGCCTGAATTTCCACCAGCAAAGGCCGTGTGCCTTCCTGAGTGGCCATGACGCAGGAACCGGCGACCGACTGGGAATGCTGCGACAAGAACAGGGCCGACGGATTGCTGACCCCTTTCAAACCCTTTTCCGTCATGGCGAACACGCCCAGCTCATTGACCGCGCCAAAGCGGTTCTTGAATGCCCGCACCATGCGAAAGGACGAATGCGTGTCGCCCTCGAAATACAGCACGGTATCCACAATGTGCTCCAGCACTCGTGGCCCGGCCAGCGTCCCGTCTTTAGTGACGTGACCGATAAAAATCATGGAGGTGCCGCTTTGCTTGGCCAAGCGGGTGAGCTGTGCTGCACATTCGCGCACCTGCGACACCGAGCCTGGAGCCGCACTGAGCTGATCGGAATACAGGGTTTGAATCGAGTCGATCACCACCACACTGGGTTGATGCGACTGCAAAGCCTGGCTGATGGATTCCAGACGAATTTCAGCCAGCAGATCCACGCCTTCAGTAGGCACACCTAGACGGCGAGCGCGCAAGGCGACCTGTTCGGCGGACTCTTCGCCCGTCACATACAGCACTTTGGTTTGCTGGGCCAAGGCTGCCATGGCTTGTAGCAGCAACGTCGACTTACCGACTCCGGGATCGCCCCCAATCAGGATGACGCCCCCTTCCACCAGCCCTCCGCCCAGAACACGATCGAACTCACCTATGCCGGTAGGCACACGTGGCAATTCCCGTGCCTGTACCTCTGAAAGACTTTGAACCGGGCTGGAACCGGCCAGGGAAGCGAAACGGTGAGCACTGGCCGCCGCCGGTGTCTCCACCGTTTCCTGCAAACTGTTCCACGCCCCACAGGCAGGACATTTGCCTGCCCACTTAGGTGTATCTGCCCCGCACTCTGTGCAAACAAATACAACTTTGGCCTTGCGGGCCGCACGAGTACTGGTGGCCATAGAAATTCCTTAACGTCCGCCCAGACTGCCACCGCCATCCACGCCCAGATTCTGGCCGGTGATATAAGCGGCTTCATCGCTAAGCAGAAAAGTAACCGCCGCAGCCACTTCCGCGGCCTGCCCAAACCGCCCCAAGGGAATGGAGGACAGGCTGCGTTGTTCAGCTTCGCTGCCGACGGGATGATTGGCACGGAACAATTCGGTTTCGATCGGACCAGGAGAGACCGCATTGACGGTAATGCCGTAAGGGGCCAGTTCCAGCGCCCAGGTGCGGGTACAACCCAGCAAAGCACTTTTGGCCGCGGCATAGCTGGTGCGGTCGGCACCGCCGTGCACGACACGACTGCAAATATTGACGATGCGGCCTTCCTTGCGCGCTTTCATCGAGGGGATGAACGCCTGGGCCACTTGCACCGCCACACGCACATTCAGGTCAAACACCTGATAGAGGTTGCCCAGGTCCACCTGACCAATGGGCTCGGGTGCGACCATACCCACATTGTTCACCACCGCATCAACGGGGTATTTTTCGCGGATAACGCGCAGCATTTCCTCGGTTTCGCCTGCATTGCTCAAATCGCAGGAGTACAGATAACCGGGGAAATCAATATTCTCCGTGTGACGGGCCAGACCCACCACGTGGGCCCCGGCATCGGCCAGCCTTTGGCTGATTGCCCAGCCGATTCCTTTGGTAGCACCGGTAACGAGTACACATTTATTCTTCATGGCTATGCCTTATGGGTGTTAATCCTGGATGAAGCGCGGCACGCGTGGCGCGACCGCACAAATCAATTCGTAGCCCAGGGTTCCCGCTGCTGCGGCAACTTCATCCACACTGGGCCCGCCTTGACCGAACAACACCGCCTGGCTGCCTACTCCGGCGGCGGGCACCGGGGTCAGGTCTACTGCCAACATGTCCATGGAGACACGGCCAAGCAAACGGGTACGTACACCATTGACGGTAATAGGGGTGCCGGTTCCCGCATGGCGCGGGTAACCATCGGCATAGCCGCAAGCCACCACGCCAATGCGCATGGCCCGCTCGGCAAGATAGGTATGGCCGTAACCAATGCCCTCGCCCTGCTTGACGCCGCGCACACTGATGATTTCTGCAGCCAGCGTCATGCCGGGCTGCAAACCAAAATCATCGGCACTGATATCCGCAAAAGGAGAGCTACCGTACAGACAGATACCGGGACGTACCCAGTGATCCGGGCCGGAGGGCATGTACGCACCCAGATCGGGGCTTAAAGTCGCGGCAGAATTGCACACACTGACCGGGCCGGGCAAACCGTCGGTAATCCGGTTAAAGCAGCGAATCTGCTCCAGCGTGGCGTCGATATTGTCATCGGCGCGCGCAAAGTGCGTCATGCGCCCAACCGTGCCCAGCTTGCCTGCTTTTTGCAGACGCTGGGCGCGCTCGAACGCGGCAGGGTAATCGTCCACGCTGAAACCCAGGCGGTTCATGCCGCTATTGAGCTTGACCATGGCATTCAAGGCTACCCCGCCTTTCCACTGCTCCAGCATCTTGAGCTGCTCATGGCAATGGATGACGGTGGTCAGACCGAACTCGGCCAGCACCTCCAGATCTTCTGGCTGAAAAAAACCTTCCAGCAACATGATAGGGCCGGTCCAACCGGCAGCCCGACAGCGTATGGCCTCTTTTAAATCCAGCATCGCCATGCCTTCGGCGGCACTGAAAGCCCGCACCGCATTTTCGATGTCATGACCGTAAGCATTGGCCTTCATGACGGCCCAGATATGAGGCCGTTTTACACCCGATGGAGCCGTAGCGTTATTCAGGCTCTGAATAACCATATCGAGATTGTGACGCAGTGACGCAATATGAATGGTGGCCGAGATAGGACGTGGCATGGTTCTCCCCGAAGCAATACGAAAGTCTAAACCAGCCCTAGTGGAAACGAAAGCCGTATACTGGCGGACTATGTCTATCGAGCACTATGAAAACTTCCCTGTCGCCTCTGTGCTGCTACCTCGTCGGCTACGCCGACCGGTCACCGATATTTATCGTTTTGCCCGCAGCGCCGACGACATTGCCGATGAAGGCGATTTAAGCGCTGCCGAGCGCCTGGAACTGCTGGCGCAGTTCGAAGCCGGAATAGAACAACTGCAATATCACCAGCCCGTCCTGGCCGATACCCCGCACAGCGAAATTTTTGTCCCTTTGGCCAGCAGCATCAGCAACTTCCAATTGCCGCTCAAGCCTTTTTTGGACCTGCTGTCTGCGTTCCGCCAGGACGTGACCACCCACCGCTATCGCGATATGGCACAGGTTCTGGATTACTGTACCCGCTCGGCCAACCCGGTTGGCCGCTTGATGCTGCATCTGTACCAAGCTCACAGCCCAGAGCTGATCGAGCTGGCCGACTCCACCTGCACGGGGCTGCAACTGGTTAATTTCTGGCAGGACGTGGCGCTGGACTGGCACAAGAACCGTGTCTATATCCCGCAAGACCTGCTGGCCCAATATGATCTGGATGACGATTACATCCAGGCCCGCACGCAACTGCTGCGTCAGCCCGAGGCCGATGCACGCTGGCAGGAAATGATGCAACTGCTGGTGACCGATGCCCGTCAGCGCCTGCAAGCCGGACTGCTGCTGTCCTCCCACCTGTCCGGGCGCATCAGCCTGGAATTGAAAATGATGGTACTGGGCGGCCTGCGTATTCTGGAACGCCTGGAAGCGGTAAAGTTTGATGTCTTTAGCCATCGCCCCACCCTGTCCCGCCTGGACTGGCTACGCCTGATTACCCGCGGCCTGAGCCGTACCTCTTACCGACCCTGAACGTCCATGAGCCCAGACGAGTATTGTCAGAACAAGGCAGCCCAAAGCGGCTCCAGCTTCTACTACGCCTTTTTGTTTCTGCCGCCTGAGCGCCGTCGCGCCATCACGGCGCTGTACGCGTTTTGCCGCGAGGTGGACGATGTCGTGGACGAGGTTCACGAAGAGTCCGTCGCCCGCATGAAGCTGGTGTGGTGGCGCACACAGGTGGCTGATCTGTATGAGGGCCGTGCCCATCACCCGGTCATGCAGGCCCTGGCTCCTCATATTGAAGCGTTTGGTCTGCCACAGGACGAGTTGCTGGCCGTGATCGACGGCATGGAAATGGATCTGGACCAGATGCGCTACCCAAGTTGGAGCGAGCTGGAACGTTACTGTTGGCACGCCGCCAGCGTGGTGGGGCTGCTGTCGGCGCGTATTTTCGGTCAAACCCAAGAACAGACCAGCGACTATGCACAAAAGCTGGGCCTGGCATTTCAACTGACCAATATCATCCGCGACGTGGGTGATGACGCCCGTCGTGGTCGCATCTACTTGCCCCAGGAAGATCTGGACAAGTTTGGGGTGTCGCCCCACGAGATTCTGGACCAGCAGCACTCGGACCGTTTCGAGGCCTTGATGGCTTTTCAAACCGAACGTGCTCAGGATCTGTACCGCCAGGCCATGCGCGCCCTGCCTGCTGTTGACCGTCGGGCACAACGCCCCGGCCTGTTGATGGCAGCCATCTACCATGCCCTGCTGGTGGAAATTGCCAATGATCGCTGGCATGTGCTGGAACAGCGCATTTCGCTGACGCCCATTCGCAAGTTCTGGCTGGCCTGGAAAACCTGGGTATCGGGTGGCCGCAGCTTGCAACGCAAACTGGGCCGATGAAAGTCGCGGTTATCGGGGCGGGTTGGGCGGGCTGTGCCGCTGCCTGGCGACTGAAAACCCAGGGCCATCAGGTCAGTGTCTTTGAAGCCTCCCGCCATATAGGCGGGCGTGCCCGCCGTATCCACAGCCCCAATCTGGGGCGCGACACCGATAACGGCCAGCACATCATGCTGGGCGCCTACGCCGTCATTCTGGGCTTGATGGGGGAAATTGGCCTGGACGAAGCTTCCCGTCTGGAACGCAAGGATCTGGACGTAATCTCGGCCGATGGGCATTTCCGCCTACGCAATCGCCCCCTGCCCGCCCCCTTCCATGTATTGACTGGCCTGCTGGGTGCCCAAGGCCTGAGCTGGTCGCAAAAAATCAAGCTGGCGCGCTTGTGCCGCTGGCTGATGAAACAACAATGGCGCACCCCAGCCGGTCTGACCGTGTTGCAGCTTCTGGAGCAGCATCAACAAGACAAGCATGTCATCCGCTTATTCTGGCAACCGCTGTGTGTGGCCGCCATGAACACCCCGATTGAACAAGCCTGCGCCCAATTGTTTGCCCATGTCCTGCGCGACAGCCTGGGCGGTCCCCGACAAGCCAGCCAAACCTTGATCCCGCTGACAGACTTAAGCCAGCTCTGGTGCGAACCCGCCCTGCGCGATATTCAGCTACAGCTAGGCCACCGGGTACAAAGGCTGGAGCTAACAGAATCGGGCGTACACATTGATGGCCTGCAATTTGATGCAGCCATCGTGGCTTGTCCTCCCGTACAAGCTGCTCGCCTGCTGCATAGCCTGCCTAGCAGCCCAGCCAGCGAACAGTTGTTGGCGGATCTGGAGGCGTTTAGCTATATCCCTATCGCCACCCTGTATCTGGAACTGGAGCAAGCCTGGAACCTGCCCCACTCCATGTTAATGCTAGACGATAGCAGCGGCAGCGGTGGGCAATGGCTGTTTGATCACAGCGCCTTGAAACCAGGCAGCGGCGAAACGTTGGTAGGGATCGTCATCAGCGACGCAGTACGTTTGCAAGCCCTGGATCGTGAACAGGCTATTGCCGCCATTATCGAGCAGGTGCGCGCTCAAACCCAGCATCTACACGCCATGCCAGCCGTGCGCGCCAGCGAGCTGATTATCGAAAAGCGGGCCACTTTCGCAGCCATTCCCGGCTTGCGCCGCCCTGGGGTCACAACGCCGTGGCCAGCCATTCGTCTGGCGGGCGACTGGACCGATACCGGCTACCCTGGTGTGCTGGAAGGCGCAGTACGCAGTGGTCTGAAAGCGGCGCATCTGTAAGTACCCGCTCTGAGCGGATCACAGACAGAAAGAATATTCCTAGCATCTATCTTTCCAGCTACGCATTCATTCAGTCCTTGCTTTACCGCTAAGCTGGCTTGGCTTGGACTTTAGACTCGGCTTTAGTTGCCACTTTAGCTACGACGACCACGCGTAACCCCCCTCAAAACACGAGCTATCGAGGCAAGGCACTATTGCGCCAGGGGCGTCAACAAAGTCTGGGCTGGCTTGTTGGCTGCCAAAAAATCAGCCTGGAACAAACGCATACGCACCACATCCCGATATTGGCCGTTGATGAAGAACTCGTGCTTGAGCTCACCTTCCACCTGAAAACCAAACTTCTGATAGATATGGATAGCCTTGTGGTTTTCCTTGTCCACAATCAGCACGATCTTGTACAGGTTCAACACCCCAAAACCGTATTCGATAGCCAGCTTGGTCGCCCGCGAGGCAATTCCCTTACCCTGAAACTCCGGTGCAATAATGATCTGAAACTCTGCGCGGCGGTGTACATAATCAATTTCCACCAGTTCCACCACTCCCGATGGCTGCCCTTCCCACTCCACCACAAAACGGCGCTCACGCTGATCGTGAATGTGCTCATCGTACAGAGCTGCCAGTTCGCCATAGGTTTCGTAAGGTTCTTCAAACCAGTAGCGCATCACACTGGCGTTATTGTCCAGCAAGTGCACAAAGCGCAAATCCTCACGCTCCAGAGGGCGTAATTTAACGTGGGTCGTTTTACTCATGGTTTTTCTATCCTTTCTCTATGTTCGATAGACGAGCCGCCTATCTGCCTATACCAAAGGCCATAGACATCATGCCCGCATATTCCGTGTTTTTGATGAAGGCCTGATAGAAAAAGTTCAGTTGGCTGCCAAGCCACAGCCCTGCCAGTCTTGTTGCTGCATAACCGGCCAAAAATGCAAAAACCCCGATTTCTGCTTTCCTGCCGAGCAAACTGAATATCAGTCAGACCAGCAGGAAGATCAAAATCGGGGTTTGAAACGACTACCTAGCCGCTATGGCTGCGCCAGCAAAGAAGCAGCGCAGGTAGCTGGCATCAGGTGGGGGCGTGTTCCTCGATGTAGCGACGTACTTGAGCGACATCGGCATCCATCACGACCACTTTTTGCGGCAAATCTGCCAGACCACGCAAGTGTTCAGGCACTGGCGCCGGCTGACCAATTGCTTCTTCGATCGTTTCGGAGAACTTGGCAGGCAGCGCGGTTTCCAGCACCAACATGGGGATACCTTCTTCGCGGAAGTTCTGAGCCACCTTGACGGCATCTGCCGTGTGCGGGTCGATCAGCGTCTGATACTGCTGGTTCACCTGGGCGATCGTGTTCAAACGATCCTGGTGCGAGCTGGCACCGGCCACAAAGCCGAACTCTTCCTGGAAGCGTGGCAGATGCTCGCTCAGGTCGAACTGGCCTTCTTTGCTCAACTGTTCCCACAATGCCTTGACCTTGCTGCCATCACGGCCCAGCAGATCAAACACAAAGCGCTCGAAGTTGGAGGCGCGGGAAATGTCCATGGATGGGCTGGACGTGGCATACGTTTGCTCGGAACCACGGGGACGATAAACACCCGTGCGGAAGAACTCTTCCAGCACGTTGTTTTCGTTGGTGGCCAGAACCAGCTTGGCGATAGGCAGACCCATCTGGCGAGCAATGTGACCCGACAGAATATTGCCGAAGTTACCCGAAGGAACGGCAAACGACACCTTTTGACCAGCCTGATTCGTGCTGCGCAGCCAGCCCCAGAAGTAGTACACCACTTGAGCGGAAATACGTGCCCAGTTAATGGAGTTCACGGCACCCAGATGCCATTTGGACTTGAACTCCAGATCACCAGCCAAGGCTTTGACGATATCCTGGCAATCATCGAACACACCTTTCACCGACAGGTTGTGGATGTTGTCGTCTTGCAAGGAGTACATCTGAGCGCGTTGGAAAGCACTCATGCGACCGTAAGGCGAGAGCATGAACACGCTGACGCCACGCTTGCCGCGCAAGGCGTATTCTGCCGCCGAACCTGTGTCGCCAGACGTGGCGCCCACAATGTTCAGGGTGCTGTTGCGTTGTGTCAGTACGTACTCGAACACTTGGCCCAGAAACTGCATGGCCATGTCTTTAAAAGCCAGGGTTGGACCTTGGGACAAGCCCAACAAAGAGAAACCAGGCTCCAGTTCCTTGACGGGGACCACCTGCTCGCTATCGAACACGCCGGGGGCGTAAGCACGTGCAGTCAATGCGGACAGTTCGTCCGCCGGAATATCGGTGACAAACAAGCCCAGCACTTTGGCGGCCAGTTCGGGGTAACTCAGTGCGCGCCAGGATTCCAGCGTTTCTGCACTGACTTGAGGGTAGCTTTCTGGCATGGCCAAGCCACCATCCGGAGCCAAGCCTTCCAGCAAGATGTCCGAAAATGGCTGGGCTTTCATGCCGCCACGGGTGGATACGTAATTCATTACAGATTCTCCACGCGCAAACGGGTCACGGCGGACTGTACAAAAGGCAGATTCTGAATCTGGCTGATAGCGCCATTGATGGCACCTTCACGCGCTTCGTGCGTCAGGAAGATGATATCGGCCTGTTCGCCAGCCGGTTCCTGGAACATGGAACCGATCGAGATCGAGGCTTGCGCCAGAATACGAGCCACATCCGCCAAAACACCAGGACGATCGTCCACACGCAAACGCAGGTAGTACGAGGACACCACTTCATCCATAGGCAAGATGGGGGTATCGGACATGGCGTTGTGCTGGAAGGCCAGATAGGGCACGCGGTGTTCGGGTTCTGCGGTTTGCAGACGGGTCACGTCTACCAGATCGGCCACCACCGCCGACGCGGTTGGCAAGGCACCGGCACCAGCGCCGTAGTACACAGTCTGACCCACAGCATCGCCATGCACCAGCACCGCGTTCATGGCACCTTGCACATTGGCCAGCATGCTTTGCAGCGGAACCAGTGTGGGGTGTACGCGCAGCTCAATACCTTCTTCGCGGGCACGGGTAATTCCCAGCAGCTTGATGTTATAGCCCAGGCGTTGTGCGTGTTGCAGGTCTTCCAGTGCCAGGCTGGTAATGCCTTCCACGTGGGCCTTGCTAAATTGCACTGGAATACCAAAGGCCAAGGAGGCCAGCAGGCTCAGCTTGTGCGCCGCGTCCACCCCTTCAATGTCGAAAGTAGGATCAGCTTCGGCGTAGCCTAGACGCTGGGCATCGGCCAGGGCTTCAGCAAAGCTGACGCCACGGTTGCGCATTTCGGACAGGATGTAGTTGGTGGTGCCGTTGATAATGCCGGCCAGCCACTGAATACGGTTGGCCGTCAGGCCTTCGCGAATTGCCTTGATGATAGGAATACCACCGGCCACAGCGGCTTCAAATGCCACCATGACACTGCGCTCGTGAGCCGCGGCAAAAATCTTGTTGCCATGCTTGGCCAGCAGCGCCTTGTTGGCGGTGACCACGTGCTTGCCCTGAGCAATGGCTTCCATGACCCATTCGCGTGCCAAGGTGTCGCCCCCCACCAGCTCGACCACAATATCGATCTCGGGGTTGCGCACCACGTCCATGCCGTCTGTGGTCAGGGTGACGTCGTCCCCCACCAGCGCACGTGCCTTTTCCAGGTCACGCACAGCAATAGCGACCACCTCAATACGGCGACCGGCGCGGCGAGCGATTTCATCTGCATTGCGTTTCAATACGTTCCAGGTGCCGCTGCCAACCACACCCAAACCCAGCAAACCTACTTTGATAGGACTCATTGAACAAATCCGTCCTTACGGAACATTTCTTTGATGCCGCGTACCGCCTGACGGGTACGTTGCTCGTTTTCGATCAGCGCAAAGCGCACATAGTTGTCGCCATACTCACCAAAGCCGATGCCGGGGGATACGGCTACTTTGGCATCGCTCAGTAAGCGCTTGGCAAACTCCAGCGAACCGATGTCCTTGTAGAACTCGGGAATCTTGGCCCAGATATACATTGATGCCTTGGGGACATCGACCATCCAGCCTGCTTCATGCAGGCCCTTGGCCAATACGTCGCGACGGCGGCGGTATTGCTCCACCACCTCCTTGACACAATCTTGTGGCCCTTCCAGCGCCGCAATGGCGGCCACCTGAATCGGTGTGAAGGTGCCGTAGTCGTGATAGCTCTTGATACGTGCCAGAGCATTGACCAGTGACGCATTGCCCACCATGAAGCCAATACGCCAGCCAGCCATATTGTAGCTTTTGCTCATGGTAAAAAACTCGACCGCTACATCGCGCGCGCCTTCCACTTGCATGATGGAGGGGGCCACGTAGCCGTCAAAGGTAATGTCGGCATAGGCCAGATCATGTACCACCAGAATATTGTGCTCGCGTGCCAGCGCCACAATACGCTCAAAAAAGGACAGTTCCACGCACTGGGCTGTCGGATTGCTGGGAAAACCCAGAATCATCATTTTGGGCTTGGGAATGGACTCCCGCACGGCTTTTTCGATTTCCTCGAAAAAATCCACGCCGGGGATCATGGGCACCGAACGAATATTGGCACCGGCAATAACGGCACCATAGATATGAATGGGGTAACTGGGATTGGGCACCAGCACAGTGTCGCCCTTGTCCAGCGTTGCCAGCATCAAGTGGGCCAGGCCTTCTTTGGAACCGATGGTAACGATCGCTTCACTATCCGGATCCAAGTGCACATTGTAGCGGCGCTCGTACCAATTGGTCACGGCGCGGCGCAGACGCGGGATGCCTTTGGAGACAGAATATCCATGAGTGTCAGGGCGGGTAGCCGCCTCGACCAGCTTTTCCACGATGTGCGCCGGTGTCGCTCCGTCTGGGTTCCCCATGGACATATCAATAATGTCCTCGCCACGACGGCGGGCGGCCATTTTCAGCTCGCCAGTAATATTGAACACGTAAGGCGGCAAACGCTCGATGCGCGGAAAGCGAATCATGGTATTCCTTAATGAGAAAAAGCGAAGACCCAGACCAAAAGGTAAAAGTGAATCAAAGAGTTTAATCCATGATTGACTTACTGAGAATCACTGCAAACAGATCAGGTGCCGCATCGACGCTGGCGCTTTGCGCTATCATCGAAGCTGAAAACCGGAGAGACTCATCGTGCAACTGCAACGCGAACACAATCCAGCCATGAATGCCATCACCGCCTACGGTGAGGACTACGTGGCGATCAACTTTCAAAACCACGATCATTCCATCTTCTTTAGCCCTGAAGGTCCGGTTCAGGACCTGGCCATTCAAAGCGCATCCGAGCTGACAGCCGTGCTGCTACGCCGGATTGCGGGACTGGAATCGGTCCAGCAAGACCCTATGGCCTTTCTGGACGACGCCCCGCCGGCGCGCCCGGACAACGCCCCCGAACTGATTTTGATTGGTACTGGCCAGCGCCAGCACTTTTTGCACCCGGCTGTCACGCAGGAAATGCTGCAGTGGGGCATAGGTGTGGAAATCATGGATACCCAGGCCGCTGCCAGAACCTACAATATCCTCATGGCTGAAGGCCGCAAAGTTGTTGCGGCCTTACTGATACAGGAAAAAGCATGACTGCCGTACAAATTGGTGCCCCTATCCCCGACTTTTCCGTGCCCTCCACCCAGGGCGAGTTCAGCGCGGCTGACCTGAAAGGTAAAATGACAGTGTTGTACTTTTACCCCAAAGACAACACGCCAGGCTGCACCACCGAGTCCCAAGATTTCCGCGACGCTCTGCCCGAGTTCCAGGCGGCGGGTGCGCAAATTATTGGCGCCTCGCGCGACTCGCTCAGCTCGCACGAACGTTTTATCGACAAACAAGCCCTGACGTTCCCTTTGCTTGCCGACACCGACGAGCGCTTGTGCGAACTGTTTGGGGTCATGAAAATGAAAAACATGTACGGTAAACAGGTACGTGGCATCGAGCGCAGCACCTTTTTGATCGACGCCCAAGGTGTGTTGATTCAAGAATGGCGTGGCATCAAAGTGCCCGGCCACGTCCAAGCTGTATTACAGGCTGTCCAGCAAGCCGCCTGAAACCTTACCGTGCCGGCCTGCGGGTCGGCACACAACCAGGAGTACGTGTTATATGCCGCTACCAACGTTGCCCACCAAGCTGGGAACCCTGCTTAGCGAAAAAGATGACAGTGTCATCCTTGCCGATCCACCCGTACCACTAGA
The DNA here is from genome assembly GCF_059735605.1 of Alcaligenes sp. LTN-3. NCBI lineage: Bacteria > Pseudomonadati > Pseudomonadota > Betaproteobacteria > Burkholderiales > Alcaligenaceae > Alcaligenes > Alcaligenes sp. LTN-3. The sequence goes on along the minus strand of NZ_JCAPDN010000002.1, from coordinate 977,454 downwards.
CGAACCCGAATCTCCTCCTGCCAGCCCCAACGCTCCAGCCCGCAAAGCCGCTGTTGAGCCACGTGCAAAAAAGACGGCGCCTGCCAAAACAGCGCCGGCGGCCAAAACAGCTCCCGCCAGCGCCGCCAAGCCAGCTCCCAGCAAAAGTGCCGCCGCCAGTCCGGTCCAGCAGCCCAAGCCCACGACCAACACGTCGGGCAAACGCACTCGTCTGGCCCCTACTCAGCGCAAACTGTTTGTGCTGGATACCAACGTTTTACTGCACGACTCCAATTCGCTGTTCAAGTTTGAAGAGCACGACATCTTCTTGCCCATGATGGTGCTCGAAGAGCTGGATCACCAGAAAAAAGGCCTGTCAGAAGTGGCTCGCAATGCGCGCCAGGTTAGCCGATCCCTGGAAGGTCTGGTGGGCGATCATGGTCTGGACAAACCCATTAATCTGGATGGCATCGGCAATACCGAAGCGCTGGGCGCCGTTACCTTCCAGACCAGTGCCCTGGATACCAGCCTGCCCATCCAACTGCCGCTGGGCAAGGCTGACAACGCAATTTTGGCCGTGGTCAATGCCCTGACCCAAAGCATGCCCAAGCGCGAAGTGGTCCTGGTGTCCAAAGACATCAATATGCGCCTGAAAGCCAAGGCCCTGGGCCTGCTGGCCGAAGACTACCGCCACGATCACGTGCTGGATGACTCCGACTTGCTGTATGACGGTGTCATGCCCTTGCCGGACAACTTCTGGACCAAACACGGCAAGAACATGGAGTCCTGGCAGCAGGGGGGCACCACCTTCTACCGCATCAGCGGGCCGCTATGCAGCCAGTTCATGGTCAACCAGTTCGTGTTTACCGAAGGCGATGATCCCTTGTATGCCCAGGTACGTGAGACCGCCGGCAATACTGCAGTACTGGCGACCTTGCGCGACTACAGCCACGGCAAAAACAATGTCTGGGGTATTACGGCTCGCAACCGCGAACAGAACTTTGCCCTGAACCTGTTGATGAACCCGGATTTTGATTTCATCTCCCTGCTCGGTCATGCCGGTACGGGTAAAACGCTGTTGGCCCTGGCCAGTGCGCTGACCCAGACCCTGGAGACCAAGCGCTACAACGAAATCATCATTACCCGTGCCACGGTGCCCGTGGGTGATGACATCGGTTTTCTGCCTGGTACTGAAGAAGAGAAAATGCAGCCCTGGATGGGGGCCCTGGAAGACAACCTGGAAGTCCTGCACCTGGGCACCGGTAAGTCCTCCGGCAACCTGAGCAATCCCCAAGGCACTGAGGCTCCTCGCAACTCCACCATGGAACTGGTGCGCTCCAAGATCAAGGTCAAATCCCTGAGCTTCATGCGTGGCCGTACCTTCATGAACAAGTTTCTGATCATCGACGAGGCGCAGAACCTGACACCCAAGCAGATGAAAACACTGGTGACGCGGGCCGGCCCTGGAACTAAAATCGTCTGCCTGGGCAATATTGCCCAGATCGACACGCCCTACCTGACCGAGGGCAGTTCGGGACTGACCTACGTAGTAGACCGATTCAAAGGCTGGCCGCATGCAGGCCACATTACCTTGCAACGTGGTGAGCGCTCCCGTCTGGCCGATTACGCCAGCGACGCACTCTAAACCGAATCTCTACTCACTCAAACCGGGTCTTGAACCCGGTTTTTTTTTACCGCCAAGCTACACCACGATCAACAAGCCGATCGAAGATGCAGCATGGGGGATTTTTAATGACTGTTATGAAACGTACCGCACAGCCCATCGGGCTTACCATGGGCGATGCCGCTGGCATAGGCCCGGAAATTATCGCCCGTCTGATGGTTGAAGGTTTGCCCCACCCGGCCGTCGTGTATGGCGATCCGGGTGCAATGCGTCGTGCCTTGACTCTGATTGGCGCTGCCCAGGACTGGCGGGTCGAAGAAGTAAAGCAACCCGTTTGCACGCCCAAAGGGGTCATTGCCGTACTGAATCGCTGGCAAGCCCTGCCCGAAGATCTGCCCTATGGCGAAGTTCACGCCCTGGCTGGACGTGGTGCCTACGAATACCTGTGCCACGCCATTGATGATGCCCAGGCTGGCCTGATCCGTGCCATCGTCACCGCCCCGCTGAATAAGCTGGCCATGCAAAAAGGCGGTATCGATGCCCCCGGCCATACCGAGATTCTGGCCGAGCGCAGCCACACCGAGCACTACGCCATGATGCTGGCCAACGAGCACTTGCGCTCCATTCTGGTCACCATTCATGAACCGCTGGCACGCGTCCCCTCCCTGATTACGAAAGCGCGCGTGCTGCAAACCATACGGCTGGCACAATTGGCCTGCACCCAGGCCGGAATCGCCAAACCCCGTGTGGCGGTGGCCGGTTTAAACCCCCATGCTGGTGAAGGCGGCAAATTTGGCCTGGAAGATAGAGAACAGATCACACCGGCGATTGAACAAGCCCGCGCCGAAGGCATCCAGGCCAGCGGCCCCTGGCCCGGCGATACGATTTTCATGCGAGCACGTCAGGGGGAGTTCGATATTGTGGTGGCCCAATACCATGACCAAGGCCTGATCCCCATCAAGCTGCTGGGTCTGGACGAAGGCGTGAACGTAACCGTGGGCCTGCCCTTTATCCGCACCAGTGTGGACCATGGCACGGCATACGACATTGCCGGACAGGGCAAGGCTGATGCTTCCTCCCTGGGCTATGCCTACCGTATGGCGCTTTCCATGAGCGCTCACCAAGCATGATCAAGCGTTTACCGATTGACCCGTTTTTGCTGAAACTGTTTGCCACGGTTGCGCTTGCCAGTCTGCTGCCCGCCCAAGGCTGGGGCGTGCCTTTGTTTCAACACATCACACAGATTGCGATTGCCCTGCTGTTCTTTCTGCATGGTGCCCGCCTATCACGCGAGGCTATCTGGGGTGGCTTGTCCCACTGGCGTTTGCACCTGCTGATTCTGTCCGTCACCTTTGTGCTCTTCCCTATTCTGGGTAGTGGCGTGGCCGCCGTACTGCGTCCCTGGCTGACAGACAATCTGTACCTGGGAGTTCTGTTTCTGGCTTGTCTGCCCAGCACCGTGCAGTCTGCGGTAGCCCTGACAGCAATGGCACGTGGCAACGTACCGGTTTCAATTTGCAGTGCCTCTGCTTCTACCTTGCTGGGCGTATTCATCACTCCCCTGCTGGTCGGCATCATGTTGGCCGGCGCGACCAGCGCCCAGGCAACGGTGTCGCTGGAGGCGGTGGGGAAGATCATGCTGCAACTGTTTTTCCCCTTTGTCTTCGGGCATCTGCTGCGTCCCTTGATAGGGGCCTGGGTGATGAAACGTCAGCAACTGCTGAAAGTCGTGGATCAGGGATCCATCCTGCTGGTGGTGTATACGGCCTTTTCAGGCGCGGTGGTGGGCGGTCTATGGTCCTCCACCCCGCTCAGTGCCCTAGGGCTGATTGTACTGTCCAACGCCGTTCTGCTGACCTTGGCGCAAGTGCTGGCCTGGAACCTGGGGCGCTGGCTGGGCTTTTCCTTTGAGGACCGAGTCAGCCTGCTGATGTGCGGCTCCAATAAAAGCCTGAGCAGCGGCATCCCGATTGCCAATGTCATTTTCCCCAGTGCTATGGTCGGGCCCATCATCTTGCCGATCATGCTGTTTCACCAGTGGCAACTACTGGTGTGCGCGTGGCTGGCGAAAAGACTAGCTGCCCGCAGCGGAGATTAAAAAGGCATTGAGGCTGTTTAAACAGCCTCCTAGCCTATCTATGCCCATCAATCGCCAAACCTCCAGCGCGCCGGCTTCTCTCCTGCTTGCAGGCTGTGGACAACAAAACTCAGATTCACCCTTCCAGGGCCAGAACAAGCCCACTCCCAGCCGAGCCGGTGGCGTTTGCTGCTGATGGTCTGCCTCTGATCCGGTAAAACATAACAAAGGGGAGGCAAATGCCTCCCCTTGATTCTTCTGCGGTAGCCCGCTCCCGATGCCTAGCAACACTCACCAGCGAGTAGGCATCGCATACCAATCTTTACTACGTCGGCATGTAATCCAAAAAGCGCGTACTGGCGCCAGCAAAGGTCAGACGAACCGAACCAATAGGACCGTTACGCTGCTTACCAATAATGATTTCTGCCGTGCCCTTGTCGGGTGAGTCAGGGTTGTAGACCTCGTCACGGTAAATAAACAAGATCAAGTCCGCATCCTGCTCAATAGCACCCGACTCCCGCAAGTCACTCATCACAGGACGCTTGTTGGGCCGCTGTTCCAGACTTCGGTTCAACTGCGACAAGGCAATCAAGGGACAGTTCAGCTCTTTGGCCAAGCCTTTCAAGGAACGACTGATTTCAGAAATTTCCGTTGCCCGGTTTTCGCCACCGCTTGAGGACATCAGCTGCAAATAGTCGATGATGATCAAGCCAAGCTGGCCACACTGCCGCGCCAATCGTCGAGCCCGCGCCCGCACTTCCATGGAGGACAGACCGGGCGTTTCATCAATGTAAATCTGGGCTTCCTGCACCTGCTGCACCGCGTGCGTCAAGCGCGGCCAATCATCGGCAGTCAGCTTGCCGGTACGCATGCGGTGCTGGTCCAGCAAACCGACCGAGCCCACCATACGCATAGCCAACTGCACCGCGCCCATTTCCATGGAAAACACGGCCACCGGCAAACCCTGGGCAATGGCTACGTGTTCGCCAATGTTCATGGAGAACGAGGTTTTACCCATGGAAGGACGACCCGCCACAATCACCAGGTCACCGGCTTGCAGGCCCGAGGTCATCTTGTCCAGATCCACAAAACCCGTAGGCACCCCGGTCACTTCCGAGTCGCCTTCACGATGGTAGAGCTCGTCAATACGCTCTACCACTTGGCTGAGCAAAGGCTGGATTTCCAGAAAACCCTGAGAGCCGCGCGCCCCTTCCTGAGCGATCTGAAACACGCGGGTTTCCGCTTCATCCAGAATCTGGCGGGCTTCCTTGCCCTGAGGGTTAAACGCAGCTGAGGAAATATCATCAGCTACTGTGACCAGCTTGCGCAGCGTGGAGCGCTCGCGCACGATTTCGGCGTAGCGACGAATGTTGGCAGCCGATGGCGTGTTGTGGGCCAGGGCATTCAGATACGCCAGGCCGCCCACCTCTTCCTGCTTGCCCGCAACCGACAGGGACTCGAACACCGTGACCACGTCGGCAGGACGAGCCAGACCAATCAAACGGGTAATGTGTTGCCAGATCAGCTTGTGATCAAAACGATAAAAGTCCTCGTCGGTGACAATGTCGGCCACTCGGTCAAACGCGGCATTATCGAGCAACAAGCCACCGAGCACCGACTGCTCCGCCTCAATGGAATGAGGCGGGACCCTCAGGTAATCCAATGTTGAATCGGATTTGGCTGACTTGCTTTCCATGCATATACCTTCAAATCAAGGAAAAAAATCGACGCCGCAGCCAACAGGATCTGTTGTGCGGTCTTAAACGTGTATCTGGGGGCAGAACAGTCAGGCTCAACAGCGTAGTGGGCTGACAAGACCGAAGACGAGGACACAGCCACGCGGCAGGCGTGCTGGCGCTACTCGGACTGAACGAAGAGAAAACAAAAAAGCCGGCTTGCACCGGCTTTTTCTTAGCTTGGCAGATACACCCCATGAAGGAATGTACCATGCGTCAACGCACTAGTCTTAGGCTACGTCGCCTTGAACCACAACGTTGATTTCAGCAGTCACGTCAGGGTGCAGAGCAACCTGAACGGAGTACTCGCCAACGGCTTTCAGGTGGCCGTCGGGCAGACGAACCTGAGTCTTGACCAGGTCGGCAAAGCCCGCATTTTGCAATGCATTGGCGATGTCCATGGTGGTCACGGAACCGAACAGACGACCGTCCACGCCGGCTTTTTGAACCAGGGTGAAAGTTTGGCCGTTCAGCTTTTCGTTTTGAGCCTGAGCAGCGGCCAGCTTTTCAGCTTGCAGCTTCTCCAGTTCGGCACGACGTGCTTCGAACTCTTGCAGAGCAGCAGCCGTAGCACGGCGGGCAACTTTGCGTGGCAGCAGGAAATTACGGGCGTAACCATCACGTACGCGCACAACGTCACCCAGATTACCCAGGTTGGCGACTTTTTCGAGCAAAATAACTTGCATGACTAAGGTTCCTCTGGATTATTTGTGGTTGTCGGTGTACGGCAACAGAGCCAGGAAACGAGCGCGCTTGACAGCGGTGTCCAGCTGACGCTGGTAGTGGGCTTTGGTGCCCGTCAAACGTGCAGGGATGATCTTGCCATTTTCCTGGATGAAATCACGCAGGGTGTCCAGATCTTTGTAATCAATTTCTTCAACGCCAGCGACGGTGAAGCGGCAGAACTTGCGGCGTTTGAACAGTGGGTTCTGTTGTGCAAATTTGCGTTTTTTGTCTTTGCCTCTACGGAAAGCCATTTTGTGCCTCGTTAGTAACCGGGCTATACCCGGAAGAATTCAGTGTGAAGCGAGGTGTTGAACACTTCGCGACGATCGAGCCAGACCAGTCAAACCGTAACAGAGCCTTGTCCCGGAAAGTGGCGCTGGTAGTGCTGTATATGCAGCACCAGACGCGTCGAGCCTTTACGGGCGGGGGCAATAAAACCTTGTAGTTGCAAACGGGCTCCCAAAGGAGTGTCTGCCAGACCCAATGCATTATTTCCCAGAGCCACTGCCTGCATCGTCAAAGCGATTTGCCGGGAGTGACCGGCTTCCATTACGGAAGATTCGTGTTCCAGAACCAACTCCAGAGCTGGGACACCCGCCGGCGTATAACGCAAGGGCTTGATGTCGATAAGCTGACCGGCAAGAGAGAACTGGTTCACGCAGTCGGAGCTATTACTCTTCAGCTTGAGCTTCAGCGTCAGCGGCTGCAGGAGCGCTGGCTTCAGTACTTGCTTTACGTGCTTCTTCGCGTTCGACGGACTTCATCATGACCGAAGCGCCTTCAGGGGCTTTCTTCGTGCCAGCGACGAGGTAACGCAAGATAGCGTCGTTGTAGCGGAAGGAATGCTCCAGTTCGTCCAAGGTGGACTGACCGCATTCGATGTTCAGGCACACGTAGTGAGCCTTGACCAGTTTCTGGATTGGGTAAGCCAGTTGACGGCGGCCCCAGTCTTCCAGACGATGAATAGCACCGCCTTCGGAAGTAACAATCGCCGAATAGCGCTCGATCATGGCGGGCACTTGCTCGCTTTGATCGGGATGCACAATGAACACTACTTCGTAGTGACGCATGGAACAACTCCTTGTGGATATCGCCTACTACCTACTGCAAACACAGTCAGGCACCAAGCGCGACAGCCCGCCCATTCAATCCGGGTCGAGCAAGAAACCATAGATATTAGCACCAAGAAAGGCTGGCTGACAAGCCAAAAGCCTTAACCCTGCACGCTTGCGTAGGCAGAGTGATTATGAATCGACTCAAAATTCTCGGCTTCGATGCTATAACGCAACACTCCGGGCAGGCTACGCACACTGACGGCCACATCACGCACCAGGTCTTCGACAAACTTAGGATTGTCGTAAGCGTATTCGGTGACGTATTTTTCGTCAGTGCGCTTGAGCAAGCCCCACAGCTGACAGGACGCCTGTTCTTCAACCGACTTGATCAGCGTAGGCAAATCCAGCGCAGCCGGATCCGCAAACACGGCCTGCACAGTGACGTGCGAGCGTTGATTATGGGCACCGTACTCTGAAATTGCCTTGGAGCACGGGCACAGGCTGGTGACGGGAACCAGCACAGATAATTCAAATTCGGGCTGGGCATCCACACCGACGCGCGCCGTCCAGCTAACGGTGTAATCCATCAGGCTGGCTACTCCCGATACGGGCGCCACTTTTTCCAGAAACACGGGGAAGGTGGCCGTCATGTCACCACGCCCGGCACCGAGCAAGGGCAACATGGTCTGGGCCATCTGCACAAAACCGGCAGGCGTCATGGCTTGACGACGATACTCTTCCAGCAAAGCCACAAAGCGCGACATATGGGTGCCTTTTTCTTCGGGCGGCAAGGCCACCGTCAACTCCCATTGCGCCACGGTGGGCACGGCCTGCCCCTGCAGGTCCAGCATCATCGGATGCCGCACCCCGCGCACACCCACGCGCTGAATCGCAACACGGCGTGTATCCATGCTGCTTTGCACATCTGGCATGGCCAAAGGCGATTCCGACACTGTATTCATATCCATCAGGTTCAGCCACGACAAAGCCGCAACCGCAAATAAAAACAATAATGAATTATTATCTTACGCTTATAGCAAGCGAGCTTCGATAACCTTAGCAAGAACACGCATATTGGGGTATTTAACACCTCAAATACGTCGCAATTGCCTTACACCTCAAACAAACTTGAGAAACGCTCACGAATTGAACGCTCGATGCCTGCGGCATCCAGACCCAGATCCTGAGCTATTTTCTTCTGATCACCGTGGTCAATGAACTCGTCAGGGTAGCCCAGTTGCAGCACGGGCATCACCAGCGCATCACGGCTGACAAACTCCAGTACCGCGCTGCCTGCGCCACCCATCAAACAGCCTTCTTCCACCGTCACAAAAGCCTGATGGCTTTGTGCCAGCTCTTGCAGCAAGGCTTCGTCCATGGGTTTCACAAAACGCATATCCACCACGGTAGCGTCCAGAACCTCGGCCGCTTTCAGGGCCTCGTGCAACACGGGTCCGAAAGCCAAAATGGCCAGATTCTTGCCTTGGCGACGCAAATTGGCCTTGCCCAGCGGCACAGTGTTCAGCGCCTGGTCTACTTCAGCACCGATACCTGCTCCACGAGGATAGCGCACCGAGCTGGGGCCTGGATGCTGGTAGCAACAGGTCAGCAACAAGCGGGTTTCGTTCTCGTCCGACGGGGCGGCGACCACCATGTTTGGAATGCAGCGCAAAAAGGCGATGTCGTAATTACCGGCGTGCGTTGCCCCGTCTGCGCCCACAATACCGGCACGGTCCAACGCAAACGTAACATCCAGATTCTGCAAAGCCACGTCGTGAATCAGTTGATCGTAGCCACGCTGCAAGAAAGTGGAGTAAATCGCCACAACAGGTTTTTGTCCTTCACAGGCCAAGCCACCCGCAAACGTAACGGCGTGCTGTTCGGCGATACCCACATCAAAATAACGACGGGGAAACTGCTGCTCGAACTCCACCATGCCACTGCCTTCACGCATGGCAGGGGTAATACCGTATAGGCGCTGGTCCTGCTTGGCCATATCGCACAACCACTGGCCAAAGATCTGCGTAAACGTCGGGCGCGGCTTGGTCGTTGGCTTAACCAAACCCACCGAAGGATCGAACTTGCCAGGGCCGTGGTAGAGCACCGGGTCTGCCTCGGCCAGCTTGTAACCCTGCCCTTTACGGGTCACCACATGCAGGAACTGCAAACCACCCAGATCACGCAGATTGCTCAAGGTAGAGACCAGCGCGTCCAGATCATGGCCGTCAATCGGGCCTACGTAATTAAAGCCCAGCTCTTCAAATAGCGTGGCCGGAGACAAAATCCCCTTGGCATGGCCTTCAAACTTGCGAGCCAGATCCAGAACGGGCGGCACATGCTGCAAGACAGCACGGCCCACATTCTTGGCAGCGGCGTAAAAGCGGCCCGACATCAGGCGAGCCAGATAATGGTTCAGGGCACCTACCGGCGGGGAGATCGACATGTCATTGTCGTTCAGCACCACCAGCACATTCACATCGGGGGTGACACCGGCATTGTTCAGGGCTTCAAAGGCCATGCCAGCGGTCATCGCCCCATCGCCGATCACGGCAATGTGCTGACGCTCGATCCCGGCATTGCGCGAGGCCACGGCCATACCCAATACCGCGGAAATCGAGGTCGAGGAATGTGCGGTGCCAAAGTCGTCGTACTCAGACTCGGAACGCTTGGGGAAACCGGAGATGCCATCTTGCTGACGCAAGCTTCCCATCTGATCGCGCCGGCCAGTCAGAATCTTGTGCGGATAGGACTGATGACCCACATCCCACACGATACGGTCATGGGGCGTCTCGAACACATAGTGCAAGGCGGTGGTCAATTCAACCGTGCCCAGATTGGACGACAAATGCCCACCGGTTTTGGATACGGACTGCAGAACAAACTCGCGCAGTTGTCGTGCCAGCTCGGGAAGATCACGTTGATCAAGCTGGCGCAAGTCGGCGGGAGACTGAATCTGCTCTAGGGAAACGGTTGTCATACTAAAGACGTCTATCCGGGCAAATAAGTGAAACGACTGTCCAAAGACAATCGCCAATCGGCTATTGTAAAACGCTTCGCGGCCTGTGCCAAAGTAGCACAGGCCCACGTCGCTTAATGATTGCGGCCCACGATATAGTCAGCCAGTTGCATCAGGCGCGCAGCGGCAGGCCCCAAGGGACGCAAAGCCAACTGAGCCTGCTCATTCAGGGCACCGAGCAACTCGCGCGATCCGTCCATACCCAGGATGGAGACATAGGTAGGCTTGTTATCGGCCGCATCTTTACCGGCTGTCTTGCCCAGCGTGGCGGTATCGGCTGTCACATCCAGAATATCGTCCACGACCTGGAAAGCCAGACCGACGGCCTGGGCATACTCTTCCAAACCATTACGTACAGTGGATGAGGCACCCGCCACAATACCACCCAACAACACGCTGGCCTGCAACATGGCGCCGGTTTTCATGCTGTGCATTTCTTGCAGTTGATCGCGGTCCAGGGCAATGCCCACGCTTTCACAATCAATCGCCTGACCACCAGCCATGCCGGCACTGCCCGCAGCCTGAGCCAATTGGGTAATGGCTTGCACGATCAAGGCAGGGGCAATCGGCATTTGCGCCAACAGCTCGAAGGCCAAGGGCTGTAAGGCATCGCCTGCCAGCATGGCGCAGGCTTCATCAAACTGGACATGGGTAGTTGGGCGACCACGACGCAATTTATCGTCGTCCATGCAAGGCAAATCATCATGAACCAGCGAGTAGGCGTGAATCAACTCCACCGCCGCCGCAGCCAGCTCCAATGCTTTCAGTTGGGCAGCCGCCATAGGCTTGCCTTGCAGGGCGGCCTCGCCTGCGGCATAGACCAAGGCAGCACGCACACGCTTGCCACCACCCAGCACACTATAGCGCATGGCTTCGTGCAAACGAGCAGGTTCCTGGCTGACAGGGGGCAAGGACTGATCCAGTACGGTCTCAGTTTGCTCAACCCGCGCCTGCAGCCAATCAGAAAAACTGGTAGAACTCATCTTAACTATCTCCAACAGCCTCATCCCCCGACAAGGGACGCAGCAGATTGCCCTGCAATACACTGACCTGTTCCTGGGCAAGGTCTAGTTTGCGCTGACACAATTGGGCTAACTCCACACCCTGCTCGTAAGCCTGCAAAGCCTGCTCCAGCGGCAGCGCCCCGCTTTCCATGCGAGCGACCAGCGCTTCCAATTGCGCCAGAGCGGACTCAAAATCCTGCTGGTCTGGCGCCTGGGCACTTTGATTATCATCGCGAGATTTAACCATAACTATTCCTGATCAATGAGGGCCGTCCGGACTACCTGAGGCCACAATTGGATGTGGCATTGTACGGGAGCCTGTGGCTTGCCGCCCTCCCACGAGGACGCTTTTTACCGGGGGCGCCGAGCCTTAGAGTCACCTGACAGTAAAAAAGCCGCTTTGGGGCGGCTTTCTCAGCACCAGAAGTCTCTTGCCTTTGACTAGCTGCGCGCAACAGGCCGGCTGGCGTCACTGACCCATTCACTCCAGGAGCCTGGATAAATGCGAGAGCCAGACAGCCCTGCCAATTCCATGGCAAAAAGATTGTGACAAGCCGTAATACCCGAACCACACTGATGGACCACCATCTCTGCCGAAATCGTCCCCAGCAAGTCCTGATACTCCTGACGTAGCTGCTCAGCCGGCTTGAAGCGCCCTTGTTCATCCAGATTATTAAGGTGCGAACGGTTCAACGCGTCGGGGATATGACCCGCGACCGGGTCCATCGGTTCCACATCTCCGCGATATCGTTCGGCAGCGCGCGCATCCAGCACGGTGAAAATAGGTTTGGACAGGTTCTTCAGTACCTGATCCGTTTGCACGGTAGGCATGGCCGCCTGTTCAGGGATGCTCAATTCAGCCGCTGCCGGGGCGGGCCTAGCCGGGCCGCTTTCTTGGGCTCCGCCCAGTTGTTGCCAGGCCTGCCAGCCACCATCCAGAATGGCGACCTGGGGATGCCCCAACCAACGCAGCATCCACCACATATGGCTGGCAAACAAGGAACCCTGGGCATCGTAGACCACAACCTGCATGCCGTCACGCAAGCCGCTTTGCTGCAAAAGCTGGGCCAGCACCTGACGACTGGGCAAAGGATGACGGCCATTCAGCCCGGTCTTGGGAGCAGCCAGATCAACCTCGTGATCCAGAAACACCGCACCTGGAATATGCCCCTGCTCATAAGCGCGTCGTCCTGCTTGATGGTCGATCAAGTCATGGCGTACATCCAGAATCAAGCACTCTGAGTTATTCAGATTGGCCTGGACTTGTTCTGCGCTAATCAGAAATTCAAACACGTTCTGCCTCCTTGACGGGAGCCCGCTCGGCTGCCGCGGCCTGACCTCGCAAGATACGATCCTCGCTGTAGGTGCGCCAGGCTGACAACAGGCCAGACCCGATAATCAATGCCATACCTGCCCAGGCTACCCCGTCAGGCACATCCCCCCAGAAAGCGATACCAATCAGGGCGGCGAAAATAATGGTGGTGTATTGCAAGGCTGCGGTCAACAAGGCCGAACCCAGTCCAAAAGCACGCGTCATGGTCAGTTGCCCAAACAAACCAGACAAGCCTACGCCCAACAGGGACAGCCAGGCGCGCCAGCTCAGTTCGCGCCAACCTTCCCACAAAAGGCCAACCAGACTGGAGCATACGACAAAACAGGAAAACAGCAGCACGGTGCGCCATTCAGGCTCACCTGAACGTCCTAGAGCACGTACCTGCATCATGGCCACCGCGCTCAAAGCGCCGGCGCATAGGCCCAGCATGGCAGCCCACCATTGATCGGGCGTAATACTGGGACGCAGCACACCGATCACACCCAAAAAACCCAAGAGCACCGCAATCAGACGCACAGGGTCGCGCTGGGTGCCACCCCAGGCCAGCATCCAGAAAGCAATAAATAAGGGAGCGGTGTAATTCAGGCTGACGGCCGTGGACAAGGGCAGATTTGCCAGGGCCAGAAAACCCAACCACATGGAACTGACCCCGGAAACGTTACGCCGGATATGCAGCTTCCAACTTTGAGGGGCCAGCCGCAAACCACGGCTCTTGGCCCAGAACACTAACAGCAGGACCGAGGGCACACCCCGGAACAAAACGATTTGTGCCATCGACGCCCCAGCATCGGCGGACACTTTGACACAGGCCCCCATAATGGCAAACATGGCGCAGGCTACCAGCATCCACAATGACTGCATGTGATCAGACCAAATCAGTAATAAGGGAAAGCCACTACTATACTCTCCGCCTTGCAAAAGTGGCTCGGTAACCCCATATCCAGACCAGTTAGACCACAGCTTGAAAGACAGCTCAAGAAACTATCTTGATCAAAAGCTGACTAAAGGCTGAATCTTTTATTATCACGCCTGGAATCAAGGCTAAAATTCGGGCCGATCGTCTTTCCACGGTCACGATTTCTTTTGTCATACCGGAATCCGCATTCATGAAACGAATTGTCCTTTTTTTAATAACCAACTTGGCCGTCATGCTGGTGCTCAGCGCCTCCATGAATATTTTGGGTGTGGGACGTTACCTGAACGCGCAAGGTCTGGATCTGACTCAATTGCTGATTTTCTCGGCCTTGGTCGGTTTCACCGGCGCCATCATTTCCTTGCTGATGAGCAAGTGGATGGCCAAGCAAAGCGTGAACGCGCGTGTCATTGATCCCAACGCCCCCGCCAACGCGGAAGAAGCGTGGCTGGTCGATACCGTGCACCAACTGGCGGACCGCGCCGGTATTGGCCGCCCAGAAGTGGCTATTTACGACGGCGAGCCCAACGCGTTTGCCACTGGCGCCTTCAAGAACGATGCTCTGGTCGCCGTGTCCACAGGCTTGTTGCGCGGCATGACCGAAGAAGAAGTCATGGCGGTGCTCGGTCATGAGGTTGCCCACATTGCCAACGGCGACATGGTCACCCTGACCTTGATCCAGGGCGTGGTGAATACCTTTGTGATCTTCCTGGCCCGTCTGGCTGGCTACTTTGTGGACCGCGTGCTGTTGCGCAACGATCGCGACGTGGGCATGGGTTACTACGCCTCGGTTTTTGTGTTTGAGCTGATTTTTGGCGTGCTGGCCTCCATCATCGTGGCCTGGTTCTCCCGTCAGCGTGAATACCGCGCCGATGCCGGTTCCGCCCAGTTGCTGGGTTCGCGCCAGCCCATGATCCATGCTCTGGCCCGTCTGGGTGGCATGGCTCCTGGTGAGCTGCCCAAGAACTTTGAGGCCTCCGGTATTTCGGGTGGTCGTTCGATCAGCGCGATCTTTGCATCCCACCCTCCTATCGCGGCACGTATCCAGGCTTTGCAAAACGCCCAATCGGTCTAAGCACACCGGCAGCCTGAACGGCACAACCCAACAAAACGCCCCAAAAGCACATAGGCTTTTGGGGCGTTTTCATTTCTTAGTGCAAACTGCCTCCTTGCCATGCATAGCTCCCCTGAAAATATTAGACCAACCAGAGTCGGCCAGCCCCTACAGTCCAAGCGCGGCATAAGCCCCAAGACCTGAGTGTGCTCCCCCTAATTCTGAGACTCACGCTTGTAAGATGCGCTGGGCTATTATTTAGCCATGAAAGAAATCTTCGCACTTCTCGATTTCGGGGGATATATCGCTTTGCTCCTGTGGGGTATCCACATGGTGCAAAGCGGTGTGCAACGCGCCTTCGGTGCCGAACTGGGCATCTGGATGGGTCACGCATTGGGTCGCCCCCGTCGCGCCTTTTTTGCGGGTGCGGCCATTACCGCCGCCATTCAAAGCAGTACCGCCACCGGTCTGATGATTACCAGCTTTGCCGCCACCGGCATGGTTGCCCTGGTTCCGGCCCTGGCCGCCATGTTGGGCGCCAATGTGGGCACGACGCTGATCGTGCAACTGCTGTCCTTCAAGATGACCGCGCTGGCTCCTGCCCTGATTCTTCTGGGTGTTTGGTTGTTCCGCTCGCAAGAGCCTGGACGCCGACGCGACCTGGGCCGCGTCTTTATTGGCCTGGGCCTTTTGCTGCTGTCCTTGCATGAGTTAGTGGGCCTGTTCTCGCCCATTCAGGACGCCCCCCTGCTGCAAACCATTCTGGAAGCTCTGGCAGGCAGTCCCATGACGGGTATGTTGCTGGCGGCACTGCTGACCTGGGCCGCGCACTCCAGTGTGGCTATTGTGGTGCTGATCATCTCGCTGGCCAGCCATCAGCATATGGACCCGCAGCTAACCTACGCGCTGGTGCTGGGTGCTAACGTGGGTACCGCCATCAACCCGATTCTGGAAGGGGCTGGCAGCACGAAAGACCCAGCCAACAAACGTGTGCCCATAGGCAACTTAGGCACACGTGTGTTTGGCTGTCTGATTGGCATGATTGTGTTGCCCTGGATTCCGGATTTGATGAGCTGGTTCACCGATGAACCCGCCCGTGCCGTGGCCAACTTCCACACCTTCTTCAATCTGGCCGTGGCGGCCTTGTTCCTGCCTTTGCTCAAACCCTATTCGCGCCTGCTGAGCCGTTATCTGCCCCGTCGCACCGACCCGGATGATCCTGGCCTGCCTTTGTATCTGGACCAATCTGCCCAGGAAGTCCCTGCGGTGGCCCTGGGCAATGCGGCGCGGGAAGCACTGCGCCTGTCTGATATGTTGCAAGAGATCCTGGACACGGCCCGCCAGAACATGCTGAGCAATAGTGCCCAAAGCATTAACCATGCGCGCTATATCAGCAATGCCGTCAACCGTCTGGAGCCATTGATCACTACATATCTGGCCAGCATGGATCAGGAAAACCTGAACAAGAAAGATACGCGTCGCCTGAACGATATTCTGACTTTTTCCACCAATATCTCGCACGCCGCCACCATCAGCGTCAATGGCTTGCTCAGCCATACGGCCAAGCTGCGCAAACAGGGCTGGATACTGCAAACGGAAGAGCAAGCCGAGATCGGCAAGGTCATGGACAGGCTAATTCGCAACCAACGTCAGGCCGCAGCCCTGTTTGTAGCCGAGGACGTCAAAACGGCCCGCTTCCTGGCGTTTGAAAAAGACTTTTTCCGCGAACTGGAAGTTGCAGCTGCGGACCGTCATCTTCGCCAGATCAAGGCCGGTCAGTTGGACGTTGCCGAGCAAGGCTCCTTGTATCTGGAGATCTTGCGTGACGTGCGCACCATTAACTCCTATCTGGTCAGCGCGGCAGCCTATCCGATTCTAGCCAAGCACGACGAGCTGCTTCCCAACCGGGTACGCTCCAACGAGGACTAGATACATCATCAAAGCGTGCCACACCCGGCCCGCGAAACTCCAGCGACTCGAAAACAAGCAAGGCGACCATCAGGTCGCCTTGCTGTTGAGTCCATAAGAAGCCTTTAGTGCGCCTGTTCCCAGTTATCGCCCACCCCCACCTCGGCAACCAGTGGGACATCCAGCTTGGCCACATTGCACATCAGGCCAGGCAGGTTTTCACGCAAAATATCCAGCTCGTCCTCAGGTACATCGAATACCAGTTCGTCATGGACCTGCATCACCATCTGCGTGCGCAGGCCCTTTTCTTCCAGCCAACGCTGCACAGCCACCATGGCCATCTTGATCAGGTCAGCCGACGTGCCCTGCATCGGTGCATTAATGGCGGCACGCTCTGCACCGGCCATGCGCGGCCCTTTTGCACCTTTCAGTTCCGGCAGCCATAGGCGGCGACCAAACACGGTTTCCACATAACCTTGCTCATGAGCCTGGGCTTTGATGCGAGTCATATAGCTGGCCACGCCAGGATAGCGAGCGAAGTAGCGATCAATATAAGCACGGGCAGCATCACGGGTAATGCCCAGGTTGCTGGCCAGACCAAACTCACCCATGCCGTAGATCAGACCAAAGTTAATCGCCTTGGCGGCACGGCGCTGGTCAGAGCTAACATCTTTGGCATCCACACCAAAAATCTCGGCAGCGGTCGCTGTGTGCACGTCCCCACCCTGCTCAAAGACCTGCTGCAAATTGGCGTCACCCGATACATGCGCCATCACACGCAATTCGATCTGGGAATAGTCAGCCGAGACCACTTTGCCCAACTCGGACACGAAGGCGGCACGAACACGACGCCCTTCTGCCGTACGCACCGGAATGTTCTGCAAGTTAGGATCGGAGGAGGCCAGACGCCCGGTTATCACGGCAGCCTGTGCATAACGGGTATGCACACGGCCACTGTCCGGATTCACCATTTTGGGCAGCTTGTCCGTATAAGTGGACTTGAGCTTGGCCAGACCACGGTACTCCAGCAGCACCTGCGGCAAGGGGTAATCCTGAGCCAAGCGGGTCAAGACGTCCTCGTCAGTAGACGGAGCACCACTGGCCGTTTTACGAACCACCGGAATACCGAGCTTGCCGAACAGAATCTCGCCCACTTGCTTGGGGGAGTTCATGTTGAAAGGCTGGTCGGCCAACTCGTAAGCCTTGTTTTCCAGCTCCAGCATTTTTTGGCCCAGCTCGTGGCTTTGACGCGCCAAGGTAGGCACATCAATCTTGACGCCATTGCGCTCCACAATCGTCAGCACATCCGAAGCCTGCACTTCCAGCAAATAAATACGCTCCAGACCTTCTTGCTTGGCCACTTGAGGACGCAGGCACTGATGCAAACGCAAGGTGTAGTCCGCATCTTCACAGGCATAGTGAGACGCAACAGGGATGTCCACCTCGTCAAAACCGATCTGCTTGGCACCCTTGCCGCAAATATCCTCGTAAGACGTGCCTTTCAAACCCAGCCATTGCAAGGCCAGCTCATCCATGCTGACGCGCTTGTGCGACTGCAAGACATACGCCTGCAACATGGTGTCCTCGCGGATACCGCGCAAGCTGACTTTTTCATTGAGCAGGACATGCGTATCGTATTTGGCATTGTGCAGGACCTTGGCCGCCTCTGCGTTTTCCAGCCAGGGACGTAGAGTTTCCAGCACATCGTCTTTATTCAACTGCTCTACATCCAGCGAACCACGGTGAGCAACCGGCACATAAAAAGCCTGACCCGCCTTGACCGATACAGACAAGCCCACCAGACGCGCCATCAAAGGGTCCAAGGACGTGGTTTCCGTATCCAGCGCCACCAGCTCGGCCTTCTCCAGCAGGCTTAGCAAGGACTGCAATTGCTCTTTCGTCGTGACGGTCTGATAATCCAGCTCAGCGGGTGCCGCAGGCGTTTCAGCCTGGACGCGGGCATCCTGGGCAGGCACGCGCTTGGGATCATCCGTCAATTCACGCAACCAGCTGCGGAAACCATAGGTTTCATAGATATCCTGCAACACAGCATTGTCACGGGGCTCCGGCTCCAGCGCACCGAAGTCACCCGTAAAACCAGGCACCTCACAATCGAGCTTGACCGTCACCAGCTTGCGCGTCATTTCAAAGTTAGCGCTGAAATCGCGCAGATTCTGGCCAGCCACACCCTTGATTTTGTCGGCATGCTGCAACAACTCATCCAGGCTGCCATATTCACCTAACCACTTGGCGGCTGTCTTGGGGCCCACCTTGGGTACGCCCGGAATATTGTCCGAGGTGTCGCCAATCAGCATCAAATAATCGATAATCTGATCTGGGCGTACTCCGTACTTATTGGTGACCCCCTCTATATCCAGCTTTTCGTTACTCATGGTGTTGACCAGCTGCACATGCTCATTGACCAGCTGGGCCAGGTCCTTATCTCCGGTAGAGACTACCGTCTCGATACCGTTTTCGGCCGCCAGACGAGAAAGTGTGCCGATGATATCGTCAGCCTCCACGCCGGACTGACAAATCAGATGCCAGCCCATGGCGCGTACCGCTTTGTGAATAGGCTCTATTTGCTCCGCCATATCTTCGGGCATGGGGGGCCGGTTAGCCTTGTATTGATCGTACAGATCGTCCCGGAAGGTGCGGCCCTTGGCATCGAAAACGCATACCATATAGTCGGCCTGATAATCCTGTAGCAGGCGGCGCAACATATTGATGACCCCGTACAAGGCGCCTGTAGGCTGGCCTTGCGCGTTTCGCAGATCAGGCATCGCATGGTACGCTCGGTACAGATAGCTGGAACCATCAACGAGCAACAAGGTTTTTTTCATGTCTAACAATAAAATCGTCCGTTTACCGGCCTCTGAGCAGATTCCTACCATCATGAAGGAGCTGCAAACTGCGGTCGATACATTAAAAGAAATGGGTGCTGGCGTAAGTGTTTTCGGCAGCGCACGCATCAAACCCGGCCATCCTTACTACGAACTGGCCCAGAAACTGGGCCGTCGGCTGGCCGAAGCGGGCGTCACCCTGATTGCGGGCGGCGGCCCTGGCCTGATGGAAGCCGCCAATAAAGGCGCATACGAAGCAGGCGGGCAAAGTGTTGGCCTGAATATACGCTTGCCCCACGAAACCACCAACAATCCTTACCAGACGCACAGTCTTCAGTTCGAATACTTCTACTCGCGCAAGGCGACCTTTTTCATGCACAGCTGGGCCTACATTGCCCTGCCTGGCGGCTTTGGCACCCTGGACGAGCTGTTTGAAGTCATGACCCTGGTTCAAACAGGCAAAGTCCCACCCGCCCCCATTGTACTGATCGGCACTTCCTTTTGGTCCGGCCTGATCGACTGGATTGGTGAGCATTTAATGGAGATGGGGCTGATTGGCCCCAAAGACCTGAATTTACTGGTCCTGACCGACGATTTGGACGAGGTCATGGGCTACATCAACCAATGCTGCGTGCTGCCTAGGGCGGAACCCGCATTGCCCCAGTAAGGCGTACGGGTTAAATTTGCAGTCTTTCTTCGGCCCTCCATCAGCAGGGCCGAATTTGTATTGAATGCCACAAGCTAGTCGATATTTGCCGGAGTCCTTCACATGAACAAAATGCTTGCCCGCCTCCTGATGGTGGCTTTTTGCAGTGCTTTAGTACCCGCTGCCGCTCACGCAGACGAACCATCCGAAATCCGTTTTGCCACGGAAGCGGGCTATCCCCCTTTCGAGTTTCTGGACCCCAGTGGCGAGCTGCAAGGCTTTGATATCGATATCGGCAACGAAATCTGTAAACGCCTGCAGGCCAAGTGCGTGTGGATCGACCAGTCTTTTGACAGCTTGATCCCCGGCCTGCAAGCCCGCAAGTTCGATCTGGCCAACTCCACCATGACAGCTACAGAGGCGCGCGCCAGGGTCATCGACTTTAGCGAGCCCATGTACATCGTGCCGGTGCGCCTGGCCGCACGCAAAGGCAGCGGCCTGGAGCCCACCGCCGAATCCCTGAAAGGCAAGCGTGTGGGCGTGCAGCAAGGCACCACCATGGAAACCTATGCGCGCCAGAACTGGGCCAATAACGGTGTCACCATTGTGGCTTACCCCAGCTATACCGATGCCTTCAATGACCTGGCCGGCGGCCGTGTTGACGCCACTTTCCAGGAAGCCCAGAACGCCATCGAAGGCTTTTTGAGCAAACCGGCCGGCGCCGATTTTGAGCTGACCGGCAGTACCGTGGACGACAGCCCCATTTTGAACGAACCCATTGCTATGGGCATTCGCAAAGGCAACAAAAAACTCAAGAAAACCATTGATGAAGTTCTGCGCGAAATGAAGGCCGATGGCACCATGCAGACCTTTGCCGACAAATACTTCCAAAAAGAAAACATTCGCATTGCGCCCTGACCTGGATACCTGAACCATGTTGCTTTACGGTTATGGGCCACAGTTGCTGGTCGGCACCTGGGAAACCATCAAACTGGCTGTGCTCTCGCTGCTGGTTTCCCTGGTGCTCGGTCTGGTCGCTGCCCTGATGAAACTGTCTCGCGCTTCGCTGCTGCGTTGGGTGGGCGGTTTGTATACCACCTTGATTCGGGGCGTCCCGGACCTGGTGCTCTTGATGTTGTTCTTTTTCAGCCTGCAAATCTGGTTGAACGAACTGACAGACTGGCTGGAATGGGACATGATCGAGATCGATCCCTTCGGTGCCGGTGTGGTCACCCTGGGCTTTATTTATGGTGCCTACTTTGCCGAGACCTTTCGCGGTGCCCTGATGGCCATCCCCAAAGGCCAGATGGAGGCGGGCAAAGCCTGTGGCTGGAGCGCCTGGCAAGTTCTGCACCGCATCCAGATCCCGCAAATGATGCGCTACGCGCTGCCCGGACTGGGCAATAACTGGCAAATCCTGCTCAAATCCACCGCACTGGTGTCCTTGATCGGCCTGAGCGATGTGGTCAAGATTGCCCAAAACGCGGGGAACGCGACCTTCAATTCCTTCTTGTTTGTGGGTATCACCGCCCTGATCTATCTGGGCCTGACCGCTGTGAGCAATATCGGGCTGGGCTACCTGGAACGACGCTACAACATTGGCGTGAAAGGAGCGCAGTTCTAATGGATGTTCTGAACGAATTCTGGCGCGCCTATCTGTACCAAAGCAATGGTCAGCTCTCGGGCCTGGCCATGACCCTGTGGCTGCTGGTGATTTCAGTCGTGATCGGCTTTTTCCTGTCGATTTTCATGGCCATTGGCCGCGTTTCCGGTAAAGCCTGGCTGTCGCGCCCTATCGGTGCCTTCACTTATTTTTTCCGTGGTACGCCCTTGTATGTGCAGATCCTGCTGATCTACACCGCCATGTACAAGCTGGCCATTGTCAAATCGGTGCCTGCACTGGAAGCTTTCTTCATGAGCGGCTTTAACTGCATGATTCTGGCGCTGACCTTGAATACAGTCGGCTACACCACCGAAATTTTTGCCGGTGCCATCCGCTCCATGCCTTCTGGTGAAGTCGAGTCGGCCCGTGCCTATGGCATGTCCGGCTGGACCTTGTACCGCCGCGTGATCTTGCCGCAAGCCCTGCGTCGTGTCCTACCGGCTTACAGCAATGAAGTGGTCCTGATGCTGCATGCCACCTCACTGGCCTTTACCGCCACGGTTCCCGACCTGCTCAAGATCGCGCGTGATGCCAATGCAGCCACCTATCAGACCTTCACCTCCTACGGGATTGCCGCATTGATTTACCTGTGCGTGTCTTTCATTCTGGTCGGTGCATTCCGAATTGTGGAAAAACGCCAAATGGCGTTCCTGAATCACTAAACGCTGAGGTGCTGAGGTGCTGAGCAAAAAAATGGGCCGCTTGCAAAAGCGGCCCATTTTTCTTTAGCGACACAAGCGCCCTGTCAATCGCCCGTATGATCCAGGTTCTGATAGCGCATCTGACGTCCCATCACACCGGCCATCATCAAAAAGAAAGTCAGACCGCGACGCACTTCTGGCTCCTTGGCCAGGCGTATCAGGCCCATCAGAGTCGGGGTCGTCTCCGTGGCTCGCACTTGATCCGCAGCCATACGGGCCGCGTTTCCAACTGACCAGGCGGCTCCTACGCCCTCCTCAAAGCCCTTCATGAGCTTCTCAAGCATATAGTCGTCCGTCATATCCACCAGATCGGCCAGCAGGGACACGGCATCCACCACCCGATTCAAACGACCACCGGCCAATAAGGGTTCTATCTTGCCGATCAACTCATCCAGACCCTTGATGCCCGGATCCTCTCCAAGCAGGCTTTCCAGGGCAGAGGGGGACTTCTGAGCCGCACCCGCATCGCCGGGGTTCAAGGATTTATCCGATACCGAATTCATCTGTCTCTCCTGACTTAGACCAAGCCACGGGCCACGGCCCAGTAAATACCCCGATTAAAGCCCTTGCGCAGCAGGCCACCCAGCTTGGTGGGCGGCGTAGGATGCACATCCTCCTTGTAGTCATACCAGAGCGGCATCCCCCCCTCCAGACCCATTTGGGCTACCGCCACCACACGGCCGTCGTATTCGTCACAAGTACGCCCGAATCGCAGCTCGGAGGCCAGATTATTGACCACCACAGGCGACTGGTTGTGACATGAGCCACCTGCTTTACTGATGGGCAGGTCCACCGTGTCACCCAGCACGTACACATTGTCCAGGCCCAGCACCTTCATGGTTTGATGATCGGTGGGGACCCAGCCCTCGTTGTCGGCGGCTTGAGAGATCCCCGAATCACGAACCGCTGCAACTGCCGTAATTGGCGGTGTTGCCATCAAAAGGTCAAATGGCTCTTCTGCCCCTTCCTCGGAATACGCAATCTTGCGTTCAGGGTCCACTCGGCTCAAGGTAAAACCACGTTGATGCTTGATATCCCTATCCTCAAAAATTGGCGGCAAGACCTGGCAAACCTCGTTCTGCATGAACAGGCAATTACGCAGGAGCTGGGAGGTGGTGGGATAGGTATAGGCAATCTCCACCTTGTCCCGTACGCCACGACGACGCAGGTATTCATCCAGCATCAAGGTAGTTTCTACCGGCGCGATGCCGCACTGATGCGGAACATTATGGGTTTTGGGGAAGGTGACGGTAACCAGCACGCGGCCTTTCTCCAGCCTGCTCAGGCGGTCAGCCAACTGACGGGCAGGGGCGTGCTGATAGAAATGATCACCGCCCTCTTTCAGGCCCTCAATTTTTTCCGGCGATGGCACGCAACCCGTAGACAGCACCAGATAGTCGTAATCGATCTTCTTACCGCTGGCGCAGTGCAAACGGCTGGCTGAGAAATCAAAGCCACTGACCTCCTCCAGCTGGAAATCAATTTCAGGGCGTAAAAGGGAAATTTGCGGTCGCCGCAGCTCGTCCCGAAAAAAGGCATCAAAAGCCACATACATAAAAGCGGGCTTGTAATAATGCCAGGGGGAATTGGACAACAGAGTAACGCGGACTTTGCCCGAACGAATTTCCGGGTATAGCTTGGTCACCAGATGATTGGCGGTCATCGTACCGCCAATACCACCACCTACAATCACAATATGCTGCACCATCAGTATTCTCCTTAATGGGGGAAACTGTGAAGCGCACCCTGATTCACAAAAAAATCAAGCAAAAACAGGATGGTACACAGCAATCACTAAGACTATGCAAAGCGAGCTTGGTAATGTGTCCAGCCAATTTGTATCAAATAAGTATTAAGCAGAAATTAAAACGGCCGTTTCTTTTTTGATGAGTTATCCAATCAAATTTATTTATCTCACACCCTTTGCCGATTTAAAAAACAAGCCGGGGCGATTATGCATACACCCCAGCCTCTTAATAACTTTCTCACATATGGCCCAACCCTGCCAATATAGAATAAAAAAAACGCCTGCATCAAGCAGGCGTTTTCTCCTATCGCAAAACCCGAAGAATTAACTTTCGCGTTGACTGCGACGACGCTCGTGTTCTTTCAGGTAACGCTTGCGCAGGCGAATGGACTTGGGAGTCACTTCAACCAGCTCATCGTCATCCAGGAAGTCCACGGCGTATTCCAGGCTCAAGCGGATAGGTGGAACCAGATCAATGTGCTCGTCCTTGCCGGAAGCACGCACGTTGGTCAGTTTCTTTTCCTTGATGGGGTTAACCACCAGGTCGTTGTCGCGGCTGTGAATACCAATGATCATGCCTTCGTACAGGGCATCACCGGGAGACACAAACATGCGACCGCGATCCTGCAGTTTCCACAAGGCGTAGGCCACGGCATCACCGTCGTCCTGGCTGATCAGCACGCCGTTACGACGCTCGCCAACCGCGCCTTCACGCATGGGGCGGAACTCGTCAAAGGTGTGGCTCATCAGGCCAGTACCACGTGTCAGCGTCATGAACTCGCCCTGAAAGCCAATCAGGCCACGAGCAGGAATACGGTACTCCAGACGGGTACGACCACGGCCATCGGCAACCATATCCTGCAAGTCACCACGACGGCGACCCAGCTCTTCCATCACGCCACCTTGGTGGCCGTCTTCGACGTCCACGGTCAGTTGCTCGTAGGGCTCCATCTTGACGCCGTTTTCTTCACGAATCAGCACGCGTGGACGCGATACGGCCATTTCGTAGCCTTCACGACGCATGTTTTCGATCAGAATGGTCAGGTGCAACTCACCACGACCGCACACTTCAAACACGGTATCGTCGTCGGTTTCGTTAACGCGCAGCGCCACGTTGGATTTCAGCTCGCGATCCAGACGGTCGCGCAGCTGACGGCTGGTCACGAACTTGCCTTCACGGCCAGCCAATGGCGAGGTGTTCACCATGAAATTCATGGTCAGGGTAGGCTCGTCAATGCGCAGCAAAGGCAAGGCGTCCTGGTGAGCAGGATCGGTTA
Organism: Alcaligenes sp. LTN-3; assembly: GCF_059735605.1. Classification (NCBI taxonomy): domain Bacteria; kingdom Pseudomonadati; phylum Pseudomonadota; class Betaproteobacteria; order Burkholderiales; family Alcaligenaceae; genus Alcaligenes; species Alcaligenes sp. LTN-3. The sequence continues at coordinate 952,152 of NZ_JCAPDN010000002.1, read as the reverse complement.
CCGTGCAACCAATGCCCAACTCTTCAATACCGTTGATCAGCACGATGTCACCGGCTTCGGCTTCATCTACCGACACACGCTCCAGACCCTTGAACTTCAGAACCTGGTTGATGCGGCCCTTGATGACTTCGCCATCAGGACCAAATTTCACGACTACATCCTGAGCAGCGCGCACACGGCCACGGTTCACACGGCCTACACCGATCTTGCCCACGTAGGAGCTGTAATCCAGGGAACAGATCTGCAGTTGCAGGGGTGCGTTGACGTCGTCTTCACGTTGGGGCACGTGTTCCAAAATAGCGTCGAACAAAGGACGCATATCGCCTTCGCGCACGTCTTCGGTCAAACCGGCGTAGCCCGACAGACCCGATGCGTAAATGATGGGGAAGTCCAGCTGTTCGTCGGTAGCGCCCAATTTGTCGAACAAATCAAAGGTGGCGTTGATCGCGAAGTCAGGACGGGCGCCAGGGCGGTCAACTTTGTTGACCACCACAATCGGACGCAAACCCAGTTCCAGCGCTTTACGAGTCACGAAACGGGTTTGAGGCATAGGGCCTTCCACCGCGTCCACCAGCAACAGCACGCCATCAACCATGGACAGCACGCGCTCGACCTCACCACCGAAGTCAGCGTGACCGGGGGTGTCGATAATGTTGATGTGGGTGCCTTCGTATTCGACGGCACAGTTCTTCGCCAGAATGGTAATACCGCGTTCTTTCTCGATATCGCCCGAGTCCATGACACGTTCGGAGATATGTTCGTTGTCACGGAACGTACCTGCCTGTCTCAACAATTGATCGACCAGGGTGGTCTTCCCGTGGTCAACGTGGGCAATAATGGCCACATTGCGCAATGCGCGTCTCATAACTCATCCTTCTGATTGAAGTTTTTTGGGCAAAATCTCGGTAGGCAAGCTCTCGATGGCCAGCAAGGCCGACATCGGGTCTTCCATCGCCTGCAACCCATCCAGGGTGTAGGCGTCGTCGATATGAAAAGGTCCTAATTCTGTCCGGCGCAAGGCCGTCAGATGGGCAAAACACCCCAGAGCACGTCCAATGTCTTGCGCCAGGGTCCGGATATAGGTTCCCTTGCTGCAACGTACAAACAAACGCGCCGATTGCGGCGTAAAGTCTTGCACCTGCAAATCGTGAATCACGAGATGTCGTGCCTCACGTTCCAGCTCTATACCCTGACGGGCATATTCATACAGGGGCTTGCCATCGCGCTTGAGCGCGGAATACATGGGCGGCACCTGCGTAATGGGTCCTCGGAAAGCAGGCAATACTGCTTCCAGCGCCTCGAGGGTGACGCCGGCAAAATCTGCCGGAGCCTGAGACACCACATTGCCGGTCAAGTCGCCTGAATCGGTTTCTTGTCCAAACTGCAAGGTAGCTTCATAGGCTTTGTCTGCTTCCAGCATCGTGGCAGAAATTTTGGTAGCCCGGCCAAAACAGCAAACCAGCAGACCCGTCGCAAACGGGTCCAAGGTTCCGGTATGGCCAGCTTTGCGGGCATCCAGAGTGCGGCGGGCACGCTGCAAAGCGTGGTTGCTGGACATTCCGTCGGACTTGTCCAGTAGCAGCACACCATCAATCAACTGCCCGCGTTTTCGCGTAGCCATTGTGTGTCAATCCGTGAAGAAACAACAGCCGCGTCAGGGCTGTTCGTCTGGTTCGTCCGACTTGGACGCGGAGCCAGTCAATTGGCTATCGGCCTGGTTGGCGCTGTCGATGAGCTTGGAGAGCTCCATGCCGCGTTCCAACTGTCGGTCGTGATGAAAATGCAAAGTTGGAACGGTATGGATGTGCAGCAGCTTGAACAGCAGCGAGTGCAACCAACCGGCCTTCTCGGTCAAAGCCGCCTGAGCGACTTCGGGCTCGGCGCCCAGCACCGAGTAATACACTTTGGCGTGTGCGTAGTCAGGAGACAGCTCCACGCCGGTCAAGGTAATCAAACCAGCGCGGGTCATGTCGATCTCGCGCTGGATCAGGACCGCCAGATCCTTCTGGATCTGGTCGGCCAGGCGCAGGTTGCGCCCTGGGTTTGGTTTGGACTTGTGTCGTGCCATAAATTACAGTGTCCGGGCGATCTCTTTGATCTCGAAGATCTCAAGCTGGTCGCCCACTTGGATGTCGTTGTTGCCACGCAGTGTGATACCGCAATCGAAGCCGGAACGCACTTCCTTGACATCGTCCTTGAAGCGGCGCAGGGAATCCAGGTAGCCACTCCAATGCACCACGTTGTTGCGCAGCAAGCGAACTTGCGAGTCGCGACGGACCACGCCTTCGGTAACCATACACCCGGCGATGTTACCAATACGTGACACGTTGTAGACTTCGCGAATTTCAACCATGCCGATGACTTCTTCGCGCTGCTCGGGAGCCAGCATGCCGGACAGAGCCGCTTTGACCTCGTCCACCGCATCGTAAATGATGTTGTAGTAACGCAGATCAATGCCGTTGGCTTCGGCCAGTTTCTTGGCGCTTTGCTCGGCACGGACGTTAAAGCCGATTACCACCGCGTTCGATGCAATAGCCAGGTTGACGTCGCTCTCGGAGATGCCACCCACAGCCGCGTGTACCACCACCACGCGCACTTCGTCGGTAGACAACTTGACCAGCGACTGCACCAGAGCTTCTTGCGAACCTTGCACGTCGGTTTTGATGATCAGCGACAGGGTTTGCGTACCTTCACCCAGGTTGTCGAACATGGACTCCAGCTTGGCGGCCTGTTGACGCGACAGTTTCACATCACGGAACTTGCCTTGACGGAACAGGGCGATCTCACGGGCCTTACGCTCGTCAGCCATCACAACCAGTTCGTCACCCGCTGCTGGCACTTCGGTCAGACCCTGGATTTCCACTGGAATCGATGGGCCAGCCGAGTTCAGCGACTTGCCGGTTTCGTTCAACATGGCGCGAACGCGACCAAAGGAAGCGCCAACCAGTACGCTGTCACCGCGGTTCAAGGTACCGCTTTGCACCAGAATGGTGGCCACTGGACCGCGACCCTTGTCCAGACGGGCCTCGATCACTGTACCCTTGGCAGGCGCATCAATCGGAGCCTTCAACTCCAGCATTTCCGCTTGCAACAGGACGTTTTCCAGCAACTCGTCGATGCCCTGGCCGCTCTTGGCCGACACAGGAATAAAGGGCACATCGCCACCGTATTCTTCGGGCACCACTTCCTCGGCTACCAGCTCTTGCTTGACGCGCTCTGGGTTAGCTTCGGGCTTGTCGATCTTGTTGATCGCCACCACCAGTGGCACGCCAGCGGCGCGAGCGTGGTGAATGGCTTCACGAGTCTGAGGCATCACGCCGTCATCTGCAGCCACCACCAAAATCACGATGTCCGTAGCCTTGGTACCGCGAGCACGCATGGCCGTAAAGGCTTCGTGACCGGGGGTATCCAGGAAAGTGGCGGTGCCGCGATCCGTTTTCACGTTGTAAGCACCGATGTGCTGCGTAATACCACCGGCTTCGCCCGACGCGATCTTGGCGCGACGGATGTAGTCCAGCAGCGACGTTTTACCGTGGTCAACGTGACCCATCACGGTTACCACTGGAGCACGAGGCTTCAGTTCAGCATCGTTTTGGGCATCCGTATCCACCAGGAAGGCTTCAGGATCGTCCAGCTTGGCGGCAATGGCCTTGTGACCCAGCTCTTCGACCAAAATCATGGCCGTTTCCTGATCCAGCACCTGGTTGATGGTGACCATCTGACCCAGTTTCATCAGGTGCTTGATCACCTCGGCTGCCTTGACGGCCATACGGTGAGCCAGGTCGCTGACCGAAATGGTTTCAGGCACGTGTACTTCACGGGCAATGAATTCTGCCACTTGTGGTTCGCGACGCTCGGCCTGAGCATTGCGGCCACCACGGCCACCCTTGCCACGGCCTGCCTTGGCGTTGGCTTTCCAGCCTTCACGACCACCACCGGCACCGGCGGAGGCCACATCAGCCTTGGAAGGCTGCTTCTTACGGCTGGCATCGCTGGTCCAGCCAGGCGTACTGTCAGTCTTGACGGGTTTGCCTGGAACCTTCTCAGCCTTGGCGCCTTTGACCTCTTTTTTCTGAGCGCCCTTGGCACCTGCCTTGCTGTCAGCCTCTGGCTCGGGAGCACGCAAGACTTTACGAGGACGGTTCAACATATCGCGCAACGCAGCGGCTTCCGCCTCTGCTGCCTTACGGGCGCGATCACGATCCTGGTCTTGCTCCACATCGGCGGCAACAGGAGGAATCACCGGGCCACGCACGGCACGGCGCTGGCTATTGGTGGCCATATCCCGAGGTTTTCCAGTCGAAGTGGGCGTTTTTGTCCCTTGAGGGTGCTGATTTTTATTCACAGAGTTAGCTTGACGGGCGTCGTTCACAGATTTAGTAGGTTCCACAGGCTTTTCTTGGGCCGTAGGAGAGGGAGCCGATTCGACCCTTTCCTGAACAGGCTCTGCAGCGGCTTCGGAGGGTTCCGATGCCGCAGGGGCGTGTTCCTGAGGCTGGGGCTCGGGTTGGCTTGGGTTTTCCTGCGCAGCCACAACGGGCTCTGCAGGAGCAGCAGGTTCGGGCGCGGGCTCAACAACAGGAGTCGGCTCAGGAGCGGCGACCACCTCGGGCTCAGGCTCTGGCTTGGGCTCAGGCTTAGACTCAACAGGGGCTTGCTCTTGCACAGGAGTCTCGGGAGCGGCGGCCACAGGAGCCACGGGCTCGCTGACAGGCGCGGCGGGCGCCTGTTCAACAGCCGGCTTTTCCTGACTGGCCGCTTGGGCCTGAGCAGCTTGCTCCTTTGCATTTTCCTGTGCCAATGCCGCATTGGCTTCTGCCACCAGCTCGGAGGGATCACGCTTTACAAACACACGTTTTTTGCGTGTTTCCACCTGAATCGTGCGGGAACGACCCGACCCGTCATCCTGACGGATCTCCGATGTTTGACGACGAGTCAGGGTGATCTTCTGACCTTCCTGACTGCCGTGCGAGCGGCGCAACGATTCAAGCAGCTTCGCCTTATCCGAATCAGTGATGGCGTCATCAACTGATTTGAGCTCAATACCTGCGCTACGCAACTGCTCCAGCAGAACATTCGCAGGCATTTTCAGTTCTTGAGCGAACTGGGCGACAGTGTTACTCGACATTCGACTCTCTCTTGCTTTACTACAACTATTCTTAATGAATACAACGCGCGGGACCTAGCTAGACATATCAGGCCTCGTCGTCAAACCAGTGGGCACGGGCACGCATGATCAGGTCGCTGGCTGCATCTTGCGCCAGGCCGGTCATCTCGGACAGTTCGTCTGTTGCCAGTTCCGCCAGTTCATCCAGCGTTGTAATCTCGTTTTCAGCCAGTACGGCGATCAGCTCGGGCGTCATGCCCTCGATTCCTGCCAGTTCCTTGACCGCGGTCTGTACCAATTCTTCCTTGGCAATGGCCTCGCTCAGCAGTGCATTGCGGGCGCGGGCACGCAGCTCGTTGACGGTTTCCTCGTCAAAGGCCTCGATATCCTGCAATTCCTGCATAGGCACGTAAGCGATTTCCTCCAAACCGGTAAACCCTTCGTCGATCAGAATATCGGCCACGGCTTCGTCCACATCCAGACGGGACATGAACATGGCGCGCAATTCTTCGCGCTCTTCGTCCTGTCGGTTGCGGCTTTCTTCCGGTGTCATGATGTTGATCTGCCAGCCGGTCAACTCCGATGCCAGACGCACGTTCTGACCACGCGAACCAATCGCCTTGGGCAGATTTTCTTCGTCTACCACCACGTCCATGGCGTGTTTGTCTTCGTCCACCAAAATGGATTCGACATGTGCCGGAGCCAAGGCACCGATCACAAACTCGGCCGGATCATCGGCCCACAACACGATATCGACCTGTTCGCCGCCCAGCTCGTTACGCACGGCAGTAACGCGCGAACCTCGCATGCCCACGCAAGTACCGATAGGATCGATACGCTTGTCGTAAGCAATAACGGCGATCTTGGCACGCACACCCGCATCACGGGCAGCGGCCTTGATTTCCAGCAGACCCTGTTCGATCTCGGGTACTTCGTTCTCGAACAGTTCTTTAATAAAGTCAGGAGCGGTACGCGACAAGATGACCTGTTGGCCACGAGCGGCGTAATCCACTTTCTGTACCCAGGCACGAACGCGATCGCCCACACGGATATTTTCCTTGGGGATCATTTCCGAACGAGGCAAACGCGCCTCGATCTTGCCCATTTCGATAATGGCATCGCCCTTATCCATGCGCTTGACCGTACCGGAAACAATCGTTTCACCGCGCTCCAGGAAGTCGTTCAGAACCTGCTCGCGCTCGGCGTCGCGGATTTTTTGCAAAATGGCCTGTTTGGCCGCCTGGGCACCGATACGACCGAACTCGATAGGTTCGAGCGGCTCTTCGATGTAATCGTCCACTTGCAGCTCGGGATCGATTTCCTGGGCGTCCGACAACATTTCCTGTTTATCGGGCTCTTGCAGGCCGGCCTCGTCGGGCACGACCAACCAACGCCGGAACCCTTCGTGGGCGCCGGTCTCCCTGTCGATTTCCACACGGATATCGACATCCTCTTTGAAGCGCTTTTTCATGGCCGAGGCCAGGGCGCTTTCGAGCGCGGTGAACACGACATCACGCGCTACGGATTTTTCACGCGCCAGCGCATCGACCAGCAATAGAATTTCGCGACTCATCGCTTCTTACCCTTGAAATCAAGAACGGGATCCAATTTGGCACGATCCACCTGGTCATAGGTGAATTCGACCTGCGTCAGCTTGCCCGATGCTTCGTCCAGTTCCAGCCTAAAAACGGTATCCAGCGGAACACTAGTCGGTAGCGCCCCTTCAGGAGCGTGGAGCGTACCCACAAACACTTTCCGATTATCGAGTGCTTCGTGCAGGCGCACCTGCACCCGACTGCCCGCAAAACGCACGTAATCACCAATGCGCAGCAAGGGGCGATCTATCCCCGGCGAAGTCACTTCCATGCGGTTATAGTCCACGTTTTCCACTTCGAAAACGCGCGATAATTGTTTAGACACCCATTCACAGTGTTCGATACGCACCCCTTCCGGGTGATCAATGACGATGCGTAACAAGCCTAGCGGCGCACGCTCCACGTCCACCAGTTCGTACTCGGTACCCGCCAGGGTCTCTTGTGCCAAAGCCAGAATGTCTGCCATAAAATCCAAAAAAAATGGGCTGTACGCCAGCCCATGGTCACCATGCTCACTTGAGGGTCAAGCGGGCCCTGGTCTTGCGCATTGCCAACGTCAAACTCGGGATAGTTGCAGGCGCAACCGAACCGGATGATCCACGCGGTCTTTTCTTTGAAAGACCGCCCTATTCGCTGGCGCGCAGCATCAAAAAAGACCCAGCCGACACAAACGTCTCTGAGCCAAGTTCTATATTCTACCAGAAAACCGGAAAATACGTGCATTCACACGGCCTTACAGGCCCAAACCGCAGGGTTTGGGCCACAAACTCAAAGTCCGCGCGACTTGGCTTTACCGACGCCCGCGTCCCAGGTGGGACTCATGAGCGGCCGAGCCGGCTGGCTGCCAGTCATCATCACGACGGCTGACACGGCGCACCACTGTTGTTTTCTTCACATGTGCCTTAGGCGCTTGCCCGGCACCGGCGCGATCGGAAGCACTGCGGCGGGCCGAAGGCGCACGCCCCTCCTGGCCTCCACGAGCCTGGCCACGGGCTTGCTCATTACGCCCCGGTTCACCGCGCGCCTGATCGCCACGCGCTGGGCGGCGGCCATTGTGTACGCGCGCACCTTCCTGCGAACGCCCCTCGCGACCGCGGCCTTCGTGTGTACGCCCCTCTGAAGAGCGCCCTTCTGCCGAACGACCGCGCTGCTGACCACGAACACCCTGCCCGCTGCGCGCAGTACCACGCCCTTGACCACCGTGCTCACGACGACCACCATCGGGATGGCCATTGGCCAAACCACCGCTGATGAACAAGGCGCCGCTGACGGACTCATTCACACGTACATTGTTCGAGGAGCGACCGCGACCTGCCACACGACCACCACGGCCCATGCGGGCACCGCTCAGGCCGTTATGCTCCAGCGTACCGAAGCCGGGGGGCAAGGCACTGTCATGAGACAGAGGCTGACGCTCACGACGCTGGTGACCACCCTCGTCATCCGATTCTTTCACCAAACCCAGACGCAGCATAAATGCCATCACCACATCAGCGTCCAGCTCCTCCCAACGACCACGGCGCAAGTTCTTAGGCAGGCCCACATCACCAAAACGTGTCCGGATCAAACGGCTAACCGTCACACCCATCGCCTCAAACATACGGCGCACTTCGCGGTTACGACCTTCGTGGATCGTGACGCGATACCAACGATTGCTGCCCTCGCCTCCCAGGAACTCGATCAGGCCGAACTTGGCCACGCCGTCTTCCAACTGCACGCCATCGCGCATGGACTGCATTTGCTCTTCGCTGAGTTCGCCCAGAACACGTACTGCGTATTCACGTTCGGCGCCGTAGCGTGGATGCATCATGCGGTTAGCAATATCGCCCGAGGTAGTAAAAATCAACAAACCCTCAGTATTCAGATCCAGACGACCGACGGACAACCACTTGCCCACTTTCAGAGACGGCAGGCGACCGAACACCGTGGCGCGACCTTCGGGATCATCGTGCGTCACGATTTCCCCAGCAGGCTTGTGATACAGAATCACGCGTGGGGGGCGCTTGGTGTTGGCACGATTGATCAACTGACCATTAATACGCACTTTGTCGTCTGCGCTGACACGTTGCCCGATATGAGCAGGCTCGCCATTGACAGAGACACGGCCCGCAACAATCAGCTCTTCCATATCGCGGCGCGAACCGATACCAGCCTCAGCCAGCACTTTGTGCAATTTGGGCTGCACCAAATCGCTACCCATGTATTTACCCAGACGCTGCGACAGACGATTTTGCTTGTCCAGGTGGCTGAATGCGATGTCATCATCACCATCCAGAATCACAACTGGTGCCTCGTCAGCCGCGTTTGAATAGCGAGCATCCTGAGCGCTGCCAGGGCGCTTGCCGGCGCCACCGCGTGCATCTTGGCGACGACCCGCCGGCGCAGGTTTGCGTCGATTATTCTGTGGGCGGGCAGGACGGGCTTTGGCCTCGTCAGGAGCGGCAGCCAAAGCCTGTTCATTCTGGCGAGGGGCCGACTCTTGTGCAGCATCGCCACGACGGCGGCGAAACGGGGTGCGCAACTTACGCCCTTGGCCTTTCGCGCGGGGATTCTTGGGGTCGGCCGCGCCTGAGGCGTCCGACGTAGAGGCTGTGTTCGTCTCGTGCGAATCAGTCATTTTTAATCATTTACTCCAGAGTTTTTTATTTCATCCGGTACCTGTACATCCGATAGGCCAGCCGCAGCCTGGGCCTCATCCACGGGGTCCGGTGTCGTATTCACTTCAGCTTGTTCAATTTGTGGCAGCTCCGCTTCTGAAACTGCCCCAAGCAAATTGTCCTGACTGCCTGACTTGGAATCCGCTTCGGACCCCAGCTCAAGCTGAGCAACAGAAGCCTGCAGCGGCTCCATGCCCACTTCCAAAGCAGCGTCTTGTTCTGCTTCTTGTTCTATTTCTTGCCCTGCCTCAGAACCAGCCTGCTGCGTTGCCACAGATGCAAACGCTTGCTCTGCAGCCTGCTGTGCCGCCTGCTCCCGGCTCTGATCCTGATGATCTTCACCCTGCTGATGACCCAGCCCTTGATCCGATGCATTGCCCTGCTCTGCCGACGCAGCCGCTTGCTCGCTGGGCAAGGACGACAGCACATCCAGGGAATCCAGAGCTTCAACTGCGGGCAACTCATCCAAAGAACGCAGCCCCAGATCATTCAAAAACTGACGGGTCGTTCCCAGCAATGCCGGGCGTCCGGGTGCGTCACGATAGCCAAGAACTTCAATCCAGCCCCGATCTTCCAGGGTACGCACAATTTGAGTCGACACACTAACACCACGTATGTCCTCAATGTCCCCACGGGTAACAGGTTGCCGCCAAGCAATAATCGCCAAGGTTTCCAGCACGGCCCGCGAATACTTGGGCGCGCGCTCCAGACTAAGACGGGACAAAAATACTTGCATGGCCGGGCGACTTTGAAAGCGCCAACCCGAGGCAACCTGAACCAATTCCAGGCCACGCTCTTTCCAATCCAATTGCAAGATAGCCAGATAACGGCGCAGATCATCCGCGCTCAGCGGCGGGGAGACAAACATTTTGCGCAACTCGGCGCTGTTCATGGGCTGCTGCGCACACAGCAAAGCCGTCTCCAGGACTCGGATTATTTCACTTTCAGTCACTACTGGGAAGCCTCACTTTCTGGCGATACTTGCATAAAACAAAAATTCCATGTTAGTATTTATCTTTTCCGGCGCGGGGTGGAGCAGCATGGTAGCTCGTCGGGCTCATAACCCGAAGGTCGTAGGTTCAAATCCTGCCCCCGCAACCATCATCCGGAACTGCTTAGCAGAATCAAACAAGCCAGCCAATTCGCGCTGGCTTTTTTGTTGCCCGCCGTTTTGGTCTTCAATCTTGCGCTCGGCGCAGTCCAGCGCCAGAACACGCAGACCAGCCTTCAACACCGTAGCAAAAATCACAAACACTGCATGCATCCGAATCGCCACCGAGCTTTGTACCGGAGCGGACGCGCACGCAAACACACCGCCCTGGCCAACGCCAGAAACAGCAGCATTAAACGCAATTAAAAATTTTGTGTAAGCACACATGCTGATGATGAGTATGTCCGCAAGCCCTATCGGACTGGATTTGAATTGGCGCTTCTGAGATTTACAGGGCGCGAAAACAGCACAACAACATTTGGGGCAATAACTGATCGGGGCAATGCAGGTCTATAGTGTCAAATGCCAACATCAAGGCACCAACAGACCACCGCAGGGGTTATCGATTGCCTAAACCTGAAGCAAAGCCAGAAACAGAGAAATTCGTTTTGCCGGGACATCCCGCCTAGTAGGGGAGCCGACTGCTATCACAGCTAGATGCCAGCCAATACGAGCTGGTCGCTATACAGGGAGCCGCTTGCGCGTTTGAGCTTTTAGAAATGCCAGTCCGGCTGAACCTGTAAGCACAGTCTGTATTACACCATTGCGACCGGCAAGACGCAAGAAAATTGAGGGCCGTTTTATCCTGCCCTCATGCCCTTCCCAGTAGCCATCGACAAATATTAATGAAATAAACACGCCACACTATGTACATAATCAAAAACTATGTTATAGTTACTTTTCTGACGCGGGGTGGAGCAGCATGGTAGCTCGTCGGGCTCATAACCCGAAGGTCGTAGGTTCAAATCCTGCCCCCGCAACCAAATTTAAAAAACCGTCGCTTATGCGGCGGTTTTTTTTCGTCCTGCTCCAAGGTGCTCGCCTTATCAGGCGTTGCTGCTTGCGACACGTTAAGCGACATGGCCTGGATACGTTCAGTCCTCCCAAGCCATACCTATAGCTTGAACAGCGCTCACACGGCTAATCACAAAAGCCGGAAGAGAACCTCCGGCCCCTAAAAACCCCGTGCTTGACGTCAACTAATTCGATGCCTCTGCTCGGCCAAGGCTGAACAAATGCAAACCATAGCGCAAATGATCACGCAACCAGACATAGGCTGCAGGAACCTGTCCTGTATCAAATCTGGCTTGCAAGCTCAGGCCAGCTAATAATTTACGCGCTTGATCAACAGACACGCCAGGCTCCAGGCGTACCACTGGCCAGGAGGGATCCATGTTCATCTCCAACGACAAGCGCCCATGGGGTGCGGGCAGTTGGGCGATGAATGCCAGCAAGGCATCACGACTGTCTCGATCCGCCACCGAATCGGGCATCAGTTGTACCGCACTGCGTGCTGCCAACAAGGCCTTTTCAATAGCGGGGCGCGGGTCCTCGTGCATACTCATGCTCAAGACCACTGCGGGCATGACCATGGACTGGATCAGATTTTGATTATCCAGATACAGATTCAGGCTTTTAAGCTCCGCCTGTTCAAGATCGTCTGCCCCCAAGGCGCGCCCTACTGCGGACTCAACACCAAACTGAGCCTGAACACGAACCTCCCTAAGGTGCTGGCTACGCAATCGCGCTTGCTCCAGAGACAATTGCGCCGACGCTGAGTCCCACTTGTAGGCAAGGGAGAAATCCATCGGCTTTGCCTGTAGACGCATAATGTAATCTTGCCCCGGCAGCAGCCCGGTCAGAACATAGATCCCGCTTATTCTTAAATCCATGGAGTCAGGAATCTCTTGCTGCTCAGAATAGGAGGTCAATCCCTCATCGCGCAACACCAGCTCGTCAAAAGCCAACAGCATGGACGAAAAACCAGCCGACCACTGCCCATTCTGAACTCGACAAGCTCCATCCTCATCCTGCATCTGCAACTCATCACCAGATTGCGGCTGCAAAGCGACATAATTACGCAAATACTCACAAGCCGGCCCCGCTTGAACCGAACTGGCCAGCACCATCGCGCTGCCCAACATCAAGGCAATCTTTTTCTTCATGAACCCCTCGTAGCGGGCAAGCGCCGGCAACCCTGCCAAACAAGCCTTCCCTTTGCATGAAACGCTGGCTAGTATACAAAGCCGTCAGGGCCTATGCCCTACCCCTGTTTCAAGATAGGCCCCACTGCTATGGTCAGCACTGAACCGATCCAGTTTTCACTTTGCACCCAACTGAACAAGCTCGACTCAGCAAGCTGGGATGCGCTATCGGGTCATCACCTCTTGCTCCGCCATGCCTTTCTAAGGTCGTTGGACGACGCTGGCTGCGTTACCCCACAAACAGGCTGGTCACCGCATTACCTGTTGATGCATCGTGGACAGACGCTGTGTGGCGCCGTGCCCCTGTATCTGAAACACCATTCCCGGGGAGAATATGTGTTTGACCAAGGCTGGGCTCAGGCCTATCAACGTCACGGCCTGGACTATTACCCCAAGCTCTTGTGCGCCATCCCTTTTACGCCCGTCAGCGGCCCGCGTCTTTTGGCTCACTCTCATGAAGATCGGGTTCTGCTGGCCCGACAACTGATTCAACTGACACAGAGCAATCAGTTGTCCTCCGTACATGTGCTCTTTCCCAATCCGGACGACAGGCAAGCTCTGGAGCAGGCTGGCTTCATGATTCGCCATGATGTGCAATTTCACTGGCAGAACCAGGACTACGCCAGCTACGAGGACTTTCTGGCTTCGCTGACCCAGCAAAAGCGAAAAAAAATGCGACAGGACAGCCGCAAGGTTTACGAACAAGGCCTGTCCTTTGAACACAAGCAGGGTCAAGAAATTAGCGAACAAAATCTGGACTACTTTTACCAGTGCTACGCCAACACCTACCAAGAGCGCGGGCAACATCCTTATCTAAACCGGGATTTCTTTGCCCGCCTGCACGAGCAGTTGCCCGAATCCCTGGTATTGATTCTGGCACAACAACATGGACAAGAAGTCGCCTGCGCCCTGTCGCTACAAGACGGACACACGCTTTATGGACGTTACTGGGGCTGTACCCGCTACGTGCCTGGCCTGCACTTTGAGACCTGCTACAACCAGGCAATCCAGTTTTGCATTGCACAGCAACTGCGTGTTTTTGAAGGTGGCGCTCAAGGCGAGCACAAGCTCTCGCGTGGCTTGTTGCCCACGCCCACCAGCTCGGCACACTGGATTGCAGATCCTCGCTTTGCCCACGCCATTGAAGCGTTTGTGCATGAAGAAGCGGGCCATGTGGCCCGCTATCAGGAAACTCTCAGCAGCCATACCCCGTTTAAAACGCTGGCAGGCTAAAAAAATCAGTCTTTCTTGTCTTTGCCCGGTGGCACAAAGGGAAAGACCGAGAACATCTGCCGAGTCTGATCCTGCATCTGGTCCTGCATTTGCACGAACAGATTCTTGCTTTGGTCGATGTAGCTGTTCATGACGGTTTGCATCACAGGGGCCTGTAGGCTCATGAATTGCGCCCAGGCCTCGGGGCCGAACTGCCCGCCATACACGCCCTTGGACTGTTCGGTCATGCGCTCCTGAATTTCCATGAAAGCCTGAATGTTTTTTTCCAGATACGAGCCCATGACCCCCTGCATGGCATTGCCATAAAAGCGGATGATCTGCATCAGCACCGGAGTGGAAAACATCGGGATACCCCCGCTTTCTTCCTCAAGAATGATCTGCAGCAAAATACTGCGCGTCAGGTCCTCGCCGCTTTTGGCATCGACGACCGCGAACTCCTCGCCTGACAGAACCAGTTGCTTGACATCGACCATCGTGATGTAAGCACTGGCCTGTGTATCGTACAAGCGACGATTGGGGTATTTCTTGATGAGTCGAGGGGATCCCATGCTGGTGCTTACTTCCTAATCAATAAAACAAAAACACGCGCTATACACTGCAACAAGCCTTAGCTCATGTGCAAGCCACCGTTCAGGGAGAAATCCGCGCCAGTGGCAAAGCCGGAATCACCCGAGGCCAGCCAAGCGACCATAGACCCGATTTCATCGGGCGTGCCCAAGCGCCCCACCGGAATGGTAGCCACGATTTTCTCCAGCACATCGGGACGAATCGCGCGGACCATGTCCGTACCAATATAACCGGGGGAAATAGTATTGACCGTCACCCCCTTATTGGCAACCTCCTGAGCCAGGGCCATGGTAAAGCCGTGGATCCCGGCTTTGGCCGTCGAGTAGTTGGTCTGGCCAAATTGCCCTTTTTGCCCGTTCACCGAACTGATGTTGATGATGCGGCCCCATTGGCGCTCTACCATGCCATCAATCACTTGTTTGGTCACGTTGAACAAGCTATTCAGGTTGGTGTCGATCACTGCGCGCCAATCTTCCTGGCTCATTTTACGGAAGGTTCCGTCGCGTGTAATCCCGGCATTATTGACCAGCACATCGACACGGCCAAAATCGGCAAATACTTTCTTAAAGGTCTCGACGGTCGAATCCCAGTCTGCCACGTTGCCCACCGAAGCATGAAATGTGTAGCCCAGCTCGGCTTGCTCGCCCAACCATTTCTGAAAATCACGGTTGGGGCCACAACCTGCAATTACGGTAAACCCGTCTTTGGCCAGGCGCTGACAAATGACTGTCCCTATCCCTCCCATACCACCAGTTACGTAAGCTACTTTGCTGCTCATATCCATCTCCTGAAAGGGGTGACAACGCTCGAATCCCTGTGCCGGCCCGGGCAATGAAAAAGCCTGGCGTCGGGATCAAGGAAGCAGGCTGATTACCCTGCTCCCGAAACCTGAAAAACTGAAGAATTAACTGGCGCGCACTTTCACATAACTGCCGGGCGCCTCTTCCAGCACGGGATAACGCGCATGGCCCAATCGACGTTTTGCGCGACGCCGTGAGCCCGACAAGGGCGCAAGCCAAGCAATCCAGTCCGACCACCAGCTACCGGGTACGGACTGAGCCCGTTCCATATACTGCTGGGCATCCAGCGTGGCGACCGGCTCGCCGTCTTGCAGCACCCAATAATTACGACGCTGCTTGGCAGGCGGATTGATCACGCCCGCAATATGGCCAGACGCTCCCAACACAAACCGATGCTGGGCCGCCGGCAATGCCCGCAAGGACGCATAGGCAGACTGCCAGGGCACGATATGGTCATCTTTGGAGCCATACAGGTACACAGGCAAATCGAGCTGACTCAGATCGGCACGGTGCTCTCCCACGGGGACGCCCCCCTTCTGAATCAGGCGATTTTCCAGATAGGTATTACGCAAATACCAGGTAAAGAAAGGACCGGGCAAATGGGTGCCGTCGGAATTCCAGTACAGCAGATCAAATGCAGGCGGTTTTTTGCCCTGCAAGTAATTGCTGTTCACATAGTTCCAAACCAGCTCGGCGGGGCGCAAGAAAGAAAAGGTACTGGCCAGTTCGCGGGCATTGAGCAAACCGCCCTGCCCCAACTGCCACTCCCGAAACGCGACCTGTGCCTCGTCGATGAAGACGTTCAGCATACCCACGTCAGTAAAGTCCAACATGGTGGTCAACAAGGTCATGGAAGCGGCCGGATCCTGGCCTTTATTGCGCGCCAGTGCCAAGGCACTGGCCAGCAAGGTGCCGCCAATACAAAAGCCCAGCGTATTGATTTTTTCCTGTCCCGACAGTTCCTGGCTGACGCGAATCGCCTCCAGCACGCCTTGCTCCAGATAGTCCTGCCAGCTCAGGGCATGGATATGGGCTGCATCGTTCGGCTGGGGATTGCGCCAGGACATCAGATACACCGTCAGCCCCTGATCCAGGGCATGGCGTACGAACGAGTTCTCGGGTTGCAAGTCCAGAATGTAGAACTTGTTAATACACGGGGGCACGATCAGCAAAGGCACGGCATGCACCATGCTGGTGGTGGGTGAGTACTGAATCAGCTGGAAAATATCATTCTGGAACACCACGGCACCTGCAGTGGTGCCCACGTTTTGCCCCAACTGAAACTGGCTTTCATCCGTTTGGGTCATGCGCCCCTTTTGCCAGTCATCCATAAAGTTGGACATGCCTTCCAGCACCGACTGGCCGCCCGTGTCCATCATGGTTTGTAGAGCCTGGGGGTTGAGCATCAAGTAATTGCTGGGCGACATGGCCTCGGCCCACTGCATCATGGAAAAGCTCAGACGCTCCCGCTGTGCGGTGTCCAGCTCCATCAGGTCCAGCATCTCGTTCATGGCCTGAACGCTAAGCTGCCAGACATGGGCATTGAACAAGGCGGTAGGATTACGCTGCCAGGCGGCATCCGCAAACCGACGATCCTGCGGGGCAGGCAAGGCTCCCCGTTGAGCCTGGTCCCACAGCTCCTGCCACTGCTGCATGTAACGAGCCTGGAGTTCAGCACAGCCGGTAGCATCCATCGGTTTGCCAAAACCTTGAAAAGCACTGTTATTACTCGACATCTGCCACCTGTAAACGAATTGCAAATACGCTTAGAGCATGACGTTCGTCACAAAGGCAGTCAATTGGGGTAATTAATTAGGCTGGCGCGCCAATAGACGGAATTAAAAATTCCATATGGTATTTAAAAACGAGCAAAAAACCGTTAACGCGGGTTCAGGCGAGCAATCGTGGCTTGTCGGCCAGTCAAGGGCGAGCGCCGATAAGAATAAAACAAATCATTATCTTGAAACGTGCACAGGCCACTTAAATGCACAGTTATTTTTCCGAGGCTCAATTTTTCCAATCGGTGGCGTGCAATACCGGGCAAATCCGCCTGCCATTTTCCAGGGCGCTTTCCCCGAATAAAAAAGGCGGCCAATTCAGGCTCGTCCAGAACATAGGCATCAAAGACCTCCTGCCCGACCTCGAAGTGCTCCTGGCTAATCGCCGGCCCAATCCAGGCTTGCCAGGATTGCGCTTGGGGACAACGGGCGGCCATCGCCTGCCAGGTATTTTCCAAGACTCCGGCTTGCAGCCCACGCCAACCGGCATGGGCCACACCGAGCACCTGGGCATGCTCATCCCAAATGACAACCGGCAGGCAATCCGCCGTCAAGATGGCCAAAGTGCGATCCCGGCGCGTGGTGATAGCGGCATCAAACTGCCTGGGCACAGCAGGCAGGACCTCCTGATCCGCATCCAGCACGTCTGTACCATGTACCTGTGCCAACCAGATGGGCTCCGCACTCAAAAAGTCCGCAAGCCGCTGCCGATTGACCTGCACCCGCTGCGGATCGTCGCCGGTATTCAAGCCCAGGTTCAGGCTGTCGCGCTCGTCCTGACTGACGCCACCGGCCCGAGTCGTACAAAAATAAAGCAGCCCCGCTTGTGCGGGGCCGCTAACCGTAGAAATCAACGTTGAGTGTGCCATTCAATAGACTCTACAACAGACTGATAATCAGCCGGTGGCTCTGCCGAGAAGCTGCGGCGCTCGCCCGTATCGGGATCGTCAAACTCCAGCACGTGCGCATGCAGCATTTGACGCTGTGCCCCCGCAACGACGCGGCCACCATAGAGGGTATCGGCCAGCAGGGGATGCTTGATCGAACTGAGATGGACACGAATCTGGTGGGTACGCCCTGTCTCCAGTCGGCAAGCCACTTCGGTCACCGCTTCTTCACCCACATAACCCTGACGCAACATTTGATAATGCGTTACGGCATGCTTGGGGGCAACGGATGGTCCAGTGCTCATGCGCACTGGCACGCGCAAATCGCGTCCAATTGGCTCATCTACCGAGCCCTGGCCCGGCAAGACACCATGGACCAACGCCAGATACTGGCGTCCCATGCTACGCTCTTGCAGTTGTCGGACAAAGTGAGTTTGTGCGACTTCTGTGCGAGCCACCACCAGCAAGCCGGAAGTGTCTTTGTCCAGCCGGTGTACAACACCGGCACGGGGCACCTGTCGCAAAGTGGGAAAGCGAAACAGCAAACCATTGAGCAAGGTGCCGCGCCAGTTACCCGCGCCAGGGTGCGTGACCAGACCGACTGGCTTGTTTACCACCAGCCAGGAGTCACTTTGAGCCACAATCTCGAAGTCCACGTCATCGGGCTCAAAAGCCATGTCTTCTGGGGCCTGTTGCTCCCAGACCAGCACGGTATCACCGGGGTAAACCGTATGCTTGACCTTGACGGCCTGGCCGTTGACGAGAACATGCCCGCTCTCGACCCAGGACTGTAGACGGCTGCGCGAATGCTGAGGCAGTAACCGCGCTAAAGTCTTGTCCAGACGATCGGGAGACGCAGTGATGGGAAGGATAAAACGCAGTGCGTCGGAAGAAACAACACTATCTTTTTCAGTATCTGTGTCAGGCATGGCGACAAATCATATAATTGAGCAGCAATGCTAACACCAAGGACGCTTTTGTGACTCGCCTGAACCTGAACTTGCCACGTATTCGTGGTACCAAGCTGGCCCAAGTAGCCGCATTAATGCTGGCTGCCACTTTGCTTGCTGGCTGCGGCACTACCAAAAAAGAAGTTGACCCCACCTCGGGTTGGACCGCCGAGCGTTTGTATAAAGACGCCCGTGAAGAAATGTCGGCCGGCAACTGGAAAGACGCGCGTACCCGCCTGGAAGCCGTCGAGTCCCGCTACCCCTTCGGCACATATGCACAGCAATCGCTGATCGACCAGGCTTACATTAACTGGAAAGACGAAGAGCCTGGCAAAGCCCTGGCCGCTATTGACCGCTTCCAGAAGCAATACCCCAGCCACCCTGGCACCGACTATATGCTGTACCTGAAAGGACTGATCTCCTTTACGCCTCCTAGCGCTGCCCTGTCCAACATTACCCAGCAGGACCCCAGCGAGCGTGACCCTAAAGGTCTGCGTGAATCCTACGAAGCCTTTAACGATCTGCTGCAACGCTACCCCGACAGCCGATACGCACCCGATGCCGCCAAACGTTTAACCTGGCTGGTCAGCACCATCGCTCAGAACGAAGTACATGTGGCCGAGTACTACTACAAACGTGGCGCCTACGTTGCCGCTGTTAACCGTGCCCAAACCGTTATTACGGACTTCAAGGGTGTGCCCATCGCCGAACGTGCGCTGTACCTGATGTACCTGTCTTACGACAAGATGGGCCAGACCGAGTTGCGCGACACCACCAAACGCGTGATGGACCAAAACTTCCCTGACTCAAAATACTTCACGGAAGGCTTGGATACCAAGGTTAACTATTGGAACCCCATCAACTGGTTCTAAGCCTTGCAGCAAAGCAGCACAAGATGATACGGACTGCCTTTGTGAAGCGGCAATAAAACGTCTCACTGAACGCAGTCCCAAAAAGGGCCGAATCCTCTTCAGGATTCGGCCCTTTTAGTTTCCCGACTTCAAACTGATATTCCTTGGCAACTCGCTTTGCCCTGCTCCTCAGAGCAAGAACTATCAGTCAGGACGCTCCTTCCTCTGTGGCCCCCTAGGCACGCCTGACGCCCACCGGCTCCAGAGCATCCAACTATCCCACCACTTTCTTGGCATTGTCCTTTTGCACGCTATACATGCGCTCTGCAAAAGCCTTGGCCTTGGCCGGATCCAAAGGCTGGCCACCCAAGATCTTCATGGTGTCATTCAAATACACCATACGATCTTCCAGATTTTCCTGCAGGCCAATCAAGTAATAGCCAATCTGACAAAAGTACGTTGTCCGTGCTCGGGTCTGAGCTTCTATCTGTTCCAACCCCATACGCTGAAAGAAATTAGCCAAGGCATTCATGCAAGCCTTGTCCGCCCGCGCTACCGCCTGACGCACCCGCTCGGAGCGCCTTGCCCAATCACGCATGGCCATATCCAGACCCGGTTCGAAACGGGACACGTCCAGCCAGGTGGAGAACAGGGACAACATGCCATCTTGCAAATTGTCCACATTCTCTAGCGCCAGCATGGTAGAGCGCATATTCTTTTGCTCCCAAAAACCGACCAGCCCATCAAGCAGATCGTCCCTGTCCTTGAAATGCCAATAAAAACTTCCCCGTGTGACGGCCATGACCTGGGCCAGACGGGTGATGCGCACCGCCTCCACACCTTCTTGCATAAACAAGCGAATGGCGGCCTCCAGCCAATCCGCCCGCGTCAAATGCACATTAGGCTCGCTCAACGCCCCGGCTTGGGCCACACGTTCAATCAATTCCTTATCGCTCATATCGCCTGCTTGTAGAGTCGCTTTAATCGCCAAAGTATACCGGCGCTCCTCTTACAACAGGCCCAGCATTCGTGGAAACGCCAAGGAAACGGCGGGCACAAAGGTGGTAATCAACTGAACCGGAATGGCTACAAACACAATCATGGCAATGGCCGGACTAAAAGAGCGGTGTACCGCTACTTTACTGATACGGCAGGACATATACAGCACAGGTGCCATCGGCGGACTGTTGGAACCTACGATTACTGCACATGCCACAATCGCGGCAAACTGTACCGGGTTGATCTCTGCCGCCCCCACCAACGGCAGCAGCAAGGGAGCCACCACCACGGTCAAGGACACGTCATCGATAATCATGCCCACCAGAACCAGAAAGATATTCACCATCAAAAGAATTCCGATGGGACTATCGACCAGACCGGTCACAAAAGTGGCCAGGTCCTGTGGCACGCCTTGCGCAACCAGAATTCGGCCAATCAGGAAAGAGAACAGCAAGATCAGGATGACCGTCCCCGTGGTCTCTGCCGTACGTACAAAACTGTCGCACAGCTTGCGCAAGGTCAGCTCACGGTACACAAAGCAGCCAATACCGATGACCAGCACAACAGCTACCGCAGCCGCTTCTGTAGGCGTGAAGACTCCCCCATAAATCCCGCCCAGAATCAAGGCAGGAATACATAAGGCGGGGATGGCATAGAACAAGGTTTTGAGCGAGTAACGCCCTTGAGTTTCGTGCGCAGGCTGAGCAGGCGACTCCTTGAACCAGCGTCCAGCCACGACGTAATTGAACAAAATCAAACCAAACATCAAGAGCAAGCCCGGTCCGATCGTCGCTGCAAAGCAGGCCACCACGGATTGCTGGGTCACCACCGCAAACAAAATCATGGTAATGGACGGCGGGATCAGAATGCCCAGCAAGGAGGAAATACCCAACAAGGCCGCCGAGTACTGACGAGGATAACCACGTTGTTCCATGGGGTCGACCAAGATGGTGCCAATGGAAGCCACTGCCGCCGAGGCAGTCCCCGAAATCGCCCCGAACACCCCGGAAGCCAGAACCATGCTGGCCCCCATGCCACCACGACGATTCTTGACCAGCATTTCGGCAAAACCCACCAAACGATGAGCAATCCCGCCTGCCTGCATCAAATAACCTGCCATGATGAACAAGGGCAAGGCCAGCAGAACCAGGGAGTTCAAGGAACGGAATCCTTGCAGCATCAAGGTGTTCAAATTGACGTCATAGACCAAGGTCAACATTAACAACGTGCCAGCAAAGGACCAGGCCACCGGCACCCCCACCCCCAGCAGGAACAGCAGCAAGAGAACAGAAAATCCAGCATGCATAATCAATCGTCTCCCTGGCGCAAGGCCATCAAAGACTGATAAACATCGCGCAAGGCATACAACAGGCTACCGACTGCGTTCAGGCCAATTGCAGACTGAGGCACCCAGACAGGAATCGACAGCTCCGCCATGGTGGCGGAGAAGCGGGAGCCCCACATGAACATGCGCAAGGTCCAATAAGCGAAGGCCACCACAATAATCAGTACCAGTACCGACACAATAAAACGGTGAATGGCACGCGCTTGTGGCGTTTTCAAACGATGTGACAGATAGTCCACCACCAGATGCTGACGGGACTGACTGGCGATCAGCGCCCCGGTCATGTACAGCCAGATCGCCGCCACCATCACAATGGTGTGCACTCCTGTTGCCGGCCAGTTCAGGTAGTAACGTGCTGCCACCACATAGGCCAAACCTGCCGCCACCACGATGCTTGACACAATGGCCAGCCATTCCAGGGCAGCCAGGGTCGGCCCGCGCTTCATTGGGATACCCTCACTCACGCTCATACTCCCTTGATCCAAGGTGTTCACTTGAGAGCCGAGGCGTTTTTCTCGATATGCGCCATGATGTTCTCGCCTACTTCAGCGTGCATCGATGGCCAGACTTTGGCGCGGACATGCGTACCCAATGCGGCCAGCTGATCCTTGTCGAGTTCAATGTAGTTTTTGCCCAGCGCCTTCCACTTCTCCACAATAGCCGCGTCCGCTAGCTGGGCCTTGGCAAACTGCTCTTGCATGATGCTGGTGGCGGAGGCTTGAATCACTTCCTGTTGTTCGGGTTTCAGGGCCTCCCAAGCTTCCAGGTTCATGGACAGCACACCAGTAATGAATTGCTGCTTGCTGCGCACGTAATAATCCAAGGTGTCGCGGAAATACTCGTAGTCGTAATAAATGACATTGGCCGCGTCGCCATCGACCACGCCAGTTTGAATGGAAGTGAACACCTCCCCCCAATCAATGGCGGCCGTTTGGTAACCCATGGCTTGCACAGACTGCTGCATTATGGAGATTGGAGGTACCCGTACCTTGATGCTCTTGGCATCCTCCACCGTCAACGCATGTTTGCCTTTGGTAGCAACGCCATTAAAGCCTTCAGGCCAGGCACCAAAGAACTTCAGACCATTTTCCTTGTAAACACTATCCAGCGTTTCATTCAGCCAGCCACCAGGCTGGTAAGCAGCCAGGGCTTCTTCCCAGGTGGTGAACATATAAGGCGTATAGATCACCGCAATGCGCTTGTCATAGGAAGTCATGGGCCAGTTCAACATCAACTGCACATCCCCCGCTATGTGCTGATCGAACACCTCTTCCTGACCTCCTAACTGGTTCTGATAAAAAACGCGTGGCGACAAAGCGCCTTGCGTGCCCTCTTTAATCAACGCGGCCCATTTTTCGATAGCGTCACCGCTAGGCGAACCCTGCGCGCCCGAGTCTGTTGCAATGCGCATGGTTTGTGCGGACACGGTGGCCACACTCAGGCTGAACATCACCGTCAGCAAAGTCTTGCTCAAAAGCGTCATAACTCCTCCTGGGTATCTCTTTTAAATTTGTTGTTCAAACTTCACTTGTCAGGCTTCTGCTCGGTGTCGCCACAACTCCCAGCCCAAACGGGCCCGGACCCCCACATCCAGAAACGGCCGTGGCGGCAAAGCATCGGGTTGCCCCAGAGCCTGCATGTCAGCAATCAAAGGGTTATCCACGCCACAGGCCAGATCCGCCACCAACATGCCGGAGATCGTGCCTTTGGTCAGCCCCACCCCGTTCTGACACACCGCGCAGTACACATGTGGCGCCACCTGCCCAAAGCCGGGCGAGCCGTTACGGGACAAGCAGATAAAGCCCGTCCAGGTGTGCTCCATTTCCACGCTCTTCAGATTCGGGAAACGCTCATCAAACAGGGCTTTGTGCTCGATGCGAACACGGCGACGGCTCTGGTCATCGCTACGCAAATTAGGGGCGTACGTCATGTGCTGGCGAATCAGAATGCGCTGGTCATTGGTGCGGCGCATGGTGATACCTACAAACGCATTGGCGGGCGTCAAACCCCAGCTGGGCAAACCGCCCAATTCACGCTGTTCGCTTTCGGTCAGGCAACGAGTCAAGCTGGCATGAGCGGCCATCGGCATCAGCTTGCCGCTATAAAACCCAAACTGCTCCGCGAACACGTTCACGGCCAGAATCATCTTTCCTGCACGAACTTTGCCGCCGGGGGTGTCCAGCGTGACGCCATCACCTTGCTGCAAAGACAACACCGGCGTTTTTTCGTAGACGGTGACGTTGGGAGGCATATTGTCAGCCAGGCCACGCGATAAAGCAGCCGGGTTCAGCAGCACCGTGCCTGGGGTGTAAATACCTGTACGGAAATGCTTGAATCCCAGCTTATCGTGCAAAGCCTTCCCGTCCAGCCACTCATGCGGTTCCTTCAAGGACTCCAGCACCTGAAGCGTAGGCTTCAGGGTTGTGCGTACGCCTTCCTCGGAAACCGCCGCATGGAATTTCCCGATGGGGCTCCAGTCGCACTCGATACCGTAACGCTCGACCTGGGTTCTTAGATAAGCAATTGCCGTACGCGCCAAGCGCACGTGCGAGCGGGCGGCGTCCAGTTCGCCCATGGAACTGCCAACGTTATGAGGGCTATCAATCGCAAAGCCGGAGTTTCGGCCTTGAGCCCCTTCACCCACCTGATCCGCTTCCAGCACCACGATGCTGTCATCGGGACGATTCTCTGCCAGGCGACGAGCTGCGGCCAAACCGGCCAGACCACCGCCAACAATCACCCAATCGGCTTGTATATCTTTACCTAAGGCTGGCTTGGCCATGCGAGGCGCCAGAAGCCGACTCCACCCATTGGTCTTGTCGTTCTCCGGCAGGCGCGTAATTTTCTTGGTGCTCATGCGGCCGTCCGTGCGCTGGCCCAGTTGCTGGGATGCAGGCAATAATGGATCAGAGCAGACTCTGCTTCGTAGATCAGGGGAGTACCTGCGGGTAGCCAAACGCAGTCAAGGGGCCCTGCTTTCAAAACACCTTGCGGGGTATGAATATTGATGCTGCCTTCAATTACCGTGACCACTTCGTCGTAAAGCACAGTCCATTCAATTCGCGCCTTGCTCAGACGGGCATAACCAGCACTGAGAGGCGTGCCATCTTGTTCACCCACAATCTCCGCCAACTGCGCCATCTCGGGCTTTTCCTGTCGAGGCTGGAACGCCAAATCATTGAAACGCATCACCCGCGGCATCGTTTTTTCTGTCGTCATTCGCTTCACCAAACATAAGTGGATTCATAACATACATATCTGTATGTTGTGATGGTAGTTAGCTTGATGTAGAGCGTCAATGTCTTGAAGGATGGGGATTACCCTGCGTCGCACCCAGATTCTTGTTTAAGCTTGAATTATTATTTCCAGGCAATTGCGTGGGGCTGGAGGTGCACGACCGGGACTGAAATGTCCCCTTCAGAACCCAGGAAGGAGCAGACGATGGCAGTTAAGGCCGGCGCATCCAGCGCCGGCCACGCTATTTAATGAGGGTTTACGGGACTCGCACCGTCACTGCTGGGGTAACGAGCAAACTGTTCGATCATTGTCGTGCTACTGGCATCGAGCCCCTGCACCTGCACCTGGGCACCGCCACGACGCAACTTCAACACAACCCGATCCAAGGCCGCAACCGAGCTTAAGTCCCAAAATCGTGTCTGGCTCACATCAATACAGATATGCGGCACTTTCTCTTGATAGTCGAACTTTGAAAAAAAGTTCTCTGCCGAGGCAAAAAACACCTGCCCGAAAACAATATAAGTACGTGTCTGGCCATCTTGGCTAAGGCTTGAGGTGATGTGCAAAATACGGCGCACCTTGTGTGCAAAGAATACCCCGGAGAACAGGACACCTGTCAGCACTCCTTTGGCCAGGTCGTGGGTGGCAACAGTGACCACCACCGTCGCCAACATGACAACACTGGATGTTCTGGGATGCACGACCAGGTCTTTGATTGAACGCCAATTGAATGTGCTGATGGACACCATCACCATCACGGCAACCAAGGCAGCCATCGGTATCTGCTTGACCCACTCCCCCAGAAAGACAACCAGTATCAACAGCACAACGCCCGCTGTTAAGGTGGACAGTCGGCCACGCCCACCTGATTTCACATTGATCACCGATTGCCCAATCATGGCACAGCCAGCCATCCCTCCTACAAAGCCCGTGGCGATATTGGCAATACCCTGTCCTACACACTCTCTGTCTTTGTTGCTCGTGGTATCGGTCATATCGTCCACGATAGTGGCCGTCATCAAGGATTCCAATAGACCCACAACACATAAGGTGACAGAGTAAGGAAAAATGATTTGCAGTGTTTCCCATGTCCAAGGAACCTGCGGGATCAAAAAGCTGGGCAGGCTGTCAGGCAAGGCCCCCATATCACCCACGGTGCGGATATCCAGCTCAAAAACCATATAGACAATGCTTAGAACGACAATGGCCACCAAGGGCGAAGGCACTGCCCTGGTGATATAAGGCAATCCATAAATGATGACCAGCCCAGCCGCCGTCATGGCATAAACGGGCCAGGTGACATTCGTCAACTCCGGCAATTGAGCCATAAAAATCAAGATCGCCAGGGCATTGACAAAGCCAGTGATGACCGAGCGCGAGACAAACTGCATAAGCTGCCCAAGGCGAAAAAAGCCAGCCAACATTTGCAGCATCCCTGCAAGAATGGTTGCCGCCAACAAATAGTCGAGCCCATGCTCTTTCACCAGCGTCACCATCACTAAGGCCATCGCCCCGGTCGCAGCCGAAATCATGCCTGGTCGGCCACCGACAAAAGCGATGAGCGTCGCGATAGAAAAAGAGGCATACAGGCCGACTTTAGGATCCACACCGGCAATAATGGAGAACGCAATGGCTTCCGGAATCAAGGCTAATGCCACCACCAGGCCAGCCAGCAAATCACCCCGAACGTTGGAGAACCATTCCGTTCTGATTTTTTCAATAAACATAAACACCGCATTTAGCAAAGAAGAGAGACGCGCTTACCGTATCCAGCTAAACAGTCACCGTCTGGACACGCAAGGCAAAAACATGGGCACGCCCGTCGCGGCAAACAGCGACAGACAGAGAAAAGGACAAAGCAAGGAAAGAGCGCTCTTGCCGCGCTAGTGCACCCTAAGGGGGTGTGACGGAATGAAAGTGTCCGCGAGGCATGGCTGCGCCCCGGTAATTAACCGGTTTCAGTGTGAGGTAAGCAAGGTTAGCCATGGCCGTGATTGTACTCAGAAAACAAAACGCATTCCCTGCCCTTGGACACAGACACCTCACCAGGATTGGCCTGGACTATGTTTGGGGGCAAGAAACCAGTCGGTCGACTGTCTCCTTACGGCTGCTCCAGGCCGTCCTCCATCGTCACTTGCCCTGCTTCATCGCTCTGCCGCTTGGCCTTTTGCTCCCGCAAAAACGCCAGCGCACGAGCAGGATCACGAGTCCGAGCGAAAGGTGGCAAACCACGCCACAGCAATTTGCCGTAGGGTTTCTCGACAATGCGGGTATCGCCCACCATCAGCACGCCCCAGTCGCGCTCGGTACGGATCAGGCGCCCAGCCCCTTGTTTCAAAGCAATGGCCGCTTCGGGCAACTGGTATTCCATAAAGGGATTACCGCCTCTGTCCTTGCATTCTTTGATACGGGCCTCCAGCACCGGATCATCCGGCGGAGCAAAGGGCAGCTTGTCGATCGCAACCAGTGTCAAGGCATCACCAGGCAGGTCAATCCCTTCCCAGAAGCTGGCACTGCCCACCAACACCGCATTGCCACGCGCACGGAACTCGTCCAGCAGAACCTGGCGCGAACGCTCCCCTTGGCGTAGCACATTGCGCTCTATGTCTTCCCGATCAAATCGGTCTCGCAGCATATCCGCAATCCGCTCTACCGAGCGCAAGGTGGTACAGAGCACCAACACACCGCCCTGACCCGCCTTGATCAGCGGAATGAGCGCATCCACGAAAGCCTGATTGAAATTCGGATGGCTGGGAAGCGGCAAGGTGCTGGGCACATAGAACAGTGCCTGATTCGGATAGTCGAACGGTGAAGCCCAGGCTTCGGTGCGGGCATCGAACAAGCCCAGTTGCCGCTTGAAATGATTGAAATCCCCATGCACCGACAAGGTCGCCGAGGTCAGCACCCAGGACTGCTCCTTGCCTCTGTAACGCGAGAAAATCTTGGCCACCGATAAAGGCGCACTGTGCAAACGCAAATAGTGCTGGCCACTTTCTACCCAACGCACGAACTCGTCGGGCTGGTCTTCATCTTTTTCACTTTCAGGCAGATAGGCGTGGCGGCCCTGGCGATCTGGCTGACTCCACTGGAACAAGCGTGCACGTATCTCCAAGGCACTTTTATGCGCTGCTGCCAGATCAGGATGGCGCTCAGCCACCATAGCCAGCATCTTGATGACCTTATCGAAGGTCTCCAGCAAATGCTCCAGCGCCTCATCAAAAAGCTCAGGCTCGGGCAAGGCCTGGAAAGTGGCGCGGCCACCTTGAGCCGCCAGCGACGCGGTTCGCAAATGCAAATCCCGAGCCGCTTGCTCCAGCTTGCGGGCAACCTGGCTCCAGTCCACGGTCTCACGGGCCTGGGCCAGACCCGCCGCTTCTATCTGCCGACACAAATCCGTCAGTTGATACAAGGACACGCTGCTACCCAAAAAACGGGTGGCCACGTCGGGCAGTTGGTGCGCTTCGTCAAACACCACCAGATCCACGCTGGGCAGCAAATCCGTCACGCCCTCTTCGCGCAAGGCCAAATCGGCCATGAACAAGGCGTGGTTCACCACCACCACATCGGCATCCTGAGCATGACGGCGGGCCTTCATCACAAAGCAGTCGCGCACAAAGGGACAGTCCTGCCCCAGGCAGTTATCCCGCGTTGAGGTGACCCGGTGCCAAATATCCGCATCTTCGGGGACTTCGGCCAGCTCACCCTTGTCGCCGCTACGGCTGCGCTCTGTAAAGAGCTGGATAGCACGCAGATAAGCGATTTCCGCACGAGACTTCAGAGCCCGGTCATCCTGCCCCAACCGTTCCAAATGGTAATGACAGACGTAATTACTTCTGCCCTTGAGCAAGGCCACATCGACCGGCAAAGCCAGCGCTTTACGCAGGTGGGGAATATCCCGACGGAACAATTGGTCCTGCAAGGTACGCGTTCCGGTCGAGACCAGCGCTTTACCGCCTTGCATGAACACCGGAACCAGGTAGGCCCAGGTCTTGCCTGTGCCTGTGCCCGCCTCGGCGATCAGTACGCCAGAATCGGCGACCGTCTCGCTGATGGCTTGGGCCAGCTCCAACTGAGCCTGCCGCGGACGATAGTGCGGGACAGACTCTGCCAGAGGGCCTTGGGGAGAAAAGATATCGGAATAATCCTGCAACAACATGGGGCAAAACCGCTCAGGGAGAGGTGACGAATGACAGAACTGTCTACAATCACAGTGGAATACATACAAGATGATACCTGCCAATTCTGGGTCGCTGCCGGTCTTTATGGCAAAATGCGGCGCTTGCAGACCCTTTTACAACGATGGACCCATAACTGAAATGACTGTGGAAACCCTCGCCCAGCAACAGGATCACCAACAGATTCTGGCGCTACTGGCCTCTGAACTGAACATCCGCATCCAACAAGCCGCCTCGACGGTTGAGCTCTTGGACAACGGGGCCACGGTCCCTTTTATTGCCCGTTACCGCAAGGAAGCCACCGGTGGCCTGGACGATAATGTCCTGCGCGATCTGGAAGTGCGCCTGATCTATTTGCGCGATATGCAATCGCGTCGTCATGCCATTCTGGAATCGATCCGCCAGCAAGAAAAACTGACGCCCGAGCTGGAGCAAGCCATTTTGGCGGCGGACACCAAGCAGCGTCTGGAAGACTTGTACGCGCCGTACAAGCCCAAGCGTCGTACCCGTGCCCAGATTGCCCGCGAGGCCGGTCTGGAGCCGCTGGCGGACGCCATTCTGGCCCAGAAGGATGCCGACCCTCTGGCACTGGCCGAAGGCTATCTGAATGCCGAAGCCAAGATCGACACGACCAAAGCTGCTCTGGACGGTGCCCGCGACATTCTGGCCGAACGCTTTGCCGAGCAGGCCGACCTGCTGGAAGCCATGCGCGACTATCTGTGGAAGTCCGCCCACCTGTACTCCAAGGTTGCCGAAGGCAAGGAACAGGAAGGTGACAAATTCCGCGACTGGTTCGACTTTAACGAAGCGCTGCGCCAACTGCCTTCTCACCGCGTGCTGGCTTTGTTGCGCGGCCGTCAGCAAGGTGCGCTGGACCTGCGCCTGGGCCTGAACCCCGAACAGGATCAGCTCTTGCCCCACCCTTGTGTGCTGAAAGTGGCAGAGCTGACCGATATTGGCGCTGACTTTTCCGCCGACGCCAGCCCACGTGATCACTGGTTGGCCGAGGTCTGCCGCTGGACTTGGCGCGTCAAGTTGCTGACGGCGTTTGAATCCGAGCTGATTGGTCGTCTGCGCGAACAAGCTGAGCAGGAATCCACCCGCGTGTTTGCCGCCAATCTGCGCGATTTGCTGCTAGCGGCCCCCGCTGGCAATAAAGCCGTTCTGGGCCTAGACCCAGGCATTCGTACCGGCGTGAAAGCCGCTGTGATCGATGCAACCGGCAAGGTGCTGGATACGGCCACCGTCTACCCCTTTGAGCCCCGTCGTGACCGCGAAGGCGCGATTCGTACCTTGGCCGGTCTGGCTACTCGCCACCAAGTTGAACTGGTCGCGATTGGTAACGGCACAGCGTCGCGCGAAACCGAGAAACTGGTGGCTGACCTGCAGTCGGCCTTCCCGCAACTGCCGCTGACCCGCGTCGTCGTGTCCGAGGCAGGTGCATCGGTGTACTCTGCTTCGGAAATGGCTGCCCAGGAATTTCCTGATATGGATGTCAGCCTGCGTGGTGCCGTCTCCATCGCCCGCCGCCTGCAAGATCCGTTGGCCGAACTGGTCAAGATCGACCCCAAATCCATTGGCGTTGGCCAATACCAGCACGACGTGAACCAGCGCGAACTGGCTCGCAGCCTGGATGCCGTGGTCGAAGATTGTGTTAACGCGGTGGGTGTGGACGTCAACACCGCTTCTGCTCCCCTGCTGGCGCGCGTCTCCGGCCTGAACAACACGCTGGCCAAAAACATCGTCACCTGGCGTGACGAAAATGGTGCCTTCCAAAGCCGCAAGCAGTTGCGTGACGTGCCCCGCTTTGGTGAAAAAGCCTTTGAGCAGGCAGCGGGCTTTTTGCGTATTCCCGGCGCAGCCAACCCTCTGGACGCCTCGGCGGTTCACCCCGAAGCCTATCCGGTTGCCGCCCGTATTCTGGAGCGTCTACAGACCGAAGCCAGCGATGTCATGGGTAAATCCGGCGCACTGAAAGGTTTGTCCCCTTCAGACTTCACGGATGAACGCTTTGGCTTGCCCACCGTGCGTGATATTTTTAACGAAATTGAAAAGCCCGGTCGCGACCCTCGCCCTGAATTTACGACGGCCAAGTTCCAGGAAGGCATCAACTCCCTGAACGATTTGACGCCCGGCATGATTCTGGAAGGCGTGGTCACCAACGTAGCCAACTTTGGTGCCTTTGTGGACGTAGGGGTACACCAGGACGGTCTGGTGCATATCTCGGCTCTGTCTGATACCTTTGTGAAAGATCCGCGTGATGTGGTTCGCGTGGGTCAGACGGTTAAGGTTAAAGTCCAGGAAGTGGATGTCGCCCGCAAGCGTATCGGTTTGACCATGCGCCTGAACGACGACAGCGCCCCAGTGCGTGGTTCCAACAGCACGAGCAACGCTCCCCAACGCCGCTCTGGAAACAATCGCCCCAACCGGCAAGCTGAACCAGCACCAACCGGTGCCATGGCAGCGGCCTTTAGCAAACTTCGGAGATAAGCCATGACTGAGACCGAGCGCCTTTCCCAACTGACGCGTCTGCTCAATCTGCTGACCGGATTTGATCAGAAGGAAGAGGATATTGCAGCCATCAGCCGGTCCGTGCTGACTGCAAGCGCCAGCCCGGCAGCGATGGGTGAGGCGTATGGAAAGCACGCGCAGAACCTGATGGAACACGATCCGGATGGTGCTCTGATCCTGGCCATCAGCTACGAACTGGATGATTATCTGGCCCTGGCCGATACCGTCGATGAACTGTGGGAAGAAATTCTGGCCGCGTTTGAAAATCAGGACCTGCCCGCCTTTCCTTACGACGACATGCCTTTTCAGGACGTAGATGGCTTTTTCCAATGGGCGAACGAGCAGTTGCAGGAGTTTCACCCCTCCTACTGTCTGCTAGAGTTTGCCCAAAGCTATGACGAGGAGTTTCAACTGATCGTGGTCAAACGCGAGAGCCTGGAAGAAATTCTGAGCCTGTGTGAAAAGCTGGATATTCCGGCGCAGCCAGCCGAATAAGGCGGCTATTCCTGCCGGCCCAAGCCCATCATCAAGCCCTGCATGAATGTTTACGCAGGGCTTGATGCTTTATGGCTGGTTTGAATACAAAGCGCCTCAACGCGCACTGAACGAGTCGCGCCATCAAGGTCAACCAAGCGAGCCTCCTAGCCTCGCTTGGCTTCAATACGAACAGCCCACTTTGCCCTTACTGGCGCAAAGCCAGAACCAGCACGGCAAGGTCCAGAAGGAGAAGCATGGTGCAAAAGCACTGGTCGCAGGTCGAACTCCTGCACGAAACCGTATCCAATCCCAATATCCATATACGTGGCACACACAGCTACTACAGCCATGCCTGGACCGGCAGTTTTGAAGAAAGCGTGGTGCGTTACTTGTACGGGGACGAATACAGCCGCAAGACCTGGGACTCTCAATGGCCGGTGGACCAGCTACATATTGGCGACTACGTATGTATCGGTGCCGAGGCCGTGATTCTGATGGGCGGCAACCATACCCATCGCATGGACTGGTTCAGCCTGTATCCCTTCGTGGACAAGATTACGGACGCCTATGTGGGCAAAGGTGACACCCACATCCAGGACGGTGCCTGGATCGGTATGCGGGCCATGATCATGCCCGGTGTCGAGGTTGGTGAAGGCGCTGTGGTGGCCTCGGGGGCGATTGTGACCAAGAGCGTGGCACCGTATACCATCGTGGCCGGGAATCCGGCTGTGCCCGTGCGAAAACGCTTTGATGAGGCAAGCATTGAGCGGCTGCTGGCCTTGAGAATATATGACTGGCCAGAGGAAAAATTCACGGCCTTGCGCGACGTGATCTGTGCAGAAGATATTGCAGCATTGGAGCTGGCCAGCCAGAACTGGGATCAGCGGTCTACGACTCAGACCTGAACCCTTGCCTTAGGGAACTGCAAATGCAGAGTAGCCTTTGTAGCTGAAGCCAATACCCAAGATATCTCTGCCACAGGTTTTATCCTCAACCACCTTTCAAGGTATTGATAAAAAAGTAAAAAACAAAACAGCCCCAAACGTGAGATGAACATCTCGTTTTTGGGGCTGTTTATTTTCAAACGTGCTTCAAGGTAGGGTGCGGTGGCACAAAGAGACTTACTGCATCCAACCTAGGATCAATCCTGGGCAAGTTCTTTGCAAAGAATCAATCCTGCCACCGGCACACGACTTAGTCTCGCATCGAATCCAAAGCGGCTTCGAGTGCATCACGCAGATCTGCCGATACGCGAGCGACTTCCTCTCCGGCACAATGGATTTGCAGTTCCGAGCCATCTTGTTTGACGACCTCGGCGAACGCCTCAGTCTGCAAACCTTTGATTGCCACGCCCGCCTGTTTGGGATCAGCGTAGGAACGCGACAGGAACAACTCATGTCCGGCCGCATCCTGCAGGCGGAAACGGAACGTGCCGTCTTCGTCGCGGAAATTCACAAACCGGGCTTTACGGGCCTTGGTTTCAGTCTTGGTAGCCGCCACGCTGATCGGGTCACGCAGGCCCACAGCAGCCTTCAGTTCGTGAATAAAAGGCGTTGCATAGGCACGAGCCTTGCGGGCACCCACTTGCAGCAGTTCTTCAATGTCCTGAGGGCGAGCCATCAGAGATTCATAACGCTCGCGCATGGGGGCGATCATGGTTTCCAGAATCTGATGCAAAGCTTCTTTGGCCTCGCCCCAGGCCATCCCTTCGATCAGTTGTTGGCGGAAGATCTGAGTCTGCTCTGGCGTCGCAAAGGCCTTGTACAAGGCGGTCAGGTGGGAGTCATCCGGGTTCTTGGGTTCACCCGGGCCTTTGGAGTCCGTCACAATGCGGGCGATGGCGGACTTCAGCGCTTTGGCACCACCTTCAAACAGGGGAATCGTGTTGTCATAGCTCTTGGACATCTTGCGACCGTCCAGGCCCGGCAACAGAGCCACATCTTCCTCGACCTGCACCTCAGGCAGTACAAACAGCTCTTTGCCGCGACCATACAAATGGTTGAAGCTCTTGGCGATATCACGCGCCATTTCCAGATGCTGAACCTGATCACGGCCCACAGGCACTTTATGCGCGTTGAACATCAAGATGTCAGCCGCCATCAACACGGGATAGCTGAACAAGCCCATGGTCACGCCGTCATCCGGCTCCATGCCAGCCGCCTCGTTTTTATCCACGGAGGCTTTATACGCGTGCGCACGGTTCATCAAACCCTTGCCCGTCACGCAGCCCAGCATCCAGGACAGTTCGGGAATTTCAGGAATATCAGATTGGCGATAAAACGTTACTTTTTCCACATCCAGGCCGCAGGCTATCCAGGTGGCGGCAATCGCACGGCGCGAAATGGCTACGCGCTCCGGGTCGTCACATTTGATCAGGGCGTGGTAGTCCGCCATGAAGAAAAATGCGTCGACATCGGCTTGCTGGCTAGCACGGATAGCAGGACGAATCGCCCCGGCATAGTTACCCAAGTGTGGAATACCGGTCGTTGTAACGCCGGTCAGTACTCGTGTCGTCATGATAAAAAATACGCTTATAAAACTACGTGTCAGGGTCAGGTATCAGGTGCATTGGCCACCGGCCGCGCCCAAGACCTACAAAATAACTGCCTGGCGCCGTTCTGACTCCAGGTACTCGCGCGATTGCATTTCCATCAACCGCGAGACAGTACGGTGGAACTCATTGGCCATGGGGCCATCTACATACAACTCTTCCTCGGGCACCGCCGCGGACATAATAAATTTGACTTTGTGATCGTAAAAAACGTCCACCAGCCAGGTGAAGCGCCGTGCAGCAGAAGCATCACGGGCTGTCATACGGGGAACGTCGGACAGGATCACGGTCTGGAAACGGTTGGCCAGTTCCAGATAATCGTTCTGCGAACGTGCGCTAACGCACAGGGTCTCGAAATCAAACCACACAGCCGAGCCTGACAAGGCCACCGCTTTCACATCACGGTTCTCGATGCTAAGTACAGGCTCTTGGGGGGCGGTGTCCGATAAGGCCGTAAACATGGATTGCAGCTCGGCGGTGGTCTCTGGCCCCAATGGCGTCAGATAGGTTTTCACCTGCTCCAGCGCACGGCGGCGGTAATCCACACCGGTATCCACGTTCATGATGTCCATATTCTTCTGGATCAGCGCAATGGCGGGCAAAATGCGGTCGCGATGCAAACCTTCCGGATACAGCGTGGAGGGCTCGTAGTTGGACGTCATCACAAAGGACGTACCGCGCTCGAACAGGCCCAGCAACAGCTTGTACAGAATCATGGCATCGGCCACATCCGAGACATGGAACTCGTCAAAACAGATCAGACGATAACGCTTGGCGATACGCTTGGCGACCTCATCCAATGGGTCACTCATGCCTTTGACCTGATTCAGCTCCTTGTGTACGCCGCGCATGAACTCGTGGAAGTGAATCCGGGTTTTGCGCTTGAGTGGCACCGTCAGGTAGAAGGCGTCCATCAGGAAGCTCTTGCCGCGCCCTACGCCACCCCACAGGTACACACCACGCGGCACTTCCGGGCGGGAAAACATACGACGCAAGGCACCGGAGCGCATTTTGCGAAACTCCACCCACTCGTCGTAATAGCGTTGCAACCGGTCTATAGCTTGCTCCTGTGCCTGGTCGGCACGATAGCCTTTTTCCGCTAAAGCCTGATGGTAATACTCGCGAACATTCATATCACTGAAAATAAAAGAACCTGTCCTGGACAGGTGGTGGTCTGCCAGCATGCACTGCGATCCACTGCAGCACTGCTTTTGATGCAGGGCCTGAGCATACTGCGCGGTCAATTATCTCACGCATCACAGCCTGTACAGACTGCTTTGATCAGCCTTTCGTGACGAAAAAAAGGGCGAGCCTGTGCCCGCCCTTTTCCAACAACACCCTGAAAGTCTATCAGAAGTTCAGAGCGCGTTTGTCCACTGCCAAGGCCGCTTCTTTCAGGGCTTCGGACAGGGTTGGGTGAGCATGGCAAATACGGGCGATATCTTCAGACGCACCACGGAATTCCATGATTGCTACGGCTTCAGCCACCAGCTCAGAAGCCACAGGGCCCACAAAATGTACGCCCAGGACTTCGTCAGTCTTGGCATCAGCCAGAACCTTCACAAAGCCGGTGGTGTCACCCAGTGCGCGGGCACGGCCGTTGGCCAGGAAGGGGAAGCTGCCCGCACGGTATGCACGGCCTTCGGTCTTCAACTGCTGCTCGGTCTTGCCAACCCAAGCAATTTCGGGGGAGGTGTAGATAACCCAAGGCACGGTGTCAAAGTTGACGTGAGGTTGCTGACCAGCCAGACGCTCGGCCACCGCCACACCTTCTTCTTCGGCTTTGTGAGCCAGCATAGGACCACGCACCACGTCACCCACCGCCCAGATACCTGGCAGGCTGGTGGCGCAATCGTCGTCCACAACCACGAAACCACGCTCATCCAGTTTCAGACCAATAGTATCTGCACCCAGACCGGCGGTA
Organism: Alcaligenes sp. LTN-3; assembly: GCF_059735605.1. NCBI lineage: Bacteria > Pseudomonadati > Pseudomonadota > Betaproteobacteria > Burkholderiales > Alcaligenaceae > Alcaligenes > Alcaligenes sp. LTN-3. The sequence continues at coordinate 915,313 of NZ_JCAPDN010000002.1, read as the reverse complement.
TTGGGCACACGGCCAATGGAGACGATCAGCTTGTCGGCTTCCAGCTTGTGCTCGGCACCAGCGGCGTCCACGTAATTGATGGTGACCTGTTTGGCCGTCTTTTTGATTTCGCCAACTTTCACGCCCACATTGATCTTCAGACCTTGCTTGGTGAACGCTTTCAGGGCTTCCTTGGCAACATCGCGATCCACAGCGGACAGGAACTCGGGAGCCCCTTCCAGAATGGTGACTTCGGCACCCAGGCGACGCCACACGCTACCCAGTTCCAGACCAATCACACCGGCGCCGATAACGGCCAGCTTCTTGGGAACCTTGGGCAGACGCAGAGCGCCGTCGTTGGACAGAATCTGCTCTTCGTCGAACTCGGCGCCCGGCAAGGCACGAGCCGAACTACCCGTAGCGATGATGACGTTCTTGGCAACCAGCTCTTCGGCGTTGGCACCGGCCACGTTCACCGACCAGCCGCCGTCAACCTTGCCGCCAAAGGAGGCGGTACCGTGGAAGAAGTTAACTTTGTTCTTTTTGAACAGGTACAAGATACCGTCGTTGTTTTGCTTGACGACGACATCTTTGCGACCGACCAGCTTGTCCAGGTTCAGTGACACACCTTTGACATCCACGCCGTGCTCGGCCAGATGCAGATTGGCATGCTCGAAGTGCTCGGACGACTGCAACAAGGCTTTGGAAGGAATGCAACCTACGTTGGTGCATGTACCGCCAGGAGCAGGTTTGCCTTCAGCGGTGGACCAGGCGTCCACGCAAGCGACGCTCATACCCAGTTGAGCAGCACGGATAGCGGCGATGTAGCCACCAGGGCCGGCACCAATTACGACAACATCAAATTGCTTAGCCATAAAAATTCCATAAATGTGAAAAAGGCAGACTGGACCGTCCAGAAGTCAGGCGGGAAAGAATCAGGCGGTGTAAATCCGCCCCCAGGGCCTTAAACAAAGCCGGCCAAGGCTTAGAAACAAGCACTTGGCCGTAAACATACTAGACTGAAACGACCACGTGCTTAGACGTTCAGCAACAAACGCTGAGGATCTTCCAGCGCTTCTTTCATGGCTACCAGACCCAGAACGGCTTCGCGGCCGTCGATGATGCGGTGATCGTAGGACATAGCCAGATAGTTCATGGGGCGAACCACGATCTGACCGTTCTCAACCACAGCACGGTCCTTGGTGGCGTGAATGCCCAGGATGGCGGACTGAGGTGGGTTGATGATCGGGGTGGACAGCATGGAGCCGAACACACCACCGTTGGAGATCGAGAAGGTACCGCCTGTCATTTCTTCCAGGGTCAGTTTGCCGTCACGAGCACGGGCACCGAAATCAGCGATTTGCTTTTCGATGTCAGCAATCGACATTTGATCAGCGTTACGCAGGATAGGCACCACCAGACCGCGTGGGCTACCAACGGCCACACCGATGTCGAAGTAACCGTGGTAGATCACATCTTTGCCATCGACCGAAGCGTTCAGCACGGGGTATTTCTTCAAAGCGGCCACAGCGGCTTTCACGAAGAAGGACATGAAGCCCAGCTTGACGCCGTGCTCTTTCTCGAACTGATCCTTGTACTTCTTGCGCAAATCCAGCACCGCTTGCATGTTCACTTCGTTGAACGTGGTCAGCATGGCGTTTTCGGATTGCGATTGCAGCAAACGCTCGGCGATACGAGCACGCAGACGGCTCATGGGCACGCGCTGCTCTGGGCGGCCGTCCAGGGACAACGTAGCAGGAGCAACAGGAGCGGCAGCAGGCTTGCTAGCAGCAGCGGCGTTGGCTTCCAGAGCGTCACCCTTGGTGATGCGACCGCCACGACCGGAACCTTCCACGGAGCTGGCTTCCACACCTTTCTCAGCCAGGATCTTGGCAGCGGCAGGCGAAGCAACCGAGGAAGCGGCGGAGCTGGCAGCAGGAGCAGCAGCGGCTGGGGCAGCCGCAGGAGCAGCTTCTTCAGCGGCAGCGGCAGGAGCAGCAGCGCTGGCCTTGCCTTCGGAGTCGATACGAGCCAGTACGTCGCCGGAGGTAACGGTGCTGCCGTTGGCCTTGACGATTTCGCTCAGCACGCCCGAGGCAGGAGCGGGAACTTCCAGGACAACCTTGTCGGTTTCGACTTCGATCAGGATTTCATCAGCCTGAACCATTTCGCCAGGTTGTTTTTTCCACTCCAGCAAGGTTGCTTCGGAGATGGATTCAGAAAGTTGGGGAACCAGAACGTCAGTAATTGCCATGATTATATTTTCCGTATTTAAAATTTGGGGTGCGTTATTTGGTCAGCATGAAGCCTTTGCGAGCGCCGAAAGCCTGCTCCAGCAGTGCTTTGTGCTGTTCCTGGTGTTTGGCCAGGTAACCAACAGCGGGCGAAGCGGACGCGGCGCGGCCGGCGTAACCCAACTTCTGACCTTCGGTCATGTTCTCGTAGATGTGATGCTGAACGTAGAACCATGCACCTTGGTTTTGAGGTTCGTCCTGAACCCAGATAACTTCCTTGGCGTTGCTGTACTTGGCCAGCTCAGCCTGGAAGGCTTTGTGGGCAAATGGATACAACTGCTCCACACGGATAATGGCAATATCGTTGCGCTCCAGCTCTTTGCGGTGGTTCACCAGATCGTAGTAAACCTTGCCCGAGCAAGCCAGAACACGTTTGACAGCGGCTGCATCAATCGCCTGATCCGTTTCACCGATCACAGGCATGAAGTGGCCTTCAGCCAGATCGCTCAAGGGCGAAGTAGCATCTTTATTACGCAGCAAGGACTTGGGCGTCATGATGACCAAGGGCTTGCGGAAAGGACGGATCATCTGACGACGCAGAACGTGGAAGATCTGGGCGCCGTTGGTGGGCTGAACAACCTGGATATTGTTGTCTGCGCACAGTTGCAAGAAACGCTCGATACGGGCCGAGGAGTGCTCAGGACCCTGACCTTCGTAGCCGTGTGGCAGCATCAGAGTCAGACCGCAATGACGGCCCCACTTGGCTTCACCCGACGTAATGAACTGGTCAATAACAACCTGGGCACCGTTGGCAAAGTCGCCGAACTGGGCTTCCCAGATAGTCAAAATATTAGGTTCTGCCGAAGCATAACCGTATTCAAAGGCCAGCACGGCTTCTTCGGACAAGACCGAGTCGATCACCGTGAAGGTGGCTTGACCTTCGGAGACGTTTTGCAAAGGAATGTAGGTACCGTCGTTCCAGCGCTCACGTTTTTGATCGTGCAGCACAGCGTGACGGTGCGTGAACGTACCACGGCCCGAGTCCTGGCCGGTAATACGGATGGCGTAGCCATTGTTCACCAAGGTTGCAAAGGCCAAGTGCTCGCCCATGCCCCAGTCCACTTGAGCTTCACCGCGTGCCATGGCACGACGATCGTTCAGCATGCGGTTAACCAGTGGGTGAACAGTAAAGCCCTCTGGCACGGTAGTCAGTTTTTCACCGATGCGTGTCAGCTCGGACATCGGCAAGGCGGTGTCAGCCTGGTCAGTCCATTTGGCGCCCAGGAAAGCGGACCAGTCGGTGGCGTACTTGTTCTTGTAGTCTGTCAGAACAGGTTCAACCGTGCGCTTGCCGTCTTCCATCAATTGACGGTAGCTCTTGACCAGATCTTCAGGCTCGTTCTCGGACAGAATGCCTTGAGCAACCAGCTTGTCGGCGTACAGCTTGCGCGTACCGTTGTGCTGACCAATTTTCTTGTACATCAGCGGCTGGGTCATCGAGGGAGTGTCTTGCTCGTTGTGGCCCAGTTTACGGAAGCAGACGATATCAACCACGACGTCGTGCTTGAACTCGCGGCGGAAATCCAGAGCCAGCTGAGTCACGAACACCACGGCTTCTGGATCGTCGCCGTTGACGTGGAAGACAGGGGCTTCAATCATCTTGACCACATCCGTGCAATACAATGTGGAACGTGTATCGCGTGGGTCAGAGGTGGTGAAACCGATCTGGTTGTTAATCACGATGTGCAGCGTGCCACCGGTACCGTAGCCACGGGTCTGGGCCAGGTTCAGTGTTTCCATGACCACACCCTGACCGGCAAAAGCCGCGTCGCCGTGAACCAGCACAGGCAGAACCTGGCTGCCGTCCTCGTCGCTACGACGATCCTGACGGGCACGAACCGAACCTTCGACCACTGGGTTAACAATTTCCAGGTGGGAGGGGTTAAAGGCCAAGGACAAGTGAACCGGACCGCCACGGGTGGACAAGTCACTGGAGAAACCGTTGTGGTATTTCACGTCGCCGTCGGTCAGACCTTCAGCGTGACGGCCTTCAAATTCGGCAAACAGATCACCGGGCATTTTGCCCATGATGTTGACCAACATGTTCAGACGACCACGGTGAGCCATACCCACGATGATTTCCTGAACGCCGTTCTCGCCTGCGTGGTTGACGACCTCATCCATACAAGCGATGAAGCTTTCACCCCCTTCCAGGGAGAAGCGTTTCTGACCTACGTATTTGGTGTGCAGGAAGCGCTCCAGGCCTTCGGCCTCGGTCAGCTGCTTCAAGATATTGCGTTTTTGCTCAACGTTGAAAGAGCCTGTGCCATGCACTGACTCCAGGCGCTGCTGGATCCAACGCTTGACCACCGGGTCGGTGATATACATGAACTCTGCGCCCACCGAACGGGAATACGTGTCACGCAAGGCCTTGAGCATGTCGCGCAGCGTCATGGTGTCGGCTTTGGTGAAGTAGGTGTTGGTGGCGGAGTAGACCTGGTCCAGATCTGCTTCGGTCAAGCCGTAGAAAGCAGGATCCAGTTCAGGGATGCTGGGGCGTTCGGAGCGCTTCAGAGGATCCAGATCAGCAATGCGTGCACCCAGGGAGCGGTAAGCAGCAATCATGGACTGAATCGACACTTGCTTCATGGCAACTGTCAGGTCCGGTGCTTGCGCGCTGGTCAGGAAGGCATTGGCTTTGGCTCGTTGGGCGAAGGACTCGACAATAGGCGCGTGAGCTTGATCGCGGGTGCTGTCGCGGCCGTCAGTAGCTGGCTGATGCTGTAGTTGATCGAAGTACTCGCGCCATTGGTCGGCGACAGAGCCTGGGTTGTCGAGGTAGGACTCGTAGAGTTCTTCGACGTAAGGAGCATTGCTCCCGAACAGATAAGAGTTACTGAGCAGTTCTTTTTGCGATGACATTATTACGCTTCACCTATCCGAGTGTTTCACTCGTGTTGAGATGCAGGAAAACCTTCCGCGACACGGACCTCGCCGGTTAGCGGATAGCAGGAGCAGAAGGCAACGTAGGACGCCTTATACAAGCCGTATCGATCTAGTATAACGCCGCACACAAAAGGCGCAATTAATGACATCTAAAATGCTTAGGGACTACATCAGACCGTTGGCATTAACAAACACATCGATCTATCACAGGGGCGAATTCTTACAAAAGAAGCGCCTCAAATCATGATTGACTCCTCTGGCCCGCCCCACATGAAGGAAAAATTCCGATATGCTAAACGGGTGCAGCAAGTACGCGCTTCGCGGGCCCCTTTTCCACCAAACTGAGCCCTGCCTGCCCTTGGTCACCTTGAGGCAGGCAGCCAGCGTTGCCATCACATATGCTGTCTATAACAAATCAGCACCTACCTGGTGACTGTATTTCTTATAAATTAGATTCACTTTTACACTAGAAAATCCTATCAGGAGCTTTACCAACATGGATGCCAACGCCGATCTGGCCAAACTTGCGCTGGACTATCACGCGTATCCCACGCCCGGGAAAATCTCGGTGGTCCCCACCAAGACCCTAGCCAATCAAGATGACCTCTCGCTAGCCTACTCCCCCGGCGTCGCATCTGCTTGCATGGCCATCCACGCCGAAGGCGAAGAAGCCGCCGCCAAGTACACCTCGCGCGCCAACCTGGTTGCCGTGGTCACCAACGGTACCGCCGTGCTGGGTCTGGGCAATATCGGCCCGCTGGCCGCCAAGCCCGTCATGGAAGGCAAAGGCTGCCTGTTCAAGAAATTCGCTGGCATCGATGTGTTCGATATCGAACTGAATGAAACCGATCCGGACAAGCTGGTCGACATCATTGCTGCGCTGGAGCCCACCCTCGGTGGTGTGAACCTGGAAGATATCAAGGCCCCCGAGTGCTTCTATATTGAGAAGAAGCTGCGCGAGCGCATGAGCATTCCCGTGTTCCACGACGACCAGCACGGTACAGCCATCATCTCGTCCTCCGCTGTCCTGAACGGCCTGAAGGTCGTCAACAAGAGCATCGCCGACATCAAGCTGGTTTGCTCGGGTGCGGGCGCTGCTGCCATTGCCTGCCTGGACCTGCTGGTGGCCCTGGGCGTGAAACAAAGCAACATTTTCGTGGCTGACTCGCGCGGCATCATCTGGAAAGGTCGCGACGAAAACATGGAGCCCAACAAGGCTCGTTACGCTCAAGAAACCGATGCCCGCACACTGGCCGATGCCATGGTGGATGCTGACGTGTTCCTGGGTTGCTCGGCTCCTGGCGTTCTGAGCGCCGATATGGTCAAGACCATGGCCGACAAGCCGCTGATTCTGGCCCTGGCCAACCCCGAGCCTGAAATTCGCCCTGAAGTGGCCAAGGCTGCCCGCCCTGACTGCATCATCGCGACCGGCCGTTCGGACTACCCGAACCAGGTCAACAACGTGCTGTGCTTTCCCTTCATCTTCCGTGGTGCCCTGGACGTTGGTGCCAGCGTGATCAACGAGGAAATGAAGCTGGCTTGCGTGAAAGCCATTGCCGAGCTGGCCCAGGTCGAGCAAAGCGACGATATGGCAACCGCTTATGGCGGCGAAGATCTGCGTTTTGGTCCTGAGTACATCATCCCCAAACCGTTTGATTCCCGTCTGATCGTTCAGATCGCTCCGGCCGTGGCCCAAGCGGCGATGGACTCCGGCGTTGCCGCCCGTCCTATCGAAGACATGGATGCCTACCGTCAGAAACTGATCGCCATGACCTACCACACCGGCCCGCTGATGCGTCCGTTGTACATGCAGGCCAAGGCCGCGCCCAAGCGCATCATTTACGCTGACGGCGAAGACGAGCGCGTATTGCGTGCCGTGCAAACCGTGGTGGACGAAAAGCTGGCTCAGCCAATTTTGGTTGGCCGCCCCAGCGTGATCGACATGCGCGTCAAGAAAGCAGGCCTGCGCCTGGAAGCGGGCAAGAACGTGCAAATCGTGGACCCGGAAGACGACGATCGCTTCACCGAAACCTGGACCGCCTACTACAAGCTCAAAGCACGTGAAGGCGTCACTCCAGACATCGCCAAGGCCATGATTCGCAAGCACAACTCGCTGATCGGCGTGATGCTGCTGCAACGCGGTGACGCCGACGGCATGATCTGCGGCGTGGCCAGCAACTACGACAGCCAACTGAACTATGTCGAACAAGTCATTGGTCTGAAAAAAGAAGCCCAAACCTTCGCAGCCATGAACGTGCTGATGCTGCCTACACAAACCCTGTTTGTGTGCGACACCCACGTGAACGAGAACCCTACCGCCGAGCAAATCGCCGACATGACGATCCAGGCTGCCGAGGAAGTTCGCCGTTTTGGCGTGGTGCCTCGCGTTGCGCTTTTGTCGCACTCGAACTTTGGCAGCCGCCAGACCGAGTCCTCGCGCAAGATGGCCAAGGCTCGTCAGATCCTGGCTGAACGCGCTCCCGACCTGGAAGTGGACGGTGAAATGCACGCTGACTCCGCCTTGTCCGAGAAGATCCGCCTGAAAGCCTTCCCCGACAGCACGCTGCGCGGTTCGGCCAACCTGCTGATCACGCCTAACCTGGACGCCGGCAACATCACCTACAACATGCTGAAGATGACCGGTAGCAACGGTGTGGCCATGGGCCCCATCCTGCTGGGTGCAGCTCGCCCCATCCACATCCTGACCACCAGCGCTACGGTGCGTCGCATCATCAACATGACAGCCCTGGCTGTTGTGGATGCCCAGCAAGAAGCCCAGCAAAACAGCTAATCCTGTCTAGCTATAAAAAAACCGGATGTCGCTTTATGCGACATCCGGTTTTTTATTCCTCATTCAAGCCCTGTTATGTACGACAGGCGCTCGCGTTACGCCATCGCCGGAGCCATTTGACGGCCCCGAGACAAGCTCAAACCACCGATGGTCACGGCCAGGAAAACAGCGGCAGCCAGCCACCAGCCTACGGCACCTGTAATCAAAGCCTGCCCAATCAAGCCGGCCTGAATAACGTAATAAACCATGGGAATCAGGGTCTTGCGCACAATTTCCCCTTCTCGTCCCAACATGCCAACCACGGCGCCCGCCGCCACGACGTTATGCACACAAATCATATTGCCAGCCGCGCCGCCGACTGCTTGCAGAGCCACAACGATGGCGGACTGATCCACACTCAAACCAATTTGCTGGGCTGTCGAGAACTGGAAGTACGAGAACATCATATTACTGACTGTATTGGAGCCAGCGATAAAGGCCCCCAAGCCACCTACCCAGGGTGAAATCGTTGGCCACGCTTGACCGGCAGCAGCAGCCGCACCTTGGGCCAGGACCAAGGGCATGCTGGCAATCGAGCCATCGGCAGCAGCCGAATTGATGAACACTTGCACCATAGGCACAGCCAGCAACAAGGCAGGCGCAGCACTGCCCATGGTGCGCAGCGATTGCGTGACCCCTTGCATATACTGCTGTCCATTCATGCGAAAGATGGCGATACATGCCAGGGACACCAGAATCAAGATCGCACCTGGTGAAAACAACAGTTGTACCGACGTTGTAATATTCGTACCAAACAACGCTTCAATCTTGATCGTCGCAGACGGACCGGTCAGCCAGGCTTTCACAGCAGGGACAGTCCGGGTAAAAATCAGCAGCAACACAACCAGCACATAGGGCGAGAAGGCTCGCAGCACAGAAAACGTCTGCTTGCTTTCAACATTGTCCATGGCAACCGTACCCAGCCAATGGGAAGGCCACTGACTGCGATCGGGGAAGTCAAAGGTCTTGGATGGCGCAAACCAGCCCTTGCGTGCTGCCGTCACGACAATCACCAGCCCTACCATCGCGCCCAGCATGGACGGAAACTCTGGCCCCAAAACCACTGCGATCAAGTAATAAGGAACAGTGAAGGCCACGCCGGCAAACAAGGCAAATTTCCAGGCGCCCAAGCCTTCCGCGAAGGACCGACGCTCACCAAAGAAACGCGTCAACAAGCCGCACAGCAACAAAGGAATCACAAAGCCGGTCAAGGCATGAATCAGTGCCACGTTCTCGACAATCTGCTGCAAATACTCCATCGGCTGCATAGGAGCGATGGCCGCGGCTACATCAAGCTTGTTATCGACCCCCGAGCGCACACCGACCAGCATGGGTGTGCCAACCGCGCCAAACGAAACCGGTGTGGACTGAATGACCAGAACCGACATCACGGCCGCCATCGCGGGAAATCCCAAAGCCAGCAGCAAAGGGGCACCGACAGCAGACGGTGTTCCAAAACCCGATGAGCCCTCAATCAGGGATCCAAATAACCACGCCACAATAATGACCTGCACACGACGGTCAGGTGAAATATCCATAAAGCCCTGGCGAATGGCTGCTAGCGCGCCGCCCACCTTGAGGGTGTTCAGCAGCAGGATGGCTCCAAAGACAATGAACAGCAAGGTCAGAGCGATCATCACCCCGTTGAGCGTGGCTGCAGCAACAACCTCGGCCTGGCTGCCCCACGCGAACAAAGCCAGCAAGGCTGTCACAATATAGGCCGTACCCATAGACAGTTTCGCTGAGCGCCCCAGCACCACCATCAACAAAAACACAACCAACAATGGCGCCAGGGCCATCAGGGTGTATAAAAGATTCATCTCCAGTTCTCCTTCGTATTGATCGCACGTTGTGTGGAAAGCGCCCTAAGACCATGGTGTCAGCCTCGGCTTGGTGCAGCCCCCCTCTTGTTGTCGCTTGGAGAATGATAGAGGTATTACCACTTTTTATTTACCGGCATAAACCCTGATATTTTTAGCCTTTTTCACCCCTATACTGGCACTAAAAACAATAATTGGTCTTACCACTTAGAATTGATTTATGACTACACACGCTAAAACACGTCTCTCAGACCAGATTACGGAAAAAATTATCCAGCTCATCCAGCAAGAGCAACTGCAGCCTGGTGACCGGATTCCCTCCGAGCGCCAGTTAGCCGACCAACTGAATGTGTCCCGCGTACCCATACGGGAAGCGCTACGCACACTCAGTTCACAGGGTGTCTTGTTTACGCGTCGAGGAGGCGGCACCTTCGTGCAGAAAAGCGAATTGATCAATTGGCCCGCCCAAGCCATCGCTCCTTTGGAGCAACTCCTTAGCCAGGACCCCTTATATCGCTACGATGTGCTGGAGGCACGGCGAGCCTTGGAGGCCAGTACGGTTTGGCACGCTGCCATGCGGGCCACACAAGAGGATAAAAAACGGATCAAACAGTGCTTTGACATCATGGTTGAGCACCAACAAAATCAGGATACCGAGCTATCAGCCCGCGCTGATGCACATTTTCACTTGGCTATTGCCCAAGCCTCTCACAACGTGGTGCTTTTGCAGATCATGAATGGCCTGTTCCAACTGGTCTTTTCCACCGTCAAGGAAAACCGCCGTGCCATGTTCGAGTTCGACAATGCACGCGAAGTAGAGATACTGACCCAACAGCATGAAGCCGTAATGAACGCTATTTTGGAAGGCAATGCTGATCTGGCCCGAGACCAGATCAACAGGCATCTGGATCATGTGCAGGCCAAAGTCCGGCAGTCGGAAGAAAATAGTGCCCGCGAGCAGCGGCTCTCCCGTTTCAACCACCAGCTCCTGCAGCCCTGAACCCTGGTCTGTACTGGATTCGTTGTATCAAGAGCATGTCTGAACAGTGGCCTAATAAAGAAAAAAAGGGCGAAAAAAAAGTGCACCACATATTGGTGCACTTGCGTAAAACCAGGGGCTCAGTTAGCACAATGACTACTGATACCTGGATTGATCCAGGCCTCTGAGCCCACCGTGATTAACGCTGATCAGGTACGTCGCGCTGGGTTGGGCCCACGTACAGCTGACGTGGACGACCGATCTTGTAATCTGGATCGGACAACATTTCGTTCCACTGAGCGATCCAGCCTACGGTACGAGCCAGGGCGAAGATAGCGGTGAACAAGGATGTTGGAATACCAATAGCACGCTGAACAATACCCGAGTAGAAGTCTACGTTGGGGTACAGCTTGCGTTCGACGAAGTACGGATCTTCCAGAGCAATACGCTCCAGTTCCATGGCCAGTTTGAACAGAGGATCGTTCTCCAGGCCCAGGGCCTCCAGAACTTCCTTGCAAGTCTCTTGCATCAGCTTGGCGCGTGGGTCGTAGTTCTTGTAGACACGGTGACCAAAGCCCATCAAGCGAACGCCCGAGTTCTTGTCCTTGACCTTCTCCATGAACTCGCCAACCTTGTCGATGCCGCCGTTGGCTTGCAACTCTTCGAGCATGTTCAGGCAAGCTTCGTTTGCACCACCGTGGGCAGGACCCCACAAGCAGGCAACACCCGCAGCAATCGCAGCGAAAGGATTGGTGCCAGACGAACCGCACAGACGCACGGTGGAAGTCGAGGCGTTTTGCTCGTGATCTGCATGCAGGATGAAGATACGATCCAGAGCACGCTCAACCACTTCGTTGACCTTGTAGTCTTCGCAAGGGGTAGCGAACATCATGCGCAAGAAGTTGCCGGTGTAGGACAAATCATTCTTGGGATAGATGAAAGGCTGTCCCAAAGAATACTTGTACGCCATCGCAACCAAAGTAGGCAGCTTGGCGATCAAGCGGATAGCCGACACATGACGGTGATGAGGATTGGTGATGTCTGTGGAGTCATGGTAGAACGCCGACAGGGCACCGACCAGGCCAGTCAGTATTGCCATGGGGTGGGCGTCCGGACGGAAGCCACGCAGGAAATGCTGCATCTGTTCCTGAACCATGGTGTGGTTCGTGACCAGGGAATCAAACTCCTGCTTCTGATCTGCGTTTGGCAAGTCGCCGTTCAGGATCAGGTAGCACACATCCATGAAATCGCACTTTTGTGCCAACTGGTCGATCGGGTAACCACGGTACATCAACTGGCCTTTGTCGCCGTCAATGTAGGTGATACCGGATTCGCAAGCCGCCGTTGCCATAAAGCCGGGGTCATAGGTAAACATACCTGTCTGACCGTAGAGCTTACGGATATCGATCACGTCCGGACCTACGGTGCCCTTGTGTACAGGGAACTCAACCGAAGGGCTACCGTCGGAGAAGGATAGCGTGGCTTTTTTATCTGACAATTCCATCACTTTTTTCCTCAATGGTTATAGCTTTCGCATAATGTCTACTAGTCGCTGAATGTCCGGTGTGGCGTACTGCCCTTCTGGCTCGGAGCGAGCCAGAAGGACATCCAGCAAAACTGTATCGTCCATTTCGAACAAGCGGGTCAGGGCCGAGACGTCCTGATCAGTCAGCTCGTTTTCGTATTGATCCAGAAAACGGGTGATCATCAAGTCGTTTTCAAGCAAGCCCCGGCGCGCACGCCAACGCAGGCGCGCACGCTCCAATTCCGTCAATGTTCTCATCGGTACATACCCACCTTTTTAGATACCGCGACGCACCAGCATTTCTTTGATCTTGCCGATGGCATGCGATGGGTTCAGTCCTTTTGGACAGACGTCCGTGCAATTCATGATCGTGTGGCAGCGGAACAAGCGGTATGGATCTTCCAGATTATCCAGACGCTCACCCGTTGCTTCGTCACGCGAGTCAGCAATGAAACGATAGGCTTGCAACAAACCAGCAGGACCGACGAACTTGTCAGGATTCCACCAGAACGATGGGCAAGAGGTCGAGCAGCAGGCGCACAGAATGCACTCGTACAGACCATCAAGCTCCTCGCGGGCTTCAGGCGTTTGCAAACGCTCTTTCTCTGGAGGAGGCGCATCGTTGATCAGGAACGGCTTGACCGAATGGTACTGATCGAAAAAGTGGGTCATGTCCACGATCAGGTCACGGATAACCGGCAGACCTGGCAGTGGGCGCAAGACCACAGGTTCTTTCAAGTCGCGCATGTTGGTGGTGCAGGCCAGACCGTTCTTGCCATTGATGTTCATGGCATCGGAACCGCACACACCTTCACGGCAGGAACGACGCAGCGCCAGGCTGTCGTCCATGTCGTTTTTAATGCGCAGGATCGCATCGAGCAGCATCTTGTCGGTAGGTTCCAGCTCGACTTCGATTTTCTGCATGTAGGGACGCTCGTCCTTATCAGGATCGTAGCGATAGATTTCAAATTTGACCTTACGTTTTTGGCTCATGTCAGTATCCTGCTTAGAAAGTCCGGGCCTTGGGCGGAATCGTTTCGGCTGTCAGAGGCTTCATCTGGACAGGCTTGTACTCCAGACGGCTGCCTTCCGAGAACCACAAGGTGTGACGCAGCCAGTTTTCGTCGTCACGTTCTGGGTGGTCGTTCAGGGCATGAGCACCGCGACTTTCCGTACGATTGGCGGCCGACTTCGTCGTAGCGCGAGCCACTTCGATCATGTTGGCCACTTCCAGCGCTTCAATACGGGCGGTATTGAACACCTTGGACTTGTCTTTGAAGTAGATATCCTTGACTTCGGGAACCAGGGAATCGATCTGGTCGACCCCCTTGTGCAGCAGATCCAGAGTACGGAACACGCCGCAGTGGGCCTGCATGGCCACACGGATCTTGTTGCCCACGTCCTGCGCCTTTTCGCCCGACGTACGGGACTCCAGACGGTTGACGCGCTCCAGCGAGAACTCGATAGAGGACTCGTTGATTTCCTGGTGGGAGTGATCTTTCTCGGGGTGCGAATCCACAATATGGTTGCCCGCAGCACGACCGAACACGATCAGGTCCAGCAGGGAGTTCGTACCCAGACGGTTGGCACCGTGCACGGAAGTCGCGGCACATTCACCGATAGCGTACAGACCGTTGACGATCTTGCTCTCGCCTGTAGGTGTCTGGGTTACAACCTGACCGTAATAGTTCGTGGGGATACCGCCCATCTGGTAGTGGATGGTTGGAACCACGGGGATCGGGTCTTTGATGGGGTCCACATTACCGAACTTGATCGCGATTTCGCGAATCGAGGGCAGACGTTTCTTGATGACGTCGGCACCCAAGTGATCCAGTTTCAGAACCACGTAGCTGCCATCGCCACAACCGCGGCCTTCCTTGATTTCCTGGTCCATGGAACGGGACACGAAGTCACGTGGGGCCAAGTCTTTCAGGGTGGGAGCGTAACGCTCCATGAAGCGCTCGCCGTCTTTGTTCAGCAAGATACCGCCTTCACCACGCACACCTTCGGTAATCAGCACACCTGCACCGGCAACGCCAGTGGGGTGGAATTGCCAGAATTCCATGTCTTGCAAAGGCAGGCCGGCACGAGCAGCCATACCCAGGCCGTCACCGGTGTTGATGAAGGCGTTGGTGGAAGCCGCCCAGATACGGCCAGCGCCACCGGTCGCCAGCACCACGCGCTTGCCTTCCAGAATGTAGATTTCGCCGGTTTCCATTTCCAGAGCGGTCACGCCCAGAACGTCGCCAGCTTCGTTACGCAGCAGATCCAGCGCCATCCATTCCACGAAGAACTGGGTACGGGCAGCCACGTTACGCTGATACAGGGTGTGCAACATGGCGTGACCGGTACGGTCAGCAGCGGCACAGGCACGTTGAACCGGTTTTTCACCGAAGTTGGCAGTGTGACCACCAAATGGACGCTGGTAAATCGTACCGTCCTGGTTACGGTCAAACGGCATACCGAAGTGCTCGAGCTCGTACACAGCGTGAGGAGCTTCACGGCACATGAATTCGATGGCGTCTTGGTCGCCCAGCCAGTCCGAACCCTTAACGGTGTCGTACATGTGCCAGTACCAGTGGTCCTCGCTCATGTTACCCAAAGAGGCACTGACACCACCTTGAGCCGCCACGGTGTGGGAGCGGGTTGGGAACACCTTGCTGAGCACGGCAACGGACAAGCCGGCCTGAGCCAATTGCAGGGAACAACGCATACCGGCGCCACCGGCACCGACCACCACTACGTCAAACTGACGGCGGGGCAAAGATTTTGTGATGGAAGCCACGGTTTAGAGACTCCAGATAATTTTTGCAAAAAAGACGACACTGGCGACCAGCCACAGCAAGGTCAACACTTGCAGAAACAAGCGCAGGCCAGCGGGCTTGACGTAATCCATCCAGATGTCACGCACACCGATCCAGGCGTGCCAGGACAAGGACAGAAAGAACAAGGTTGCCAGCAACTGACCCAGAGGCAGGGAGCCGACCGTGAACGAGAACAGGCCGCGCCAGGTCTCGAAATTCAGTTCACTGCTAAACAGAATGCCGCCGATGATGACCACGGTGTAGATGGCCATGATGACTGCGGTGACACGCTGCGCCAGAAAGTCCAAGGTACCGTAGTGGGCACCCACTACCAGGCGGTTTACGCCAATGCGCTCACGATTAGCCATTACCACACCCCAAACAGTTTCAAACCAAACACAACGGTCAGCGCCAAGCTAACCCCGAACACCAGACCGGCCGATTTCTTGGCGGACTCTTTGTCGTTACCCAGGTGCAGGTCCAAGGTCAGATAGCGGATACCGGCACAGAAGTGGTGCAGGTAACCCCAGATGAGGACCAGAAGAATCAGCTTACAGACAGGGTTGTCGACGTAGCTGCGCAAGGTCTCGAAAGACTCTGGAGAGCTGACGCTCAAAGAGAACAGTGGCAATAAAACGAGCGGCAGGCAAAGAAACAGCAATGCACCACTGACACGATGCAAAATCGACGATTTTGCAGCCAGGGGCATGCGGTAGCTCAATATCTGCGGCAAGCTGACATTGCGATACTGCGGACGCTGCTTGGGTGCGGTATCAGACATGATGGCCTCGAAGTAGATAAAAAAAAGTCATAAAATTTTTAACCTTGGTATTTTCACCTATTTGACACTACGGTGCAGTATCAAATACCGTATGCCGCCGAACTAGCTAAGCGTGTTTCGGTAATGAAAGCGCTCGGTCAGGTACAAACCCCGGCGCAATTCCATCGGTCGATCACCATAGGTATAGGACACGCGTTCCACGTGCAGGAGCGGCGAGCCGACAGCGACCTGCAGGACCGAGGCGGCCTCTGCGGTCGCACTGACAGCACCAATCTTTTCATCGGCGCGCACCATGCTCACGCCAAACTTGCTCTCGAACCAGGCATACATCGGGCCCCTGTTCTGCTCAACAGCTTCCAGGGTCAGCCCCTTAAAGACAGAGCCGGGAAGCCAGATATCGTCAAAAATAGTCGGGGCCTGATCAAAGGACAGGACACGACGCAGGTTCACCACCATATCGGAGGTGCGCAAATCCAGCAGCACAGCCACATCCGTGGGCGCTTTCATGCGGCGAACATCCAGAATACGGCTTTGGGAAGCAACGGGTTTGCCATCGTCCGGGGCCAGGCGCAAAAAGCGAAAGCGCACGCGGGCCTCGTGATGGGTGGCCACAAAAGTACCCTTGCCCTGGCGACGAATCAGGAGATTGTCAGCCGCCAATTCGTCAATGGCCTTGCGTACCGTCCCTTGGCTGACCTGAAAACGGGCGGCCAGCTCCAGCTCGCTGGGGATGGCCTCGCCGGGCTTCCATTCGCCACGATCCAGCCCCTGCAGCAACAAAGCCTTGATCTGTTGGTACAGAGGGCTATAGGCCGCGCTAGGAGCGGATTTTTCGATTTCCTGGGCGCGTAGCGGCGGCACGTTATCAGACATGGGGCTCATAAAAAATGCGCGATCAATACAGCCTGCAGCGCGCATTTGTTCATAAAATAGACAGTGCACTAATTTTCGCATGACCGGCCCCGAATGTCTAACGCTCTTATGTCTTATATAAGATATAAGACGTTTGACGCCGCTATCGTTTTGGTCTAGTCTGCGCAGTGAAAAAAGAGGCTTTTCCTCTTGCGAAAAACCATTTTCCACGCCAGCCGTCCGGTCTGCAAAAGATTTAAACTGTGTTTTTCGTCACCGTCTTCAAACCCAAAAACGGAGTCTCACTCTCATGTCCAAACCCGCAATGCGCGTCGCCGTTACCGGCGCTGCTGGCCAGATTGGCTACGCCCTGCTGTTTCGCATCGCTTCTGGCGAAATGCTGGGCAAAGACCAGCCTGTAATCTTGCAGTTGCTGGAACTCGCCGACGAGAAAGCCCAAAAGGCCCTGAAGGGCGTCATGATGGAACTGGACGATTGCGCCTTCCCGCTGCTGCAAGGCATGTCCGCCCACAGCGACCCTGAAACCGCATTCAAAGATGCTGATATCGCCCTGCTGGTCGGTGCCCGTCCTCGCGGCCCAGGTATGGAGCGTAAAGACCTGCTGGCCTTCAACGCCCAGATCTTCACCGCCCAAGGCCGTGCCCTGAACAAAGTGGCCAGCCGCGACGTCAAGGTTCTGGTTGTCGGCAACCCTGCCAACACCAACGCCTACATCGCCATGAAGTCCGCTCCTGATCTGCCAGCGAAGAACTTCACCGCCATGCTGCGTCTGGACCACAACCGCGCCCTGTCGCAGTTGGCCACCAAATCCGGCAAGGCTGTTGCTGACATCGAAAACCTGATTGTTTGGGGCAACCACTCGCCCACCATGTACCCTGACACCCGCTTTGCCACGGTGAACGGTGAGAAGATTGACGCCATCATCAACGATCAGGCCTGGAACCGCGAAACCTTCATCCCCACCGTGGGCAAACGCGGCGCTGCCATTATCGAAGCCCGTGGCCTGTCCTCGGCTGCTTCGGCTGCCAACGCGGCCATCGACCACGTGCGTGACTGGGTCCTGGGCTCCAACGGCAAATGGGTCACCATGGGTGTTCCTTCGGACGGCTCCTACGGTATTCCTGAAGGCATCATCTACGGCGTCCCTGTCACCACCGAAAACGGTGAGTACAAGCGTGTTGAAGGTCTAGAAATCGACGCCTTCTCGCGTGAGCGCATGGACCACACCCTGAACGAGCTGCTGGAAGAGCGTGACGGTGTGAAAGACCTGCTGGGCTAATTAAGCCGTCAGTGTCTGCAATCCCCGCCTGATCGGCGGGGATTTTTTTTGCCTGATGCCTGCTGCCCGCTATCTGATGCTCGATGCCAAGTCCTTGGTGCCAAGTGCTTGAAACCCGGCACGTACGGTCAGTGCCCTGCCATCACTATCAGAGCACGACTGAGCACTTACGGCTTGCACTTTACAAGCCCTATACAACACTAGCCTGGACCGCTTCCATCGCCTTTACCGTCCTGCAAAGCGGGTACATACACCACCAGACGCAAATGGCGGCTCTCATCAATGATGAGCGAGGTTTGCTCAAACTCGCGCCGCTCTCCTTGCACCGTCAAGCAAAGCCGTCCACCGCAAGGCGGCTGCACATCATGCTGCTCCCATCCCATTTTGAACTCGGGTGACACACGCTTGAGCTCATCGGCCAGCTCATGAATATCCGTGCCTTCCGTTGCGCGGGCAAAATCGCGGCGAAAACTAGACAACATCGCCAAAGCCTGTGCCTCCCAGGGTACAAAGCGTGCGTGCAAAGCGGGGTTCGTAAACATCTGCCACAGCAGATTGCGCTGCCCCTGCGGATACGCCCCCAAGCCCAGCACCTCATCGGCCAAAGAATTAGAACCCAGGACATCCCAGCGCAGATTCAAAACAAACGCTGGATGAGGCAAATCATGCATCAAGCGTCGCACCAAGGGCGGCAAAACACACCAGGTGACTCCTGGCTCGGCAGGCAGGCGCTCATGCGCCAGCAAAAACAAGTGGCGCCGTTCGGCGGCGTCCAGTTTCAAGACACGAGCCAGATTATCCAAAAAGCGGGCCGACACTCCGATATCACGCCCTTGTTCCAGCCAGGTGTACCAGGTCAGCCCGACCCCTGCCAACGCGGCGACTTCCTCACGACGCAGCCCCGGAGTCCGACGGCGCCCGCCGCTGGGCAAGCCCACCTCCTCGGGCAAAAGCCGTTCACGACAAGCCCGCAAAAAGGCTGACAGGTCCGGGCGCGTTCGTTCCAGCGTTCTCATGACCAGAACCCCATTGCTTTCAGTAATAGCATAAGCAGTTAAATTGTAATGGCTTAAAAAGAGTTCAAGAATACACAGGTTTTTACCTGAAGCACACATCATGAACTCCAAGACTCACTCTCCACACTCCCCCTCCGGCGCCTCCCACACTCCTGCCTGGCTGGGCCTGTCGGTATTACTTCTGGCGGGCTTCGTCACCATTTTTGATCTATTCGTCGTCAATGTCGCTATCCCCAATATTCAGAGCCAACTGGGCGCCAGCTTTAGCCAGATCGGCTTTATCGTGGCGGGCTACGAACTGGCTTTTGGCGTGCTGCTCATTACAGGCGGACGGCTGGGCGATCTATTTGGCCGACGCAGACTCTTTATCATCGGCATGGCGAGTTTTACGCTGGCGTCGGCCCTATGCGGTCTGGCACCCACCGCTTTTTTATTGATCATCGCCAGGGTATTGCAGGGCCTGGCTGCCGCCCTACTCTTTCCCCAGGTCTATGCTTCCATTCGGGTCAACTTTGAGGGAGATCACAGCCGCCGCGCCTTTGGCTTGCTGGGCATGACCCTGGGGCTAGCCGCCATTGCCGGGCAAATACTGGGAGGCTGGCTAATTCATGCCGACCTGTTCGGCCTGGGTTGGCGCAGCATTTTCCTGATCAATATCCCCATAGGGCTGCTGGCCATTGCCTTGGCCCGCTATATCCCTGAAACCCGAGCCCCGCACGGCCAAGGGCTAGATAGTACAGGCGTAGTCCTGATCAGCCTTGCCCTGGGCCTGCTACTGATCCCCCTGATCCAAAGTTCGGAGCACGGCTGGCCTGTCTCCAGCCTAGCCGCTCTGGCCGCAGCCGGCTTGTTATTCGTCATTTTTTACAAGCAACAAGAAAGGCGCCGATGCGCAGGACACCCACCCTTGGTGGATATGCAGCTTCTGGCACAGCCCCGTTTTGCCTTGGGAGCCCTACTGGTCTTGTTGGTGTACTCCACCGCCAGCTCTTTCTTTCTCTGCTTTGCTCTTTTACTGCAAAGTGGGCTGGGCTTAAGTCCGTTCCACGCGGGCAGTATTTTCGCCCCCGCCAGCGTGGGCTTTGTTGCAGCCTCTCTCAGTGCACCACGACTTGTTACACGCTACGGCACCCGTGTGATTACGCTTGGCGCTGCTGGCTACGCCGTCTCGTTTGCCTGGCTGATCGGCCAAGTTGCCTGGGCAGGCGCACAGACAGAACCTGTCCACCTGATTCCGGCCTTAATTTTTTTAGGAGCCTGCCAAGGTTTGATCATGACCCCCTTGTTGAATCTGGTTCTGGGTTTTGTAAACGAGGCCCAGGCAGGCATGGCATCAGGCGTCATTTCCAGCATCCAGCAGGTGGGAGCCGCCCTTGGGGTTGCCGTCGTTGGACTACTCTTTAATGCAGGACAAAACGCTAGCAGCGCTGCCTCATCCCAGGCGGAACAATATGCCTCTGCCTTTGTAATCGGCCTGAGCTACAACCTGCTGGCCTCCGTACTGATCAGTTTTCTATTACTGGCCTTAAGCAGGGCTCATCAAGACGTGCAACAGACCTAAAAAACGGCCTTCTGTGTCCCCCCTCTGGCACACAGGGGCCGACATCACATTTTGTGCAACTTCCGCCACAAAGTGCTGCGACTGATCCCTAGTTGCTGGGCGGCCAGGGCGCGATTCCCACCACACTCTTCCAGCACCTTGGCCAGATGCTCCTGTTCGCTGCGCTCTTGCTGATCGCGCAGCGCTGGCATGGCAGGCTCGGCCACCACCGCCCGCAACTCCGGCGCAATATCTTCCAGCACCACAGCCTGATCGCCTTGCACTGTGCCCAGGACCATCAAACGTTCGATCAGGTTTTCCAGCTCGCGGATATTGCCGGGCCAGGAGTAGTGACGACCCAGCTCCAACAACTCAGCCAGCCAATCCGGATTCAGTGTTACAGCCCCACCCAGACGCTGGGCCACTTTTGCCAAGAGATGCTCCACCAGTTCCGGCAAATCCTGGGTACGCCGACGCAAGGGCGGCAAACGCAGCACCAGAATATTCAAACGATAAAACAGGTCCTGACGGAACACGCCTTCTTTAACTTGCGCGGCCAGATCCCGGTGAGTGGCCGCAATCACACGTACATCCACCGGCGTGGGTTCAATCGCCCCAATACGCAGGACTTCTTTTTCTTGCAGCACACGCAGCAAACGAGTTTGCAAGGGCAAGGGCATTTCCCCGATCTCGTCCAGAAACAGGGTGCCAGTGTGAGCCGCTTCCACCAGCCCGACTTTGCCGCCCCGGCTGGAGCCTGTGAATGCGCCTTCCACATAGCCGAACAGCTCGCTTTCCAGCAGGCTGTCGGGGAAAGCGGCACAGTTCACCGCTACAAAGGGCTGTGCGCGTCTGGCACTGGCACTATGAATCCCTTGAGCCAGCAGCTCCTTACCTGTACCACTCTCGCCGATAATCAGGGTGGTCGCCGTGCTTTGTGCACACGCCTGAGCCTGGGCACGCAGCTTGTACATGGGCGAACTTTGCCCCACCAGATCGGATAACTCGTACCGGGCATGACGCGATGCCACTTGCTGACTGCGTGAACGCAAACTGCGGTCCAATCGCTGAATCGCAGCCGGGTCCTGGCATAGCAGCACGGCCCCGCTCAACCGCCCCTGCTCCAAAATCGGCATACGGGTCACAATCGCGGTGCGACCAGCCACTTGCTGCACCGTATCCAGTTGCACTTCCAGGCTGCGCAGCGTACCGGCCAGATCCAGTTCGGGGTACAAGGAACCCAAGCGGCGGCCAATCACAGCTTGGGCGGGTTGGCCCAACCAGGCCTCCATGGCCGGGTTAACGGTTTCAATCCGCTCGTCCCTGTCCACTGACACCACACCGTCACGCAACTGCGCCAGAATCGTATTCAAGCGATCCCGACGGGCCGCTTCAGCGCGCGCAACACGGGCCAGTTCGATAGCGGATTCCAGCGCCTGGCGAACGGCTCCTTGTGAATACAGCAGCACGCCCTCCATTTGATTCTCACGCGCCAGATCCACCACCAGACCGGGTGCCAGCACCCACTCCACGCCCAGCTCTTTCAAATCCTGAACACAGCTACGTGCATCAGCCTCGCTGCGATAGCTGCGTAGCTCCACGGGCAGATCAAAACGCTGCACGAACTCCATTAGTTCCAGCGGCATTTCGCCATAGGTCACCACGGCTTTACGCTCGGCCTGTGCCGAGGCCAGACTGCCCATAATGTCAAAGCCACCCGGATGCACCAGCACCACCGGCAAGTCCAGATGCTCACGCAAATAACTGCCGTTGGAACCAGCGGACACCAGAACGTCGATTGCACCGGTTTGTCGCAAAACCTGCACGGCTTGCACAGCCTCGCCATAGGCTTTGTCCACGATCAGGATTTCGGCCTGGGCGCGGAACTGCGGCACCAACTCTTCCAAGAGAGAACGCAGTCCATGCAGGCCAAAAGCCACCAGACGCAGCCGAGCAGGAAGGGGGGAAGGATAAGGCATGTGATTTCACCCAGGCATCAACAATGCGACATTGTTTCAAATTACGTTTCAGTATTGAAACACAAAACAATGAAATACCGTATTTGCAAAAAAGAGGGACACCTGCGAGCGATCAAGACATTCCCGCCTCGTCTGGCTTCAGAGCTTTCATCATCTTCACCGGCTGAACTTGGCACAGCATTTGCTTTAGTAGCAACAACCCATCGCAGCATCACGCTGACGACATTTTCTTATCTTGTGATCTGGAGCCCCAAATGAGCCAAAACCAACTGACATCGGCAGGCGCCCGTTTTCGCCAGGCCCTGCGTGAAGAACAGCCTTTGCAAATCATCGGCGCCATCAACGCCAACCACGCTTTGTTGGCCCAACGCGCCGGCTACCGCGCCATCTACTTGTCGGGTGGCGGTGTAGCGGCTGGCTCTTTGGGCTTGCCTGATCTGGGCATCAACACCCTGGATGACGTGCTGACTGACATTCGCCGCATCACCGATGTATGCGATCTGCCATTGATGGTGGACATTGATACCGGCTTTGGTGCTTCGGCCTTTAACATCGCCCGCACGATCAAAAGCCTGATCAAGTTCGGCGCCGCCGCTTGCCACATCGAGGACCAGGTGGGTGCCAAGCGTTGCGGTCACCGCCCCGGCAAAGAAATCGTCAGCACCGGCGAAATGGCAGACCGTGTAAAGGCCGCTGTTGACGCCCGTACCGACCCAGAATTTTTCATCATGGCTCGTACCGACGCGATTGCGGTTGAAGGTGTGGACGCCGCCCTGGAACGTGCCCAGGCTTGTGTGGAAGCCGGTGCTGACGGCATTTTTGCTGAAGCCTGCTACGATCTGGACACCTACCGTCGCTTTACCGAAACCCTGAATGTGCCTGTGCTGGCCAACATTACCGAGTTCGGTCAGACCCCCTTGTTCACCGTGGAAGAACTGGCGTCGGCCAATGTCGCCATGGTGCTCTACCCCCTGTCCGCCTTCCGCGCCATGAACAAGGCCGCCGAAACTGTCTACCAGGCGATCCGTCGTGACGGACATCAAAAAAATGTCATCGATTTGATGCAGACTCGTGAAGAACTGTACGATCGTATCGGCTACCATGCTTACGAGCAAAGCCTCGACAAGCTGTTCCAGAAAAACAAGAAGTCCTGAGCCCCCACAGGCTCCCGCCCGGCCCTTTGACAGGGCCTTTGCGCGGGTAAAACCCCATTTAGCAGCCAGCCTCGTGCTGGCTGCCCAGCAACCAGGAGACCTTTATGAGCAGTACTGAGAACACCCCTAGCACTGGCTTCAAGCCCAAGAAATCTGTTGCCCTGTCTGGCGTTGTGGCAGGCAATACCGCCTTGTGCACGGTCGGTCGCAGTGGCAATGATCTGCACTACCGCGGCTACGATATCTTGGATCTGGCCCAGGCTTGCGAATTTGAGGAAGTGGCGCATTTGCTGATTCACGGCAAATTGCCCAACCGCGACGAACTGCGCGCGTACAAGCAAAAGCTCAAGCGCCTGCGCGGCCTGCCCCTGGCCCTGCAAACCGCTCTGGAAACCCTGCCTGCCCACAGCCACCCCATGGACGTGATGCGCACCGCCGTATCGGTTCTGGGCTGCGTACTGCCTGAAAAAGACGACCACAACCTGCCCGACGCGCGCGACATTGCCGACCGTCTGATGGCTTGCCTGGGTTCAGCCCTGCTGTACTGGTACCACTACAGCCACAACGGCGAAATGATTGATGTGCAAACCGACGATGACAGCATCGGCGCGCACTTCCTGCACCTGCTGCATGGCGAAAAGCCCTCGGCCGAGTGGGAAAAAGCCATGCATGTGTCGCTGAACCTGTACGCCGAGCACGAGTTCAACGCCTCCACCTTTACCAGCCGCGTGATCGCCGGTACAGGTTCGGACTTCTACTCCGCGATTGCCGGTGCGATCGGCGCTCTGCGCGGTCCCAAGCACGGCGGTGCCAACGAAGTGGCTTTTGAAATCCAGAAGCGCTACGAGACACCTGACCAGGCTGAAGAAGACATCCGCAAGCGCGTGGAAAACAAGGAAGTCATTATTGGCTTCGGTCACCCCGTCTACACCATCTCCGACCCACGCAACGAAGTCATCAAATCGGTGGCCAAAGAGCTGGCCGTGGCCGATGGCAACACCCGCATGTACGACATTGCCGAACGTCTGGAAAGCGTGATGTGGGAAGTGAAAAAAATGTTCCCCAACCTGGACTGGTTCTCGGCCGTGTCCTACCACACCATGGGCGTGCCTACCGCCATGTTCACGCCTTTGTTCGTGATCGCGCGTACGGCTGGCTGGGCGGCTCACGTGATTGAGCAGCGCGTGGACAACAAGATTATTCGTCCTACCGCCAACTACATTGGCCCTGAAAACCAAAGCTTTGTGCCTCTGGACCAGCGCCCATAAGTCACAGATCCTGGGCTATTATTCGCCTGTGATCTAACTCACGGCCCCGCTGCATTACGCACGCGGGGCCGTCTTGCTGGTGACTTCCATGCTCTCTGAATTTGTACGCTACGCCCTGCCGCTAGCCGGCACTCTGATGATTGCCTGTGCCCTGACCACACTAGTGTCCGGTGCTTATTTATTGCTGTTCAATCTGCGCCGCAGCAACCAGGTGCTACGCCACCCTTATCTGGACCAGTACCCCTGGGAAAAACTCAGTTTCCCCCTGAAGGCCGGCATACTGCTGGATTATTTTTTACGGCTGAATTTTCCCAAACGCCAAAGCTCGCTGTTTGGCAATGCCAACCGTTTGCTCAGGCACGTCCAGCCCGACGAGGTTCCCATGGGCGTCAAATGGCCCCTGATGGGACTGTGGGGCGGCTGCTTTCTGGGCATGATCAGCATGCTGGCCGTTTGGATTCTAATCGCCCTGCACTCCAACCCCACTTGAAGGAGCCCGCCTTGACCACCGAGATCCACCACGACCCGCAAGCACATCTGTTTTACTGCGATGTTGAAAACCTGCGCAGCGTGATCGAATACGAACTGGATGATGCCATCATGAGCATCACCCATACGCGCGTGCCGCCCGAACTGGAAGGCCGCGGCATTGCAGGGCAACTGACCCGCTTTGCACTGGAGACGGCGAAAAACCAACAGTGGAAAGTACGCCCGATTTGCAGCTATGCCGTGGTCTATCTACGCCGCCACCCTGAATACGCCGACTTGCAGGCCTGAACCCAGCAATATTCAGCCTTTCGCAAGTCTTATATAAGATATAAGACCATTGCTTCGCTGTGCGCTTCAAATTACAATTGGGGCAACACGCGATTTATTGCATTTTCATATCAACCATTTACCGATAGGCACCCGCACTATGCTGGACTCTTACCGCGAACATGTTGCCGAGCGCGCTGCTCTGGGCATTCCCCCGCTGCCTTTGTCAGCTCAGCAGACCGCCGAGCTGATCGAGCTCATCAAGAACCCACCTGCCGGTGAGGAAGCATTTCTGGTCGACCTGCTGACGCACCGCGTCCCCGCCGGTGTAGACGATGCTGCCAAAGTCAAAGCCTCTTACCTGGCCGCTATCGCGCTGGGCACAGAAACCTGTGCCTTGATCAGCCGCGAGCGTGCCACTGAGCTGCTGGGAACCATGCTGGGTGGCTACAACATCAGCCCTCTGATCGATCTGCTGGATTCGCCCGAACTGGGCCAGATCGCTGCCAACGGTCTGAAAAACACCCTGTTGATGTTTGACTCGTTCCACGACGTTCAGGAAAAAGCCGAAAAGGGCAATGCCTTTGCAAAAGAAGTGCTGCAAAGCTGGGCCGACGGCGAGTGGTTCACCAGCCGTCCTGAAGTCCCCGAAAGCCTGACCGTCACTGTTTTCAAAGTCACCGGCGAGACCAACACGGACGATCTGTCCCCCGCTCCTGACGCCTGGAGCCGCCCGGACATTCCGCTGCACGCGCTGGCCATGCTGAAGAACCCACGCCCAGGTATCGAACCTGAAGAGCCCGGCAAGAAAGGCCCTGTCAGCTTTATCGAATCCCTGAAAGAAAAGGGCCACCTGGTTGCCTACGTAGGCGACGTGGTCGGTACCGGCTCTTCGCGTAAATCGGCTACCAACTCCGTGTTGTGGTTCACCGGCCAAGACATTCCTTTCGTTCCCAACAAGCGCTTTGGTGGCGTGTGTCTGGGCAGCAAGATTGCTCCTATCTTCTACAACACCATGGAAGATGCCGGTGCCTTGCCTATCGAGCTGGACGTTTCCAACATGGAAATGGGCGACGTGGTTGAGCTGCGTCCCTACGAAGGCAAAGCCTTCAAAAATGGCGAACTGATCTCCGAATTCCAGGTCAAGTCCGACGTGCTGTTCGACGAAGTGCGTGCTGGTGGCCGTATTCCCCTGATTATTGGCCGTGGCCTGACCACCCGTGCTCGTGAAGCACTGGGTCTGCCCCCAACCACCCTGTTCCGCCTGCCACAAAGCCCTGCCGACTCCGGTAAAGGCTTCTCCCTGGCCCAGAAGATGGTTGGCCGTGCTTGCGGCCTGCCTGAAGGTCAAGGCGTGCGCCCCGGTACTTACTGCGAACCACGCATGACCACCGTTGGCAGCCAGGACACCACAGGCCCAATGACTCGCGACGAACTGAAAGACCTGGCTTGCCTGGGCTTCTCGTCCGATCTGGTGATGCAGTCCTTCTGCCACACCGCCGCTTACCCCAAACCTGTGGACGTTAAAACTCACCACGAACTGCCTGCTTTCATCAGCACACGCGGTGGTGTTTCCCTGCGTCCAGGCGACGGTATCATCCACTCCTGGCTGAACCGCATGTTGTTGCCCGATACCGTGGGTACCGGTGGCGACTCGCACACCCGTTTCCCTATCGGCATCAGCTTCCCCGCCGGTTCCGGTCTGGTGGCCTTTGCTGCGGCTACCGGTGTGATGCCTCTGGACATGCCAGAATCCGTACTGGTGCGCTTCAAGGGCGAAATGCAGCCCGGCGTCACGCTGCGTGACCTGGTTAACGCCATTCCTCTGTACGCCATCAAGCAAGGCTTGCTGACCGTGGAAAAAGCCGGCAAGAAGAACATCTTCTCCGGTCGCATCCTGGAAATCGAAGGTCTGCCTAACCTGAAGATCGAACAGGCTTTCGAGCTGTCCGACGCGTCGGCTGAGCGTTCCGCCGCTGCATGTACCGTTCGTCTGAACAAAGAGCCCATCATCGAATACCTGAACAGCAACATCACGCTGCTCAAGTGGATGATTGCCAATGGCTACGAGGACGAGCGCACTATCTCGCGTCGTATCAAGAACATGGAAGCCTGGCTGGCCAACCCTGAGCTGCTGGAACCCGATGCAGACGCTGAGTACGCGGCTGTTATCGACATCGATCTGGCTGAAATCCACGAACCTATCGTCGCTTGCCCCAACGACCCTGATGACGTGAAAACCATGTCCGACGTGTCCGGCACCGTGATCGACGAAGTGTTTATCGGTAGCTGCATGACCAACATCGGTCACTTCCGTGCTGCCTCCAAGCTGCTGGAAGGCAAGCGCGACATTCCAACCCGTCTGTGGGTCGCTCCTCCGACCAAGATGGACCAGCAACAGTTGAGCGAAGAAGGCCACTACGGCGTTCTGGGCGTGGCTGGTGCTCGTATGGAAATGCCCGGTTGCTCGCTGTGCATGGGTAACCAGGCACAGGTTCGCGAAGGCGCCACCGTCATGTCCACCAGTACCCGTAACTTCCCCAACCGTCTGGGCAAGAACACCAATGTGTTCCTGGGTTCGGCTGAACTGGCCGCCATCTGCTCGCGTCTGGGTCGCATCCCGACCCGCGAAGAGTACCTGGCCGACATGGGTGTCCTGCAAGCCAATAGCGAAGACATCTATCGCTACATGAACTTCGACCAGATCGAAGAGTTCAAGGAAATTGCTGACTCCGTAGGTCTGTAAGCCCTAGCGCTTGCAAAAAACGCCTTCGCCGCTTCATGCGGCGAAGGCGTTTTTCTTTGCCCCTTTGAAATGATCCACCTGTCAAGACACAGACAAAAAAGCCTGGGTATCAAGCGTCAGCCGACGTTGGCCGTGCACATATGCACGATTGGCTGCCCACGGGTATACCCCTACTATCATTGTGGTTACTCCTTATGTACGTCTGGCGTTTGAATCGCCTATAAAGCTGAAAGCAAACTGAAGAAAAGCTGAAAAACAGTATCGGATTGCTGCAGTTTGCTCTCGAACGCTTACAGCCACTTCGGAGACACACCTCATGAGAAACAGGATCAAAAAAAGCACCGCGCCACACGAACACACTGGCGCATCTCGGCGCAAGTTCCTGGGCGGTGCGGCAGTCGGCACCGCGGCTGCAGCAACGATGGGCTTTCCTGCCATCGCTCGCGCGCAGGGTCCCATCAACTTCCGCTTTCAAAGCACTTGGCCCACCGTCGACATCTTCCACGAATTCGCCCTCGATTTTGCCAAGAAAATCAATGATATGACCGGTGGAGACCTGAAAATCGAAGTCTTGCCCGCCGGGGCAGTGGTACCGGCCTTTGGCCTGCTGGATGCCGTCTCCAAGGGAACGCTGGACGGCGGCCACGGCGTACTGGGTTACAACTACGGCAAGCAAAATGCCCTGGCTTTATTTTCGTCTGGTCCGGCCTTCGGCATGGACGCCAATATGGTGCTGGCATGGCACAAATACGGTGGCGGCAAGGAGTTGCTGGCCAAGCTGTACGACGCCATCGGTGGCAATGTCGTCTCGTTCCTGACCGGCCCGATGCCCACACAACCGTTCGGCTGGTTCAAAAAACCCATCGCCAAGACCGAAGACCTCAAGGGCCTGAAATTCCGTACCAATGGCCTGGCTATCGACCTGTTCACCGAAATGGGGGCTGCCGTCAACGCGCTGCCAGGCGGTGAAATTGTCCCCGCCCTGGACCGCGGCCTGCTCGATGGTGCCGAGTTCAACAACGCCACATCAGACCGCGCCCTGGGTTTTCCGGACGTGTCCAAGGTCTGCATGCTGCAAAGCTTTCACCAGGCCTCCGAAACCTTCGAGATCATGTTCAACAAGGACAAATACAACGCCTTGCCGACACAACTGAAAGCCATTGTCGACAACGCGGTCGAGGCCTCATCGGCCGACATGTCCTGGAAGGCGGTTGACCGTTACTCGCAAGACTACCAGCGCCTGCAAAAGGAAGACGGCGTCAAATTCTACAAAACGCCCGACGCCATCTTGCAGCAACAACTGGTTGTTTGGGACCAGATCATCGCCAAAAAGGCGGAGACCAACCCCCTCTTCAAGGAAATCGACGCGTCGCAACGCGCATTCGCGGCACGTGCCATGGCGTGGGACATGGACACCAACAATAACCGTCGTATGGCCTACAACCACTACTTCGGCCGCAAGGCCCCCCAAGCCTAAAGCTAGCTCCTATCGGCAATCGTACCGCGTCATCCCGTCTACTCGGATGTGGATGACGTCTCCTCCCTGACTCCAGGCCGGCCGCGCCCAAAGCCGCAGTCGACACACATCAGACCCTTTCCGCGCCAGCAAGGTGACCCGACCATGCAGAAAATCCTGGCCTTCATCGACCGGTTCAATACGTGGATAGGCCAGTTGTTCGGCTGGCTAATCCTGGCATTGACCCTGTTCGTTTCCTTCGAGGTTTTCTCTCGATACGTTTTATCCAACCCGCACGCCTGGGCCTTTGACATGATGAACATGCTGTATGGCAGCCTGTTCATGATGGCCGGTGCCTATACGCTCTCCAAGAACGGCCATGTCCGTGGGGATGTGCTGTACGGTTTTTTCCCGCCCCGCCTGCAGGCGGGCCTGGACTTGGTCCTGTACATCCTGTTTTTTATTCCCGGTGTGGTCGCCATGTTCTGGGCCGGCTACTACTTCGCTGCCGAGTCGTGGGCCATCATGGAGCACTCGAACATTACGGCCAACGGACCGCCCATCTACCCGTTCAAAGCCATCATCCCGCTGGCAGGCTTGTGCCTTCTACTGCAAAGCTTTGTGGAAATGGTGTACTGCGTACGCTGTCTGCGGGACGGGAAATGGCCTTCGCGCGACAAGGACGTTGAAGAAGTCGATGTGGACAAGCTCATGGACATGGTGGACGTCAACAGCGACGATATTAAAAAACTGGATGCCTTTGTCAAAGTCGGCGGCAAAAAAGGGAGTCCGACATGAGAAAAGAAATCTGGTTCGGGCTTACCATCCTGATCGGCATTGTTCTGAGCATTGCCGTGTTCATGCCGGCACCTGCGGACATGACCAATGGTCATTTGGGCCTGCTCATGCTGGCCCTGATTGTCGTCACCATCATGCTGGGCTTTCCCACAGCCTTTACGCTGATGGGGATGGGAGTGATCTTTACCTGGCTTGCGTACCGCAACATGGGCACACAGCAAGCTATCCAGCAGACCCTGGACCTAATGGTTCTGCGCACCTACGCCGTCATGACCAACGATGTCCTGATTGCGGTGCCCCTGTTCATCTTCATGGGCTATCTGGTTGAACGCGCAAATCTGATCCAGAGCCTGTTCCAGGGCATGCACCTGGCCATGGCACGAATCCCTGGTTCGCTGGCGGTGGCCACTATTGCCACCTGCGCCATCTTTGCCACAGCCACTGGCATTGTAGGTGCGGTGGTGACTCTGATGGGGTTGCTGGCCATGCCCGCGATGCTGCGGGCGGGCTACAGCGTACAACTGACAGCCGGCTCCATTACTGCGGGAGGCTGCCTGGGTATTTTGCTGCCCCCCTCCGTGCTGCTAATCCTGTATGGCGCTGTCGCCGGTGTCTCGGTCGTGAAACTGTATGCTGGAGCCTTCTTCCCAGGCCTCTTGCTGGCCGTAATGTACGTGCTGTACGTGATCATCCTGGCCAAGCTCAAGCCCAACGTCGCGCCCCCTCTTTCGGCGGAAGACCGCATTGTGCCACTGCCCGCCTTCGCGCAAACCATCAAGGAAACCATCACGGACCGTGCTGTGCCCGGCCTGATCAGCGCCATGAAGGGGCCTCGCAATGTCGATGTACCCATGAAGCTGCTGTTAAAAAATCTGGCAGTCGCCCTGCTGCCCGCTGCAATCTTCCTCGCTGTCATGGGCTTTAGCTATCAATCGGTCACCGCGCCCAAGACCGCCGAGCACTACGAACTGCAGGAAATGGGCGGCGGTTTCAGTAGTTTCGACAATGACTACAGTGGCGGCGGGCTGGCAGAACCTCCGGGGGCTGGCGGTCTGTCCGAACCCGAAGGTAGTGAGCCACTCGTTTCGCTGGGTACAAACGAGCTGGGTACAGAGGCTCCCGCCCCGCAGGCAGCAGCCACCGAAGAAGCCAGGACAGCAGAGCGCCAGGCTGCGCCGATGACCTTCTGGATCTTTCTGATCGTGGGCAGTCTGGCCTTGCTGTTCTACTACGCCATGCTGAATTTCGCTCGGCTGGAAATCTTCAAGATGCTGCTCAGCTCCTTCTTTCCGCTGACCATGCTGATTCTTGCCGTGCTGGGCAGTATCATCGTCGGCCTTTGTACCCCCACCGAGGCGGCGGCCTTGGGTGCCTTGGGCGGCATCCTGCTGGCCTTCGCCTATCGCCGCTTGAACTTTTCCATGGTGCGCGAATCGGTGTACCTCAGCGCCAAGACCAGTGCCATGGTCTGCTGGCTGTTCGTCGGCTCCAGTATCTTCTCGGCCGCCTTCGCCTTGCTGGGCGGCCAAGAACTGATCAATAACTGGGTGCTGTCGATGGATCTGACGCCCATCCAGTTCATGATCCTGGCTCAAGTTGTTATTTTCCTGCTGGGCTGGCCACTGGAATGGACGGAGATCATCATTATCTTCATGCCCATTTTCCTGCCGCTGCTGGCGCACTACCAGATCGATCCGCTGTTCTTCGGTCTGCTGGTCGCACTGAACCTGCAGACGGCATTCCTGTCGCCGCCGGTTGCCATGTCGGCCTTCTACCTGAAAGGCGTCTCGCCACCCCATGTCACCCTGAACCAGATTTTCCTGGGCATGCTGCCCTTCATGGGGATCCAGATCCTGGCAATTATCGTCCTGTACCTGTTCCCTGACATCGGCCTCTGGCTGCCCAGGGTACTGTACTGATCTCAGCCAAGTCGCATCACAACAGAAGCCGCCGCATTTCCGGATGCGGCGGTTTTTTGCCTCACGCTCCTTTCTAGGGAGCTTCCCTCATTCACACACCCCGGTCGTAGCAAAGGGTAAACTAAGCTGTCCCTCTACCGGTTTTGTATGTCCATGTCGCAACTCAACTCCAAACTGCTCGCCCAACAACCCAAAGAAATCCAGCGGCTGCTCAATTACACGGACGCGCTGGTTCGTTCTGGCTCGCAGATCGAAGACCGCTACTGGCAAGGGCTGACCGCCAAATTGCTGGACAAGCTCTATAGCGGACGACGTAATACGGCTGTTGAACAGACGCTGGAACTGCTGGGCAGCCAACAGCAAAGTCAGCATTACGAAATTTTAATGGAACTGGCCGAGTCCCACGCCGAATGTCAGCAAATCGAGCATGAAGGCGTGTTGTACGACGCCTTGCTGTTTTCAGCTCCGCTGACCGCCTGGACACGCTATCAATTACCCCAAGGCGAACTCAAGCCCCAACAGCACAAGGAACTGGAAGAGTCCTTACGCGCCACCGTTCTGGCCGAAGGCACGATGTGCGCCCTGCTGCCCAATCTGGTCAATTACGACGAGATGCCGCAAACCTATCAGCAAGCCTACGCCTGGACGCGCAGCCTGACCGCGCAAGCCTTGGGCCGCAGCCAAGACCCTGCCCCTGTAAACAAGCCAGAAGAAGCCAGCAGCCTGCTGGCCGACGCCCGCTTTCTGATTGGCGTAGTCATGGCTCCGGTAGGCCAAGCCCTGTTTCGCTGGCAGCAATCCAGCGACAATCTGCAAGCTGAGCACCTGCGTTGCGTCGAACAATGGGTAGCGCGTTATTCCGCCATCGTCACGCCTTTGTTTACCGGCTGCCAACTGCAGTTTCTGGCTCCTAACGCGTATTACATGAACAACCGCGAGTCGGACCGTGAGATTCGCCCACTGGCTCTGAAGGCTGGCATCACCTGGCTGCAAACGGCGGTCAAGCTCTCGCCCGACCAACTGCGTGCCGTCATCGTCGCCTGCGGTGAAGAGCAGATTGAAGAGTACCGCGTGGGCTTTAGCACCATTTCCTCGCCTACCGTCATTTATGGTTGTATCTGGCCTGTATTAAGTCAGGAAGAGGCCGAGTCCTCTTTCCACAGCGATGACCATGTCGACATCCCGGACGTCATTGCTGCCCTGCTCAGTACCCTGGGCCTGGTCCAGATTCAGCGCCTGCCGGGCCTACACTCCACCGAGACCTGCGACGATTGCAACGCGCCTTTCTTTCCGGACATTAACGGCGAGATGCAGCACCCGGAACTGCCGGACGAAATCGATCTGGACCCCGTACAACTGCACTAAATTGAACACCGCTACTGTTTCCCAGCCTGTATCCATAGACCTGTTTTGCCGTGTTATCGACAATCTGGGGGATATAGGCGTGTGCTGGCGGCTGGCCCGTCAGTTGGCTGCCAGACCCGAGGTCGCCCAGCTACGCCTGTGGGTGGATGATCTGCACAGCTTTAGCCGCATCCAGTCCGAAATCCAAAGCAGCCTGCAAAGCCAGCGTCTACAAGGTGTAGATATCGAACATTGGCACAACGCGCGCCAAGACTACCCCGCGCCACACCCCTTCGTCATCGAGGCCTTTGCCTGCGAGCCGCCCGAGACCATGACTCGGCAACTGAAGGCCGACAGCCATGTGTGGATCAATCTGGATTACCTAAGCGCCGAGCCCTGGGTACAGGGCTGCCACGGCCTGCCCTCCCCGCAAGCAGGTGGGGCGAACAAATATTTCTTCTTTCCCGGCTTTGTCCCGCAAACAGGGGGCCTGCTGCGTGAAAGCGATCTGCTGGCCCGCCGCGACACCTTCTTGAAGGACGATACGGCCTATCAGGCCATGCTGAACCGTCTGGGCGTATCGCAGAAACACGTCCAAGCCCTGCTCCAGGGCGAGATGCAGCAAATGTTCCTGTTCTGCTATCCCGATGCACCCGTGCTGGCTCTGCCCGAAGTGCTGTCCTCGCTACAGCAGAAAACCCTGCTGCTGGTGCCCGAGTCCGTTGCCCAGCACCTCCCGGAATTAGCCAAAGGCCACCTGCTGATCCAACGCATCCCCGCTGTGAATCAGGCCGACTTTGATGCCTTGCTCTGGCGCAGTGCGCTCAATATCGTGCGCGGCGAGGACTCTCTGGTGCGTGCCATCTGGGCCGGGCAACCCATGCTGTGGCAGCCCTACGTACAGGAAGAACAGGCCCATCTGGACAAGCTGCAAGCCTGGCTGGATACCGGCAATCTACCCGAGCCGGTTCAAGCCCTGCATCTGGCCTGGAGCAGTGCGGATCAGGCCGGCGCTGCCGCCGCCTTGCGCCGCAGTCTGGAACCGCAGGTGTTGCGTCTATGGCAACAAGAAGCCCGTGCATATAGTACAAAACTGGCTGAACAAGCCGATTTGGCCAGCAGTTTGCTGAGTTTTTACACCCAAGTCGCCCGAAAACGCTAAAATAACAGATTACTTCTTAAAAGCTCCCTGACACTGCGTTTGGCGGAGCCTGTCCCATTCGGAGTTTTTTTAATGAAAACCGCACAAGAACTGCGCGTTGGTAACGTCGCGATGGTCAATGGCGACCCTCTGGTCGTTCAGAAAACGGAATACAACAAATCCGGTCGCAACTCCGCCGTTGTCAAACTGAAGTTCAAGAACCTGCTGACCGGCTCGAACAGCGAAGCCGTGCACAAAGCTGACGAAAAATTTGAAGTTGTCCAGCTTGAAAAGCGCGAATGCACTTACTCCTACTTCGCTGACCCCATGTACGTCTTCATGGACGAAGAGTACAACCAGTACGAAATCGAAGCCGAAAGCATGGGCGACGCCCTGGACTACCTGGAAGAAAACATGTCCGTTGAGGCCGTTTTCTACGAAGGCCGTGCCATCTCGGTTGAGCTGCCCACCATCATCGTGCGCGAAATCACCTACACCGAACCTGCTGTGAAAGGCGATACCTCCGGTAAAGTGCTAAAGCCCGCCAAGATCAACACAGGCACCGAAATCAGCGTGCCTCTGTTCTGCAACATCGGCGACAAGATCGAAATCGATACTCGCACTGGCGAATACCGCAGCCGCGTGATGTAAGAAAGACGTCGTGCCGCCCAGTGCGGTACGCGCAAAAAAAAGGGGCTGTTTTTACAGCCCCTTTTTCCTGCCTGCCAGATTCACCGAGTGGCCTTCTGGGCAGGGCAACGGCAGACTTGATACCACTAACTTTAACGAACACAGTATTCAGTCCGCCAGCTCTTACCTCGCCCCAAACGCCTCTTCAAAAATACCCACAATCGTCTTCTTATCCGTCTGAATCGGATTAGTCGCTCCACACACATCCTTGAGTGCGTTCTCAGCCAGAACTGAGAAATCTTCCCGCTTCACTCCCAGCTCTTCCAGCGACTTCGGAATCCCCACGATATCCGCCAGCTTTTTAATTGCTGCAATCACATCCAGACCTTTGAGGTCAGGATTGTTGTCCGACAATATCTTACCCAGTTCGTCCAAACGCCCTTTTACCGCTTGCATATTGAAAGCCTGCACATGCGGCAGCAGCAGGGCATTGCAAACACCATGCGGCAGGTCGTAGAAACCACCTAACTGGTGAGCCATAGCATGCACATAGCCCAGCGACGCATTATTGAATGCCATCCCTCCCAAAAACTGGGCATACGCCATCTGTTCACGGGCTTTTTTGTTATGCGGCTCACGCACCGCGATAGGCAAGTATTTAGCAACCAGCTCGACAACTTTCACCGCACAGGCGTCGGTAATGGGAGTGGCAATGGTCGATACATAGGCTTCGACTGCGTGAGTCAGGGCATCCATGCCGGTGGCAGCGGTTAGCGAGGCGGGCATGCCTTCCATCAGTTCTGAGTCATTCACTGACAAGAACGGAGTAATGTGACGGTCGATGATCGCCATCTTCACGTGGCGGGTTTCGTCGGTAATGATGGTAAAGCGTGTCATCTCTGACGCTGTGCCAGCGGTGGTATTGATGGCTAGCAGCGGCAGTTGCGGCTTGGCGGATTTATCGACCCCTTCATAGTCGGCAATCTTGCCACCGTTACTGGCAACCAGGGCCACACCTTTGGCACAGTCGTGGGAGGAGCCGCCGCCCAGGGAGACAATCATATCTGCACCGTGTGCTTTCAGCGCTTCCAAGCCTGCATTGACGTTACCTACAGTGGGATTGGGCTGTACCTGATCAAAAATCGCTGTATCGATACCCTGCGCAATCAGCTTGTCTGCCACCAGTTTAGCCATACCCAATTTGGCCAGATCAGAGTCTGTGATGATCAAGGCCTTTTTGAAGCCCATCCTCCCAACAATCGGCATAGCCTGATCCAAGGCGCCGGGGCCCAGAACATTGTGTGGGGTCATGAAAAACTCAGAGACAGTCATTGTGCGTACTCCTAATTAACGATAGAAGAAGCTCCTTGCCGCTTCAAGGCAATACGCATTGAAAGCGCGCAAGGAAGGGATCCCCCCATATTGCATGGGGGGAGGTCTAACAGCACTACGAATAGATCAAGAGATCAGAAAAAGCCCAGGGCGTTCGGGCTGTAGCTGACCAGCAGGCACTTGGTTTGCTGGTAGTTATTGAGAGCCATCTTGTGAGTTTCGCGGCCGATGCCGGATTGCTTGTAGCCACCGAAAGCAGCGTGAGCAGGATACAGGTGATAGCAGTTGGTCCAGACTCGGCCAGCTTCAACGCCACGGCCTACGCGGTAGGCACGCGAGCCGTCACGGCTCCAGACGCCAGCGCCCAGGCCGAACTCGGTATCGTTGGCAATGGCGATAGCTTCTTCTTCGTCCTTGAAGGTGGTCACTGCGGCCACGGGTCCAAAGATTTCTTCCTGGAAGGTACGCATGCTGTTTTTACCCAGCAGCATCGTGGGGCTGATGTAATAGCCATTGTCCAGGCCCTGGCCCAGACGATTACGCTCACCACCGGTCAGGGCTTGTGCGCCCTCCTCACGACCGATATTGATGTAACCCAAAATGCGCTCCATCTGCTTCTCGGAAACCTGTGCACCCACCATCGTCCCGGCATTGAGTGGATTACCAGTCTGAATACGTTTGACTCGCTCAACGGCGCGTTCAATAAAGCGTTCGTAAATGGACTCCTGAATCAGAATGCGCGATGGACATGTGCAGATCTCGCCTTGATTCAGGGCGAACATGCTCAAGCCTTCCAGGGCTTTGTCCAGGAAAGCATCATCAGCCTGCATCACGTCTTCAAAGAAGATGTTGGGGCTCTTGCCGCCCAGCTCCACAGTCGCGGGGATCAGGCGATCAGCGGCGGCGTGCAGGATTTCTCGGCCTACAGGTGTAGAGCCGGTGAAGGCGATTTTGGCGATACGCTTGGAGTTGGCCAAGGCATGGCCGGCTTCTTTCCCGTAGCCGGTGACGACGTTCAGCACACCAGCCGGTAGCAGGTCACCAATGATTTCCATCAGCAGCAGGATGGAAGCGGGGGTTTGCTCGGCGGGTTTCAGGACAATGGGGCAACCGGCAGCCAGGGCCGGTGCCAGTTTCCAGGCAGCCATCAACAGCGGAAAGTTCCAGGGGATGATCTGACCGACGACGCCGATAGGCTCGTGAAAGTGGTAAGCAACCGTGGTGCCATCGATATCCGAGAGACTGCCTTCCTGAGCACGCAGGCAACCGGCAAAGTAGCGGAAATGGTCGACCGCCAAAGGCAAGTCAGCCGCGCGGGTTTCACGGATAGGTTTACCGTTGTCGATGGTTTCTGCCACCGCCAGACGTTCCAGGTTTTGTTCAATACGGTCGGCAATGCGCAGCAAAACAGCGGAGCGCTCGGCAGGCGCAGTATTGGCCCACTGGTGTCGTACCTTGTGCGCGGCATCCAGCGCCAGGTCGATATCGGCGGCACCCGAGCGGGCGACCTGGCAAAACACCTGCCCGGTAACGGGGGAGACGTTATCGAAATACTCACCCTCGACCGGCGGCACCCAACGTCCACCAATGTAGTTGTCGTAACGGGACTTGAAGGGAAATTCCAGATCCAGGCCCATGGATTTGAGATCGGACAGATTCATGATGTCTCCTTATTGATTTAGTTCGGTGTCACCAGACGTACACCGCAGGGAAAGGTTAGGGGTGCCTTTATCCTGATTTAACTAAAGCAAATAACGTGCCAAACTAGCTAGCGATTGTCCCGACTCGATCCTAAACCCGCCCGCCTCCATAATGGAACAACCTCCAGTCGCAGGCTGCGACAGCGACTGTCGCAAAAAGCGAGCACTGTCGCAGGATGCGACACCTCTCCCGGAGCACATTCATGACTTCTCTACACGCGTTTTGCCCGCAAACCAACGAAACCATGTGGCGTCAATCCTGGGAGCGCTGCCAAACGATGGAGTCGGACTTAAGTGCAGAGCCCAGAGACATGAGCCAAGGTGCGCTGCGACAGTTGCTGGAACAGCAGCATCACTTGTTGCATCACTCTTCGGCAGCCGTACAGGATCTGGCCGCGCTGGTGCATCCGCATCGCAGTCTGGTTTTATTGTGCGACGCCCAAGGCACGGTGTTACAACAAGCGGGCGATCCGCATTTTCTGCAACGGGCCGAGCAGGTTGCCTTGCGTGCGGGTGTAAGCTGGGCCGAGAACCATCGCGGCACCAATGCCATAGGCACCGCCCTGTTCTGCGCACAGCCCATCAAAATTCACGGCAGTCAGCACTATTTGCCTGACAACCGGATTCTAAGCTGCCACGCCGCCCCCATTTATGACCCTTATGGTCAGATTATTGGGGTGCTGGATATTTCCGGGCCTTCAGAGCTGGAGCATCACTACGCCCTGGATTTGGCGCAGTTGTACGCCCGCCAGATCAGCCGCCAAATGCTGGAGTCGCTGTGCACGCCATCCCGCCGCCTGCTGCATCTACATACCGACCCTGGCCTGCTCAATAGCGCTTTCAGTGGTCGACTGGTTCTGGAAGACGACATGATTGTGGCCGCCGATGAGCTGGCCGCCCGCATGTTGCGCCAGGACTGGCAGGAGCTGCCCGGCCAGGATTTACGTTCGGTACTGGAGCAGGCGAAAAGCACAAGTCAGCCTGTCACGCTACACCTGAGCACGGCAACTAAAGCCCCGGCCCCCGCCCGCGCGGTACACGTTCAAACGGAGACAGCAGACACAACTCAGTTGTCTCCACAGCAGGAAAAGGCGCTGGAACCAGCGTTGCGGGCCATGCAAATGGGCTTGTCCATCTTGCTAAGTGGCCCCAGTGGCTCCGGCAAGGAGCGTATGGCACGTGAACTGCATCGCCGCCGCCAGTCGCAGTCCGGCCCTTTTGTGGCAATTAACTGCGCCGCCCTGCCCGAAACCCTGATTGAAGCCGAGCTGTTTGGCTATGAAGCCGGTGCATTTACCGGTGCGCGCCGTCAGGGTTATGCCGGCAAACTGCGTCAAGCACACGGCGGTGTGCTGTTTCTGGATGAAATTGGTGATATGCCGGTCGCTTTGCAAAGCCGTCTGCTGCGGGTTCTGCAAGAACGCGAAGTTCAGGCACTGGGTTCGGAGCGCACACACCGTCTAGACTTCCAGTTGATCAGTGCCAGCCATCAGCCGCTGGAAAAACTGGTACGTGATGGCCGCTTCCGTGCTGACTTGTACTTCCGGCTGCAAGACTATGTCTGCACAGTCCCCAGTCTTAGAGAGCGCAACGATCTGGGCGATTATATTTCCAGAGAACTGGCCGTTCTGGCACAAGGCCAGATGGCACCCCAGCTCCATCCCGACGCCTTACAAACACTGCAGAACTACGACTGGCCGGGTAATTATCGCCAGCTGCGATC
Source organism: Alcaligenes sp. LTN-3 (assembly GCF_059735605.1). Taxonomy (NCBI): domain Bacteria; kingdom Pseudomonadati; phylum Pseudomonadota; class Betaproteobacteria; order Burkholderiales; family Alcaligenaceae; genus Alcaligenes; species Alcaligenes sp. LTN-3. Next base: position 874,761 of record NZ_JCAPDN010000002.1, on the reverse strand, counting down.
GGTACTGCTGCAAATCATTGTGCAAGATTCTCCTGGGCGTCTGTGGTTGGCTCAGGATCTGCCTGCCCTGCCATGTTTACATGTCGAGCATCCGCTGCTGGCTCAAGAGCCAGCCGCCCCAGCAGCCCGAAATATCACGAAAACAAGCCCCCCTGCCGTCCCCAAGCCACAAACCCTGAAGGAACAGGAATACGCCGCTGTGCAGCAGGCTTTGGAACAACATCAGGGAAATATTTCACAAGCGGCGCGCGCCTTGGGGCTGCATCGCAGCACCTTGCATCGCAGACTGAAAGAAATGTCGCCGCTCATTACTGCAGGCGGTCATCATCCAGAAAGTCAGGAATCGGCATGGCAATAATGCCGTCGTCGGCCAGTTCCTGATACTCCTGCGCCGTGGCCTGACCACGGATGGCACGCGGTTCAATATCGCCTTCGTGCATACGGCGCGCTTCCTGGGCAAACTGGGTGCCCACATTATCCGACTTGCGTATCACCGAGCGTAGCTCCTGCAAGAGCTGGCCTTGAATCACCCGCATTTGCTCTTCGGTGGGCATGGTTGAGGGCAAAGGCGGCGGAACGGGAGCAGAGTCAGAAGCGGTGCTGCTTTCTTGCGCACCCACATTGATACGTGGAGCCGACAGTTTGCGTTTGACCTCATGGCTGTTGCAGACGGGGCAACACAACAGCCCACGACTGATCTGCTCATCGTAACTTTCGCGTGAGCTAAACCAACCCTCGAACACATGGCCGTGTTCACACTCAAGATCAAAAACCTTCAAGCTCATAATGTGTATATCAATGGGCGAATAAACCGCCATATTGTGACATGGAAGTGGCGAACCAATTATGGCAAGTACGGCATGCGCGGCTTAACGGGGCACAGCGGCCAGCAGACGCTGCGTCAACTCTTCCTGTGGATGGAACAGAACCTGCTGCGCACTGCCCTGCTCTACGATACACCCCTTGGCCATAATAGCAATTCGATCGGCTAGATACTCCACAACCCCGAAATTATGGGTAATGAACAAATAAGCTAACCCCAGCTCCATTTGCAATTCACGCATCAAATCCAGAATCTGCGCCTGCACGGACACGTCCAGGGCCGAGGTCGGTTCATCGCAAATCAGAACAGCAGGTTCAACCGCCAAGGCGCGCGCAATCGCAATGCGCTGGCGTTGTCCACCAGAGAACTCATGCGCGTAACGATCCAGGGCGTTCTTGGGTAGACCGACTTGCTCCACCAACGTTTCAATTCGTTTGCGACGCGCCTTGGCATCCAGCTCGGGGCGCAAGGCAGTCAGGCCTTCCAAGAGAATATCGCCCACCATCATGCGCGGGTCCAACGATCCATATGGGTCCTGAAAAATAATCTGCAGACGTGAGCGCAATTGCCGCAAGGCCTTGCCTTTCACTTGCAGAATATTCTGCCCCTGCATGTGCACCTGACCACTGATCTGCGCCTGGTGATCCAGCAAACGCATCAAGGTACGTGCAACCGTGCTTTTACCGCAACCCGATTCACCAACCAAAGCCAGGGTTTCGCCCTTGTGCAGTTGCAGACTCAAGTCTTTGACCACGGGGATTACGGGCAAGCGTCGCCACCAGGAACCGGCCTGTTTGTAGGACACAGACAGGTTCTGAATATCCAGAACCAGCTCTTTGCCGCTACTGCGCGGCGCTACGGCTTCAATAGGCGCAATGGCGCGGGACAAGGGCCGCCCACGTTTTTCAAAAGTGGGAATGGCATCGAGCAATTCACGAGCATACGGATGGCTGGGACGCAGAAAGAACTGGCTGGCCAACCCGGCTTCCACAATTTGCCCGTGCCGCATCAAGGCCACATAGTCGGCGTATTGCTTCACCAGCAGCAAGTCGTGCGTAATCAGCAAAATAGCCAGGCCCATCTCTTTCTGTATATCGGCCAGCAACTGCAAAATCTGTGCCTGAACCGTCACATCCAGCGCAGTAGTTGGCTCATCGGCCACCAGCAAATCGGGCTCTGCCGCCAAGGCAATCGCAATCATGATGCGTTGCTTCTGGCCACCGGAAAACTGGAACGGAAAATCATCGTAGCGCTGGGCAGCACCGGGGATGCCGACACGCTCCAGCCATTGGATAGCCCTTGCCCTTTCCTGCCCCGCAGGAGCTACAGCATGACGACGAATCACCTCGCTGATCTGCCGGCCAATGGACATGACCGGATTCAGGCTGGTGGACGGCTCCTGAAAAATCACACTGATGCGTTTGCCGCGCACATCCTGCATGTGTTGCTCAGGCAAAGGCGGCAACTCCAGTCCATCCAAGGCAATGTGACCGGACTGCATCCAGGCAGCTTCCGGCAAGAGACGCAGGATCGCCATCGCTGTCATGCTTTTGCCGCAGCCGGACTCCCCCACCAAGGCAAAGGTTTCACCACGCTGCACAGCCAAAGACAGATTGCGTACCACGCTTTGCACACCGGCATCGGACTGCACGCGCAGTTCCAAACCCTCGATATTCAGCACGGCAGGCGTTGCAGAGGGCTTCACGGCGCAGTCGTTCTCAAGCTCACTCATACTTTGGCTCCTCCTGGGCGACGGACTCGCAACGTCTTGAATCGGCGGGTACGAGGATCAAAAGCCGTTTGCACCGCATCGGCAAAAATGTTCGCGGACAGAACCAGCCCCAGCATCATCACAAAAGCCCCGGCCAGACCCCACCAGATAATCGGGTCGCGGGACAGTTCGCTGCGGGCGGCATCAATCATGCGTCCAAAGGAAGGCATGCTGGGGTCCACGCCTATGCCCAGATAGGACAGCACCGCCTCGTACAGCACCAGACCGGAGAACTCCAGAATCAGAGTGATCAGCACAATGTGCATCACATTGGGCAGGAGGTGACGAAACATGATGCGCAAATGGCCTACGCCAAAAGCCTGAGCGGCCTGCACATAGTCCAGCTCGCGCAGTTTCAACACCTCGGCACGCAGCAGGCGGCACAGGCCCGCCCAGCCGGTCAGGCCCAGAATCAGACACAACATGAACAAACGCAGATCGGCACGGGCAGCCACGGTGTCGAAGCTATCGGGATGGGTGTCGATATAAACTTGCATCATCAACACGCAGGCGGCAATCAGCAAGACACCGGGAATGGAGGTCAGCGTGGTGTAAATGTATTGAATGACATCATCGACCCAGCCCCGGAAGTATCCGGCGGCCAAGCCCAGGATAATGGCAGGCGGCAGCATGGCAAAGGTGGTCAAGGTGCCAATCACCAACGCGGTACGCACGCTTTTCAAGGCTTGCCAGATGATGTCGTTACCTGTGCGGTCCGTGCCCAGCACGTAGTAATTCGTGCTCAGGCTCAGAACCAGACACAGCAGTATCACCAGTGCGCAAGCGCTGAACCAGACAAGCCGCCAATTCACCAAACCCTGCCCCTGCCACCAATAACGCCATGCCGCCCCCCAGCCTGCTTCCATCGATTGCTTGCGCCCCCAAAGCGTCAACAAGAAAGCCAGCACCACACTGGCCAGCAGCCCCCAAGACAGGCCTTTCAGACTGAGTCGGAGAAGGTCCTGTCGGTGCTCCTGAGGCGTGTCCATCCCAACCCCGGCATTGACCAGGCGCGGGAAGTCGCGCACGGGCTTGCCGTCAATCAACATGCTTTCCTTGGTCAACTGAAAGCGGGCCAAGGGAGCCGAATACGTCTTTTCAACTTTTGTCAGACCCGCCGCTTTCAAAACATCATCCAGTGCCGAACGAGCTACAGGCGCATAACTGGGTGTGCTGGCCTCCTGCCCCGGGGCCGCTGGCAAAAGCGGCCGATAGTGAATGGAGTCCAGCAGACCAAGCAGCAGAAAAAAGACCAGAAAAACAGCGGCACACATGGCCGATGGCGTACGTGCCACACTGGCCCAGGCCGAGCGCAAGGCGGGACGCTTGACGACACGCCAGGTATAGACCGCCATGGCCAGAAACAGTGCCAGCACAAAGGTATCGGTCCAGAGAAAGACGAACTGTGGCATGGCGGGCTCAGTTGAAACGAATGCGGGGGTCGACCAGGGTGTAGGAGATATCGGCCAGAATCAAACCGGCGATATAAAGCATCGATCCTAAAAACACCATGGCACGCACAATGGAAAAGTCCTGGGCATTGATGGCATCAATGGTGAAACTACCCAGACCCGGAATACCAAAAAAAGACTCGGAAATCAGACTACCCATGAACAACAAAGGCAAGGCCGATACGGTGCCCGTCAAAATGGGCAATAGCGCATTGGGCAACACGTGACGGAACAAAACTGTAGATTCGGTCAAGCCCTTGGAGCGCGCCGTACGAACATAGTCACGGCTGGCCTCCTCCAGGAACAGGCTGCGATAAAAACGCGATTCCGCCCCGATGCGTGACAAAATTCCCACCAGTACCGGCAAGACCAAAAAGCGCCAGTTATCCATCCCTTGCACCCAACCCGAGAACGGCACCCAACGGAGCACCCGCGCAAACAGCCACTGCCCGGCAATGATGTAGAACAGCCCTGAAATGGACATCAGTACTACGCACAGCACGACGGCTGAAAAGTCCAGTCGGGTTCCCCGGAAAAACACCATCAGCAAGGCAAAGCTGATGCACACCCATAAACCTAAAAAGAAGGTGGGCAGGGCCAAGGCCAGACTGGGGCCCATGCGCTGTTTGATCTGATAGGCAATATCCTGCCCTTGATCCGACAAGCCAAAGTCCAGACGCAGCAAGGGAACCGAGCGTTCGTAGAAGATCGTGTCGGTCAACGCTTTGCTGCCCTCGGCTTGAGCGTTATAAAACAGCGGCTTGTTATATCCGCGCTCTGCCTTCCAGTTTTCAATCGCCGTCTGGCTGACGCGCTGCCCGCCAATGGACAAACGGGCCATATAATCGGGCGTATTCACGGCAAAAAACAGCACAAAGGTCAGCAGATTGACCCCGATCAGAATCAGCACGCCATACAGAATGCGCCGCAGCATATAGGAAAACATCAGTCTTTCTCCTTGCGCAAAGCCACACGGCGACGACGCGCCTGAGCCTGCGAGCGCACCACCCACGCCAGAATCAACGCCAGCAAGCCCAATGGAATAGCAGGCCACCAGACGGGGCGATTCCAAAGGTCAATGCGCTCGACGCGCTGTTCAGGGTCGATACGGTAATACTGGATGCTGTCGCGCACCATCATGGACGGCTTGGCATTGCGTACCCAGCTTTGGTATGCACCGCCCGCATTGGGGACATAGCCAAACATCCAGGGAGCATCGTGCTGAACCAAATGAATCATCTGCTGCACCACCGCCTGCTTGTCCGGGCCGTCATTCAAAAAACGCATTTGCTCGTACAGACGATCAAACTCTGCACTTTGATAATTGGCAGCGTTTTCACCCCCAAAATCTTTCTTGGCTTGAGGGCCGTACAACAAGGTGAAAAAGTTTTCGGCATCCGGGTAGTCGGCTACCCAACCCCACAGGAATATCTGCGCCGCGCCACGCTTCATCTTGTCCTGAAAACGGTTGTAGTCGGTGGCACGTACTTCCAATTGCAGGCCCACTTGGGCTAATTGACGGCGCATCCAGTCCACCGTGGCATCCGAACCCATCCCCATCATGGAGTCGTAATACAGGATCAAGGGTTTACCGGTTCGACTGTCCCGTCCATCGGGATAACCGGCCTGCCGCAACAAATCACGGGCTTCGTCCAGGCTGCGGCGTTTCACCACACCATTGTCCCTGGTGTAGACATAAGGGTTGGCGCCCTGGGGCAAGGGCTGATAACCCGGCACGCCCGGCGGCAAGGGGCCATGCGCGGCTTGCCCTTGGTCATTCATGAAAATGGAGACGTACTGCTCCCAGTCGAACACAATGCTGATAGCCAAACGCAGCTTGCGGTTTTTCTCGAACTGCTCGGGTGTGTCGCCCTGGCCGACCACTGGGTCGTGCCAGTTAAAGCCCATATAAAACAATTGCGCTTCGGGAGCCGTACGCAATTGCAAACCGCGCTCCTGATACAGATTGGCTTTGTCGACGGAATCCTGTGCCGCTACGGTCATGGCCACGCCATACTCGCCCCGCTCCACCTGCGGAATGTCGTAATAACCTTGCAGGAACTTGCCCATCAAAGGTACGCCCTCTTTTTCCAAAGAGAACACCACTTTGTCCAGGAAAGGCATGGGTTTACCACAATCTTCCAGCAAACCGGCTGCTTGATCACCCGGCTCGCCCACGCACGGGTAGGGCTCACCCCGGTAATTGGGGTTGCGGCTCAACACATGGCGGCGGTTGGTCAGGGACTCCGTCAGCATGAATGGGCCCGTACCCACCGGCCAACTATCCAGCGTCAGGTTGTGCTGTGCCATGCGTGGCTGGCTATAGAAACGCTCGGCCTCCCAAGCCATAGGAGCAGTGAAAGTCATGGCTAGCCAGTACTTGAACTGCGGATACTTGCCATTGACCTCAATACGCAGCGTGTGCTTGTCCAGGGCACGCACACCCGGCAAGGTAAAGGGGCGCAAATCCAGCCATTGAGGACGCGGCTCCTGCTTGTCAATACGGGCCAGTTCTTCACTGAATTCCTTGAAGCCCCGGATATGCTCGGCCATCACCCCCAAGGCAGGCGAGGCCAAACGCGGACTGGCCAGACGCTTGAAGGCATAAACGTAATCGTGAGCCGTCAGCTCTCGCGAGCCGGTATGGGCAAAGTCGGCAATGCTAAAGGCGTCACTCAAATCCGGCGCCCGCATGGGGTAGTAACGGAACTCACCCTGCTCATCCAAGGCAAAGGCCGGATGTGGCTGAAAGCGAATGCCTTGCTTGATCGGAATGTCGTAACGGCTGATGGCCACCTGCTCACCCGGCGCATCGGCTGGCAGACGATGACCTTGCGCGTCCAGATACACCGGGTCTACCAGCTCGGCCGCCGTCTTGGGGATCAGGCGATACGGCCGATCCAGATAGTGGTAGCCGTACAGCGGCTCGTAAATCGAATAGGTAAATGGGGTCTCGTCACCGGAATAGGACAAAGCCGGATCCAGGTGATTGGGAGAACGAGTCGTGAATGCGCTGTACAGCGTGTTTTCCGCTGCGCTTTCTTCGTGATAAGGGCTGTTCACGGGCTTGGAGCAGGCTGCCAATCCGACACACAGCAGGGCCAGCCCGACCCACCGCCAAGGGCTTAACATTGCCCTTGCCGCCAGCAGTCATAGCGCCATTTCCATGGCGGCACAGGATTGGGTTCGGACCAGATGCCAACGCGCTCCTCTTGGGCTTCGCGCTCCAGCCCGTCAATGCGCGGGTCACGCAGGAAGCGGCCACGCTTTTCCCGGTTCGCCATTGCCATACCGGCACGCACCAGTTTCTGATTAGCGGTTTCACCATCGGCCAAGGGTACATCGCATACCGCACGACCATGGCGATCGCTCTCATAGCAAGACAGGGTCAATTGCTTGCCGGACACTAAATCCGACAAGAAGCGTCGCGAGGCCACCGCAAAGGGCTGGCCAGGGCGACGGCTGTCTTTCGTGGTTTCAGGGGCATCAATACTGGCCAGGCGCACACGCACCTGCTTGTTATTACTGGGCAGAATTGTCAGCGTATCGCCATCCGCCACCCGCACCACGCGCCCAGTCAACTCGAAGTTTTGAGCCTGAACAGGCAAGGCCCAGACAGCCATCACAGCCGCCATGCCAGCACAAACGGCTGTGCGCCGAGTCAAAGAAGAAAAGCCGGACAGGGAAAACACAGTCATGATGCGGACAACACTCCAGGCGAGTAGCAGAAACTAGGCTAACAAATTATAGATACTGCGCACCGCCTGTCCAGAGCAATGTCCCTAGTAGGCAGGCCCGCATCAAGACGCTTGCAGGCGGGGCCAGCTGCGGTGCAAATACCAGCAAGCCTGCTCCACGCCCTCCACCCCGAATACGGCAGCGGGCCCTTGTTGTAAACGATGAGTCGTGAACAAGTCTGCGACGGCATCGGGTGCTACTTGGCGCATCAAGCAGGATTGATACAGGGTAAGCAGTTTTTGCGTCCAGACACGGCCGCCAGCCTGGGAGACTGCGCTCAACACCTCCTGCGCCGCCTGCCCCAGTTCCGCATCATCCCCCGTGCGGGCACGCAAGTCCGCCTGCAAGGCCTCCCATACGCCTTCCTGACTCAAGGCGCGCTGCACATCCAGGCACATCACATTGCCTGAGCCTTCCCAAATGGAATTGACGGGAGCCTCGCGCAACAAGCGCGGCATGGGGCCATCCTCGATATAACCGTTGCCGCCCCAGGTTTCCATGGCTTCGGCACACAGGGCGATGGCCCGACGGCATACCCAGAACTTGGCGGCTGGAGCCAGGACACGCAACACGGACTGCGCGACAGGATCGTTGGCCCGCTCTTGCAGGTCCACCAGAAACAGGGCCAGATGGGTGGCGGCTTCGCTTTCCAGACTCATATCCAGCAGTACCGCCTGCATCATGGGCTGATCGATCAATTGTTTACCAAAGCAGCGTCGATGCTGGCAGTAGTGCAAGGATTGCACCAACGCCTGGCGCATCAGGGCCGCACTGCCCAGCACGCAATCAATACGGGTACGAGCTGCCATTGCGGCCAACAAAGCAATACCACGACCGGCCTGGCCCACACGCCAGGCCAGAGCGCCATCAAAATCAATCTCGGCACTGGCATTGGAACGATTACCCAACTTATCTTTCAGCCTGCGTATATAGCGGCGATTCAAACCGTCTTCGGTATAGCGCGGCATCAGGAAGCAGGAGAACTGCTCGTGCTCACGGGCCAGCACCAGATGTCCGTCCGCTTGTGGCACAGATAAAAACCATTTATGGCCATAAACACGAAAAGCCTGCCCATCGGGGTGCGCTTCGGTGGTGCAACCACGCAGATCAGAGCCGCCCTGCCTTTCTGTCATGCCCATGCCCAGCAGCACACTGCTCTTTTCTACCATCTGTTGGCTGGACGAATCGTACTGATTGATATCCAGCTTGGCCGCCCACTCCTGAAACGGGTCAGACTGCAATAAAGGCGCAGCGGCGCGCGTCATGGTCAAGGGACACAAAGTACCCGCCTCGATCTGACCATGCAGGTAAAAACCCATGGCCCGTAGCAGGTGCTGGCCGGGCTGGGGCTGATGGGGCCAGATATGCAAGCCCTGCTCCATGCCCAGGCTCAGCAAATGATGCCAGGCGGGATGAAAATCCACTTGATCAATTCGCTGCCCTTGAGCAGACCAACCTCGCCATTGCGGCGGCTGCCGATTGGCCAAGGCTCCTTGCTCACGCCAATAGGCAGAGCCCAGTTTCTGACCATAGTCGGCCAGACTTTGCCGGGCCTCTTGGCAGGCCAATTGAGATTGCCAATGTTGTAGGGCCGGATCCTCGCCAAACAGATCATCATCCATCAAATCCGGCACCTGATTCTGTAACTGCTGTTCCAGAGCCATCTCGCCTCCTTGATTTCGGCCTTGTCGCTCTTTGCTTCAGGCTAGAGCCATTTGGCCTTTTTGAATTTCCAGTACAAAAATCCGCACACGCTGCCCATCAAGCCCAAGGCCATGGGGTAACCCAGCGTCCACTCCAGTTCCGGCATGTACTTGAAGTTCATGCCATAAATCCCCGCCACGGCAGTTGGCACGGCCAGGATAGCGGCCCAAGCGGCCAGCTTGCGGGTGGTATCGGTTTGCTGCATCTGCCCGATCATCAACCCGCCTTCAAAGGCAAAAGCCAGGGCTTGTCGCTGACTATTAATAAACTCGGCCGTGCGCGCAATACGGTCTGAAACCTCAGCAAAATAGGCCCTGCTTTCCGCATCGACATATTCAAGTTCGATACGCGACAAGCGACGCGTCAACTCGGCCAGCGGCGACACTGCCGTATGGACACGCAGCAAGTCGCGCCGTAAGCGATAAATACGCCGTACATCGTTTTCCTTGAAACCTCGAATCAGGAATTGCTGCTCAATGGCTTCTACGGCTTTTTCAGTTTGCTCCAACGAAGTCTGATACTGGTCCACAATCAAGTCCAGCAGCTCCGAGGCCACAAAGTCGCTGCCCCGCGCCAGCAAAGCGGGCGTACTTTCCAGGCGGGCGCGCAAGGGCAGGTAATTGCTGTTGGAACCACGGCGCACCGTCAGCAACAAACCGTGGGCAATCAAAATCTGTGTCGTACCCAACAGCGGGCGCAAATCCTTCAGGCCCAGCGTCACCGCAACCACAATCAGGCAATTACTGAACTCCAGCAGCTTGGGACGGCGATGAGGAGCAATCAATTCTTCAACAGCATTGTCTGGCAGACCCAGTTGCGCCCCCACCTCGCGCAAGGTGGCCTCACTGGGGTCTTTCAAGCCAATCCAGATAAAACCATCCTGCAAGGGGTCATGCGCAGCAAGGTGATGAATATCCAAAACCTGAGCTGGCTGGCCAGACTGATAGCGATACGCGGCCACCACAACATCTTGTGCCTCTGGTGGGACCGGAGCTATTTCTTGCATGCTGTCTCCTTACAGACAAAGCCCGTTTTTTTGTTCGATAATAGCACTGGCCTGCCTGCGCGCTGCGACGGCAGCGACTTGCAAGGAAAGACATGAAATCACGATCCATCCTGTGCCTGGGCGCACTGATTCTGGCTCTGGGCGTCGGCCTGGGCGCGTTTGGTGCCCACGCCTTGCGTGCCATGGTTGACGCATCGGCCCTGGCGACCTGGCATACCGCCGTGCTGTATCAATTACTACATGGCCTGGGCCTGCTGCTGATTGCCGCGTTAGGCTCACAGCTAAATACAGCCTGGCAATCCCGCAGCGCCATTCTGATGCTGGCTGGCGTGCTGATTTTTAGCGGCAGCTTGTACATTCTGGTGCTCAGCGGCGTGAAATGGCTGGGGGCCATTACCCCTCTTGGCGGGGTGGCCATGATCCTGGCCTGGCTCTTTCTGGCAATAGCCGCCTGGCGTGGCAAGGACACCTGACCCCAGAGCCTACGCCTTCGTATAATGGGGCGCATAGTGTGCTTAACAGGAGCGCCCCGTGTCTGATTCCGCTTTTTCTTTACGCGAATTTACCCGCCAACTGCCCAAGGCTGAACTGCACCTTCATATTGAAGGCACGCTGGAACCGGACTTGATTTTCAAGCTGGCCCAGCGCAATCACATTACGCTGCCCTATCCCGATCAGGCCAGCCTGCAAGCCGCCTATCAGTTCACCGATCTACAGTCCTTTCTGGACCTGTATTACGCAGGGGCCGGCGTCCTGATCACCGAGCAGGATTTCTTTGACATGACTTGGGCCTACTTTCTACGCGCCCAGGCCGATGGCATTGTCCATACGGAAATCATGTTTGACCCGCAAACACACACCGCACGCGGGATTGCCATGGAAACCGTGTTTGCCGGAATTGCCCGCGCCGCCCGCCAGGCCAAGTCCGAGCTGGGTATCAATAGCTATCTGATCTTGAGTTTCCTGCGTCACCTGAGCCAAGCCGATGCTTTTGCCACGTTGGACGCCGCCCTGCCCTTACGTAATCAGTATTCCGACCTATGGATTGCGATTGGCCTGGACTCCTCGGAAAAAGGCAACCCGCCCGCCAAATTCGAGAAGGTCTATGCCCGTTGCCGAGATCTGGGTTTCCGGCTGGTCGCCCATGCCGGTGAAGAAGGCCCGGCCAGCTATGTCCGCGATGCCCTGCAACTGCTGAACGTGGAACGCATCGATCATGGCGTCCGCAGCCAGGACGACCCGGCCCTGATGCAATACTTGGCCGACCACGCCATTTCCTTGACAGTCTGTCCCCTGTCCAACATCAAGCTCAAGGTTTTTGACAGCCTGCACCAGCACAACTTGAAGCACTTGCTGGATCGCGGCCTGAATGTCTGCGTGAACTCGGACGACCCGGCCTATTTTGGCGGCTACCTACTGGACAACTATATGCAAAGCGCCCAGGCCCTGAATCTGCAGCAGGCTGATTTGCGTACCCTGGCAGCCAATAGCCTGCGCTCCTCCTTTTTACCCAAGGAGCAAAAACAGACCTGGTTAAACAAACTGGAGCAGATTCCCGGCAATGACTAAGTCCGCGCTGCATCTGCCAAGAGCCTTCTTTGCCCGCGATCCACGTTACGTCGCCCTGGAATTGCTGGGCAAAACCCTGGTTTTGAATGACGAACGCGGCAGGCGCTGTGCCACCATTGTGGAAACCGAGGCTTATTTGGGCCCTCAAGATCAGGCTGCCCACAGCCGGCGCGGCATTACCGAGCGCACACGGCTGATGTTTGGCCCGGCTGGCTATGCCTACGTGTATTTGATTTATGGCCTGCACCACTGCATGAATATCGTCAGTGGCATGCCGGGCGACGGCACAGCCGTCCTGCTGCGGGCAGCGCAATGGACCTGGCCCCAGGATGGCCCTTCCCTGTCTGGCCCGGGGCGTCTATGCAAAGGACTGGGCATCGACAAGGCCTATAACGGTGCCGATGCGTGCGCCCCTACCTTGCATCTACTGGACGCTCCTGCTCTGCCGCCAGAGCAAATCCTGATCGGCCCACGTATTGGCGTGGACTATGCAGGAACCTGGGCCAAGGCCCCCCTGCGCTACTCGATTGCCCGGCATCCGCAGGTATCGGTCAAACCGGGCAAAACCACCACAAAACGCAGTGTCAAAGGCCTTAAACGCCCCGCGTAGAACAGGTATTATTAATCCTTCACGCTGAATGCGTATCAGCTGCTTTTAAGGATTTCCCATGCGACTTTCCGTACTACTTAGCGTCCTTCCCGCCGTTTTGCTGGCAGCTTGCACGGCCACGGGTAATAGCGCACAAACAAGCTCGACCTCTTCGTTCAGCGACGCCCCTGTTGGCCTGTGCAATGCGGACGCCTTGAGCCCTGCTGGCCAGACCGCCAGCCAAAGCCAGGTCGAGCGCCTTGTTAAACAAGCCGGTGCTGCGAAAGCTCGCGTACTGGCCCCAGACCGCATGTACACCACCGACTACGACCCAAGCCGCCTGAACATCCGCGTAGACGAACAAAACAACATTATTTCTGTTTACTGCGGCTGATCCCCAATGACTCACGACCAAAGCCAACATTTGCTGGACACGCTGTTCGCCCCCTGGGTGCAAGCCCTGAAGCTGCGCGTAGAAAACCTGAGCGAAGACGGCGTTGTATTGCGCCTGCCTTTCTCGGATCAACTGACACACGTGGCCGGCGTGGTTTGCGGTCAGGTCTATATGGCTGCGGCCGATACCGCCATGGTGCTGGCCGTCAGTCAAAGCCTGGGGGAATTTCGCCCCATGACCACGGTTTCGCTGAACACCAGTTTTGTACGCCCGGTCAGCCAAGGGGATGTGCTGGTTCACGCCCAAGTACTGAAACGTGGCAAAAGCATGGTCTTTGGTGATATCAAGCTGCTGGACGATCAAGGCAAGCTGGTGGCTCACGCCACCACCACCTACGCCCTGTTACCAGGCTGACTTTGCCCGGAACTGCCGCTTGCTTAGCAAGACAGACTCTGACACAAAACAGTGCGCCCAACGGTTTGTCAGAGCAGGCTTTGCCCGACTATCATCGTCATAGCACATGTGTCCCAGCCTAGCCTTGGGGCCGTTACCCCGCCCGATTCCTTGTTGATCGCTTTACTGGAGAAGTTCAAATGGCAAAAGTCCTGGTTCTCTATTACTCCGCCTATGGCCACGTAGAAAAAATGGCTCAAGCGGTAGCCGAAGGTGCACAAAGCGCTGGCGCGACGGTGGACATCAAGCGTGTCCCCGAACTGGTCCCGGAAGCGGTGGCCCAAAAAGCGAATTTCAAGCTGGATCAAGACGCTCCGGTCGCCACCATTGCCGACCTGGAAAACTACGACGCCATTATTGTGGGCACCGGCACCCGTTTCGGACGCATCAGCTCGCAAATGGCCAGTTTTCTGGATCAGGCCGGTGGTCTGTGGGCGCGTGGCGCACTCAATGGCAAGGTAGGCGGTGCCTTTACCTCTACCGCCACCCAACACGGTGGGCAGGAGCTGACGCTGTTGTCCATTATTCATAACCTGATGCACTTTGGCATGATCGTGGTGGGCCTGCCCTACAGCTTTGCAGGCCAGACCCTGATCAATGAAGTCACTGGCGGCAGCCCTTACGGTGCCTCCACCATTGCCGGTGGCGATGGTTCGCGTCAGCCCAGCCAGAACGAACTGGACGGCGCGCGCTACCAGGGCCGCCATATCGCTGAAATTGCAATCAAGCTGAAAGGCTAAAACGGAGTACACAGATGGGCATGATGATAGATGGACAATGGCACAGCAACGAGCCTGTCAGCAGCACTCAGTCCGATACCTTTCAACGTGCCCAATCTGCCTTCCGGGACTGGATTACGGCCGATGGCGGCCCCGGCCCGGACGGCCAGGCAGCGCAGCCTGCCCAGGCCAACCGCTATCACCTGTATGTTTCGCTGGCCTGCCCCTGGGCACATCGCACCTTGATCATGCGCGAACTAAAGGGGCTGCAAAAGCTGATTTCGGTCTCGGTGGTAAACCCCATCATGGACAATCAAGGCTGGACCTTTGAACCGGCCGATGGCGTGGTGCCGGACCCAGTCATGGATGCTCAATTCCTGCATCAGCTCTATGCCAAGGCAGACCCACAATTTACCGGGCGCGTTACCGTGCCCGTGCTGTGGGACAAACAGCGCGGCACGATCATCAATAATGAGTCGGCCGAGATCATGCGCATTTTCAATAGCGCATTCGATACCTTGGGGGCGCGCAGTCTGGATATGGCACCTGCCGAGCTGCTGGGTGAAATCGACCAGATCAATGCCCATGTCTATGACACCGTCAATAACGGAGTCTACAAAGCAGGTTTTGCCCGCTCACAAGCGGCCTACGACACCGCGGTTCACGCCCTGTTTGACAGCCTGGATGGACTGGAAGCCCGCCTGAGCCAGCAACGCTATCTGGTCGGTACGCAACTGACCGAGGCTGACTGGCGACTGTTTACCACCTTGATTCGCTTTGATCCCGTTTATGTCGGCCACTTCAAATGTAATCTGCGCCGTCTGATTGATTATCCGAATCTATGGAATTACATGCTGGAGCTGTACCAAATGCCCGGCGTGGCCAGCACGTTCAACCTGGATCACATCAAGATCCACTACTACCGCAGCCATCATCAACTGAACCCGAGCGGTATCGTGCCGGCCGGCCCGGTGCTGGACCTGAACGGGCCCCACGGACGCGGTCATTTGCCGGTCCAGCCAGGGCCCTTGCATATCGGTCTTCAGTAACCGGGACGATCAAAAATATCGGGATTGAGCAAGATGGAGCGGTCTACCTGATTGATATCGGTACGACCGCAAAAAGCCATGGATACATCCAGCTCATTGGCCATCAGTTTCAGTAGGCGGGCCACCCCCGCCTGACCTGCTGCACCCAAGGCATACAGGAAAGCACGGCCAATCATGGCGCCTTGGGCACCCAGGGCTCGGGCGCGCAACACATCCTGACCACTGCGGATTCCCCCATCGACCAGCACCTCAATCTTGTCGCCCACCGCCTTGCTGATCGCAGGCAGGCAGGAAATTGATGACGGTGCGCCATCCAACTGACGGCCACCGTGATTGGACACGATCAAGGCATCGGCGCCGCTATCGACGGCGTAACGGGCATCGTCCGCATCCATAATGCCTTTCACAATCAGCTTTCCGCCCCAGGCATTCTTGATCCACTCAATGTCTTTCCAGTTCAAGGTCGGGTCGAACTGCTCGGCAGTCCAGGTCGACAAGGAGCGCAGATCCGACACGCCCTTGGCGTGACCGACGATATTGCCAAAGCTGCGACGGTGCGTACGCAACATATTGCGGCACCAATAAGGCTTGGTCGCCAGATTCAGCAAATTAGGAATGGTCAGACGCGGGGGTGTGGTCAGGCCATTTTTGATGTCCTTGTGACGCTGGCCCAGCACTTGCAAGTCCAAGGTCAACACCAAAGCCGAGCAATTGGCGGCTTTGGCACGCGCGATCAGGTTCTCAATAAAGCTGCGATCACGCATCACATAAAGCTGAAACCAGAACGGGGCGCGGGTCGCCTGAGCCACATCTTCCAGCGAGCACACGCTCATGGTGGACAGGGTGAAAGGAATGCCAAAATCCCGTGCGGCCAAGGCTGCCAGCATTTCGCCATCAGCATGCTGCATACCCGTCAGACCAGTGGGAGAAATTGCCACGGGCATGGCCACATCCTGACCCAAGAGCTTGGTCTTAAGGCTGCGATGGTCAATATCTACCGCCACGCGCTGTTTGAATTTCAGTTTGTGAAAATCCTGCTCGTTCGCATGATACGTTCCCTGCGTCCAGGAGCCGGAATCAGCGTAGTCATAAAACATCTTGGGCACGCGGCGTTTGGCCGCCAGGCGGAAATCTTCAGTGCAGGTAATTTTCGACAGATCCATGACATTGGGCTCCAAAACAATGGCGTAATAATGCGGCTTTGTTTCCTGTGGGGCAAGTCATCCGAAGCAGACTGTTCGAAGTTTCTTCCTTCTCTATTTTTCTGCGTGAGCCCAATCATGAACGTGACCAGTCCCGGGCAGGGCTACAAGCCAGGCGGCTTTCCAGCGTTTCCCTATATCGAGAAATCCAAAAAGAGACTATTTTGCTAAAAAGAACAGATATTTTGGTGACAAGTCAAAATGGTCGTGCTATAGTTCTACTTCTTTAGCGGCTGTAGCTCAGTTGGATAGAGTACTTGGCTACGAACCAAGGGGTCGTGGGTTCGAATCCTGCCAGCCGCGCCATATTCAGTAAAAAAGCCATTTCTTCGGAAATGGCTTTTTTGCTTTCTGCTCGGATATCAGGCGGCAAAAAGCTTCTCTACACGGCCGAACGGCACTCATGCCTGCACCCACAACAACAACAACAACAACACGAGCAGGATTAAACAAAAAAATGAGCACTACCGGTCATGGCTTTATATAGCCAGGAACGGCTCCTTCACGGCCTTATCGTCTTTCTGACAACACAATACCTGCAGCATCCCCAAACCCGTCGTGCACCCATGCCGTTACGGGAACGGCATAGCTCCACCCACCCGCTTTCCACCAGCATTCTGCAAACCACGCTTTGGTGGTACTGGCTGCAATACTCAGGCCGTCAAACGCTCCATCGAGGAGATAGTCCTCGTCAAAGGCATCCGCAGCTTAAAAACACTACACAGTGTCAGGTTAAATCCGCCTCACCTTGCGTCACAACCCCGCCAACACCTTATTTTCTGGTCTTTTCAGAAAAATTTTGCCTTTATTTCAAGAAAAACGCTTTTTAGGCTTGTCATCCAGATAAATAATCTGCTATAGTTTCACTTCTTTAGCGGCTGTAGCTCAGTTGGATAGAGTACTTGGCTACGAACCAAGGGGTCGTGAGTTCGAATCTTGCCAGCCGCGCCATATTCACGTTGGTTTCTTTACTGAAATTAACGACCAGAGTTAGAACTCGTGGGATAAAACCCAATGGATGAGACTCTGAAAAGATCAGCCCTGATGACATTGTCATCAGGGCTTTTTCTTTGCCTCCCGCTTTCTTTTCTCCCCCCACTACTCACCCACCAACAGATCAAATCCCTGTCACCGAAAACCGGGCACAATATCTATTGCACTTACTTGCCCCCCAAGGGCCTGAATCGTACAGGGCCAAGCGGTGTAAAGTAGCGACTTCCGCCAGATAGGACCTCCCCGCCCCTGCCAGCCCACACAATCTGCGCGGACCTCTTCTTATTCGACAGGATTGACCATGTTTGAGCGCACAAAACTTCTTTTGCCTTTAGCGGCCCTCCTTCTGGCCAGCACCAATAGCTACGCCCGGGACAGCAGCCCTGCCATTCAACTGGCCCAAATGGGCGGAGCCATGCATGCTGCCGCCGAAGTGTGCGGTGACTACAGCCAGGCCCAGCTTGATGAGATGAAAAAACAGCAGAAATCCTCCATTCAAAGCATGGGGCTCAATGACGAGGACTTTGACAAAGCTTTTGAGCAAGGTGTGGACCGGGGTCGTCAGGATCTACAGAAAGCCACAGCCGAACAACGCCAGCAAATGTGCGAGCAGTTGCGCTCCGGCCCCAAGTTCTGAGCTCACCCTACCCAACAAGAAAGCGCTCTGGCCCGCAAGGAACCAGAGCGCTTTTTTACTGCCTGCGCTAAAACTGAAAAGGTTTACAGCGCTTTGACCATGTCTTCGATAGTCTTTTTGGCATCGCCAAACACCATCATGGTCTTATCCATATAGAACAGTTCGTTATCCAGACCGGCATAACCAGCAGCCATGGAGCGCTTGTTGACAATCACGGTTCGAGCTTTGTAGGCCTCCAAAATTGGCATACCCGCAATCGGCGAAGCCGGATCGTTTTTAGCCGCTGGGTTGACCACATCGTTGGCCCCCAGCACCAGCACCACATCGGTCTGAGCAAACTCGCTATTGATGTCGTCCATTTCAAAGACTTGCTCGTAAGGCATTTCCGCCTCGGCCAGCAAGACGTTCATATGGCCAGGCATACGACCGGCCACCGGATGAATGGCGTAGCGCACATTCACACCCTGGCTGGTCAGCTTGTCCGACAACTCTTTCAAAGCGTGTTGAGCACGAGCCACGGCCAAACCGTAACCGGGCACAATCACCACGGACTCAGCATTGCTCATCATGAACGCGGCATCTTCAGCACTGCCGGATTTCACCGAACGACTGCCCTGATCCGCAGCACCCGCAGCCGCTTCCGGATTGGCACCAAAACCGCCCAGGATCACGTTGAAGAAGGCACGGTTCATGGCCTTGCACATGATGTAGGACAGAATCGCACCGGAGGAGCCCACCAGCGAACCGGCAATGATCAGCATGGAGTTGTTCAGGGAGAAACCAATCCCTGCAGCCGCCCAGCCCGAGTAGCTGTTCAGCATGGACACCACCACGGGCATGTCTGCCCCGCCAATCGGGATGATCAGCATCACGCCCAGCAGGAAGGACAAGGCCAGCAGCACGCCAAAGGCCCACCATGCCTGGGTCATCACAAAGATCACACCGCAAGCCAGGGCCAACAGCCCCAGCAGCAGGTTCAGCATGTGCTGACCTTTGAAGGTGACAGGTGCGCCCTGGAACAGTCGAAACTTGTACTTGCCCGACAGCTTGCCAAACGCGATCACCGAACCGGAGAAGGTAATGGCACCGACCAGCGCGCCCAAAGCCAGCTCCACACGGTTACCCATAGGCAGAGCCACCTCGGCCGATCCAATCCCGAAGGCCACCGGCTCCAGCACCACGGCAATCGCAATGGCTACCGCAGCCAGACCAATCATGCTGTGCATGAAGGCCACCAGTTCCGGCATCTTGGTCATCTCGACACGACGCGCCATGACGGTGCCCAGCACGCCACCAATCACCAAACCAATCAGAACCCGCAGCAAGCCAGAGAGCTCTTTACCTTCAGGGGCCAGGCTATAAATAAGCACAGCGGTAGTGGCAATGGCCAAGGCCATCCCCACCATGCCGAACAAGTTGCCACGACGCGAGCTGGCCGGATGCGACAAGCCTTTCAGGGCCTGAATGAAACACACCGAGGCCAGCAAATAGCACAAGGTAACGGTATTCATGGAAATCATGACTGCCCTTCCTTGGGCGTATTTTTAGCGCCCTTCTTTTTGAACATTTCCAACATGCGGCGGGTTACCAGGAAACCACCAAACACGTTGACCGAGGCCAGCGCGGTGGCAATAATGCCCATCGCCTGCGCCCAAGGGCTTTCGGTCAGGGCCGCTGCCAACATCCCACCCACAATAATGATGGCCGAGATCGCGTTGGTCACCGCCATCAAGGGCGTGTGCAAAGCGGGTGTCACTGTCCAGACCACGTGGTACCCCACGTAGATGGCCAGCACAAAGATGATCAGGTTAATGACCAGGGGAGAAATAATATCCATGGCGTCAGGCTCCCTGCTGTGGAAAGAGTCGTTTGCCACCCTGTACAACGCGGCTGGCATTCACAATGTCGTCGTCCGCAGGGATATGCAGCTCGTCAGACTGATCCTTGAGCATCAAGCCCAGGAACTGTTGAATATTGCGTGCGTACAAGGCAGAGGCATCCGCGGCCACACGGGCCGGGAAGTTGGTCTCGCCCACCAGGGTCACGCCATGTTTTTCCACAATCTGATCCGCCTCGGTCAAGGCGCAGTTACCGCCACGGGCCGCGGCCAGATCAACAATGACCGAACCCGCTCGCATGGACTGCACCACATCCTCGGCAATCAGACGCGGAGCAGGGCGCCCCGGAATCAATGCCGTGGTGATGATGACGTCGGCCTGGGCGCAACGTGCCGCCACCACCGCCGCCTGCCGTTGCAACCAGGAAGCGGGCATGGGACGGGCATAACCGCCTACCCCTTGCGCCGCCTCACGCTCTTCATCCGTCTCATAGGGCACGTCAATAAACTTGCCACCCAAGGACTCGATCTGCTCACGCGCGGCAGGACGCACGTCAGAGGCTTCCACCACCGCCCCCAGACGACGCGCTGTCGCAATCGCCTGCAAACCGGCCACACCCGCGCCCAGCACCACAACTCGGGCCGCTTTGACGGTGCCCGCCGCGGTCATCATCATGGGGAAGAATCGGGGATATAAGGTGGCCGCTTTCAGCACTGCGGCATAACCGGCAATATTGGCTTGTGAGGACAGAACGTCCATGCTTTGCGCCCGCGTAGTGCGCGGGATCAGCTCCAGGGCAAATGCCTGGCAGCCCGAAGAGGCCAGCCTGTCCAGACCCTCGCTCTCGTAAGGGTCCAGCATACCGACGACCACATGCTCGGCACGTAAACGTGCCGAATCAACATCAGCCGGGCCCACTACCAGCAGCACGGTGGCTTGATAGGGATCGCCTATCGTTGCCCCTGCTGCCTCGTAGTCAGCATCCGAGCTGGCAATACCCTGTCCGGCACCCGCCTCGATAATCACCTCATGGCCCGCCTTGCGGTAAGCCTTGATGGTATCGGGCGTGGCCGCTACCCTCTTTTCCCCGGTCCCCCGGGGGCTTAGTACACCCAGTCGCATCTTCAATCTCCAGTTAATTAACTAACTTCTATGATCTCTGACGACGTGCAGTACCCGGATGGGTGAGTCTGTCCCCCAAGGGGACACGACCCAACAACCTCTCCGGCCCGGTCTGTGTCTGTCCACAACACCGGAACACCATCTATAAATTCGGATGTGCATGAGCAGGCCTATTGCAGACCTGCTTGAACAGGATAAATACCTACCCCGTTGTATCCCTCTCCCACCCCTGCCTTTTGCAGGAAACCACCATTCTTTTTGAACTCACTATAAGGGCCTTTATTTGACACAAGAAACCCTAACTCGCACTAGACCGCTTTAGACGAAAAAGCAAGACACATTACTACCACCTGATTATCGCAATAGGATGCTTGTTCTACGGATTTTTTTTGCTTGCCTGCCCGGTAACACTGATGCAATCAGCCTTTGCCTTGGACTTAGACGCCTGATAATTAAAACTACAAGTATTGGCCTGCTGCTAAGATAGCAACTTCTTATAAAACTTGTCATTAATCTGTAATGTTCGCTCAGAATCCCGCTACCGCTAGGTTTACCTCGTCAATAGCCGCTGAGCTGCCTCTTTTTAAAGCCTAGGCAAGCGCTCCCCTGCTTGTCGGTTTACCTGCACTCTTGAGCCCCAGGCTGATCTATCCCCATGGCAGAAATCCACATCGATCGCGTAGTGAAACGCTACGGCAGCAACACCATCATCAATGAATTGAGCCTGCAAATCCGGCATGGCGAGTTCTTCACGTTACTAGGGCCCAGCGGCTGTGGGAAAACCACGTTGCTGCGTATGATTGCCGGTTTCATCATCCCCGATGAAGGCCGTCTGTTTCTGGACAAGGAAGATATTACCTATCTGCCCGCGCACAAACGCGAGACCGGCATGGTGTTCCAGGACTACGCGCTGTTCCCCGATAAAACCGTATTTGACAATGTGGCTTACGGCTTGCGGGTGCGCAAGGTCAGCAGCAGCGACATCAAGAAAAAAGTCGCCTATATCCTGGACCGCGTTGAGCTGGGCGGCATGGCCCAGCGCTACCCGGCCGAGCTGTCCGGCGGCCAGCGCCAGCGTGTGGCCCTGGCCCGCGCCCTGGTGATCGAGCCTCGAGTCTTGTTGATGGATGAACCCTTGTCCAATCTGGATGCCAAGCTGCGTATTCAAATGCGCCAGGTCATCCGCGAATTGCAGCAAGAATCCAACATCACGGCTATTTTCGTGACGCATGACCAGGAAGAAGCCCTGTCCATGTCGGATCGCATTGCCTTGTTGCGCCAGGGCCGTATCGATCAGCTCGATACCCCCGAAGCCATGTACGCCACACCGCGTACCGCCTATGCCGCCGACTTTATTGGCGCGGCCAACCTGATCGACACTCTGGGTGTACATGTGGACGCCGATCACACCACCGTCAGTATTGCCGGCGGACACATTCTGGTAAACAGCCCACCCCCTGATGGTCAGGTGCTGCTGGCTGTGCGCCCCGAAAACATCACCCTGCATACTGAAGCCCAGGCTGGCAGCATCCCCGCTAAAGTCGTGGCACGCCAGTACCTAGGGACTAAAACGGCCTACAGCCTGAAGTTGAGCGACGGCAAACCCATTATTGCTGACGTTGCTGCCGCCCAGGACCCACATCTGTCTGCAGGTGGCTCGGTGAATCTGAGCTTTAGTCCTGAATGCCGTCTGGTCGAGGCCTAAGACCCATGGCTATTGCTGCAAGACCCCTGGCCCTTCGTTCCCCCTGGTTCCTGCCCGCCCTGATTTGTCTGGTGGTGCTGGTGTTCTGGGTCGTCTGGCCCCTCGCCTCTCTGTTCTATCAAAGCATTATCAACCCGGCAACGGGCATGCCCAGCCTGCATGGCTTTGAAACCTTCTTCAGCGACCCGCGCTATGTTGAAGCTTTCTTCAACACCATCAAACTGGGGCTGATCTCCACCGTTGGGACCTTACTGCTGGGCGCCCCGCTGGCCTATGTGGTAGCCCGCTACGACTTCCCCGGCAAAGCCATTGTGGCGATCCTGCCTTTAACCACCATCGTGCTACCCGACATTATCGTCTCGCAAGCCTGGCTGATGCTGCTGGGCAATAACGGCGTGGTGCGTCTGGCCCTGGAAAGCATCGGTATTGATCTGCCCAGCTTCTATGGCTGGTTCGGCATGTCCTACGTGCTGATCCTGAACGATTACACCTACGTGTATATCGGCATGCTGGCTGCGCTCAAAGCCATTGATGGCACGCTAGAAGAAGCGGCCGTGAACCTGGGTGCCACCAACCTCAAGCGAGCGCTGAGCGTGACCTTCCCGGTGCTGATGCCTGCCTTGCTGGTCAATGCCATGATTGTGTTCACGCTGGCCGTAGACAACTTCTCCATCCCCATGATTCTGGGTGGTCAGGTTGATGTTCTGTCCTCGCTGACCTACACCACCTTCCTGTCCGAGATGAGCGGCAACCCCACCATGCAAGGCGTGCTGGCCGTGGTGTCCGTGATTCTGGTCGGTGCGGTGTTATTCATTCAGAAACGGGTACTGGAGCGCAAGACCTTCCAGATGCAGCAAGGCCGTGCCCCGCGTCCGGTTCGCGCTCAAGGTCTGGCCGGTATCTTGCTGACCATCGGTGCGGTGATGTTTGTCACCTTCTCGCTGATCCCAGCCTTTATCGTGCTGATGGGTGCTTTCACCAAAGCCAGCGGCCCGGTCATGCAGTACGGCACCTTCACCCTGGACAATATGGAGCGTGCCCTGCGCTACGCCCCCGAGCCCATCTTGAACTCGCTGATGCTGGCCAGTGTTGCCACCGTTGCAGGCACCTGCTTTGCCACGATCTGCAGTTACCTGATCGTGAAAAAACGTTTGTTCGTGGTGACTGCACTGGACTATATGGTAATGCTGCCTTTGGCCATTTCCGGCACCGTACTGGGTATTGCCCTGATCCAGACCTACAACAGCGGCATGCTGGTGCTGACCGGCACTTGGGTGATCATGGCCGGTGCGTACTTTGTGCGTAAAGTGCCTTTTTCCATTCGCTCGGCCTCGGCCTCGCTCTACAACATTCCCGACTCTATCGAAGAGGCTTCCATCAATCTGGGTGTCAGCCCCTTCCAGAGTTTCTTCAAAGTGGTTCTGCCCTTGATGAAGCCCGCCATTCTGGGCGCGGCCATCCTGATGTGGGTCACTTCACTGGCTGAAATTTCCGCCACTATCGTGCTGTATTACGGTGGTATGGAAACCATGCCCATCCAGATGTTCCGTCAGATCGACGCCGGCTTTCTGGCCCGTGCTTCGGCTTACGGGGTGATCCTGATGGTCGTGATTCTGGTGCCGATTTATCTGGCTATCCGTTTTCTCAAGCTGGATTTGTTTTCCAGCCGCTAATCTAAAAAGGCTCACTATGCTGACTACACGTTTTTTGAAAACTGGTCTGGCACTCTCCTTCAGTGTCGGCGCCCTGTCCCTGTCCGGTGCCGCCCTGGCCGCCAATGCCGTGATGTACACGCCCAACAATGTGCAAACCATTGATACAGCGCTGGAAATCGCTCGAAAGACTGCTTCTGACCTGTCCATTCAACAAGTGACTTCGGGCGCTGGCGCCTTGATGAAGCGTATCGAAGCCGAATCGCAGAACCCGCTCGGTGACGTGGTATGGGGCACTGGCTACGGCACCATGGCCGCTTTCCAGCAGAACTTCGAGGCTTACGAGTCGCCCGAGAACAAGGCCATTCCTGAAGCCTTCCACGGCAAGGACAGCCTGTGGACCAGCTCCAACGCGCACGTCATGGTCATCATGGTCAACGACCGTCAGCTCAAAGGCTTGGCTGCTCCCAAGACCTGGGCTGATCTGTTCGATCCCCAGTGGAAAGGCAAAGTCATTATTGGTGACCCCGCCTCGTCAGGCAGTGCTTACGACCAGGTTTACGGCATCTACCAACTGTATGGCGCTGAAGGCCTGCAAAAGCTGGCGGCCAACGTGATCGTGTCCAAGAGCTCGGGCCAGGTTTACAAAAGTGTGGCAAACGGCGAGTACCCCTTGGGCGTGACCATGGAATACGCCGCTTACGCCTATGTGGCTGGTGGTCAGAAAGGCATTGAGCTGGTCTACCCTGAAGACGGCACCTTCATCGCCCCTGAAGGCGTAGCTGTCATCAAGAACCCCAAGAACGGCCAGGAAGCAGCGCGCAAACTGGTCGATGTTCTACTGTCCAAAGAGGTTCAGGAAGCCGAACTGGTTGAGAACTTCCGCCGCCCCACCCGCAGCGACATCAATGTGGCCGAACTGACCAAACTACCTAATCTGGATCAGATCAAGATTGCCAGCACCGACCCCTTGAAGGCCGCTGCCGAGTACGAAACAGTCATCGAGGCCTGGAAACAGGCGTTGGCAGCAGCGGGTAAATAAACCAGCCAAGCCCCGAACTGAACAGCGACGCCAAGTGGGCCTACCCCACCAGTTGCTTGATCAGAACTCAAGACAAAACCCTTGGTGTGGGCTTCGCTCCGCACCAAGGGTTTTTTATCACCGCTAAAAAACGACGCCCAAAAAAGAAGCAAGATCCGCTCTAACCCTCTCAGAGTCGTTCAATATGCGGCACCGGCTCACCAAGCTCCATCCATCGAGCCATCGCCGCCGAGACTCGCTGTCCTGTAGCCTCCAAACCCTCTTGCTCGACACAATCAAGACGAATGATGTAGTTTAAAAAGTCCCCGCCTACATTGGCCGCCAAGGGCAGAACCTCCAGCCCCTGTTGTTTCACCATATCAAACACAAGCCGAAAATTAGGGCGCATGGAGTGCCAATAAATAGCCCCGTGCTGATGCAAATCGGCGCATAAATCAGCAACAAGAACGGGATCCTGATGGAAGCAAATCTCCATTCAAGCCCCGCTTCGCTTAATCAACCGGATAAATCTGATCTTCACGCAAACGCGGGCGGTCTGCTTCCACTTCCGTCAAGGGCTCCACGCGTTGCATCGTTGCCAAAGAACGCTGCGCCAATCGCTGGTACATACGCGTGCCGAAGAATTTGCCATCAATGGCTTTCTGATCCAGCTCTTTGACCACCGTCGCCGGGGACCCCGCCACCAGACTGCGGGGAGGCACTTGCATGCCTTTTTTCACAAAGGCCATGGCACCAATAATGCTGTCTGCACCGATGTCCGCCGCGTCCATGACGACCGCATTCATGCCCACCAACACGTTGCGACCAATGACGCAGCCGTGCAGCACCGCGCCGTGTCCGACGTGGCCATCCTCATGCACCACCGTATCCTGATAAGGCGTGCCGTGAATAACACAGGTGTCCTGAATATTGGAGCCGGCCTTCATGATGATGCGCCCGAAGTCCCCTCGCAAACTGGCCAAAGGGCCGATATACACGCCCTCACCAATAATGACGTCACCAATCAGTACAGCGGTAGGATGAACATAGGCCGTGGGGTGAACCACAGGCACCAGCCCATCAATAGAATAAATATTTTGCATACCTGCCTCGTACAAAAAGCCTGCACCCACAGCCGGCCCCAGGTCCGGCCAAAAATACGATCATAGCTGCTACAGACCGATATAATGCGCCGTACTCTTTCTTTTTGCACCCTATGAGCATGTTGTATTACTGGCTGGCTTTTTTCTTGGGCATGGTGTTTTACGCCGCCTACTTGTCGCAGTCCTTTTTGCTGTCGCAAGGCATCCTCTATATGAAGGAAAAAGATCAATCGCCACCCCTGCTCTGGCTGTTCACCCGCTTGATCGGCTTTATTCTGCGCGCCATTCCCGGCTTGCTGATGCGCCCCATTCCCCTGATTCTGTGGGTCTTGGGCATGGGGCTGACGGTGCAATACAGCTTCGCACCTTAGGCCGGATAGTTCACTCCCTGCTTGTTCACTGCATGGACGGCCGGATCAGGATGAACCCCTCCTGACCCCATGCTTGCGACTCCCAGTCAAGCATCCTGCGCCTGTCAGTCAATTCAGCGCCGCCCACCCCTCCTACACTGACGCAAACCAAAATGGCCGGGCTCAGTAAGCAGCGCGGTCTGACGATCAGAATCGCGGATACCGCGACAAGGAGGATGTATGCAGACAAGAAAAATCGTCCGGGCAGCCGCCGTACAGGCCGCCTCTCCCAACTACGATCTGGCAGCAGGGGTTGATAAAACCATTGAGCTGGCTCGTCAGGCCCGCGATGAGGGCTGCGACCTGATCGTGTTTGGTGAAACCTGGCTGCCAGGCTACCCCTTCCACGTCTGGTTGGGCGCACCGGCCTGGTCGCTGAAATACAGTGCCCGCTACTATGCCAACTCGCTCTCGCTGGACAGTGCAGAATTTCAACGCATTGCCCAGGCCGCACGAACCTTGGGCATTTTCATTGCCTTGGGCTATAGCGAACGCAGTGGTGGCAGCCTGTATCTGGGCCAATGCCTGATCGACGACAAAGGCGAGATGCTGTGGTCGCGCCGCAAACTTAAACCCACACATGTCGAGCGCACCGTGTTTGGTGAAGGCTATGCCCGTGATCTGATTGTGTCCGACACCGAGCTGGGCCGCGTCGGTGCGCTGTGCTGCTGGGAGCACCTGTCTCCCTTGAGCAAGTACGCGCTGTACTCCCAGCACGAAGCCATTCACATTGCCGCCTGGCCGTCTTTTTCGCTGTACAGCGAACAGGCCCATGCTCTCAGCGCCAAAGTAAACATGGCTGCCTCGCAAATCTATTCGGTCGAAGGCCAATGCTTTACCATCGCCGCCAGCAGTGTGGTCACTCAAGAGACGCTGGACATGCTGGAAGTGGGAGAGCACAACGCCTCCTTATTGACCGTGGGCGGTGGCAGTTCCATGATTTTTGCGCCAGACGGACGCACACTGGCCCCCTACCTGCCGCACGATGCCGAAGGCCTGATCATTGCCGACCTGAACATGGAAGAAATTGCCTTCGCCAAGGCAATCAACGACCCCGCAGGTCACTATTCCAAACCTGAGGCTACCCGTTTGGTACTGGATTTGGGGCACCGTGAGCCCATGACACGGGTTCACTCCCAAAGCCTGATCAAGGAAGAGGCCTGCGAACCACTCACACCCAGTACGATTGCACCAGTTGCCATCAGCCAGATCCAGGAATCGGACACACTGTTGGTGCAGGAACCGTCCTGATCGCCCAGAAAGCAAGGCCCGGACAGACTGCCCAGGCCTTGCTTTCTTTTGCCTTCTCGTTGCGGCCACCGCCTCATCCTGGTCGGAAATTATCGTCACCCGCCACTATTTCTGGTCTGGTGCAAACCAAAGATCTTGCCTGATACTTAGTCAGTCCAGTTGATCGCAGTCCTGCCGTCAGCATTCGGATACACGACGCAGAGGTCATCAATGGAGCAATGGTCCACCACGGCAATTCCCCCTACCCGGCGCGCGCCCTACTGGATGGAGGCCGTCAATAAGGCCTATGTACAACTGGAGTGCACCGTCCCCTCCCATTCCTCTGCCCCCTTCTTCGGTGCCATCACGCGCCATGAACTGGCCGCTGTCAGCCTCTCTCATATCACCTCGACCACACAGACAGTCCTGCGCACGCCGCTGCAAATCTCCAGAGCATCCGAGGATATTTTTCTGCTCAGCATACAAGTGGCCGGAGCGGGAAAGCTGGTTCAGGATGACAAGACCGCTTACCTGCAACCCGGTGAATTGGCCTTGTACGACTCCACCCGTCCCTATCAGCTTCTGTTTGATCAGGACTTTGAGCAGTATGTACTTTCTTTGCCCGGCTCCATTTTGCGCAATCGTTTGCACAATGCCGAGGACATGACAGCCTGCAAAATCACCAGCGCGCAATCGGGCACGGCACGCTTGCTCTCCCATATGGTCAGCGAGCTAACCGACTGCCCCCCTTCCGGAGGCCCCAGTGTAGATACGTCGCTTGCTGACAGCTTGGTCAGCATTCTGGTCGCGGCGCTAGCAGAGAATCTGGGCGGCCTGCCTTTACAGGACAACACAGGGTCTGTACGACGCGACCGCATCAAAGCCTATGTGCTGGAGAATCTGCGCGATCCTCAATTGAATATAGGCAAAATTGCCAAACGCTTGGACCTGACGCCCAGCACCGTACACCGCGCCTGGGAGGGCGAGGCCAACTCACTGACAAGCTGGATCTGGTCCATGCGCTTGCAAGGCGCTGAACAGGATTTACGCCAACTGGCCCATCAGCACAGGACCATCACAGAAATTGCTTACCACTGGGGGTTCAGCAGCTCTGCCCATTTCAGCCGGGCATTTCGACGGCACTTCGGAGTGCCGCCGAAAGAGGTCCGCGAGAATATGCGGGCCCTGGCCCAAGCAGACTCAAAGCCTATCTGATCAGACGGCCCGGCGTTCTGGCAATCAGGCAATGGCCTTGCCGTCATTCAATGCCAACAGGCCTTTGACCAGGCGGTACACGATCCACACGCCCACAATCACGATGGTCACAAAACCGACCAGAATCGCCATCAGCAAGAACGACAGCACCACGCCAACCAGGCCCCACCAGAAAGTACGGATTTGCCAATCGAAGTGCGACTCCAGGTAAGTGCCGCGAACCTCATCACGTTTGATGTAATTGATGATGATGGCGACCAAGGCGGTAATACCGCCAAACATGGACAAGATGTACAGGGCGTAATTGATTAATGTCAGGTTACGTAGGTTGACCAACTGCTTGGTACCCTCGTCTTGTGGAACCGGATTCATATCATCATTCATTGATCACTCCTTGGAAAAACAAACGGTAGCGTTACCTTTGCTGTAACGCTACCGGAGAAACGCTGTTCGGGCTAACGACTGTCAGTAAATTAACGCAGTCCGATAAAGGGCATGGCAGAACCGGGAACCAGACTTTCTGGTAGTTTACCGTCCCACTTTTCCACTGCATTCAAGTTGACCAGATTGGTGTTCTGGGCTAATGCCTGGGCCTTGGCAGAAATCGCCTTGGCCTCAGCTTCACCACGCAGACGAATACCATCGGCTTCAGCCATGTAGCGTTCGCGTTGAGCGCGAGCCTCTGCTTCGGCCTGCACCACCTGGATTTCAGCCTGAATAGAAGCGGTTTCTTTTTGCTGGCGCGTGGTTTCAATTTGAACCTGGGCCAACATGCGGTTTTCAATCGACTGCTCGTACGCTTTGGAAAAAGACACTTCCTCAACCTGTACACCCATCATCTGCATGGGGGCAGACTCCAGCGTCACGCGCATGGCCTCGTTAATGTCAGCACCGAGTTTTTCACGATTCTGAATGGACTGAGCGGCGGTGTACTTACCGAACACGTTCTTGATTACGTCCAGAGCCTTGCGCTCCAGCAAGCGGGCCTCCAACGCTTCCAGCGAACCGTATTCGGAGTACAACTGGGCCACATCGGTTTCAGGCACTCGATACGTTACCGAGGCCACCATGGAGGCAGACTGCTGGTCAAAACTATACGCCTCAAGCTGCATGCGAACCGTGTGATCACGCACCGAAATCTTGCGTACCGTATCAAAGAACGGAACCTTAAAGTCCAATCCTGGTTCGGCCACACGCACCAGCTTACCGTTACGCAGCACCACACCACGTTCACCCTGATCGACCTGCAGGAACGACCCCATGGAGGCCACAATCAGGATCAGGAAAATAACAACAGCGGCCCCAAGAAAGCCCAGTCCCTTGGAGTAATGGGTCGTGCCACCTTCTGATTTTGCTTTAGCAGCCAGTTTCGTTAATGGATTTTTATCAGTGCTCATCACGGCTTCCTTTATGTGGCTGACGCGTCTGGTCTTTTAATTGACGACGTTCCACCATCAGTTGCCGTATGCCTTTGGCAATCAGGTAGGCCAGCACAGCGGCCCCCAACAAAATCAAGATGATACGCATGACGCTTCAGTCTTCCCACTAGATTTCAAAGAGACGGCAATTATCCCCGATTCCCTATGCCATGCTCAGAAAATAAGCGTCAAAATATGACAAATGGGCCATATTGCCGGTAAGAAATCATCAACGGACGCCCTTGCAGCATCCTGGGCAACGCGATACGCGGCCTGCGCCTTTATTCCAAAGAAGCCAAGGCCGCATCCAGATCAGGCATATGCGCCTGCACAGGAGGCACATCACTGCGAGTGGCAATCAAGCGCAAAATATGATTTTTGCTGATCTGGAAAGTACGCATTAACTGCTCCAGCTCGGCAGTAGAGTATTGGCGGGCATTATCACGCAAAGCCGCCTCCAGCGCATCCAGCTGTTCATAGACCAAGTCCAGATCTTCGCGCTCTTGAATATACAGACGCGTCAGCCAAATACGCTGCCCCACAGCGTCCCATTGCTCCAGCCCCGAAAACCCATGCTTTTGCGTCAGGCTGTTTAATTGGCGGTACAGATCCGAACCGCGCCTTATCTGAGCGACATCGAGCACAGGAGGAAAACCGTCGGGCAGCCCCCCATCCCAAACAGGCTCGCTGCGCTCTACCGTTTGGAGCACTGGCAAAATATCGTGCAGGCTTTGCACATAACGAGTCACGACCTGGTCATCCAATGCCAGCTCAGTTGAGGACGCCAAGAACGGCAGGCCCATCAAGGCCATGCCACAGATACAGAGCACTCGTTTAATCATCGCTCGCCCTAAAAAACAAGACAGCCGTCTTGAACGACGCAAAACACTTTGTTTGATTGTAAGCACGAGATTCACTGCTTTTCTTGGCCTGTGCCAAAAACGACACAGCATTTCACTCTTTAATAGTCTTGCTCTAAAAAGACTTGCCCTGTTTGAATTCCATACTGTCTGAAATTTGTCAGCCGGACTATCCGTGAAATTGGCTTCACTCTGTCCCAGAATAAAGGTAACAATTATTTTTTATTTTGGCTTCAGAACAGGCTTGAACGCAGCGTCGACAACGTGCCTGATCGCTCTTTCCCGGCAGGCTTGGGCACACGCGAACAAGCGGCGGGCAATAAAAAAAGCCCTTGAAAACAAGGGCTTAATTTAATTTCAGCTGGCGGAGACGGAGGGATTCGAACCCTCGATACGGGTATAAGCCGTATGCTCCCTTAGCAGGGGAGTACCTTCAACCTCTCGGCCACGTCTCCAGCTCTAGGAAAGAAGTAACTATAGCATTTTTAAAAAACCAATGCAAATAGCTATAGGGATTATTTTTCCTGATCCAGCTCGAACGTCTTGTGCAGAGCACGTACGGCCAATTCCATGTACTTGTCAGCAATGATGACCGAGGTCTTGATCTCGCTGGTGCTGATCATCTGGATATTGATGCCCTCTTCGGACAAGGCGCGGAACATGGAGCTGGCAATACCAGCGTGGTTACGCATGCCGATACCAACGATGGACACCTTGCACACGGCTTCGTCAAACACGATTTCGCCAGCGCCCACAGCAGGACCGACCTGGTTCATCAACAGTTCCTTGGTGCGCAGCGCATCGTTGCGGCTGACGGTAAAGGAGAAGTCAGTTGTGCCTTGAACCGACAGGTTCTGCAAAATCATATCGACTTCAATGTTGGCTGCGGCAATAGGGCCCAGAATGGAATAGGCCACGCCAGGGGTGTCAGGGACGGCGCGCAGGGTGAATTTGGCTTCATCACGGCTGAAGGCGATGCCAGAGACAACGGCAGCTTCCATTTTTTGGTCTTCCTCGAAAGTAATCAGCGTGCCCGAAGACATTTCTTCTTCGAGCGGAATCATGGGGTCGGTCATGGAGGACAGGACGCGCACAGGCACCTTGTACTTGCCAGCAAATTCCACGGACCGGATTTGAAGAACTTTGGAGCCCAAGGAGGCCATTTCCAGCATCTCTTCAAAGGACAGCACTTTCATGCGTCGAGCTTCTGGCACAACGCGTGGGTCAGTTGTGTAGACACCGTCCACATCGGTAAAGATCAGGCATTCACTGGCCTTCATGGCAGCGGCCATCGCCACCGCAGAGGTGTCCGAACCGCCACGACCCAAGGTCGTGATGTTGCCTTCTTCATCCACACCTTGGAAGCCGGTCACAACGACCACACGGCCTGCGTCCAAATCCTGGCGGATGCGGGTGTCATCAATAGAACTAATGCGGGCACGGGTGTAGGCATTGTCGGTTTTAACGGGAACTTGCCAACCGGCGTAGCTGCGGGCGGGAACGCCCTGGGCAGCCAAAGCCATGGCCAACAAAGCGCTACTGGCTTGTTCACCCGTGGCAGCCAGCATATCCAGCTCGCGCGGATCAGGCTGAATGCTCAGTTCTTTGGCCAGGCCTAGCAAACGGTTGGTTTCACCGGACATGGCCGAAGGAACCACCACAACTTGGTGCCCGGCGGCATGCCATTTGGCAACCCGACGCGCCACATTCTGGATGCGCTCGATCGAGCCCATCGACGTGCCGCCATATTTATGTACGATCAGGGACATCTTTTACTCTGCATCAAAGGGCTAAGGTCTGGGATAGACACAAAACCCAACTATTTTAACGACTTTCTGTGCCCCAAGCGCAGGCTCTACCAGATACGCACGCAAAAAACACATACTTTGCCGACTCAACACCATAGCCCACGCTCCTGCCACAGGCCACCCCAAACTACTTACTTGTTAGATTGATCTGCCCCCAGACTGTTTTTCTGCTCACCTGAGCAGGCAGATTCAATTTGCACCCGACCACGCACACAGCGGATCAGATTCGGTCCTTGCTTCCATATCAAATTTCTGTCGTGACCTTGGGCATGGACACCGCGCAGCTGGCGCAACAACTCCGCCAGACGTGCATGCGTGGGTAAACCTGCACCCTGCGCTTGCAACCAATAACGGATCACCATGCTTTGTCGGGCCGGTTCCAACTGACGCCAGGCGCTCAGGCTGAAACTGCGGCCTGCCTCATCCGGCTCCAGAGCTTGCCAATCCTGGCGGGCCACACTGTCCAATACGTCCTGCGTCTCACGGCTTAACTGGGCTTGTCGTTGCAAACGGCGTTGCCAACCCGGCCAGCGTGCATCCAGCACGGGCGTGAGCAAGTCGCGCACTGCACCACGGGTGTACTCAGGATTGATATTGGTAGGGTCTTGCACTGCGTGCCAGCCTGTGGCCGCTGCAAAATTTTCACTGGTTTGAAGAATAAGAGCCCTGGGCTGTTCCAGCCAGGGTCGCCAGTAATTCAGATCATCGCGCTGCATATGGGGAGCCATCGCACCCAGGCCGGTTGTGCCCGTGCCTCGCAGCAAACGCATCAAAACGGTTTCAGCCTGATCGTCCTGATGATGAGCCAGCAGCACATGCTGCAAGCCAACAAAATGCGCCAGTTCAGCCAGCCCCTGATAGCGGGCATCACGCGCGGCAGACTCCATACCATCCGCGCTGAGACGGCGGGACTGTACCTGGACTCGCAAGCTGTGACAGGGTCGCTGCAAACGCGCAGCCAAATCATGCACATGCGCTTGCCATTGATCGGCAATGGCTTGCAGGCCATGGTGAATATGGAAAAAATGAAGTGTGACGTTGCGGCGGCTGGCCCAAAGATGGGCATGTACCGCCAGCATTGCCGAGTCCGCACCACCACTTAAGGCAACAGCGACACTATCGCCACTTTTAAAACTTAGGTGATGATCAAGCGCCTCCAGCAGCGGGGTTGAGGGGCTAAAGCCCCCCAGCTGACTGGAAGACAATGGATCAGGCACGAACTTCCTGATAACGCCCGTAGGCCAAGAGACGTTCCATACGCTGCGCCAGCAATTGTTCGGTGCTCAGGCCTGAGACCTGACGCAAGGCGTCAGCCAAAGCGCGGCCCAATTGGCGTGCCATCATAGTGGGGTCGCGATGCGCGCCACCGATAGGTTCATTGATCACGCGATCAACCAGACCCAGTTCTTTCAAACGCGGGGCAGTGATGGCTAGCGCTTCAGCCGCCACAGGAGCTTTGTCCGCGCTACGCCACAAAATTGAGGCGCAACCTTCGGGCGAGATGACGGCGTAGGTGGAGTATTGCAACATGGACACCACATCTCCCACAGCAATGGCCAACGCGCCGCCCGAACCGCCTTCACCAATAATGGTGGAGATGATAGGCACACGCAGTTTGGCCATGGCAAACAGGTTATGGCCGATCGCTTCGGACTGGCCACGCTCTTCAGCACCAATACCGGGGTAAGCACCGGGGGTGTCCACGAACGTGAAAACCGGAATGCCGAATTTTTCTGCCAGATGCATCAGGCGCAAGGCTTTGCGATAACCTTCGGGGCGCGGCATGCCAAAGTTGCGGCGGGCGCGCTCTTTGGTATCACGACCTTTCTGATGACCAATGACCATGCACGGTGTGCCGTTGAAACGGGCCAGACCACCCACAATAGCCAGGTCATCCGCGTACATGCGGTCGCCATGTAACTCATGAAAGTCCGAGAAGATCTGGTTTACATAGTCCAGCGTGTAGGGACGTTGCGGATGGCGAGCAACCAGGGCCGTTTGCCAAGGCGTGAGCTTGGCGTAAATATTTTTGGCCAGCGTCTGGCTTTTTTGCTGCAGACGGCTGAGTTCCTCTGAAATATCCACAGCGGAATCAGATTGCACGTAGCGGAGCTCTTCGATTTTGCCTTCGAGCTCGGCCAAAGGCTGCTCAAATTCCAGGAATGTATTTCGCATGTCGGTTCTTAAGGTTTAGGCCTAATTTAATATCGTACCGCAACTGTGTTCAGACTGCGCCACAGATGCCAGGTGGCCACCGTGCACCACGGTGCCCACGCTTGAGCAACTTCACGCGCCTCGAACCGGGATACCGGCTCGCCGCTGAAATAGTGCAGAGAGATTGCCTTGAGCAGGCCCGCATCATCCAAAGGGAGAACATCGGGTCTGTGCAAGTTGAAAATCAGAAACATATCTGCCGTCCAGCGACCCACGCCACGAATGGCGCACAGATCAGCAATAACGGCTTCGTCAGACAGGGACTGCCATGCCTGGGGGTCGATTTTACGAGCATCAAAGTGCGTCGCCAAATCAACAATGTATTCAGCCTTGCGTTTGGGCAAACCCAAACCATGCAAGGCCTCGTAGCCCAGTTCCACAATCAGTTTGGGCGAGAGCGCCTGACCGCAACCGTCCAGCAGCTTACGCCACAACTGGTCCGCTGTACGCGAGGCCAGTTGCTGGCCCACGATAGAGCGCACCAAGGTGGTGAAAGCCGGTGCCTGATGTTGCAAACAATAGTCGCCGTGCTGGGGGATGAGCTTGCGCAAGATACGATCGCGCCTCATCAACTGGGCGCACGCGTCGTCCCAGTAATCAGGTTTGCCCACCAAACGAACTTGGGGGCCGGATTGGACGCCGTTTAGGCCCTGCGCCATTGTGTTGCTCCACCTGGCCGATCTTCCAGCTCAACGCCCTGCTCTTTAAGCTGATCACGAATGGCATCGGCACGGGCAAAGTCCCGGTTCTGTTTAGCCTGGCTGCGTTCAGCCAGCAGCGCGTCAATCTGGGTATCACTCAAGGAGTCGGCACCAGCCACATTGCCCGCTTGGCCAAAGCGTGTGCTGGCGCGCCAATAAACGGCCGGCTCCACTTGCAAAAGACCAATCACCCCACCGAGCGCACGCATCAAGCCGGCGGCCTGCGCATCCTTGTCACGGTTGGCCTGACCAGCCAGCTCGAACAGGACGGCAATGGCTCCAGCGGTATTGAAGTCGTCATTCATGGCTTCGGCAAAAGCCAGCGCGGGGCCTTGAGTCCAATCAATGTCCACTTCGGCCGCAGGAACGTGTTGCAAGGTCTGGTACAGACGATCCAGCGCCTGTTGGGCGTCGCGCAGATTGTCCGGCGCGTAGTTTTGCAGACTGCGGTAATGGTTGCGCACAATAAAGAAACGCAGCATTTCCGCTTCACGCGGATTGGCGATGTAGCTGCTTTCTTCGTCGGCCAGACCTTCAGGAGCCACGGTATCGCGGATGCGACGGAAATTGCCCAGGGACTTGGACATTTTTTCCGAGTCCACCATCAGGGGACCGCAGTGCATCCAGACATTGGCCAACTGGCCGCCAAAAGCACCTTCTGTTTGGGCAATTTCGTTTTCGTGATGGGGGAACTTCAAGTCCGGGCCACCGCCATGAATATCCAGGGGCTGACCCAGCAGTGCCTTGCTCATGGCCGAGCACTCAATGTGCCAGCCCGGACGGCCAAGACCATAGGACGATTCCCACTTGGATTCGGCAGGCTCGTCTTCTTTTGCTGCCTTCCACAGCACAAAATCCAGGGGGTCGCGCTTGGCCGAGTTCAGGGCAACACGCTCACCGGCACGCAGATCGTCCAGGGAGCGGCCCGACAATTTGCCGTAGCCGGGGAACTGACGCACCGCATAGTTCACATCACCGTCCTCGGACTGGTAGGCCAGACCGTTCTCTTCCAGCTTGGCAATAATGCCCAGCATATCGGGCACGTACTGTGTAGCACGCGGCTCCGAATCGGGACTTTGCACACCCAGGGCCTTTTCGTCGGCATGCATGGCCGCAATATAAAAGTCCGTCACCTGTGACATCAGTTGCTTGCGCTCGACGGCACGGCGGATGATCTTGTCATCAATATCGGTAATGTTGCGCACATACGAGACGCGATAGCCGCTTGCTCGCAGCCAGCGCTGCACGATGTCAAAACTGACCAGCATACGGGCATGCCCCAAATGACAGAAGTCGTACACCGTCATACCACAGACGTACATACGTACGTGGCCCGGTTCAACCGGAGAAAACACCTCTTTAGAGCGTGACAACGAGTTATAAATGCGCAACATGGCCTGTAATCGTCATAAAATCGGAACCTTGTGCCAGAACAATTTGCCCTTGGATCAGGTTCCGTATTTCCCGCCCGGCAAGAGGCAAGGTTAGAATGATGGTCAACAAGTATAGCAAGCAGACCTCGTTAAAGGCAGCAATCTACCAACCTTCCTGGTCTTCAAGCCAGATTTTATAGGCGCCCCCTCTGTGCTCAGTACACCTAGACGGACTCGGTTTTTCGCTCCGTGCACCCTGGCCTTTTTGCTGGCCCTCGGTCTCAACGTGAGCGCCCAATCCTTGCCCGATTTACCCCCGCCCGCCGTGCGGGTGAACGATCCCCTGCTCGATATCGCCCCCGAACCTGAACGTGGCTGGAAGGGACTGGCCCGTGCACTGGACGTGCTCGCGCCCAGTGTGGATACCTCGTTGCCGCTTAGCTCCGCTCAAATCAGTCAGCGCATCAGCACCCTCATTGCCCAAGGCCGTCATGCTGACGCCTTGCAAGCTATTGAGAAACAGCTAGAGCAGCGCAAAGACCGTGGCGAACCCGGGGCCAATGTACAACTGCTGTTTTTGAAAGCACGTGCCCTGTCGGCCAGTGGTGACCATAATGGCGCAATCCGCCTCTATCAGGATATGACCACCTATTATCCGGAGCTTCCCGAGCCCTGGAATAATCTGGCGGCTGAGTACATTGCACAAGACAAGCTGGATATGGCACTGGAGGCCCTGAAAATGGCCTTGACCGCCGATCCGTCCTACGCACTGGCTCGCGCCAATATGGGTGAAGTCCAATTGATGCTGGCCAATGACACCTATCGTCAAGCCGCCGCCAGCGGTGTGCCCAAAGCAGCCCAGCGCGCGCAACAAACTGGCCAAATTCTGCAACAATAAGATTTTTATTTGACGGGATTGTCCCTCTCTTATGTTTGCAAGCACATTTCAATGGTGTGATCAGGCTCGTCGCTTGCGCACCCTGCTTATTGCTGCCTGTATGGCTATGCCTATGATGAGCAGTCCGGCTATGGCAGCAGATTCTTCCACTTCTTCTGAAGGCACTTCTATGAGCACCTCCCCACGCGTCCAACTGCAGACGAATCAGGGCACCATCCTGATCGAACTGAACGCAGAAAAAGCCCCCAACACCGTTGCCAACTTTGTGGACTATGTGTCCAGCGGTTTTTACGACGGCACCGTGTTTCACCGTGTGATCAACAACTTCATGATCCAGGGTGGTGGCTTTGAGGCCGACATGAAGCAAAAATCGACCAATGCTCCTGTCAAAAATGAAGCCGACAACGGTTTGAAGAACGACAAGTACACCCTGGCCATGGCTCGTACGTCCGATCCACACTCGGCTACGGCTCAGTTCTTCATCAACGTGGCTGACAACGACTTCCTGAACTTCACCGCACCGACCGCCAATGGCTGGGGTTACGCCGTATTTGGCCGCGTGATCGAAGGCATGGATGTGGTCGACAAAATCAAGACCGTGCGCACGGGCAACAAGGGCTTCCACCAAGACGTGCCCGTTGAAGACGTCGTTCTGGAAAAAGCCACGCTTGTCGAATAAGCTCACGCTTGCGGGCACTATCTGGATTGCTGCGGACCTGCACCTGGGTCCGGACAATCCAGACACCGTCCAGGATTTCCTGCAGTTTCTGCACTCCGCCCAGCATCAGGCACACGTCTTGATTCTGGGCGGTGATATTTTCAATGCCTGGATCGGTGACGATCAAATTGCCCACCCTGCTCCCTGGCTTGCTCAAGTCAGTGAGGCGCTGCGCTCTTTTGCGCAGCAACATCCGCTTTATTTAATGCGTGGCAATCGTGACTTCCTGCTGGGCAAGGCCTACGCCCATCATGTCCACGCCACGCTCTTGCCGGATCAAGTGGTCCTGGATACCTCTGCCGGTTTGATTTTGATGTCCCACGGTGACGAGTATTGTCTGGACGATCTGGCCTATCAACGCTTTCGCTATTGGGTACGCAAACCCTGGCTGCAAAAGCTGTACCTGGCCTGCCCGTTAAGCCTGCGCCAGCGTATTGCAGACTCTGCCCGTGCGGGTAGCCAGCGCGGCAAGCAATACAAATCCAAAGAGATTATGGATGTGCAGCCTGCGGCGATTGTCGCGGCCTGCGAGGCACACTCTGTGCACGCCATGGTGCATGGCCACACACATAGACCCGCCGTGCATGACATTCCCGGCTTTGAACCGGTACGCCGATGGGTACTGCCGGATTGGGAGTCTGACTTCTCTAAAGAAGAACGGCGTGGCGGCTATATCAGTATTGAAGGCACACAGCTTTGTTTGCACCAATGGGGTAAAAAGGATCAGTGCCAGACACTGGGACCTCAGCAAGTTTGACTTCGTTGACTCCAGCTATAGGCAGTTGGTTTTAAGTTGGGTTTTTTCGTCCGTTCATGGGATGAGAAACTGCTTATTCTTGTGAGCGACAGCGACAGGCCGCAGGAATCAAGGCGGCTGCATAAGCATTTTTGAGGGGGCCGCTGGGCTCGACTTGGCGGGTCTCCGGCCCGTGCTGCGCACGGGTTCCCTGGTCTCTTGCAGTATCCAGGCGCCCTGTGAACTCGCGGGGTGGCTCGTCCCCCGTACGAACCACAAGCGCCCCGCTCAAACAGCACAGGGCTTGCATCCTGGATAATGCAAAAGCCTGCGGCCAGAGCCCTGACTCGCCCATCGAGCCCAACGGCCCCCTCAAAAACACAAAAGAGACCGTGATTTTTGCCAACAAGATACTTTTCCTCGCGGCTGCTAAAAAAAACTATTGAAAACTGGTCTCGTACTCCAGCACAAACCATAAACACCACGAGCGATATAAGGCTGCTTGCCCCCACCTCACTGTGAGCCTCTCGGTTCGTCTCCCCCGGTATCCGGGGCGGTTTAAACAGCTTGCCGCAGGCGGTGTTCGGATACGGGATGCAAGCGCCCTTCTGTTTGAGCGGGGCGCTTGTGTCTTGTCCAGGGGACAAGACACCCCGCGAGTTAAGGGCGCGCCCGTATCCGAACACTGACAAGGGTACCGGTGCGCAGCACCGGCAAGTAGTCAGCCCGGATACCGGGGCAGACGAACCGAGAGGCGTCTTGCTGAGACCAAGCTCCCCTCAGCAGCAGCGTATCAAAAACCAAACCATGCCAGATCAACTAGCTGGCGACAAACCCGCTATTTGCTAACTAACGCTTGAACACAACAGTCGCCAAGAAAGTGCCTATCCAGTTAGCACACCAATCAAGAGACAGACAGACAGACAGATAGATAGATAGATAGATAGATAGGTAGGTAGGTAGGTAGGTAGGTAGGTAGGTAGGTAGGTAGGTAGGTAGGTAGAGTGTGTGCGTGGAGGGAGGCTATTTACTGAACTTCCCTGAAAAGAAAAATCCCCGCCGACAGCTAAGCCAAGCGGGGATCTCCAAACGTCTAAAGCGACAACGGACTACGTCATCAGCCACACAAACAACACTCCACCCAGGGCAATCCGATACCAGGCAAAGGGTCGATAAGTACGGCTGGATACAAAGCGCAGCACCGCCTTCACCAGGAATAGCGCACTAAAGAAAGCGGCAATAAAGCCTACAATAATCGCGCTGCTCTGATCTGTACTCAAGGACGCACCGTTGCGGTACAGGTCATAGACCGTGGCGGCCAACATCGTTGGCATAGCCAGAAAGAAAGAAAATTCCGTGGCCGTCTTGCGCTGAATACCGGCCAGCATACCGCCGATAATCGTCGCCCCCGAACGCGACGTACCTGGCACCATGGCAATGCACTGGGCAAAACCAACGACCAAAGCCTGCTTCCAGGTGATCTGCTCCAAGGCAAAGGCCGTGGCCTTTTGCGAAGTGGCAGTTTCACCCTGATCGCCATCTGCCGTGTGCTTTGCATACTGTGGCTTACGCTCGACCCACAGCATCAACAAGCCCCCCAGCACCAGTGTGAACACAAACACAATCTGGTGATGGAACAAGGCTTTCACGTATTGAATCGTCAAGGCACCAATCACCGCAGCGGGCAAAAAGGCGATCAGCAGATTGCGAGTGAACATCATCTCAGTGCGATCACCACGCAAGGTTCCCATGATCAGTTGAATCAGACGCGCACGGAAAATCCAGACCACGGCCAAAATCGAACCAAACTGAATAACCACCTCGAACACCTTGGCATCGCCCGAGGAAAAATCAATCCAGGAACCCAGTATCAGCAAGTGTGCCGTACTGGAGACAGGAATAAATTCAGTAATACCTTCAACAATCCCCAGAAACAGGGCCTTCAACAAATAAATGGTTTGCTCGGTCATGTTGTGTGAATCAAAGCCAATAAAAATTAAGATGCCAAGAAGGGATCGATTTGTTCATCGTCGTAGGGCACGCGTTCCAAACTGACCTGGGAAATGCGACGCCCTTCCAGCTCCTGAACCTTGAAGCGATACACGGCATCGCGCTGTTCAAGCTCACAGACATCACCGACCTTGGGTAACTGTCCAAAACGCGTCAGCAAATAGCCGGCCAAGGTGGCGTATTCTTCCTCTTCATCCACCAGTCCATCCACGCCCAGCATCTGTTCCAGATGATGCAGATCCGTGGAGCCATCCAATAGCCAGTGGTCCTGGGATTCCTGAACAATATCGGGGGCTTCATCCTCGCTGGGAAAGTCACCCGCAATGGCCTCGAAAATATCCAAGGGCGTCACCAGCCCTTCAATCGCCCCAAACTCGTCCGTTACCAGGACCAATTGACCGCGGCTTTGCTTGATGGTTTCCATCAAGTCCAAAATTCCGATGGACTCATACACAAAGACCGGCTGACGCAATTGATCCACACGGATATGACCATGAATCAGCAGATCTGCCAGTAACTCTTTGCTTCGACCAATGCCAATAACCTCATCGAGCGAACCACGACAGACCGGCACCATGCTATGAGGTTCCTGTGTCATTTTGTCGCGCAGAACTTCGGGGGAGTCCTGAATATTCACCCATGTAATGGCATTACGCGGCGTCATCACCGAATGCACGGTGCGCTCGGACAAGGTCAGCACACCGCTAACCATATTGCGCTCTTCCTGGCCAAATACCATTTGTGCCGATGCCCCTGGCAAATCCGGCCCAATGGCCGCCTCTCCCGAAGCGGGGCGCTTGCCCAACATGCGCAGCACAGCCTCGGCCGTACGCTCGCGCATGGGGCGACCCGCTTGCAACATACGCAGCTTGCGACGCGCCAACTGATTGAACATTTCGATCAGGATGGAGAAGGAAATGGCCGCATACAAGTAACCCTTGGGTACATGTATGCCAAAGCCTTCGACCAGCAAGGAAAAGCCAATCATCAACAAAAAGCCCAGGCACAAAATAACTACCGTAGGCCGACTGTTGATATAAGCCGTCAGCGGTTTGGAGGCCACCAGCATGATGCCAATGGCAATAATCACCGCCGCCATCATGACAGGCAGGTGATCGACCATCCCCACAGCCGTAATGACCGCATCCAGAGAAAATACGGCATCGAGCACCACAATCTGCGCCACGATGACCCAGAAGCTGGCATACATGCGCGACCCGGAGGCGTGAGCACTGCGGTTTTCAATACGCTCGTGCAGCTCCAGCGTACCTTTGAGCAGCAAGAAAAAGCCGCCCACTATCATGATCAGATCGCGACCTGAGAAATCCAGACCAAACACGGATACCAAAGGATCAGTCAACTGCACCAGATGGGACATGACCGTTAACAGGCCAAGACGCATCAGCAGGGCCAAGGACAGGCCCAGCACACGAGCACGATCACGCTGCGCGGGCGGCAACTTATCGACCAAAATTGCAATGAACACCAGGTTATCGATGC
Organism: Alcaligenes sp. LTN-3; assembly: GCF_059735605.1. Lineage (NCBI taxonomy): Bacteria > Pseudomonadati > Pseudomonadota > Betaproteobacteria > Burkholderiales > Alcaligenaceae > Alcaligenes > Alcaligenes sp. LTN-3. Next base: position 831,131 of record NZ_JCAPDN010000002.1, on the reverse strand, counting down.
CCAGCACAATTTCCAGAATTACCAGTGTGAGCAACCCAACCCAAACGGTCGGGTCCATCAACCACTCCATCTCAGCTCCTTGGCGCTGTGACTAAAAGAACACCCCGGCGGTGCCGGGGTCTAGGTTCTTAATCTTGCAGGTGCGACAGCATCTGGATAAAGATCTTCGGGCTGGCGGCAATCACATTGCCGGTTTCTTTCCAGGTTTGCTCGCCTTCAAAGTCGCCGACCAGACCACCCGCTTCAGTCACCAGCAAAGTGCCGGCGGCCAAATCCCAGGGTTGCAGGTTGACGGCGCAGAAACCATCCAGACGGCCGGCGGCCACATAAGCCAAATCCAAAACCGTTGCACCCACGCGACGCACAGCCGCACATTCGGCCAGCATATCGGCAAATGGGGAGGTAGGTTTCACGCCCGCGCCCGAATCTGGCACGTGCGCACCGATCAAGGCATCGTGATAACGAGTCTGGCCCGATACACGAATACGACGGTCGTTCAGGAACGCACCGCCGCCACGGCTGGCCGTGAACATTTCGTTGCGATTGGTATCGTAAATAACGGCATGGGCAGCCTGACCACGGTGCATCAATGCAATTGAAATCGCGTAGCATGGAAAGCCGTGAATAAAGTTGGTGGTGCCATCCAGCGGATCAATGACCCATTGGTATTCAGGAGTGCCTTCGCCTGCGGGTTCCAGCGGTGGGCGCTCGCCCGTTTCCTCTCCGATAAAACCGTGATCGGGGTAGGCTTCGCTCAACACTTCAATGATGGCTTCCTCTGCTGCGCGATCCACTTCCGTGACATAATCTTTAGGGCCTTTACGCGCAACCGACAGGTGCTGGAGGTCTAGACTGGCGCGAGAGATAATGGTGCCGGCACGGCGAGCCGCCTTGATGGCGGTATTGAGCATCGGGTGCATGGAAATTCCGTTTTTTTAACAATAATTGAGCCTGCCTGGCGTGCCCTGTTGCAGGGCAAAATCGCGTGAGCAGACACAGGAAGCGTAGCTTCAAAGTAGCTATTTTAAATGACTCAGACGCAAGCATCGGCATTTGATGATAATTTTCACCGGGTTCGCTTCATTATGGTGCAACCCAGCCACCCTGGAAACGTGGGCGCAGCGGCGCGAGCGATCAAAACCATGGGCTTTGGCGACTTATGTCTGGTTGACCCGCTCGACCCGGACGTTGCACAAAACCCTCAGGCAATCTCACTGGCCAGCGGTGCCGTAGACGTTTTGGAGCAGGCCACGATTGTGCCTACCCTGGCGCATGCGCTGGAGCCAGTCACCCTGGCTTTTGCCCTGACTGCCCGCCCCCGCTACCTGGGACCGCCAGCCGCCGATATACGCCAGACCGCCGAACTGAGCCGTGAACATCTGCGCCAGCACGCCGGCACAGTGGCCATTGTGCTGGGTACCGAACGCGTGGGCCTGACCAACGATCACATCAGCCAGTGCCAGTACGTCTGCCATATTCCAGCCAATCCTGAATACAGTTCGCTCAATGTCGCCCAGGCTTTGCAACTGGCCGCCTGGGAATTGCGCTACGCCCTGCTGGCTGAAAGTGGTGCCAGCCTGCTGCCCAATACCGATGGCAAGGCAGACCCCGGCAAGGAACTGGCGCCTCAAGCCAAGGTGCAGGCGTTGCTGCAACACTGGGAACAGGCTATCGAAAGCGTCAAGTTCCTGGACCCCAAGCATCCCAAAAAACTGGTGCCCCGCATGCAGCACTTGTTTGGGCGAGCCCAACTCAGCCTGGACGAAGTCGATATGTTGCGCGGCCTGTGTACCGCCATGATCAAGACCGCGAAAACGGCAGGTCACCCTATTCCCGAGCAGCGTAAAGACGAATCGGCCGGCCCGGAACAGCGCTAAAGCTTGCGCTCCGCCCCACTTGCCCGCTGCTTGTAGGGGGCTCTACCGGAAATGAGCGATCACACAGTGGACACTTTCTCGGCTGGCGTATATTCTTACTGAGTTACTTTTCGGTAAGCATTAGCTGTTTTCAAGCATGAACACTCCCGAGACCGTAGAACCGCAGGATCAGGCTGGGCCGCGTACCCTGCAACGCGGCTTGCTGGTGCTCAAGACTTTGCAAAATCATCAAGGCAAAGGGCTGAGCGTCACTGACTTGTCACGCGCCACGCAATTACAGCGCCCCACCATCTACCGGCTGCTGGCCGCTCTGATCGATCACGGGCTGGTCCAGAACAGCAGCCATAGCCGTCGCTACAGCGCCACGCGCCAGGATCAGGGCCTGTTTGGGCTGGACCCGCGAGTCACCATCATGCAGCCCATCATGCAAGAGCTAGCTCAACTGACCGGCGATGCCGTTTTTCTGGTGGGCCGCGATGGCGACGACTCCATTAGCCTATGGCGCGAAATCGGCCCCTACCCGGTACAGATTCTGGCCACTTATGTCGGCAAGCGTCAGCCCTTGGGCGTAGGTTCCGGTGGCATGGCCTATCTGGCCACACTGGGAGACGAGGCCATCGAACAGATTATCGAGCGCAATGCCAATCAGTTGGACCAGTACGGCGGCATGACCCAGCGCGAGATGCGTCAACTGGTTACCAACACCCGCATTCGTGGCTACTCGGTTGTCGGTAATTACGCTGTGCGCGGTGCCTTGGGTGTGGGCTGCGCCCTGTGCGACCACAAAGGCCGCCCCATTCTGGCCATGAGTGTCACGGCGATTACCGAACGCATGCCTGCGCCGCGTCAAAAAGAAATTGCCGGTCTACTGCGCGAGGCCCTGGATTCAGTGGCCGACAAATTTTAGTTCAAGAAAACAGTCCTCTCTGTTCGGTCCAGCGCCGTTAGGGTTCCTTAAAAGCACACAGCGCATTCTGTGTGCTTTTTTATGTCTCAAACAGTACTCCCACCCTTTCTCCCCTTCCTTTGCTCACCAGCTTCTGCCATGCAACTGGCGTCAAGCTCTCAGGTCTGGCCGTCAGAACCTGAGTAAAAGCCTTGCCTTTCCCCCTCTGCTCTTTGCCCTCACAGTCTCCCCATTGAAAAACGTAGTCCATTTCAAACGGTGCTGTCGTCTCTCTTCAAACTGATCCTCAAATCCGTTCGTTTTAGCTAAATATCTCCACACCAGAGAAAACAGCCGGCCTTATAGCCGCCGTTGCCTGTCCACAGGCTCACCCCCCTCTCTTTCCCTAGGGTTAACGCGCCATCGTTTCGCCGCGCGTAAATAAAACGACATTTGCTTTATTGATCCCCTGCCGGGCCTGTCGCTATCTTGTGGGCACAACGATAAGCCCCCTAAGGGACACACCATAGGCCGACCCGCTAGCCAGGTCGGGGAGACAAAAACAAGGATACGCTCATCATGAACACCACTGCTGCCATCCCGGCCAAACCCAGGCCAAACTTGCTGACCCGCTTTACCAATATCTGCGTGCGTTACGTAGAAAAGTGGATGCCGGACCCCTATCTGTTCGCCGTCATCCTGAGCTTGCTGGTTGTAGGACTGATTACCCTGTTTGTTGATGGTGCCACCCCCGGAGGAATGGTGGATGCCTGGTATCGCGGGGTATGGGGGCCTAAAAGTATTTTTACCTTTGCTCTGCAAATGGTGCTAATTCTGGTGACAGGCTACACCCTGGCCGAAGCACCACCGCTAAAACGCGCCATTATCTGGCTGGCATCCCGTGCCCGAACCCAAGTTGAGGGTGCCCTGTTGTGCTTTGCTGTAGGTTCAATCTTCTGCCTGTTGAACTGGGGCCTGGGGCTGGTTGCTGGCGCCCTGGTCGCACGCCAGGTTGCCCGCCGCCTGCCCCATGTCCACTTTGGTTATCTGATTGCCTCGGGCTATATGGGCTACCTGCTCTGGACTCAAGGTCTGTCCAGCTCGATTGCCCTGGCCAATACTGACCCCAACAGCCCCATCAACGTCATCCATCAACTGACCAGCATGACGGTGCCTTTTAGCCTGACCATTTTCCAGCCCTATAGCTGGATCCCGGTCGTGGCCCTGATCATCCTGCTGTTTCTGACAATCTGGCGCATGGAGCCCGACTACGCCTTGCCTCCCGACCCCGCTGTCTTCGCAGATATTGAAAAGGATCTACCCAAAACCAAACCCAACACTCCAGCCGAAAAACTGGAAAACCTATGGATTCTGAACGTACTGTTCTTTGCTGCGGGTATGTACTACTTCGTGCGCAGCGGTTTTGCGCTGAACATCTCATCCATGATCATGCTGTTCACCGTTACCGGTGCTCTGCTGCACTGGACCCCTATCCGTTTTATCAAGTCCTTTGTCGAGTCCGCCAAAACAGCAGGCCCGCTGATTTTGCAATACCCACTGTACGGCGGCATCATGGGCTTGCTGGCCTATATCCCCATGCAAGGAGGTCATGCTCTGGAGGAAATACTGTCCTCGGCGCTGGTGACCGGGGCCAATGAGTACACCCTGCCCTTTCTGACCTTTATCGCCTCCATCATCATCTCGCTGTTTGTTCCTTCCGGTGGCGGACACTGGGGGGTGCAAGGCCCCATCGCCGTGCAATCGGCCTTGGCCATGGGTCAGGACAGCCCCGCCTATCTGGGCCTGATGTCCATGGCAGTGGCCTTTGGCGAAGCAGTAGCCAATATGATCCAGCCTTTCTGGCTCCTGCCTGTGCTGGCCATTGCACGCTTGAATGTACGGCAAGTCATGGGCTTTACCGTCGTGGCCTTTCTGATTGGCACCGTCGTGTTGACGATTGCCATTCTTATTGCCCCCTTCACGCTCTAAGGACTTGCCATGTCTGTGAATGATTTCGCTACCCGAAACATGACATCCAGCCAGAAGGCGGCAGAAGCAGCGATTGCCCGCTACGAGCAAACCGAGGATCTGATTCAGGCCTTTGCCCATCTGGACAAGGAGCAGGTACGGCGCATCGCCCAAGAACAGGAGAGCAACACGGGCCCCTTGAAGGGGCTGGTCATCGGCATCAAGGATTTGATCAATACCAAGGACGCTCCAGCCACCTATGGGTCACCCATTTATCGCGACAACCGCCCCACCCAGGATGCCGCCATTGTGCAAGCCCTGATGGCGGCCGGTGCCGTGCCATTTGGCAAAACCGTCACCACGGAGTTTGCCTTGTTCAGCCCGCCCAAGACACGCAACCCCTGGAATCTGGAGCATACCCCGGGCGGTTCCTCGTCCGGCTCGGCCGCTGCCGTGGCCGCCAATGTGGTTCCGGTGGCCTTGGGCACCCAGACAGCGGGGTCCGTGGTGCGTCCTGCCACCTTCTGCGGAATTTATGGCTTCAAGCCCAGCTTTGGTGCCCTGCCCAGCAGCGGGCTGAAAACCATCAGCCCCTCTTTGGATACCCTGGGGATTTTGGGCCAGCGCCTGGAGGATGTGCGCCGTGTTTTCAACGCACTGCGCAGTACGCCAGAAGTATCGCAAGTCCTGCTGCAAGCCCCTTTGCGCCTGAGCTTTTTGCACACACCCTGGTGGGAGGATATTGCAGAGGATCTGCGTGATCGACTGGAAGCAAGCGTCGGCCATCTGAAAACGGATGATGGCCAGTTTGAGGTTCAGCTTAGCGACAAGGACAAGCTGTTTGGCGAACTGACCTACGCGCAGCAAGCCGTCATGGGGGCTGAGGTACTGGCTCATTTAAGCCATGAACGCCAGCACCACCTTGAACAGCTCTCGCTGGCTTTACAAACCTATCTGGAGAAATCTGCACAGATCCCGACTGCCGAGCTGACCCAGGCCCAGGCCGTAATCAACCAGGTCAAGCGTCAGCCCGAACTGATCTTCGGCGAGGCGGACCTGATCCTGAGCGCCGCTGCCCTGGGCGAGGCACCTGCGCGCGACACCACGGGCGATCCCGTGCTGTGCCGTGCCTGGACGGCGCTGGGCATTCCGTGCATCAACCTGCCACTCGGTTTTGGCAACCACGGGCTTCCGTTAGGACTGCAAGTGGCCGCCCGCCCCGGGCAGGACGACCTACTGCTCGAGGCGGCCACCCGCATTGCCCATCGTCTGGGCACCTTAACAATCGCGCTGCCTGAACTACGATCCTGAAGGGCCAGGCAGCTTGTTTAACGAATCACATCGACAGAGGTATGACAGGGAAACCCAATGACGGACAGCAACTGGAATCTTAAGAATCAAGCCCGCCAGCAAAGACTGCAACGTGCCCGCCGCGCACTGGGAGACTCTTTGCAAGGCAAACTATGCAGCACGGATAAAGCCAGCGCCTTGCTGGAAGCCGTATTACAAGTAGGAGATCGAGTCTGCCTGGAAGGCAATAACCAGAAGCAGGCCGATTTTCTGGCCGACGCACTGGTAGGAGTCGACCCAGCGCAGATTCACGACCTGCACATGGTGCAATCCGTGCTGGCTTTGCCCCAGCATCTGGATGTGTTTGAAAAAGGCATTGCCAGCCGCCTGGACTTCAGTTTTTCCGGCCCGCAAGGTGCGCGCCTGGCCAGGCTGGCCTCGGCAGGACGGCTGAACATCGGTGCCATTCATACCTATCTGGAGTTGTTTGCCCGTTACTTTGTCGATTTGACCCCAAATGTCGCGCTCATCGCGGCTCAGGCCGCCGATGAGCATGGCAATCTGTACACCGGCCCCAATACCGAAGACACCCCGGCCATTGTGGAGGCCACCGCGTTTTCCGGCGGCATTGTCATCGCCCAGGTCAACGAGCTGGTCGACAGCAAGACCACCCGCCTGCCGCGCGTGGATATTCCCGCCGACTGGGTGAACTTCGTGGTGCCTGCTCCGCGCCCACACTTTATTGAACCGCTGTTTACCCGCGACCCCGCCCAGATCAGCGAAATCCAGGTCTTGATGGCCATGATGGCCATCAAGGGCATCTACGCAGAGTACGGCGTGCAACGCCTGAACCACGGCATCGGTTTTGATACCGCCGCCATTGAATTGCTGCTACCCACTTACGGGGAGTCGCTGGGCCTGAAAGGCAAGATTTGCCAGCACTGGGCCTTGAATCCTCACCCTGCCCTAATCCCGGCCATTGAAGCCGGTTGGGTGCAATCGGTACACTCCTTCGGCTCCGAGCTGGGCATGGAAAACTATCTGCGTGCCCGCTCCGATGTGTTCTTCACCGGCCCGGATGGCAGCATGCGCAGCAACCGCGCTTTCTGTCAGGCGGCCGGCCACTACGCCTGCGACCTGTTCATCGGCTCCACCTTGCAGATCGACCTGCATGGCAACAGCTCCACCGCCACGCTCGGCCGTATTGCTGGTTTTGGTGGCGCACCCAATATGGGCGCGGATGCACGCGGTCGTCGCCACACCAGCCCCGCCTGGTTGAAGGCCGGTCAACAAGCCCGCGAAGGTCGTCAGGGTGCAGCCGGTACGCCGCGTGGTCAAAAGCTGGTGGTGCAAATTGTGGAGACCTTCCGCGAACACATGACCCCCGCTTTTGTAGACACTCTGGATGCCTGGACCCTGCAAGAGCAAACCGGCATGGATCTGCCTCCCATCATGGTGTACGGCGACGATGTCACCCATATCCTGACGGAAGAAGGCATCGCCAATCTCTTGCTGTGCCGTACCGACGAAGAACGCGAACAGGCCATACGCGGCGTTGCGGGCTACACACAAGTAGGTCTGGGACGCGATGCCCGCATGGTGGAGAACCTGCGCGATCGCGGCATCATCCGTCGCCCCCAGGATCTGGGCATAGACCCACGCCAGGCCACACGCAATCTGTTGGCCGCACGCAGCATGCGGGATCTGGTTCAGGCCTCCGGCGGGCTATATCAACCGCCGGCACGCTTTCGTAACTGGTAATGGCCCGCCACGCTATTTGCATTAGGAGATCACGATGACAAACCTTCCTCATGGCCTGGAAACCCTGGCCTACCGTTTCAAAGGACAAGAGCCCATCGCCACCTTCCAACCGGTGCTGGTGGGCGTCGTAGGCTCGGGCAATCTGGAAGTGCTGGCCGAGCCCAAGGACGGCCCCGAATGCACCATCCACATTCACACCTCGGCACGCGGCTTCTCCACGATCTGGGATGCGGTGGTGCGGGACTTTCACCAGCGCCATCCGCTGGCCGGTATCCACTTTGACATCAACGATATGGGGGCCACCCCGGCCGTGGTCAGCCTGCGTCTGGACCAGGCCGCCAGCGAAGCCCTGGCACGCAGCCAAGCACAAGGAACACCGTCATGAGCAGTTATCTGGAATGTTCTGCCCGCCAGCGCGTCCAGGCTCTGTTTGACGCGAACAGCTTTCACGAATGGTTACCCCCTGCCCAACGCTTGAGCAGCCCGCACTTGGCGCAGTTGGGTGTGCCTTCTTCCTTTGATGATGGCGTGGCCATCGGCCATGCCTTGCTGGAAGGACAGACCGTTTATGTGGCCGCACAAGAGGGCGAGTTCATGGGCGGTGGCGTGGGCGAAGTTCACGGCGCCAAACTGGTGGGCCTGCTGCGCCGAGCCTTGATCGACCGCCCTGCGGGTGTGGTACTGCTGCTGGAGTCCGGTGGTGTGCGCTTGCACGAAGCCAATGCCGGTTTGATTGCCGTCTCCGAAGTGATGCGCGCCTTGCTGGATACGCGTAATGCCGGTGTGCCGGTGATTGCCTTGGTGGGTGGGCAAAACGGTTGCTTTGGTGGCATGGGCATTGTGGCCCGCTGCACCAACCACCTGATCATGAGTGACGTAGGCCGTCTGGCCATGTCCGGCCCGGAGGTGATTGAAGCCTCGCACGGCGTTGAAGAATACGACTCCAAAGATCGTGCTTTGGTCTGGCAAACCAGTGGCGGAAAACACCGCTGGTTAACGGCGGATTGCGACGATCTCGTGTCCGATACCGTGGCCGCTTTCCGCGCCGCTGCCATACAAGGATTGAAAAACCCGGCCCGTGGCCCGGTCACCCTGGAAGAGCTCGAGCAGGAACATCAGTTGCTGGCACACCGCGCGGCCCTGCTGCCCGTAGAGCAATGGGATCACACCGAGAATCAGGCCCAGACCTTGTGGCAAGCGCTGGGGCTGGAACAAAGCGATCACGTCGGGCAGATGGACGCGGCCGCCGTCAAAGCATTACGCCGCCAGGAGGCGCTGTCATGAAATGGGAAACACTGGTGCAATCGCTGTTCGATACGCAGCACAGCATCACCGAACAGAGTTTGTTCTTGCAAGGCAATGCCGAGTTTGATGGCCAGACCCTGGCCGTTATCGGGACTACCGAACACGCCCCCATCGGCGTGGCTCTGGCCCTGACCCAGGCACAGGCCGTGCTGGACATCATCAAGAACCATCCAGGCCGCAGCCTGCTGCTGTTGGTCGATACCCAAGGCCAGCAACTGCGCCGCCGCGATGAGCTGCTGGGCATCAACCGCGCTATGGCTCACTTGGGCATGTGCCTGGATCTGGCCCGACGCAAAGGCCACAAAGTCATTGGGCTGGTATATGACCAGGCTCTGTCCGGTGGTTTCATCACCTCCGGCCTGATTGCCGATGCCTGCTATGCCGTGCCTGAAGCCGAGATCCGCGTCATGCGCATCCCTGCCATGGCCCGCGTCACCAAACTGCCCGAAGCCATGTTGGAAGAGCTGGCGCAATCCAATCCGGTCTTTGCGCCTGGCGTCGGCAACTACGTGGCCATGGGAGGTATTGAGTCTGTCTGGGAGAGCAGTTCGCCAGAGCAACTGCGCGCTTCATTACGTGCGGCACTGGCCCAGTCCAATAATCAGGATCGCCGCGCCAGCGAGGGTGCCGAACGTGGTGGCCGCCGTCTGGCTGCGCAGATCATTGAACAGGTCTTGCAGGCATCCTGATGACCGCCCCACTGCCCGCTCGCCGCCACCACCTGATCACGCTGGACAGCACTGCCTGGGATCAGGTGCTGGCTGATCTGGAGCCGAGCCGCCACGCCTATCAATGCCTGTGCAGATGGCAGGCCCGTGACTGGCCTCTGGTCGTCAGCCGTCAGCCGGGCGAGCTGCGTAGCGGGCAACTGCAAGTGGGTATTCCTTTGCCGACCGCTTGGGGACGGCAAAGGCTGTCCCTGATCGTTCCCCAGGCTCGGAGCGTGAGCTGGGGCAGTTTCCCCCCCGCCCATGAAGCCCAAACCTTGCTGCCGGTTTCCTCGGCACAAGACTGGTTGAGCTTATGCCAACAGATGCAGGCACACAGCTGCACGGCGCAGGTCTATGGCAGTTATGGCTGGGAACTGATCACCGGACAAGGCTATGTGCGTGAAGGCTCGGACCTGGATTTGCTGCTGCCCGTGCAGTGCGCCACGCAGGCCGATCGTCTGGTGCAGCTATTACGTGCGGCCAACGAATGGCCCGGTTTCCCCCGTCTGGATGGCGAGCTGCTGTTTCCCAACGACGACGCCATTGCCTGGCGTGAATGGCAGCAATGGCGCAGCGGTGCCAGCCGCAAAGTCATGATCAAACACACGCATGGTTTACGTATTCAGGCGCACTCGGACTGGCCCGAGCACGCCCCTAGCCTGGAGTCCTCTCATGCTGCTTGATGCAATTGAAACAAGGGCATTGGCGCAGTTACCCACTGCCCCCGACTCCATGGATCCATCTCGTTCCTGGAGTTGCACGGCCATAGGCCGGGCAGCCGTTCTGGCGCTGTATGACGAGCTGATTCTGGCCCCCAAACCGGGGCTGGTTTCCCTGATCGACAGCGGCAGCCATGACGATATGGATGCCAGCACTTTTTATCGCAGTCTGTTTGCCTTGCGCCACTACTTCACCGACATGGCGGCCCTGGGCCAACAGCGTGTTCCATTCAGCCAACTGCAAACTCGCGGGATTGCAGCGGAGGCTCGCATGCAGGCCGCCACGGGGGGCATCAATACCCACCGTGGCGCCATTTTCATGCTGGGCCTGTTGTGCGCAGCCGCAGGCGCCTGCCTTCCTTTTCGCACCCTGACTCCCGCCACGATTCGGGGCCAACTTCAAACATTATGGGGGGCGGCTTTACAGGCCCGCAGCCTGCAAGCGTCGTCCGCACTGCCGGGCGGACGGGCGGTACGCCGCTATGGCTTGCAAGGCGCGAACCAGGAAGCCGCCCAAGGCTTTCCCACCTTGTTTGAAACGGCCTGGCCCGCCTGGCAAGTCGCTGTCAACACTTTGTCTCCGCACAGCACACCAGTGGCAGAACAGCAGTTGCAGACCGTCGGTTTGCATACCTTCTTTTCTGTTATGGCGGTCCTTGACGATAGTAATCTGGCCCATCGTGGCGGACTGGAGGGACTACACTACGCGCGCCGCTGCGCCGCGCAATACTTACAAGCGGGCAGTGCGTTCACCCCCGACGCAATGCAACGCGCCCAAGACTTGCATCAAGCCTTCATGAAACGCCGCCTGTCCCCCGGAGGCGTAGCCGACACCTTGTCGGCCTGCTGCTGGCTGGACCGATTGCAAGCGTATGCACCCGGCGGGGCCAGCCAGCGCCGCCCTACTGGAGCCTGAGCATGAAAATCGCCCTGCTGTTTTCCGGGCAAGGCATGCAATACGCAGACATGCTGCCCTGGATGAACCCGGCCCATCCCCTGCTGCTGCAAATGCAGGAGCAATTGCACGTTCCCGACTGGCGCGCTGCCATGCGCGATAGCAGTTGGGCCAGCACCAATGCCCATGCGCAAGTCGTGCTGACGGCATGCGCACTGGCCGCCTGGCAGCAATTGCAGGAGCAAGTCCCTGCCCTGCAATCCTCCAGTCAATCTTTGGCCGCCGTGGCGGGCTACAGCATTGGCGAGCTGGCAGCCGCTTGTGTCGCCGGGGTTTTATCTGTCAGCGATACCGTCACCCTAGCCGGACAAAGAGCCGCCTTGATGGACCAGGCCGGAGCCGGGCAAGACAGCAGCATGCTGGCGATAAGCGGTGTTTCAATTCGGACGATTGAACAATGGTGCCAAGCACAGGGCGCCGCCTTGGCCATACGCAATGGCCCCGATAGTGCGGTGTGTGCGGGCCCGCGTGACAAGCTCTGTGCCCTGGAAAAGTTTGCTCAAGAACAAGGGGCTCGTTGCACACCCTTGTCCGTGAATATTGCGTCCCATACCCATTGGATGAGCAGCGCGGCTCACGCCTTTCAGGAGCAACTGAATCAAAGCGCACTGGCTGCCCCGAACGTGCCGTGGCCCACCAATGCCGGAGTGTGGGTGCATAATGCCGCTACCGCTGCCCAGGCCTTATCGGCGCAAATAATGCAAACTGTGCAATGGGATTCCTGCATGGAGCAGATTGAAGAACGACAGCCTAATGTGGTACTGGAAATTGGTCCGGGCCGTAGCCTGGCGAGCATGTGGAATCAACGCTATCCCGATATTCCCGCACGCTGTGTAGACGAGTTCCAAACCCTGGAGGGTTTGCAACGCTGGCTGTCACGCTGGGCGGGATAAATGCAGCGCGACATCGTGCGCTGGACATGCACCGTCCCTGATCAGGATTCAACACTTGGGCCGCCGTAATCGGCCAGCACCAAACCGACAGAGGATGCCAGCAGCGCTCAATAGCGGCCCTGTGAAGCCATGCACAAGAGAAAGAGAACAAAAGAAGGACCTGGCGCCGTTTTCAGATCCACATCAGGCAGACTTCTGCCCTTCTTTTTCCAGCTGCGTGCGTACGATCCGGCAGGCCCGTAACAAGCTCAACACATTCGGGCTACGCTCGCGCGACTTCATACACACCAGACCGATGCGCTGTAAATGTCGATACGGCGGCTCCAGACTGAACCACTGAATCTTGTCAGAGAAAACCTCTTTGGCACGGGCTGGCAAAAGGGAACACCCCACCCCGCCACTGACCAGGCTCATCAAAGAAAAGATGTCTCCGGTGCGCATCACAATATCGGCGTCGAACCCGGCTTTGGCCAACATGCGCTGCATGTCCCGGCCAGTCGCAAAATCGTCGGTCAGCGACACAAAGCGCTCCTGGGAGCAACGCTCCAGATTCACCACGGACGAGTCCGAACCTTGCCAATCCACAGGGGCGGCAAACATCAGCTCATCATGAAAAACAGGCAGCATTTCCAGGTCATCAGGCTGCTTTTGAGGCAACTCGATCAAGGCGGCATCAATATGACCGCCCCGCAGCTTTTGCAGCAGCTTCTCGTTGGAATCCAACACCAGATCAATCTGCATGGCAGGCTTGTGGACCTTAAGCTCTACCAAAAGGCGTGGCACCAAACGTATTGTTAGCGAATACATGGAGCCAATGCGCAGTTGATCCGACGAATAGCCCCCGGCTTCACGGGCTGCGTCAATACCATGCTGTAAGGTACGGATGGTTTCCTTGGCGGCCTCGGCCAGCTCACGTGCCGACTCTTGTGGCACCAGGTGGCGCCCTTCCTGCAAGAACAAGGGGCAGCGCAAACCTTCTTCCAGACTCTTTAATGCCCGATGCACACTGACCGCACTGGTGCCCAACTGTTCTGCGGCACGGGCAATGGTGCCAGCTTCCAGAAAAGCCAGCAACACTTCCAAGCGTCGTACCGTGATTTTTTCGTCGATCAGAAACATCGTGGGGGTGGGAAGAAAAACAGCGCTAAGGCCACCAGTATGGAGCAAGCCTGACATCAATCCAATTCAGGCTAACCCGAAAAAAATGCCCCAAGCCGCTAACAACACGGCTTGAGGCATTTTCTCTTTATCTCAGACTTAGCTGAGTCAAAAGCCCGAATAATGTGCTTGCAGACCTGACATCCAAGCCCGAAGCCAACAGGATCACGCGGCCTTTTTCTCCGCACCCGATTGCACGATTTCTCGCACAGGAACCGGAGTCTGCAAACCAGCCTGATTCAATACCTGAACCGCACGGCGGAACAGATCAAAACGGGCATCCCAGAAATCAGCAGAACTGATCCAGGCACGCAGGTTTACCGTAATCACGCTGTCCTTGTACTCCATGACCATCACCACCGGGGCCGGGTCCTTGAGCACCTGCGGATGTTCATTCAACAAGTCCTGTAACAGCTTGATAGCCAGATCCAGATCATCGCCATAACGCACGCCCACACCAAAGTCCAAACGACGCGTCGCATTGCGGCTGTAGTTGATGATGGGGTTACCCCAGATCAGGCTGTTAGGCAACGTGAATTGAATGCCATCCACTTGTTCAAAACGGGTCAGGAACAACCCCACTTCCTGCACGGTACCGTCGCCTTTACCGACTACCGACACAAACTCGCCGGCACGCAAAGGACGCAGCATCAGCAACATGATGCCGGCGGCAATATTTTGCAGTGTGTTCTGCAAGGCCAGACCAACGGCCAAACCAGCAGCACCCAACACCGCAATAATGCTGGCGGTCTGTACGCCAAAACGCGCCAGTACGGCGATCAGCACAAAGACACGAATTGTCCAAACCGTCACAGACTGGGCCATAGGCACAATCGTGGGGTCCACTCGGGGAGAGCGGGCTGCCATCCGCTTGATGGCACGACCGGCAACGGCAGACAGCCACCAGCCAATGATCAGAATCAACAAAGCGATCACGACATTAAGCGCAATCGCGACAACGGCGGGAAACTCTGTCATCCAGGTTTGCAATTTTTCCACGTTTCAATCTCCTCAATTAAAAGGCAAAGCACCGAAGGGACTGGCCGCTAAGGGTAAACATTGCTAGTGCGCATCATAGCCTTGGGGGGGACATGAACCCAAGTGGACTAAGCTTTCCAGCTTATCCCCGAAAACTGTGGATAGCTCATAGGAAAAACTGGGCAAATCAGGAAAACTTTCAGTAGTATCAGCGGCTTAAAAACGGCGAACAGAAATCAACCAAATCCGGAAACAGCGCCCCGCTTATCCCCATAAAATGTGGACAAGTCACAGGATAAACCGTGAATCAATGAGCTTATTTCAATATAATCAATCACTTACACAAAGCGATCAGAGAATCGACAATTCTTTACCATTTTTTTCCTTGGGCAAGCACCGGTTTGTTGAAAACTGGCTTATCCACAAAAGATGTGCATAATAATAGGGAAAACCCCTGTATTAGCAAAAAATAGGCTTATAAAACAATCCCCTAAGTAGCCAGGTCAGGGATTCACCAATTCGCTCATCATCGGGCCGGTACGCGCCACAAGGATGCCAACCAATGTTGCTCTTGCGCTGGCCTGTCTGTAGGGCGATAAAAGTGCTTGATATATTCAAAGCCCGCTTGCTCCAGACGCTCTGACCACTGCTCCCAACTGTAGTAACAACCGTAGCGCTGACCATTCCAACCTTCCTGTCCCTGACCGCGCGGATTGGAGGAAAACAGCACCCCGCCTGGTCGCAGGCTGTGCCGCAAGGCCGTCAGCACGGCGGACAGCTCCGCACTGGGTATGTGGAATAACACGGCGTTGGCAAACACGCCATCAAACGCAGCAGCAGGCAAGTTCAAATCCAGGAAATCCTGATGCAAAACAGTCAGGCCGGTTTGCTGACGAGCCATTTCCACAAAGGCGGCACAACCATCCAGACCAACAGGGCGATGGCCCATGGCCTGAAACGCAGCCAGATCCCGCCCCGGCCCACAGCCCAGATCCAGAATATCCACAGGCCCCGGCAAACCGATCGCCGCCAGCAAGGCGTCGCGATTCTGACTGACGTCATGGTCCCACGTGCCGTCCCGATAGGCCTGCGCATGATCCTGGTAATGATTGACGGTGCGACGACTGGTTTCTTTCATCTGAACATCCTTGCCTAAGCTATGGGTTTACTTGACGCTGCCTAACGATGGATCGACTATATCCCGAGTCCAATTTGAATCCGATGCCATGAAGCCAAGCTATCCGCTCTCCGTCCTAGACCTATCCCCTATTGTTCAGGGTTCCACCCCGGCCCAGTCTTTTCGCTGTTCGGCGGATATTGCCCGTCATGCCGAGCAATGGGGCTACCACCGTTACTGGCTGGCCGAACACCACGGCATGCCCGGTATTGCCAGTGCAGCCACTTCGGTCCTGATCGGGCACATTGCCGGTCAAACCAGCCGCATTCGTGTGGGCGCAGGTGGCATCATGTTGCCTAACCACTCTCCTCTGGTGATTGCCGAGCAGTTTGGAACACTGGCCTCTCTGTACCCTGGCCGTATCGATTTGGGCCTGGGCCGTGCCCCTGGCTCCGACCCCGAAACCGCCCGCGCCTTGCGCCGCAATCTGAACAGCGACCCGGACCAGTTTCCACGCGATGTACTGGAGCTGATGGACTATATGTCCGACGAACCGCGCAACCGCATCATGGCCGTGCCCGGTCGTGGTCTGAATGTGCCGGTCTGGATTCTGGGCTCCAGCCTCTTTGGTGCTCAACTGGCTGCCGCGCTAGGCTTGCCCTATGCCTTTGCTTCGCATTTTGCGCCTGCTCAGTTGATGGATGCTATTGAGGTTTACCGCCGTCAGTTCCAGCCCTCCGTGCATCTGGAAAAACCGTACGTCATGCTGGGCTACAACGTCTTTGCCGCCGATACGCAAGACGAGGCCAAGCTACTGGCCTCCTCCTGGCAACAGTCTTTTGTGAACCTGCGCAGCGGTCGCCCCGGCCAACTGCCCCCACCCGTGCGCGATTACTACGAGCAATGCAGCCCACCGGCCCAGCACCTGCTGGACTCCCTGCTCAGCTGTACAGCCATTGGCAATCCGGAGCAAGTGCTTGAACAGATGAAAGGCTTCATTCAGCTAACGGGCGCCAACGAACTGATGCTGAACGCCAATATTTTTGATCACAGCAAGCGCTTGCGCTCCTACGAGATTGCCGCCCAGTTGCGCGGCAGTCTGATATGAACCCACGCCACCTTCAAGAAACCGCACTGCGCTACTTCCAGGAAGTCGCGCGTTGTGGCTCTATCTCGCAGGCGGCCAGCAATCTGCATGTGGCTACCTCGGCCATCAGCCGCCAGATCAGCGGGCTGGAAGAAAACCTGGGCATGGCCTTATTCGAGCGCCATGCCCGTGGCATGAACCTGACCGCGGCGGGCGAATTGCTGCTGGCCCATGCCCGCCGCAGCGCCATGGATGCCGAGCGCACCTTGCACGATATTGCCGCTTTGCAAGGGCTGCAAACCGGCCTGATCCGCATTGCCTCCTCGGAAGGTTTAGCCGCCCAACTGCTGCCCCAGTGCATCGCGCAGTTTCGTGAAAAACACCCAGGCATACGCTTTTTGCTGGACGTGCTGCCACCACAGCGGATCAGCATGCTGCTGTTAAGCGGCCAGATAGATATCGGCATCAAATTTACCCAGACGGCTGAAAAAGACATCAAGACCTTGTTCCGCCGCGATGCCCCGGTAATGGCTCTGGCTGTTCCCGGCCACCCCGTCACCCGCACCGAACGCATCAGCCTGAAAAGCCTCTTGGCCCACCCCCTGGCCTTGCCCGGTCCGGACACCACGGTGCGGCAAATGATGGACGTGGCCTGCAGCGCCCAAAATCTGAGCCTGGACCCGGTATTCAGCAGCAATCACATGCAATCCTTGCATCAATTTGCCTTGTCCGGCGCAGGCGTGACCGTGTCGGCCCTGCTGTCCGCCCGTCACCTGATTGAGCAAGGTTTGCTGCAAGCCAGTTTCATCCATGAACGCGGCTTACTGAACCGCCAAATCGAAGTACAGGCCCTGGCTGGCCGCCGCTTGCCCTCTATTGTTCGCCGCTTTCTGGACGAGTTGCTGCCGCAGCTTGAAGTCGACCCGCAGGCTTTGCCAAAATAGCAACGCTGACCTGCTTATTTGTTGCTGGTTCGGCATCATCGCCTTTTCTATCATCTCTTGATTGAGGAGAGAGCCATGACAACACCCAGCAACACTGCAAGCACCGCACACCCCCCTTCGATCCACCGCCCCTGGCGACGTCTTGCCCAACCCCTGTTGGGTGCCATTCTGGCCGTCAGCAGCGTGCCGGCGGCCCATGCCAGCGATTGGCCTGATCGTCCCATTCGCCTGATCGTCCCCTTTCCCACTGGTGGTGCCACTGACGTCATCAGCCGGTTGATTGCCGAAAGCGCCGCCAAAGCGATGAACACCAACATCATCGTGGACAACCGCACGGGCGCAGGCGGCACCATTGGTTCAGCCGAAGTAGCCCGCAGCAAACCCGATGGCTACACCCTCCTGTTCACCACCAGCAGTACCCACGCAATTGCGCCACATCTGTACAAGTCTCTACCCTACGATGCAGACAAAGACTTCACCCCCATCGCCCACTTGGGTGATGCCGCCAGTGTCTTGCTGGTGAACCCGTCCGTCCCCGCACAAACCCTGCCGGAACTGATTGAGTACACCCGTGCCCATCCCGATGAGTTGAACTACGCCAGCAGTGGCAATGGCACCATCGTGCACCTGGGCACCGAGGCCTTTTTGAATCAGGCCAATATCGTCATGTCGCACGTTCCTTACCGGGGGACCGGTCAGGCCATTAACGATATGCTGGGCGGCTCGATCCATGTTTTACTGGACGCCATCCCCACCGGAATGCCGTATGTAAACAGCGGCCAATTGCGCGCCCTGGCGGTGACCGGCCCACAACGCTCGCCGCTGGCCCCCGATTTACCCACTTTTCAAGAGTCCGGCCTGCCGGGCTATGAATCAGTGACCTGGTTTGGTCTGTACGCACCCGCAGGCCTGCCCGATGAGATCCGTGATAAAGCTTATGAGGCTTTCACCCATGCCACTCAGGACCCCAACGTACGCTCACGCCTGCAAGCATTGGGCGTGGACCTGCCCCGCAGCACCAGCCAGGAAGAGTTTGTCTCTTTGGTTCGCGAGGACAGCGCACGTTGGCAAGGCCTGATCCAACTGACTGGAATACAGATTCAATGAACAAGACTGACACCTGTATGGACTGGAACAACCCCTACCCGTCCGCCCGTTCTGCGGTACTTGGCCAAAACATGGTCAGCACCTCCCACCCTTTAGCCGCACAAGCGGGCTTGCGCATGCTGCAAGCCGGTGGCAATGCAGTTGACGCAGCGTTGGCTGCTGCCATTGCCTTGACGGTCGTTGAACCCACGGGTTGTGGCATAGGCAGTGATGCCTTTGCTATCGTTTGGGATGGCAAAGAGTTACATGGCTTGAACGCTTCCGGGCGCTCGCCTCGTGGCTGGTCGCCGGATCGATTCAAAGGCCACGCGACTGTCCCCGACAAGGGCTGGGAAAGCGTGTCCGTTCCCGGTGCCGTCTCTGCCTGGGCCGAGCTGTCCAGCAAGCTGGGCCGTCTGAGTCTGGAGCAAGTCGCCGCCCCCGCCATTCATTACGCCCGAGAAGGTTTTCCAGTCTCACCGGTTATTGCACGCTTGTGGGAACTGGGCCGTCAGCGCCTGGGCGATCAGCCCGGTTTTGCGGACGCTTTTTTACGCGATGGCAAAGCGCCTGTGGCGGGCCAGTGGTACCAGAATCAAGACCAGGCCAATACGCTGGAACGTATCGCCGCCACCCAGGGCCAGGACTTCTATAAGGGTGAACTGGCCCAACGCATTGCTGCCTTCTCCCGCCTGCATGGCGGTGCCATGGACGAGCAGGATCTGGCCGAACATCGTGCCAACTGGTGTGGCACCATCAGCCATCCTTTTGCCCAATCGGTCATTCATGAAATCCCCCCCAATGGTCAGGGTCTGGCGGCCTTGATGGCACTGGGCATCATGGAGCAGGCCGGCGTCGGTCAGCAACCGCTCGATCATATCGACACGGTACACCTGAGCATTGAAGCCATGAAGCTGGCTTTTGCCGATCTGTACGAGCACCACGCCGATCTGGAGCACATGATTCATCAACCCGAGCATCTGCTGGACCCGGCTTATCTGCGCGAGCGCGCTGCCCTGATTCAAAGGGACAAGGCCGGCGACCCCAAGCACGGCCTGCCCGGTCCTTCGGGCACGGTCTATGTCACCGCGGCCGATTCCAGCGGCATGATGGTGTCCCTGATCCAGTCCAACTATATGGGTTTTGGTTCCGGGGTGGTGGTCCCCGGCACCGGCATCAGCATGCAGAACCGTGGCCATGGTTTTACCCTGCGTCCCGGCCATGTGAATGAAGTGGCCGGTGGCAAGCGCCCCTCTCACACCATCATTCCTGCCTTTGCCATGAATGCCGATGGCACGCCGCAAATGTCGTTTGGTGTGATGGGTGGCCCCTTCCAGTCTCAAGGCCATATGCAAATGGCGCTGCGTGTTCTGCTGTACGGCCAGAACCCGCAAGCTGCTGCCGATGCGCCACGCTGGCGTGTAACAGGTGGCCGTGGCGTGGCGGTAGAACCTAGCTTTGACCCCGCTCTGGTGCAGGCCCTGCGCGAGCGTGGTCATGAAGTCGTCGTTGAACCCGGCAGCGGTGTGTTCGCTTTTGGCGGGGCACAACTGATTCTGCGCCAGGGCAATCATTACGTGGGCGGCTCCGACCCACGTAAAGACGGGCAGGTGGTGGCTTACTAAGCCTGCTTGCTTTCCAGAGATCACTGCCGCTCTCTGATTGGGGTCTGGATATCCTTATCCAGACCCCAAATACCTTTGGGCCTCCCTATTTCTATGTAGACAAACCGCTCAACGAAACAAAGACACGCGTACCAAGGCCCTATCCCTTCCGTCTCCTTCAGCACCCTGCACTGTCTACCAAAGAGCCATGCTCTGCCACAGCGGACTCCAACATCAGCTTGGCTCACTAAACGTACACCGTGGTCAATATCTGACACTTCCACGACACAAAGACTGTGTTTTTATCAGGTTTTCTTCAGCCAGGCAGAATGACTGCTGTACCATCAAAAATGGCCGCTTCATCCCCCGGGAGCGGTTTTCTATTTGTCTAAACGGCCCTGTCATCCTTGAGGCCGTCCGCTGGAGCCCATTCGGTGCTGTCATTTTTTGAACGTCGATTAAACCCCTACCCCGAACAACACGTCGCCCCTCCCCCAACAGGTTTTTTCCCCTTCATTTGGGCCTGTACGAAAAATTCGCGTGGCTGGATTGGCTTGATGACCGTGACCTCGATTGGCCTGTCAGCCTACGAAGCCATGCTGTTTGCCCTGCTCAGCTATATCGTGGACTGGCTGCCCTCGATTGAACCTGCCCAGTTCTGGAGCCAGCAAGGTGGCACCCTGTTGACGATTGCCGCTGTTTTACTGAGCAGCGTGGCCCTGATCAGCCTGCATACGCTGGTCATGCACCAGGTGCTGGCCATCAACTTTCCCATGCGTCTGCGCTGGCTGTTTCACAAACTGATGCTGAACCAGAGCATGTCTTTTTACGCCGACGAGTTTGCCGGTCGTATCACCACCAAAATCATGCAAACCGCTCTGGCGGTACGCGAGACCCTGTTCATGGCTGTGGAAGTGGTTGTGGGCATGAGCGCCTACCTGATCGGTATTCTGATCCTGGCCGGCAGCTTTGACCGTTTGCTGATTCTGCCCTTTCTGTTCTGGCTGCTGGGCTACGCATTAGCCTGCGTCTACTTTGTGCCCCGTCTGGGCAAAGTCGGGGCGGAGCAGGCCGATGCCCGCGCCTTGATGACGGGCCGCATTACCGACGCCTACACCAACATAAACACGGTCAAACTGTTTGCCCACACACGCCGCGAAGCAGACCACGCCAAAAACGCCATGCGCCGCTTCCAGGAAACGGGCCATGCCCAGATGCGCCTGATCAGCCTGTTTGAAGTGACCAACCACGTCCTGGCCACAGTCTTGCTGATCAGCTCGGCGGGCCTGGCCTTGTATTTGTGGTCGATTGATCAATCCACTGCCGGTGTCGTGGCGGCCGTCATTGCCATGGCATTACGGCTGTCGGGCCATTCCCATTGGCTGATGTGGGAGCTGACCAACCTGTTCGAGAACGTGGGTACGATTCAGGACGGCATCAATACCTTGACGCAAAAACCCACCGTGGTGGATGCACCCGATGCCAAGCCCCTGCAAATCGAGCAAGGCCGTATCGAGTTTCAGGACGTCAGCTTTGCCTACCGCGATAAAAGCCGTCAGGTTATCGACAAACTCAACCTGGTGATCAAACCGGGCGAACGTGTTGGCCTGATTGGCCGTTCAGGCGCGGGCAAATCCACGCTGGTCAATCTGCTGCTGCGTTTCCATGATGTCGATAGCGGCACCATCCGCATTGATGGCCAGGACATTGCCCATGTCACGCAAGACAGTTTGCGTGCTGCCATTGGCATGGTGACGCAGGATACCTCCCTGCTGCACCGTTCCATGCGCGATAACATTCTGTATGGCCGCCCCGATGCCAACGACGAGTTGCTGCATATGGCGGTAGAGCGTGCCGCCGCTGCCGACTTCATCCCGCAACTGCACGACCGCCAGGGCCGTGAAGGTCTGGACGCGCATGTGGGCGAACGTGGTGTGAAACTGTCCGGCGGACAGCGTCAGCGTGTGGCCATTGCCCGCGTCATGCTGAAAGATGCCCCCATCCTGTTACTGGATGAAGCCACCAGCGCACTGGACTCCGAAGTGGAAGCCGCCATTCAGGAAAGCCTGAACACCCTGATGCAAGGCAAAACAGTGATCGCCATTGCCCACCGCCTGTCCACCATTGCGGCACTGGACCGCTTGATTGTGCTGGATCATGGCCGCATCATCGAGCAAGGCAGCCACCAGCAATTGCTGGAAAAAGGCGGGTTGTATGCCCGTTTATGGGTTCGTCAAAGCGGCGGATTCCTGGGAGAGACCGGCAAACAAGATGTCTAAGCCGGTGTCACTTGCTTGCAAAAAATACTGACGTTACGCTTTTGTCCCATTAGAATCTCGAAAGATCAAACTTCGCCGTGCTTGCGGCGAAGTTTTTTTTCAACTTATTGAGCCATACGAAGAAAAAAATCATGTTTTTAGTCTTCCCCGATTCCGCAGCCATTGCGACACACCTGAGCGCCCGTCTTCAGGACATTATTCGTCAGGATCCACAAGCGACGCTGGGTCTGGCAACCGGGGGGACCATGGAACCCATTTACGCCCGTTTCGTGCAGGACGTGCGTGACAATGCGCTGGATGTGTCCAAGATCAATAGCTTCAATCTGGATGAGTATGTCGGTTTATCTGCTGAGCACGAGCAAAGCTACGCCTACTACATGCACCAGCACCTGTTCAGCCAATTGCCTTTTGATGCCGCGCGCCTACACCTGCCCAATGGCCTGACCAAAGAACTGGAACAGCACTGCCAGGACTACTCTGCGGCGATTGCTGCCAGCGGTGGTGTCGCCTTGCAACTGCTGGGCGTGGGCACCAACGGCCACATTGGCTTTAACGAACCGGGTACCCCTTTTGACAGCCGCACGCATGTGGTGGCCCTGTCCGAGCGCACCCGTATCGACAACAGCCGCTTTTTTGACTCCATGGACGAAGTGCCAGCATCGGCCATCACCATGGGGATTGCCGATATTCTGAGCGCCCGTGAAATTGCCCTGGTGGTCACCGGCGAGCACAAGGCTCGCACCATGCTCAATTATCAGGAAGGCGGTATCACGCCCGAGCTGCCGTTCACTGCCTTGAAGCAGCACGCCAACACCCACATCCTGCTGGACGAGGCCGCCGCCAGCCTGCTAGACCCCAGCCTGTGCCACCGTCCCCTGATCAGCCAGGCCGCCTGAACCGGCTTGCCAGCCCCCGCCCAGCGCTCTGAACAGCGCCGCGCGGGACTGCAAACGCGACTGCATCAAGCTGACGCGCACATCCTGAGCGGCGTACAAGGTACGCTGCGCATCCAATAAAGACAGCAAGGTTTCCGAGCCGGAGCGATAACGTGCTTCGGCCAGTTGAAACGCTAGCCTGGCTTGCTCCCACTCCAGTTCCATGATCTGCGCCTGAGCATCCAGGCTATGCAGTTGCGCCAGCACACCTTCCACATCCATATAGGCCTGCACAATGGTCTGACGATACTGCACCAGCCACTCCTGCAAACGGGCGTCGCTCAAATCCTTGCTCGCCTCCAGACGACCCGCATTGAAGATAGGAGCCACCAGTCCACTGATCAGGCTGTAGACCGGATGGCGCAAGCTTTCTTCCCAATGATTGCCCGATGCCCCTGCCCGCGCACCCAGAGTCAGGCTGGGATACAGGGCAGCGCGCGCCACCCGCACATCGGCATGCGCCGCTGACAATTGGGCCTCGATGCGCGCAATGTCAGGACGTTGCGAAAGCAGTTGTGAAGGCAAGCCAGCCTCCAGCTCCGGCACCTGCAAACTGGCAATATCTTCCTGCGGTTCAGGCATGATTTCAGTACGGCCCAACAAGGTCGCCAACTCCACCCGCGTGCGCATGGCCTGCTCTTCAAGCACAAACAGTTTGCGCTGTTGCGAAGCCAGCAATTGACGTTGCTGTGCCAGCTCCAAAGGCGAAGCCGCCCCCGCCTGCAAGCGGGCCTCCAGCAAACTCAACAAGCGTTGTGCAACGGCCAGGTTTTGACGGGCAATGGCGACCCGCTGTTTATCACCCAGAGCCTGCAAGCTTAAATGCACCACCTGCGCCTGCACACTGACACGCAGCACGTCCAGCTCGTAATTCGCCGCCTGAGCCAGGAACACGGCGCTGTCGGCCTGAGCACGATGGCGCCCCCACACATCCAGCTCGTAGCTCATGAATACACCGGCCACATATTGCGAGCGAGAGTCTCCATGCGAGGAAGAAAACGGCGCATCTCTTTGCACAGACAGATTGCCCTGCAATTCCGGCAGCAAACTGGCTCCGGCAATGCGTGCCTGGGCCTGCGCCTGCAAGATCCGGGCCTGAGCCTGACGTAGCACCGCCACATCCTTCAAGGCTTCCTGCATCAGACTGTTCAAGGCGGGGCTGTTATAGGCGCGCCACCACTGCGGCTCCACCTGGGTCAGAACCGGGTCAGAAGCCACCTTGCCTTGTTGCTGATAAGCCTGGGGCAGCGTCGGTGCTGTCTTGTCCAGATCAGAGGACAAGGAACTGCACGCTTGCAGCACCAGCATGCTCATGGCCCCTGCTATCCATCGGTACTGAGCCATGCTTACTCCCCCGCCAAAGCCTGAACGGGGTCCAGTGCGGCCGCCGTCCGTGCGGGCATATAGCCAAAAACCATGCCCGTCACCACGGCGCAGCCAAAGGCACCCAAAGCAGCCCGCAAGGAAAACACCACATCCACCCCTCCAAAAATCAAACCAATACCTACCACAGCCCCCACCAGCACACCCAGGCAGCCACCTGTGATCGTCAACAACACCGCCTCGGTCAGAAACTGGCGCATGATGTCGCTTTGTCGCGCCCCCGTGGCCATACGTATGCCAATTTCCCGCGTGCGCTCACGCACCGTCATCAACATCACGTTCATGACGCCAATACCGCCCACCACCAAAGACACGGCGGCAATCAGGCCCAGCATCATGCTCATGGCCTGACGCGTGGACGCCTCGGCCTGCAAGCGAGCCGCCGCATTGCCGATTGAAAAGTCCTCGCGCCCACCGTGACGTTGTGTCAGCAACTGGCGCATGTCCTGCTCCGCTTCCAGAACGGTCGCGCTGTCCCGCGCATCAATCACCACATAATCGGGTTGCGTCTGAGCCTGATACACACGAGCACGCGCCGCGTGGTAAGGCACAAACACCATATCGTCATAATCCTGTGCGCCTGAGTCGGCACCGCGCTCCTGCATCACCCCGATCACCTCAAAAGGCGAATTACCGATCAGGAGCTGCTGCCCCAAAGGCACATCCCTATCGGGGAAGAAATGCTTGGCGGCACGATGTCCCAGCACAACCAGAGGGGCCAGATCCCGGTCCTCGGCATCGGTGTAGTAACGGCCTTGTGCCAACTGCCAGCGGTGAATATCCGGCATGGTTTCATTGGCGGCAAACACATACACCTGCCGGTCCACACGGCCCCTGCGCACCGTAATGGGATCACCAATCACCGGCATCACACGCCGTATCAGGGGCAGTTCACCGACCGCCTCCAAATCGTCCTCGGTCAGTTGTCCTTTGGGCAAACCATTGGGAGGCGAGGAACTGCTCAAGTACATGATGGTGGTGCCCATCGTGCCCATCTGATCCATCACCCGCTGACGTGCGCCCTCGCCCACGGCCAGCATGACAATGACCGAGGCCACCCCAATAATCACCCCCAGCAAGGTCAAGGCGGTGCGATGCCGGTTGATCAGCATGCTGCGCAAGGCACTACGTGCCGCATCCTTGATTTCCGAGAGCCAGGGCGAGCGGCGATGCGCCGACTCCGTCAAAGGCGGCTTGGCCCTTGTTTCCTGGGCCGCATCGGGGCGGCTATCGGACAAGATGCAGCCATCACGAATCTCGATCACCCGGTCCGCCATCGCAGCCACTTGATGATCGTGCGTAATCAGAATGATCGTGTGCCCGGAATCCGACAGCTCGCGCAACAAAGCCATAACTTCCGCACCGCTACGTGAGTCCAGCGCACCCGTGGGCTCGTCGGCCAGAATGACTCGGCCACCGTTCATCAAGGCACGGGCAATGGACACGCGCTGCTGCTGACCGCCAGACAACTGATTTGGGCGATTGTCCAGCTTGTCCGCCAGCCCCAGACTGCTGAGTAATTCTGCGGCACGTGCAGCACGCGCGTCCTCGTCCATGCCCGCATAAATAGCGGGCATCTGCACGTTTTCACTGGCCGTTTCGGTAGGTATCAGGTGATAGCCCTGAAACACAAAACCAAAGGTCTCCCGCCGCAAGGCAGCCAGCTCATCCGCGCTTAACTGTGCAACATCCCGGCCTTGGAACAGATAAGTGCCGCTGCTGGGTTTGTCCAGACAACCGAGCAGGTTCATCAAAGTCGACTTGCCCGATCCCGACGCCCCCACAATCGCCACAAACTCGCCCGGCTCAATACTCAGGCTGACATCGAACAAAACCTGCACAGCCGGTTTGGTGCTGGGCGGGCCACCATAGATACGGCAGATGTCGCGCAGCTCAATCAAAGACGGTGCAGCCCCTACCATTGCAACCACCGCCAGCCACGCTCAGCCGCCACCACGGCCAGCACCACCTGCTCACCCTTGGTCACCCCATCCAGAACCTGCACCTGGTGTCGATTGCGCACCCCCAGGCTGACCGGTTTTTCCTGCAGCTTGCCTTGCTCCAGCACAGGCACCTTGAAGGCATCGGGACCGCGCTGCGGGTCAGGGCGCAAGGCCGCCAAGGGCACCAGCAAAGCCTGATCGGCACGATCAATTTCAAACAGCACCTGCGCGGTCATCTGCGGCATCAACGCGCCGTCTTTATTGTCCACATCAAACAGCACCGTATACATGATGGCCTTGGTGGCGCTCGGGGTGGCTGCGGCGGTTCCTTCCTGCGCGCTGCCCTCGGGCGCCGGCAGGACCTGCCGCACCGTAGCCTGCCATTGACGCGCCTGTGTCTCGCCCTGCTCACCCAAGGTTGTAAAGGTCACGGCCATACCCGGTTTGATACGGCGGATATCCGCCTCGGACACGCTGGTCCACACCGTCATGGTGCCCAAATCGGCAATACGCAAAA
Source organism: Alcaligenes sp. LTN-3 (assembly GCF_059735605.1). Classification (NCBI taxonomy): domain Bacteria; kingdom Pseudomonadati; phylum Pseudomonadota; class Betaproteobacteria; order Burkholderiales; family Alcaligenaceae; genus Alcaligenes; species Alcaligenes sp. LTN-3. The sequence goes on along the minus strand of NZ_JCAPDN010000002.1, from coordinate 803,736 downwards.
TAGTGGGGGTTTGATAAGTGGCATTCAGTGTTTGCCCTTCACGCGCCTGTACACCAATAACGGTGCCACTCATGGGTGCGTAAATGCGCGTGTAGCCCAATCGGGCCTCGTCCGCTTTCAGCGTGGCCTGAGTCTGCTCCATCTGCGCTTGCACATGGGCAACACGAGCCTGAGCCGTCGCCAGATTTGCCTGGGCAATCTGTATATCCTCCTGACGGCTGGCCTGCTGGCGTTCCAATTGACGCTGTCGAGTCAACTGCTGGCGCGCCAGTACAAGCTGCGCCTGCTGCTCGGCCAACTGAGCGCGAAACGCCGCTAGCGACGCGCGGCCTGCATCGACCGAGGCCTGTTGCACACTGGGGTCAATTTCCACCAGCAACTGGCCCTGCTCAAGCTGATCGCCCGGCGCAACCGGCAACGCCGTAATCTGCCCCGACACCTGTGCCCCGACGTCCACATAGCGACTGGGCTTCAAGGTTCCCACCGCCGCAACGGTCGCGCGTATATCGCCTTGCTCTACGGCTACCGTTTCAAATTGCTCTGACGAGCGCCCGGCCTGTGCGGCCAGCGCCCCCAATACCAGCACCGCCACCAGGGCGAACGCCCAGCGACGCTTCACTGCTTTGGACTTCATACATAATCCCGTGGATCTACACCCGCCCGGCTCATGGCGGGCAGGTGATCAAAAAATAATAGTGGTCAAAAAGAAAGGGGCTTGCTCACCCCAACACTGGCTCAACGCGACTTAACAACGGGCCTAGGGCCCTGGCAAAACGGCGCAACAGGGGGGCAAGGAAAGAGATCCTTTTTCAGGCCTTCCCTATAAAGACGTTTGAGAGCCCATTTTCCGGACATTTATTTTGTAAAAGTTATCGCGGCAGGCTTGGACGAACCGATATAAGGCCGAATCGGGCATGCTCAATGAACATGGATTTTGCTGCCGATTTTCAATAAGAAGCGAAGATTGCACACAGCAAACGTCGTGCTGACGCTCATGCCCTTAAGGTTGAATTTCTAAGCTGCCTATGCGGCAGCGAACTGTCGGCTATGTACGTCGATATGGCCTAAGATTTTCTAAGCTGCCTATGCGGCAGCGAACGCCGTTCCAGACGTTAAATTCCATGATGTACTTTTCTAAGCTGCCTATGCGGCAGCGAACCTGAGCCTGACCCCTGCCGACTGGCGGGAGTGTTTCTAAGCTGCCTATGCGGCAGCGAACTTGATGACGGGCTACACAGACCGCACAGTGATTTTCTAAGCTGCCTATGCGGCAGCGAACGTTATCAGCAATCTGGACATGGCTGGCATCAATTTCTAAGCTGCCTATGCGGCAGCGAACGGTTTTTGTACATCACCGTGATTACGTCTGCTTTTCTAAGCTGCCTATGCGGCAGCGAACGGCCTGTGCCGGCAAAGCAACAACACCGTCATTTTCTAAGCTGCCTATGCGGCAGCGAACGACATTGCGCTGATACTGGTCGGGCAGGACCATTTCTAAGCTGCCTATACGGCAGCGAACGACTTTTCTGTCCTGACAGCTGGCCCGATCTGTTTCTAAGCTGCCTATACGGCAGCGAACTCTGGCACAGTACGCCAATCACGTCACGTTTATTTCTAAGCTGCCTATACGGCAGCGAACTGGTTCCCTGCTCAGTCTGGGCTGAGCCTGAATTTCTAAGCTGCCTATACGGCAGCGAACACCCCACCACCGCTGCTTTCCGCCGTGGATACTTTCTAAGCTGCCTATACGGCAGCGAACTTTAGACTTACCTGCGAAGCCTGAGATGTATATTTCTAAGCTGCCTATACGGCAGCGAACTCTTGATAGCGGAAAGAGCGGTCGGCGGTGTTGTTTCTAAGCTGCCTATACGGCAGCGAACTTCATCCAACGCGCGTCCGGCTCTGGCAGCTTTTTCTAAGCTGCCTATACGGCAGCGAACGGTGAAATCCGTTTCTCGATTTACGTGCCGATTTTCTAAGCTGCCTATACGGCAGCGAACGTGGCCCAATGAATGACAGCCTCGCCTGCGTGTTTCTAAGCTGCCTATACGGCAGCGAACAGTAATCCACCACGCTCTACATTGCCCATTTTTTTCTAAGCTGCCTATACGGCAGCGAACGCAACGGGGCGGTTGCGTTGACAGGGACTTGTTTTCTAAGCTGCCTATACGGCAGCGAACCTCTCCGACCTCTGGAGCTGGGCTTGGATTGATTTCTAAGCTGCCTATACGGCAGCGAACCTGGTGACTGCGATGGTTTGGCATCTGGATGTTTTCTAAGCTGCCTATACGGCAGCGAACTAGAGGAAAAAAGCCTGAAAACACTGAATACTCAGCACTTTCAGACTTTTTCACCTATTAAACCCTTTTTTTAGACAAAAACATAAGCCATTGATTTAAAAGAAAAATTATTTCCACTGAAAATTAGGGTCAAAACCAGGGAATGCTAGCCTGCGCACTTAGCCCGTAAGCATTGAAACATCCAGCCGCTGCAAGCGGCTGCTCCAGTCCCATTTCCAGGAACAGACAAAATGTTTGTGCGGTACTTTGGCTGCGCATCTGTATAAACGGCAAGTTTGGCTGCTGTTGAACACATTCAGGAATCGCCGCCAAAGCTTGATCTGCTGTCTCACCATGGCGCTTCATACGCCTGCGACGCAGCCGATCAACATTGGTTTTGAACTGGCGGCGATAAACGGTTCGATACGTCGCCCCCTGCGGAACAGGACTCGCTTCTTTCAGATCAATATGATCACGCATCCCACGTAACCACTGGGTTTGCTCAAGGCTCTGCAACTCTGACAAGGAACCATGAATCCGCATTACTGCACCCACTGTGCGAGGCTTTAGGCAATAACCCGGAAAGCTGACCCCCAGGCCCTGCGTTCCCATTATTACCAGGGCCCGATGCAGCTTGGCATATAAGGCGCCCATCAAATGAGCCGCACTGAACTCCGGGTCAGGCAGTATGCGAATTTCGATGTAGTGCGTACTCATCGGATTAATGCCCGGCATCGCCAAAGACACCCCCACGGATCAAGACAGCCATGACAAAATGCTGTTGTTCCAAAGCGGGAACCTTGTCTTTCAACACCCAATTATCCAGTAAGGTGTAAAAATCCAGGTGTTCTTTCGGCTGACGGTACGCCTTGCCTTGAGTCGTCACCGAGCCATACGGCTCCACCGCGATGGGCCCTAACTCCTGCGCACCGGGATACCAATCATCAATGGTACGAATGGCGTTGCCAATTTTTTGTGAGTGCATCGCCGCCACATGATTGACTTGATAAAGCGTCCGGCTTTTATCGCCTTTGCCCCGTTCCAGGATCAGTTCCTGGGAAGGAAAAACCTCCTGCCCTTCCCCCAGACGCACATAAGCACGAATACGCAGCAAAACATGTCGTACCTCAGACAAACCTTGGGCGATCCATTGCGTCAACGCCTCTAACTCTGGGGCCTGTCCCTTTTTATCGAACTGACGCAAGCTCAATTCCAAGGCGTCAAACGACCAGCTCTGACTGGCCTGGCCCTGCTCAAGTAAATCGATAACAACCTGGACCTGCTCAGCCCCAATTCGATTGCGCCACAAAAACCGGCCATTAGCTAAGTTATGGGCATAACGGCGTGCCAACTCCTCAAAGCCGTTGTTCTGTATATAACCCTGCACAACCTGCTCAAGCTTGGCCTGATACTCAACGTTATTGCAGGCCGACGGCAATCCCGCGCCAGACAAAATACGTAAAGTAAAACTGACCTGCAAAGTGTCACTGTCTGGTGGCAAGGCTGCGACATCCACGGTTTGCAAATTAGGCTTTTCAATAGCCGCATCCAGCTTGGCTGGGTCTTGATCTTTTGTTTTAAGTCGGTTGGAGATCGTCCCTCGGACGGACTTCTGACTTATAGCAAGCGTTTGCCAAGCCGCCTGCTGATTCTGATCTTGCCAACTTCCTGCATAAAACAGAGCATCAGACGGGTCTATTTTGCGCTCAAATGCTAATACGGATGCGGTCTTCAAAGACATAAGAACTACTCCAGAATAATTCGTAATCAGATTCAGTACAGGCCAAAAAGAACACAGATAACATACCGTTTTTTATGACCGTCCAAGACACTTATCGCCTTACTTACACACTGCCAGCCCACACTGGAATTCACGCTAAACCTCTTGCAAAAACTACGAGGCCCAATCAAACACCGAGTCATCCAAAACGGACAGGCTTGACTCAGTTTCCAACTGAGGAGCCTGATACGCATTGCAGCAAAGATAACTTCCCGCAGGCTCTTGATACTGGGCATACCAGAGCAACTCGTCTGGGTGATTTAAATGGTGAGGGCCAAGCCATTGCCCAATTGAATACACACTTTCCACAAAGCGAAAAGGCGTGGATATGTCACGGGCATTCAAGACCGTCCCAGACTCCTGCAATGGTCCTAGTGCCCGATAGCCAACAGGAATCGGCACAATCCAACCCTCACGATCGTGTTGCCACTTGACCGATCCATCTTCCATTTGCTGGCTGCGGTAGTTGAAGCGCGATAGATCTAACCAAGCATCCAGCAGGCTGGTTTCCGGCTCCTTGTCTTTTAGTGTCGCCCAGTGCGACTGCAACAAATCCTGCCGGCTCACCAAAGTAAATCCGGGCAAACAACGGCGACGCAGCATCCGAAACACCTCTTTGCGCTCCCGCTCATCGGAAGGCCAAAGCATCATGGTCGGATTTCGCTGCCCCCCTTGATGCCCGAGCACACTCCCACCCGCCACACGCATGGTCGCCAAACATTCATCAATCTGTTTCGCCCAGTCCTGCAGTTGCGCTTGCTCTTGACTGGCCAAACTCAAGGGCTGAGCGCTGTCAGCCTGTCCCCTTGCCTGAAAAACAAGGCTAAGCTCCAGATGCATACGCCCCTCTTCGACAATCGCCTGAGTGTCGCCTTTCTTGTCGACAGGATTGCGAGTCAGATTAAAGGTGCTGACAAAACCCGTATGCACCTGTTCCTGATGCGAGTGGCAAACAACGCCCACCTTTTCCAAGACGATAGGGACACCTGCTTTTTCCAGCTTGCGATTCAAGGCCCACATCAAACCCAGAAAAGCGCTCATGGCTGGAAAGCCATGGGTTAAGGGGCTGGAGATCGCGTTGGCGTTTTGAATACGTAAGCGAGGAATCAATAGCAAGGCCTCAATACGTGAATTCATGCCGGCTCCTTCATACTCGTTTTTGATAAGGGCGCTTGTCGCCGTAAGGTCCGCAATTGATCAGCCCAGTAAGTCTGGTCAATTAACAGCTCTTTTTTCCAGTGGCGATACTCAACATCGCCTGTAGGTAGATAACCATCCAAACGCCCGTTAATCCAACGGGCAAAGCGCTGGCCAATTTGATCAGGCCAGTCCATCCAAAACCATTCGGCCCGAAACTGCTGATCTGCCTCAGTCCTGAAAACCTCTTCCTGACGAACTCGTTCAATATCCAACCAAAGCTGCTCTTCACGAGCAAGCTGACAACGGCTATCCGCAGTCCAACCGGCAGGCCAAGCCATGCGTAACTCAGCTGCAAACGACACAAGCTCATCAATCAAACGAACCAAATAATCATCAACGCGATCACGGGTTTCTTTAATGGGCTTAGGCTGACTTTGTAAGAAACGTCGCAGACCAGCTACTTGTTGGCGCACTTCCTGACGCTGCATGACTAGGGAGTCAAAAATAGAGACCACTGCCCACGGGCTAGGAGCGGATCGGGATGTCCAGCGAGGGGGTAAAGAACTCAGTAGATAGTTGACCCCGCCGCGCTCGCTATTTAACTGAGAAATATTTTGCGGCTTAGTACCACCCAATTTGCGCACGGCTAAATCGGGATACCAACGCACAGCATGTTCATGCATCACTTTGTCGCGCTGTGCTTGTCGAGCTTGCTTGATCTGTTCGCCAAACCGATCCTCTTGAAGCACGGCGTGAACCGCATGCACCAACGAAGTAGGAAACAACGGAGCAAGCAAATGATATTGGGCGTCATCGCGACAATCTTCGCCCACTAACCAATACAGTTGCTTAGCCAAGACGTGGCTGGACATGGATTGTCCATTGTCCTGAAGCAAGCCCAAAAAGGCATCCCGCCACTCACGAGCCTGTTCAATATCTGAGCAAAAAGCCGCCAGCACGGCGGGATCATCCGCTTGCAAGCGATCCAGAATACTGAGCCCATCCAACTCCAAGCGGAGAAACTTATACACATCAAGCGCGGCGGCATTACCGACCACATCACTGGCAAATCTTTCATCTAACACATGGCTGCCAAGCTGAGCCAATACAGGTAAAGCCGTCGGATCCACATACAGACTCGTGCCACGCGCATCAGGATGAATGGGTTTTAACGCATGCGTCACCGCCTGAATCTGCTTAACCCGCCGAGCCGCATCCGCCAACCACGTCTCGACTTGATACTGAGCGATCAAATCAGGGCGCTTAGGGTCGTCCTCGGCCATTTTTTCTAATTTGGCCGCTAAGCGACCCTGGATAAAGCGCTGAATCAGCGCTCTCCACCGTCCTGTTTCTCCAGCCCTTACAGATTCATTCACACTAACTCTCCTGACAATCAAGCGACTGTGCTGTTAATACGGACAAATACTCGACTAAGCGTCTATCTCTTCCGACTAAACCCTAAGGCCTCATTCCAAAACCACCCATTTTCACTCGCCCCTACTGATACCATCCCAAACTTGTAGGCAAACGCCTCTAGGGACATATCCATTTCCTGCGCCTGACGTTGCATCAATTCTTCCAGGCTCTCCGTTTGCCATCTACTCGTGCCTTTACCCTCTGGCACCGCCACGGCATGCTTCAAGCTTGCATCAACAGACACATACAGCTTTCCTCCATACCGCTCTTGATCCTGCACTTTATGCAGCCGCAAGACTTCGTCTTCATCCGGCAAAAAAACAAGTTCCACTTGTTGAGTAGTTTGTTCCCTGAAGGGTTGCATTTGCTGTACAAAGCCCAACAAATGCGCCTGCGGCTCCGCCCAAAAACTGCTGGCATTCAATAAAGAGAATGAAGCGGGCGCCGAGGAATTCGCTTCGTTCGGCAACATCAGCGTCTCCAACCGCGCATGCTCCAAATCGACCAAGCTCTTGCCAGGTTCCCGTTGCGACAGAGCACGCGGCAATATTCGCGGACGGGCATCCACAGGAAACTGATGCTTCTCATCCAGCAAAGGCTTGAGCACATCTTCCAATAAATGACTTTCCAAAAGATAGGGTCCACCTGCTTCAAACCCTGGCCGACAAAAGGCGGGCTTACCCTTGCCTGCGTCGAAGTGCAATAAATTAGCGTTGCACAGCAAAATATTGGGTTCACTAGGTTGTAGATCACTTCGATGCCGGAGCACTCGACCCGCTAACTGAATAATGGATCGCATAGACGAGGGTTCAACCAAAGCCCAGTCATAATCGTGATCTCGACCGACTTCTGTCACCGGCGAACCCAACACAACAAATAGATGGTCCTGGGCGCTGGACTGGTCCAATGCCTGTCGAACAACGGGATGATCAAAAACAGCCTGTGCTTGCCGTCTATTCAAAACCTGATCCAACATATGCTCGATCGCGGAACGCATCGCTTGTGGATACTGAGAGTGATACACACATAAATGCAATTGGACGCCACTAGGCATCCCGGCTTGATGCAAAGCCACCGCCACATCGAACAAAGGGTTGATGTTCGCCATACGCACTAAGCCAAAGCTCATTCGCTTGCCGCTGTTAGGGTCTTGGCAGTGATGCGCCTTATGCAGCTTGAACATCCCTCGCCGTGCCACCTCTGCAAACTGCTTACGCCGCTCCTGTTTGGAAAGACGGGCCATATTTTTAGGCAAAGCCAATAATTCGGCCTGGCGTCTGACGACTTGGCAATGTAGCGCTTGCACCCGCTTCTGTATAAATACTTGATGTTGAGCTGCAAATTCTTGACCCTGCCAACACGGTGCATACGTTTGATGAAACTCATCTATCCAAAGACACGGAATAGGCCCAGACATCGCAGGATTCTGTCCCCTATTGCGCTCAAACCAATGACGCCCCGACGCATAGGCTAAACAAAGCCCTTGAACCAAAGCCGGAGGCAAGGTCGCGGAAGACAAAAGAACGCGGGCCCCCAACAAACCCGCCCAATGCACCAAACGCGTCAAGGCGGGGAGATCAGCCAAATCAAAATCGTCCGGCTCATCCAGAACCAGGTCTCCCGTCAGCAATCGCAGCATAGGCGCAATCTGTCGCCCACCGCGCAAGCTCTCTGTTGCGGGAGTCAAATGATCAATCGTGCACACCAGCAACGGAGCACTTAACAACTTTTGCGCTCCCGGCTCATGCGCCAACTGTTTTAAGGCCGGATGATCGGTGTTGCTCTCATAAATGACATGGCTACTTTCATCGATCAGGCTTTGTCGAGATGCAGAACCGCTATGCTCGGCCAACTGTTCGTAATATTCAAACAAGGCTTTCTGACTAGAGCCCCCCACTTGAATGGCCAAGGCGTCCTCATCCAAGCCTAAATCCGTCTGAAAGCTGCGTCCGGTCTGCAGCGTTAACGTACGCAAACCAATTGCAAACGCACAACGCAGCCCTATAGCCGGATCAGCCAGCGCATTCATCATGCGAGCATTGGCCAAGGTTTTGCCACAACCCGTTGAAGCCATATTGACAATAAACGCACCGCGATCCTTGGAGGCTTGCCGTACCGCCACGGCCAAGTCTGCGGCCTTATCCTGCCAACGAAACCGAGCCTCAGCACTACGTTGTTTCAGTTTTCGATGCGCAATCAAATGGGGCAATTGCCCTTTTAAAGACGGCAAGCTATACACCAGCTTTCCAGCCTGATACTCCACCCCCAACAAATGCTCGTCTAAGGGCTGTAATAATTGGCCTGTCGCTCGATCTGTGTTGGCATATAGAGGAAAGTTTTTCTCGCCCTGAAGTCGATACTGCTGTTTTTTCAGACCCGAGTAATAGTGATCCGCCAGCATTAGCGACAAGCGCGACAAGTGCATCACATAGGGGTCATGCAGCATGTCTTTCCCATTCAAAACATGCTGCTGCAAAGCCTTCGCAAAACGAGCTGCCCGTTGCCTCCACAACCAGGTACGCACAGGTAAGCCATGCGGGAAATGCCAATACGGCTGACAGCGCTCAAGGTCTTGAGTATCCGTATGTTCAGGCCAAGGCTCATTCCAATCCGCATCCACCCTATCCAGCAAACGTTCTATTTGCAGCGCACTGCCGCTGTAAGGCTTTTTCCCATGCCAATGACTGCGCTCTGGATCGGGATTCAAATCGTCGGGGCAAGCAGGTAAACGGTGATGCGTCAAAACCAGCCAGGCAATAGCTTGTGCCAAAGGGGGCAAGCCAGAGCCATCTTGCGCAAAAGGTCGATGTTGTGTTGCATTTTTATCTAGGCCATCTTTAAACAAAGCATGGTCTGATTCACCCAGCCATATTTGCTCAAATGCCTGAGCATCAGCCTGTTTTTGCCCAGCTTGTATCAAACGAATCAGCCAGGCTTGATCGTCATCCTTACCCACAAACGCCTGAAACAGACGCACCGACACCCACTCATGTCGATAACGATTCTTCTCCGGTAAAGAACCAGGTCTTAAACGGTCCTGAAACGACTGACAAGATTTACCCAAATCGTGCAGCAAGGCCGCCAAGCCAGACAGCAAATTGATCAGCGACAGAGTGTGCCAGTTGTTCTCATCGGCTTGACGCAACACATCCCGGGCAGTGGAATGCGTAGGCACTGCGCCATACTCATTAAATTGGCTGCGATTGCCCACCACCCACAATAATTCGGTGTGATCCTTGGCGCGTATCCAGTGGCACGCAACGGCTGTATTTTTTCTTGCTGTTTGCCGCAGCAATTTGCGTAAGGTGTCCAAACCTGCCTGAGTCATTGCCGTTTGCCAGGTACGTTCCCCTCTACGCTCTGCAAACTGATCCAGGATACGGCGTGTTTGTGCCAAGGCTTGTTTTGTACATTGCGACACCAGCAAAATATTCATGCCTGCCGCCCTATGAATCGACGGCAGCGGCTGAAATACGTGTCGCAATGTCTTTCAGGCTATCAATCATAAAGTCTAAAGATTCACTGCGTGTCAGCGCCTCAATGCAGTGCCGCCGAAACTCCTGCTCCTGATCGCCACGCATCGCAGATAAAAACGCCTGCGGCAAAATAATGGCATCCTTCACTAAATCAGCCGCATCAAACACCAAGCCACCTCGACGCGTTTTACCATGCAATACAGCCAAACCATGAGGCAAGCCCAACACCCAACACGCGGTAGCACCCAGACCATAGGCCAGATAATTGCCATGATCTAAAAAGCGATTAGCGGGGTCCAAACCCTGTCCTTTTTTGACTCGGGAAAACTCGCCATATTGCACGGCATTTGCTGCAATACGAAACAACGCCTTGCTAAGTCGTGCCTCCTCAGTTAAAACATGGGCGAGGTCAGGAGCATATTGCAAAGAAGATGCACTTTTTTCTAATAAAGCATCCAGCTCGGACAAAGGCGGCTGAAAGCCCATCTCCTGTATTTCTCCGCGTCCCCACTGAGATCGCAAGAACTTCAGTCGCAAGCTCTGCAATCTCAAAGCGGCCTGCAAGCGTAAATCCTCTTTAAACCAAAACTGCACCCAAGCCTGCACGTATTCGGTGGGGCGATACTCACTTTGAGGATTCAGCCATGCCACCTCTACGTCCATGGGAGTACCCGCAAATAAAGGAGTCCCCCCTCCACCACAAAACCCCACAAGCACTCCTGCCTTGGCCAGCTCCCGCATAGCTGCCTGGGTCAAAGACGTTCCGGTTCCCAACAAAATGCAGGTGGTATTGGCAATCGGGATATTCCAATACAAAGCCTTTTTTCCTGCGTCGGTTACGTACTCGACCCGCCCGCCATTAAGCAATACACGGCAATGCTCCAAATAATAAATATTGGCACGCTTAGAATGCAAAATGGTTTTCAAGTCGGAGGCAGCGATAGGATCCATAAACCAGCTTGTAACATCTTATTTTTTATTTTTCTATTAGATGAATCAGTTGCCTTATTGCTTAGCCGTCATATTACTTAAACTGCAAATAACTGACGACGAATCGCGACAAGACCACGGGCTGATAACACTAGCAAGCACCCGCTAAATAGTCATAAAAAAAGCTCAATACTAAAACTGACCGAATGATTCCGAAGTAAAAGACGCTATTCCCGTTTTAGAAGGCCACGTTCAAAACGCCAACAAAGGCAGGGGAGCCCCCCCCCCTGCCCCGTCCTTAAAACTCGGCGGACATACTCAACATGAAGGTGCGTGGCTGCGATAAGACCAGATAGCCATTATTGGGATAACCGCCTACCGAAGCCCAATACGTCGTATCGGCGACATTCTCGACACTGGCCCTGAACGTCATCGGCACACCGGAGATCTTGCGCTGGTAGCTGGCCCCCAGATCCCAGCGTACCCAGCCTGGCACACGGATTGCATTGGCCGAATCCGCGTAACGGGCACCAGTGGCCAATAGCTGTGTATCCAGCGACAAGCCCGTCACCTGCGCAACATCCCAGGTCAAACCCAGACTGCCTTGCCAGCGCGGCACGCCAATCACTCGCTGGCCTTCGCTAAGCGGATCACCCGTGTTTTTCTGCTTGGTGTCCAGGGCAGTCACACCACCGAGAATGCGCAGGGAGTCCGTCAATTGACCGTAAAAGCTTAACTCCAGCCCGTTATGGCGATCCTTGCCTGACTCCACAAAACGCAGCTCGTCATTGACCACGCCACGCGGTTTGGTGGTGGTGAAAAAGCTCAGCCCGCCCCCCATGGAACCGTTGTCGTACTTGACCCCCAGCTCTTTTTGCTTGGCCACAAAGGCCGACAAGCGCTGCCCGGCGTTTTGAACCGGCTGGTTATTAAAGCGAGTCGGTGCCAGATCACCTTGTGCCAGGCTTTCCGTGTAGTTGCCATACAGGGCCCATTCATCCGTCAGCTTGAACACCACACCCGCTGCAGGGCTGGTATGTTGCTGACGGTCTTTGCGCTGCAAGGCTTGGGTGCCATAGTCGTAGCTACGCGTTTCCATGATTTGATGGCGCAAACCCAGCATCACTTCCAACCGATCATCCCAGAGGTACATCAAATCACCCAGGGTATAACTGGTCAATTTGGTGCGCCCTACCAACGTCGGAGACCCCAGATCACCACCTGTAAAGGCGATGGGCGACAAGGCCTGGTTCACGGGATCATAAAGATTGCTGTCCTGCTTGCTGCCCATGGCCCAGGCGTTTTTCTCCTTGTGGTCATACAAGGAGGCGGCGGCCACCAGTTCATGCAGCACAGGCCCGGTTTCAAAACGGGCCCGCAAACCCAATTCGCCTGTTTTCACATCATCGCGTCGGGAGTTGTTGAAACGTGAGAAAGTGGTTTTGCCAGATACCGCATCCGTGACCGTCTGAGTCGCAAGCTGATTATCTTCCTTGCCATGTTTCATGCCATAGGCAGCCCACAGGGTAATGGAATCATTCAGGTCATATTCCCCGCGTAGGGTGCCGAAAACGGTTTCCTCATTGGAGTACGTCCAGGGCTGAGCGAAGTTACGCTTATGTGAAGGCAAGTCCGGCAAGGCGGACAGGCCCGCCTTTAACGCCACATTAGGCCGGACTTCACGCAGCTTGTGCTCCTGATAGCCCAGATCCGCCGACAACCGTACGCGCTCAGCACGCCAATCCATCCCCACTGTGTACAGATCCAGACGGGTATGTTCATTGTCGACAGCCGTATCGCCACTACGCCTGATGGCATTGACGCGAATACCGGCCGCATCATCGGCAAAACGGCGCGACATATCCACCTTGATCTGGCTTTGCCCGCCACTGCCATAACCCACACCAAGCTTGGTCAGCGGGTTCTCACCGGCGCGTTTGGGCAGCACGTTAATCGTGCCGCCAATACCACCGCCAGAGGGCGCGGCACCATACAGAAACCCCCCTGCTCCATGCAGCACTTCAATGCGCTCGGCCAGTTCCGCAGCCGTCGCTTGTCGGGGCAGCAGTCCAAACAGGCCGTTGTAGGCAATATCATCGGAAGCCGTCAAAAAGCCCCGGATGAAAAAACTTTCCTGGAAGTTGCCAAAACCACGGGCCACACGCACAGAAGGATCATGGCGCACCACATCGGCTACCGTGGACGCCTGCAGTTGCTCGATATAGCGGCTGGTATAGCTATTGACGCTAAAGGGCGAGTCCATATTGTCCAGGGAACCCAGTATCCCAACCCGGCCTCCGCTGGCGACCTGGCCGCCAGCATACTCCGGCAGCAAACCCTGACGCGACGCATCGGCACTGGCATTGACGGTAATGGTTGATAACTCCGGCGTCTGGGCACGATTGACATTGTCTTGGGCCTGAGCCTGAACATGAAGAGCAAACAAGGACAAGACCAAGGTGCGTCCCAGGCAAGGTTTGAATAAAGAAGTCATCACGATTACCTATCAACCCTTGATGTTCTTCAGATCAATGCGCACCACACTTTCACGCTTGCTGGCCTTGTACTGCGGGGTAGCAGGCGCCTTAACGGTTACGTACAACTGGCTGTCCGGACCCAGTTCCAGGCTGTTGGGGTTATCAGGCAAGTTGTACTGCGCCTTGACCGCATAGCTGGCGCCATCCAACACGGATACCTTGCCTTGCTCACGATGCGTCAAGTACAACTCATCACGATCGGCGTTGTACAAGATATCCATCGCGTCGCCCACCGGCAGTGTCTGCAGCAATTTGCCGTCTCGGGCATCTAGCACATACACGGTTTTCTGGTCCTTGGTCTCTGTCACATAGAGGCGATTGCGGCTGGAGTCCAGCGCAAAATTCAAGAGCAAGGCGGGTTTGACGCCCGCCGGTTTCCAGCGCTGTTCAATCTGATTGGTTTGGGTATTCACCACCATCACCTCACCATCACCATTGGCGGCATACAGACGATGCGAGGCCGAATCCACCAAGAGCCCCGTGACCCATTTGCCAGCGTTTTCAATGGTGTCAATCAGCTCCAGAGTGCGATCATCCAACACCCAGATCACGGCAGGCGCGCCTACGGCTCCCACATAGATACGACCTTGCTGAGGATCGTGACGAATCGTGCGCGGACCCATTTTGGTGTCATCAAAACTCTTATTGTTGAAGTGGACGCGCTCTATGTTTCCGTCCTCCTTTAGCCCTACTTTGGAGACGGCAGCAGCCAGACTATTGGTCACGTACAACGTATCGCCCGAGGCGTTCCTTGCCAGGCCGAAATTGCTCTGGTCGGTATACATGGTCCCCTTCACATCCAGGGTGATGGGGTCCAGCTTATAGATCACGCCGCCACGAACCGACGGCGCCCGCTCTGCCGAGGCCACATACAAGGAATTATCAAAGGGGCTGTAAACCGCTTGATAAATCCCGTAAGCCAGATCCTTGCGCAAGGCTCCTTCTGCCGTAATCGAGGTTTTTTGTGCCAGCTCCGGCGTCAAGGGCAGCGAGACAGCCTCTGACGGCTGGGCGTGAGCAAGCGATCCGGCACTGAGCAAAGCGGCAGACAAGACAGACAAAGCAAGACAACGTGTGAACATGGGCATATCCTGTTTTCGGAATAGAAGTGATTATCATTTCCATTATTGCATTAAGCACCTCTATGCTCAAAACCGGGATATCCCTGCTCCGTAAGGGGAAACACGCGGGACTAAATCAGCCGCTTCCCTCCCCCCCGCTTGACTGCCCTCGCTACAATATCGACTCAGCCGCCTTCTGGGCGGCCTTGTTGTTGAATTCCCTGACCTGTAACTGTGCTATGACTTCTGCTGCCGATCTGTCCGCCCACACGCCCATGATGCGTCAATACCTTCAGCTCAAAGCGGAGGCCGGCTCGCATCTGCTGTTCTATCGGATGGGGGACTTCTATGAGATGTTCTACGCCGATGCCGAGCGCGGCGCGCGCCTGCTAAACCTGACACTGACCAAGCGCGGGTCCTCCAACGGCGAGCCCATCCCGATGGCAGGTGTGCCTTTTCATGCCATGGAAGGGTATCTGGCGCGTTTAGTCGCTTTGGGCGAATCCGTCGCCATCTGTGAGCAAGTCGGTGACCCGGCTACCAGCAAAGGACCGGTCGAGCGCAAGATCATGCGCGTAGTCACCCCCGGCACGCTGACCGATGATGCCTTGCTGCCTCCCAAGGCAGATCGCCTGATCGCCGCATGCACACTCATCAAAGTACAACGCCAGGAAATGGTCGGACTGGCCTGGATGAACCTGGCCAGTGGCGAATTTCTGGTCAGCCAGTGCGAGCCGGACATGCTGGACACGGAACTGAACCGTATCGGCCCCGTCGAGCTGGTCTACCCCGAATCGCTGCGCCCTGCCCCGGAACTGCCGCAAGCCAGTTGCCACACCTTGCCGGACTGGCACTTTGCGCAAGACGGTTCACGCGAAACCCTGCTGGACCATTTCGATCTGGACTCTTTGGCCAGCTTTGGTCTGGACGATCTGCCTGCGGCTACGGCAGCAGCCGGAGCCTTGCTGCGTTATGTCGGCAGCACGCAATCCCAATCCCTGGTTCACATCACGGCTATCCGTGTTCAGCATAGTTCGGACTTTCTGGTGCTGGATGCGGTCACGCGCAAGAATCTGGAAATTACCGAAACCATTAGCGGTGAAACCAGCCCGACGCTGTTCTCTACGCTGGATCATTGCCAGACCCCCATGGGCAGCCGTTTGCTGCGTCGCTGGCTGCACCATCCCTTGCGTCTGAACCACGCCGTCCAGCAACGTCAGGATGTGGTGTCCCTATTTTTCCAAACCCAGCAAAGCGCCAGCTTGAATGCAGGCGATCCTTTGGGTGTGCTGCGCCATGCCCTGCGTCGTTTTCCAGACCTGGAGCGTATTGCCACGCGTATTTCCTTACGCAGCGTGCGTCCACGGGAACTGGCCAGTTTGCGCGATGCGCTGGCAACGCTACCCGAGCTGCGTCAGGAACTAGAACACAACTTTGCTCAGTCTGAACATTTGTATGGGCATTTGTTAAACCTGGCGCTAGACCCTGAACTGGCCTCTTTGCTGCAGGCCGCTATCGCCCCCGAGCCTGCCTTGCTCGTACGGGATGGGGGTGTCATTGCCGATGGCTACGATGCCGACCTGGACGAATTGCGCAGCTTGGCCAGCGACAGCGGCGATGTGTTGGTCAAGATCGAAGCCCGGGAGCGCGAGCGTACCGGCATCGCCACCCTACGCGTCGAATACAACCGTGTGCATGGTTTCTTTATTGAGGTCAGCCGGGGTCAGGCCGACAAAGTCCCCGACGATTACCGCCGCCGCCAGACACTAAAAAATGCCGAACGCTTCATCACACCTGAGCTAAAAGAATGGGAGGACAAAGTCCTGTCCGCCAAGGACCGCAGCCTGAGCCGCGAGAAGTTCCTGTTCGATCAATTGCTGGACAAGCTGCAAAGCTACGCGGGTCCCTTGGCCCTGTGCTCCAGCGCCCTGGCGGAACTGGATACCCTGTCCTCACTGGCGCTGCATGCACTAGACAATAACTGGGTCGCCCCCGAACTAAGCGAGCAAGCTGGCATCTGGATCGAAGCGGGTCGTCATCCCGTGGTGGAACACAGTATCGAGCGTTTCACACCCAACCATTGTGAGATGCATGCACAACGCCGCATGTTGCTGATTACCGGCCCGAATATGGGTGGTAAGTCCACCTATATGCGACAGGTTGCCTTGATTGCCTTATTGGCCCGCATCGGCAGCTTTGTGCCGGCCAACACAGCCCGCATTGGTCAGATCGATCGCATCTTTACCCGTATCGGCGCGGCTGATGACCTGGCCGGTGGCCGCTCCACCTTCATGATGGAAATGACCGAAGCGGCCGCGATTCTGGCCGGCGCCACCCCCTACAGCCTGGTGCTGATGGATGAGATTGGGCGCGGGACATCCACCTACGATGGTCTGGCCCTGGCCTGGTCCATCGCGCATCGCCTGCTCAGCCACAATCAGGCATTGACCTTATTTGCCACGCACTACTTTGAAATCACGCGTTTGCCCAACGAATTGCCTGCGGCTGCCAATGTGCATCTGGCCGCCGCAGAATCGGCTTCAGGCATTGTGTTCCTGCACGAAGTTCAAGAAGGTCCAGCCAGTCGCAGTTACGGGATTCAGGTTGCACAACGTGCCGGTATCCCCTCTGCGGTCATCCGTCAGGCCAGCCGTGAACTAAGCCGTCTGGAAGCACAAAATGATCCTAGTGCACAACTGGATCTGTTCAATGCAGGTAGTGCGCCTGAAGCCACGGCGACAGAGTCTGACCCGATCACGGAACAGGCACTGGAACTGCTGGATCAGTTCAAGCAACTGGATGTGGATGACTTGAGCGCACGCGATGCCCTGGATCTGCTGTATCGCTGGAAAAAAGAGATGAAATCCGCTGGGTAGACAAAGCCAAGGGAGCCTGGGCGGCTCCCTTTTCAGGCCGTTCTTTCAGCCTGCTCTCTGGATGCCAGTCTGACGACCTTTGCTTGCTCTGTGTCATTGACACCAAAGCCCCCACGGCATCAGCAAAGGTCTATCCAGTCTACCTACCAGGCCCCTGGGGAAAAACCTGACCATCGACGTACCTGTCTAGATTGCCTGATTGCCTGATTGCCTGATTGCCAATCATCCCTGTCCAAACGCGGACACAGCATTTTGTCCCTATTTTTCTGCTTTCTTTGCGCTATACACGTCTTATCAGCTAACTGCGCCCAAGCCGTGACAGGCCGGATCAGTTAAGCTACGGGCTAATTTAATTCTTGTTCGGGCAGTCCATGACTATCGATCAGCCATTGACCCTTTTGGGCGGCATCAGCGCGCATGAGTTCATGCAAACCTACTGGCAACGCAAACCGTTATTGATACGCGGCGCCATCCCTAATTTCAAGCACTCGCTGAGCATAGACAATATCCGCGAACTGGTAACGCGCGAAGAAGTCGAATCGCGCTTGATCATCCATGACGGCGACGACTGGGAAATGGAAACCGGGCCGTTTGACGAGCTGCCGCCCGCCTCGCAGCCCAACTGGACCGCCCTGGCACAAAGCGTAGATCTGCACGACGACAATACCGCTGCCCTGATGCGTCAGTTCCGCTTCATTGGCGATGCCCGTCTGGACGACGCCATGATCAGTATTGCCTCTGACGGCGGTGGCGTAGGCCCGCACTTCGACAGCTACGACGTGTTCTTGCTGCAAGCCCACGGCAAGCGTCACTGGCGCATCAGCCAGCAAAAAGACTTGAGTCTGGTGCCTGATCTGCCCTTGAAGATTTTGCGCAATTTTCAGGTAGAGGAAGAGTTCACCCTGGAACCCGGCGATATGCTGTATCTGCCCCCGCACGTAGCACATGACGGGATTGCGATTGGCGACTGCATGACGATTTCCATCGGCTTTCGCTCGCCCACCCAGGCAACGCTGGCTCGGGGTTTGATGGATGCCGCCTCAGATCAACTGGCCGCCGCCAGTGGTGAAGGCTTTGGTCTGTATGCCGACCCGCCAATACCCATGCCCGAGTCCATGCAACAGCGCTACACCGACCCGGACGCACAGGCCAGCACCACACCTGCCGCCTTGCCAGAAAACCTGATTCAAAAGTCGCTGGATGCCTTGAATGCCATTCGTTTTGATGAGGCACTAGCCTCTCGCTTCCTGGGTGTCTGGTTGACCGAATTGCCCAGCAATAGCTGGTTCGACATTGCCGAAGATCCGGTTGATTTACACGACCCCGAGCTGCCCGAAGGCCGCTTGGCGCTGGACCGCTGCTCGCGCATGATGTACCGGGGCGATGAGCTGTATATCAATGGTGAAGTGGCCCCCTGCCCGGCCAGCCCGGCGCTGAAATTGTTGGCTGACCAGCGTCAGCTCTCAATCCCCGGCGAGCATTTTGAAGCCCTGGATGAAGACGAACGTGAAATGCTCAATGCCTGGCTGGACGACGGCTGGCTGCAATTCAAGGAAAACTGAGCACCGAGCCACTAACTCTGGCGAGTTCAGCAAAAAAGCGAGGCAGCCTGCAAGCTGCCCCGCTTTCTTATTTCTAGCCCGCCAAGAATCAAAAGTCCGATATATTTGTTGGTTGAGGTTGAGGTTGCGGTTGCGGTTGCGGTTGCGGTTGCGGTTGCGGTTGCGGTTGCGGTTGCGGTTGCGGTTGCGGTTGCGGTTGCGGCAGCATTATTCACGCCGTGCAGCAATAAAAAGTACTATCATGAAAAACGCGATTCACAAGACGAGCAACTCGTCATAAAGCCACCATTAGTGGCTTTGCAGCCCAGCTTTAATCCAGTTCGGGCCACCCTCAAAAATCACGTAGCCACCCCACTCAATATAGTCAGGCACCTACTTAATTCAAAAGTGGTCTGCCCTACACCAGAAAAGCGTCCTATCAGACCAGTCCATTTAGTCGCTATAACTAGTGCTCGTTTGTCATCTCTCCTTTTGGAAAGCGCAGAGCACTATGTCTACCTCTCGATCATCCTCATCCTATTTAGTCAGCGATCTGGTCCCGCCTATCGTGGCCGGCCTCATCTCGGTCATCGTTAACTACGGCGGCACCTTTATTCTGGTTTTCCAGGCCGCCAAGGTCGCCGGGCTCAGCCCCGAGCTGACCGCGTCCTGGGTCTGGTCGATCTCGATTGGCGTCGGCGTTACCGGCCTGCTCTTGAGCTGGGTCTCGCGCGAGCCCATCATCACCGCCTGGTCGACCCCGGCCGCCGCCTTCCTGGTAACCGCGCTGGCCACCACGCCGTATGAAGAAGCCATCGGCGCCTACTTGATCTCGGCAGCAGCCTTCGTCGCCCTGGGGCTGTCCTCCTACTTCGAGCGCCTGATCCGCCTGATTCCCAACGGCATCGCCGCCGGCCTGCTGGCCGGGATTCTGCTGCAATTTGGCATTGGGGCATTTGGCAGCATGACACTGGACCCGAAACTGGCAGGCTTGCTGATCCTGGCCTACCTGATCATCAAACGCTTTTCCGCACGCTATGCTGTGGTGGGAATTCTGATCCTGGGCCTGAGTTTTTTGCTGTTGGAGCATCGCGTCGACCTCAGTGGCCTGAAACTGGAACTGGCCGCGCCGGTGTTCACCATGCCGGTGTTTACGCTCAATGCCCTGCTGAGCGTGGCCTTGCCTTTGTTTCTGATTACGCTAACTGGCCAATACATGCCAGGCATGCTGGTCCTGCGTAACGACGGTTTTCGTACCAGCGCCAACCCGATTGTGTGGGTAACCGGTCTGGGCTCGCTGATCATGGCTCCTTTTGGCTCTCACGCCATGAATGTAGCGGCCATTACCGCTGCCATTTGCACCGGGCCAGAAGCGCACCAGGATCCCTCCAAACGCTGGGTTGCCGGAATTGCAGCCGGCGTGTTCTACATTCTTGTCGGTGTTTTTGGCCTGACGCTGGCCGCCGTGTTCATGGCTTTCCCCGCAACCTTCATCACCACCCTGGCGGGCTTGGCGCTACTGGGAACCATTGGTGGCAGCCTGGCCGGCGCCATGGCAGACGTCAAATCGCGTGAAGCAGCCTTGATTACATTCCTGGCCTCGGCTGCCAATATCACGCTATTCGGGATTGGCGGGGCCTTCTGGGGACTGGTGATTGGTCTGTTGGCGTACTTTATTTTGAACGGGAAGTTGCCGCAGCGTAAAACCGAAAAACTAAGTAATGATGGACTGCCAGCAGCATCTGATGCCCGGTGATTAGTTGGAATAAATAGCAGACTAGGGCGGTAGTCCTAGCCTGCCATTGCTGCAGGGCCGATACCAGCACTGGCCTTGCCACTGGATAGGCGATGGCCTACGACAAAAAGCTAGCTGGGCATCCGACATTTAAACCTTTTCAGCGGCCTCTATCGCAGCAAACCTTATCTGCATACGCTACAAACCCAGAAGCTTTTCTCAACTGCTTACGACGCGCCACACTTAACGCCTAGCAAAAAGCACAGCCCATACTTTTTCTGAACTGCCTACTCGGCAGCAAACATGGAAGATGCGCTTGTTCAGTTCGCTACGACATTTCTAAGCTGCCTACTCGGCAGCAAACAAAATCGGTCGTGAAACTGAAAATGCGGGGATTTTCTAAGCTGCCTACTCGGCAGCAAACAATCCTTCATGTAGGTTTCACGTTTGGCTCTTTTTCTAAGCTGCCTACTCGGCAGCAAACGTAGATATTATTGGCGATGGCGAGTGTACTGTTTTCTAAGCTGCCTACTCGGCAGCAAACTAGAGCGTTCATCCCTGAATGCTAATCAGGCTCTATCTTATGGCTTTTTTTGCGACTAAAACCCTTTTTTCACACCACCCCATAAGCATCTGATTTTAAACAAAATTTTAAATCATAGAAAAAAAGGGTTTCTGCAAAGAAAAGACCATCACCTCGAGTTCGCTCATCAATTTTATTGTAAAAAACAGTCACACAAAAACAGCTAACAGTAGTCATAAACGGCAAATAACTCATTAATTAGCTCAAAACACCCTGAAAGAATTAATAGAAACAATCTCCTGACTGCCTCTTCCCGGCTCAAGTGCTAGCCTGCGCTGGCTTTGATCTTCAGGAAACAGTGTCATGTTTGGCGATTTCAATCTTGCGTCTCCCTATCCGGCTTATGCCCGCCTTCGCCAGGGGCCACCTTTGGTGTGGGATGCGGATTTCTGTGGTGGGGCGTGGCTGGTCCACAGACACGGCGATGTCCAAGCCGCCCTGCGGCATCCCGATTTAAGTGTGCGGCGTGTTGGTGGGTGGGTATCTCAAGCAGGTGCTCATCCCTCCCCGCGTCTGCAAACCTTCAAGGGCTTGTTGGCCAGGACACTGGTGTTTCTGGATCGTCCCCGTCACACCCGTGTCCGGCGAGTGGTGAATGCCGCCTTTAGCGCAAAGGCCTTGGACACCCTACACGGCACCATTGAAAAGCGCGTTGCGCAAATCCACCTGGGCTTGGAAAACAAACTACAGCACGGCTCTGCCGATCTGGTGGATGAAGTCTGCCGTCCGCTCCCCGCCTTGGTCATGATGGATGTACTCGGTTTGCAGCAGCTACCCTTATCTGTTTTTCAGGCCTGGTCAGAGCAACTGGCGCGTTTTATTGGACAAGCGACACCAGATCAGCCCTTGTTGATGGACACGCAGGACGCCTTGTTGGATATGGCCGACTTTCTGGGGAACAGCGCCAACCTACAAGAAGGTGGCTTGGCTTGGCGGCTTTTGCATGACAAGCAACTCTCTCTTCAAGGCAGGCGCGAACGTTTGGCGCAGTCCTGTATGTTGCTCTTTGCCGGCTATGAAACCTCCCGGCATCTGCTCAGCTCCTTGTTTCAAACTCTGCTGGACGACTGCACAAAGCAGCAAGACTTGCTATCGAATCCCCAGAAGATTCCTGCCGCGATCAAAGAGGTGCTGCGCCACGACAGCCCGATTCAATACACAGCCAGACGTTTGATGCAGGACCAGCACTGGCACGGTCAGCATTTACGCAAGGGACAATTGCTGCTGTTGCTTTTGGGCGCTGCCAACCGGGACCCGGAGATTTTTGCCCATCCCGACGAGCTGGATTTCAATCGCAACAATCAGGCCGAGCTCTCCATGGGCCACGGAATTCATCATTGCCTGGGTGCTGGTTTGGTGCAGTTGGAAGCCAGGCTGACGCTTGAGCAGTTCCTGCCTTTATTACCTCGCCTTCAATTAGGCCAAGGTGAACGCATTCAGCTTCCCGCCTATCGGGGCTGGAACCGCTTGTCGGTTCAATACCGGGCCTTGCTGTCATGAGTGCTTTTCTCTCTCACCTGGATCAACAACTGAAGGCGTTGAAAGCCAAGAAGCTGTGGCGACAAAGAGCCATCAGCCGTCCCTTGCCAAACGCGCATATCGAACGCAATGGCCAGGTCTTGCTGAATTTCGCCGGCAATGACTATCTGGGGCTGAGTCAGCACCCAGCGCTCAAGCAGCTACAAGCACAGGACGTCGCCGGAGCCACCGCATCTCCGCTGATTTGTGGGCATCATGCACAGGCTCAGGCACTGGAGCAGGATCTGGCAGACTGGAGTGGCTTTGAGGCCAGCCGTCTTTTTGTCAGTGGTTATCAGGCCAGCTTGGGTGTCATTCCCGCGCTAGTCGGCACTGGCGACACGATCTTCTGTGACAGGCTGAACCACGCCAGCCTGATTGATGCCAGCCGTCTATCCGGTGCCCGTTTACGCGTCTATCCCCATAGGGATATGGCACGCCTGGATGACTTACTCAGCCGCCCTACGACAGGGTTCAAGCTGGTGATCTCGGACAGCCTGTTCAGCATGGACGGAACGATTGCCCCGCTTGATGAGCTGATCGCCTTATGCGAACGCCACGATGCTTTGTTGTATTTGGACGATGCGCATGGCCTGGGGATATTGGGCGAAAACGGACGCGGCGCGCCGGAGCATTTTCAGCTCAAGGCCACGCAACGTCAGCGCCTGATTTATCTGGGGACTTTTGGCAAGGCAGCCGGTCAAGGCGGCGCGTTTATCGCCTGCTCCCATAGCCTGGCGGACTGGCTCACTCAATCGGCTCGCAGCTATGTGTACAGCACCGGGCTGGCCCCAGCTCATTGCGCATCCTTGCTGGCCTGTCTGCAACTAATCAAACAAGCTCAAGCACAGCGGACCTTGCTGACAGAACACATCCAAACGCTGCAAACCCTGAGCCGGAATCTGCCCTGGCGCTTGGCTCCGTCCAAGACGCCGGTACAAAGCCTGCTGATTGGCGAGGTCGAACCCACCTTGCAGCTATCCGAAACGCTCCTTCAAAAAGGTATTTGGGCACCGGCCATACGACCGCCCACCGTTCCCCGCCATCAAGCCCGATTACGCATTTCCCTGTCTGCCGCGCACCGGCATCAAGACATTGAACAACTGGTCCAGGCACTACATGAAGCCGCCCACTCTTTACGGTGATTTGCCATGAACTCAAACTCCCTCCCTCCTTTGGCCCAACGCAGCTTGCAAGCGGTCTGGCATCCTTGCACTCAAATGCAGCACCATGATCGGGGCGTGCCGCTACTGGCCATCAAACGCGCCCAAGGTGCCTGGCTGTATGATGCTCACGGCAACGCCTACCTGGACGCCATCAGCTCCTGGTGGGTAAACCTGTTCGGGCATAGCCACCCGCATCTGGTGCAGGCAATTAGCGATCAGGTACAGCAGTTAGACCACATCATGCTCTGCGGCCTGACCCACGAGCCGGTCGTGCAACTGTCCGAGCGCTTGGCCGCCTTGAGCGATCATCGCTTAGGCCATGCTTTTTATGCCAGCGATGGCGCTTCCGCCGTGGAAATTGCCCTCAAGCTAAGCGTGCATTACTGGCGCAACCAGGGGCAGGAGCACAAGCACCGTTTCGTAGGCATCGCACAGGGCTACCACGGCGAGACGCTGGGTGCGCTAGCCGTGACCGATGTGCCCTTGTTCCGAGAAAACTACGGCTCACAGCTAGGCCAGCAGTACACCGCAGCCAGCCCCGATCTGCGGCAGGCCAAGAGCCCGGACGAACACAGCCAGATCACCGAAAACGCCCTGCAGTCTTTGGAACAGATTCTGAATAGCCATCAGGATATTGCCGCTGTGATTTTGGAACCCCTGGTGCAATGTGCGGCTGGCATGTGCATGCACTCACCCGACTATCTGCGCGGTGTGCGCGAGCTATGCGACCGCTATCAGGTGCATTTGATTCTGGACGAAATTGCTGTGGGTTGCGGGCGTACCGGCACCTTCTTTGCCTGCGAACAAGCAGGTATCTGGCCAGATCTGCTGTGCTTGTCCAAGGGAATTACCGGCGGGACATTGCCTTTGTCCGTGGTGCTATCCAGCCCCACGATTTATCAAGGTTTTTATGACCAGGACTTGCGTCGGGGCTTTCTGCATTCCCACTCCTACACCGGCAACCCCTTGGCCTGCCGCGCAGCGCTGGCCACCTTGGAGCTGTTTCAGCAATACCCTGTCTACGAGCTGCAAAAAACGCTGGGACAAGCACTTGATGACGGCTTGCACAAACTGAATCGGCAATATCCCAAGATGCAGCATCTGCGCCGCTGCGGAGTGATCTGGGCCTTTGATCTGGACACGGGCCCAGCCCAGTACGATCACCAGGGCTTCGCACGACGCTTTTACCACTCTGCCCTGCAACAGGGGCTGATGCTGCGCCCTATCGGCAATACGGTATATCTGATGCCCGGCTATCTATGGGGTACGAAAGAAATCGAACATGTATTGACTGGCTTAGGTCGCCTGCTAAAGGAATACGCATGAGGGCCTGCTTTGTGACGGGCACCGATACGGAGATTGGCAAAACGCTGGTCAGCTCGGCGTTGCTCCACGTGCTGAACCAAAGCGGCGCAAGCACGCTAGGCATCAAACCCATTGCATCGGGAGCGGAAGAAATAAATGGCCGTCTACACAACGAGGATGTGAATGCCCTGGCGCGGCACTCCAGCCTGAACGCTGCGCCGGAAACGCTGACACCGTACCTGTTTAAACCGGCTGCGGCCCCTCATATTCTGGCTGAGCAAGCAGGCATCGAATTGGAACCGACTCTGATTCAAAAGACGGTTCAAGCAGCGGTGAAATCAGCGGACTATGTCGTCGTCGAAGGGGTGGGTGGCTTCATGCTGCCCTTGGGCCAAGGTCGGACAGGCGTCGATCTGGCGCAGGCTTTGCAGCTACCAGTGGTCTTGGTTGTTGGTTTACGTTTGGGGGCCTTGAATCATGCTTTGCTGACGGCTCAAGCCATACGCGCCAGTGGTTTGCACTTGCTGGGCTGGGTCGCCAACCACATCGCCCCGGAGATGAGTTATGCCAAGGAGAACCTGCAAACGCTGCATGACTATTTGCCCGGCCCTTGTCTGGGTGTCATTCCAAGACTGAATGCCACCACACTGGATGATCGTATCCAGCAAGCGGCGCACTATCTACGTTCACCCTGGGAAGATAAAGACTAAGCGCTTTTTATGGAGTTTAAAGAAAGTAGCTGCCGACGCTACCCAAAAACGCCACGCCCAGCAGCAGACACACCGCACCGCCCAAGGCAAAACGCAAGGCGGGGTTGGCAGACCAGACGTCCACGCAGCGATTTAGCACGCGTTGACGCCATGTTCCCTGCCCTGCTGCGGCTTGCCGGGATGTTGCACGCAAATTGGTCAGTTGCTCCTGGCTGATTCCATCCATCGCTTCCCACTCCAGCTTCCAACGCAAGAAAGCAGCCTGGTGCTGGGGATCAATGGACAGCCAGGCACGGAACGCGGACTGGCTGCGGGCATCGTTCTGGTGTTTGGGATCATGATGCTTAAGCAGCCAGCTCAAGGCCTGCTCATCAATGTGCTGCATGTGCTCGTCCTTAGACATACGAACCAGCCGGACGCGGCACGACCCCATCCACCCGATTGGCCTGTGCCGGATTGTGACGGCACGCCAGCATAGCCATGCGGATATAGTGCTCAACCACTCGGGGGCTGGTGCCCATGCGAGTCGCAATTTCTTTGTAGTTCAGCCCCTCGAAGCGATGCAGCACAAAAGCTTCGCGACGACGACGAGGCAAGGCCTCGATCATTGCCAACACACGAGCCCCCGGTTCTGAAGGAGCATGAACAGAGGCTTGTGAGCCACGCAGCATGCGCAGGCAAAAACGTAAACCGTTACGGTAAAACGATTTCAGCATGGGCCACTCCCTAAAACACACCAAATGATAATAGTTCCTATTATCTTTACTGTTTTGGAGAAAGTCCAGCCCTGCTCGATAAAGATTTACTCTGCTCACAAAATAAAAGGTGCTCTCTCTCAAACCCCTGCCAGAAAAAGGCCTTGCGCCACTTTCAGGGGCAACAGCAACACAGACACTACTCACAAAGCCCAGCGTAGCCTGAAAAAAGTACTGCGTCCTTTCAGGAAAAGGCCGTCAAGTGCCTCTTCTTCTGTAAAGGGAAAACAAGCGCTAATCACCTTGACCTCATAGTATTCCTTGCCCCTGTTAGCTCTTCTTCGATAAGAGAAAAAGAGCAAGGTCACGCAGTACGGGGCAAAGACATAAAAAAAGCCCTGGCACGAAACCAGGGCTTTTTCCAGGCGACCCGCAGGCCAGCTTACAACAATCAGCTACCGGGGCGCAGATTGGTGGACAGCACATTAATAATGCGCTTGGCTGTCGCTGTCGTCTGTTCCTGGCCTTGCTGATCCAGCACCGTTACGCGAGTGCCTGCACCTTGAGCACTGAGCTTGATGCGGAACGGAGTGGCTTCGGCGGTGTTGCGGCTGCCGAAGAGGCGACCAATAATGTTTTGCTGTTCGATCTTCTCGCCGGTATCCGAATCCAGATAGCGGATAAAGAATTCACCAGCGGAACGATCACGATCTTCAACCGAGAAGCCGGCGGAGTCGATGGCCACGCCAACACGACGCCATGCACGATCAAAGGACTCGTTCAGCATCAATTCGGCCTGATCGCCCTTGTCTGAGGTCTGGACTTGAACGCCAGCAGGATCCTTGGTGGCATTGGCCACTTGTTCACGTGCGGTTTCAATATCCGAGCCCAAAAACACCATCATGCGAGCCAGCATGGCGGCATTCAGACCGGGATCTTCTTTGGCAAACACCCACTTAAAGGCGGTGCCGTCTGCCGTCGGTGTCTCTTCCATATGCTGGTGAGACACATAGATTTCGGTCTTGTTGCCGACACGCTCAAAGCGGGTGCGGAAGCGGTCACGTTCGCCGCTGTCAAAGACCTGGTCGATGATGGAACCCAAGGCGCTGCGAATCCAGCTTTCTGGAATCTTGGCACGGTTTTCAGCCCAATCGGTCTGGATCAAACCAGCACGAGGATCTTGAGACTGAATGGTAAAACCATGATCACCCCAGAATTCGATAATACGGGGGAACAGGTCTTCCACGGGCCGGTCTACAACCAGCCAACGCAGATCACCGTCACGCATCACCTTGATGGCGTCGGACTGAGGCAGGATATCATCTGCCCCGCCTTTGAGTTGCTGCGCATTCTGGCCTTGCGAGTAGACCGAATAAGACGTGACACCTTCTGGCGCACGGTAATGTGCGTCGCGGTTAGCCTGGGTCAGATCCGGCGGAATGCTCAATGGATCGCCTGCAACCGTACTCTTGTAATTCACCGACTCGCCCTGACCCATTATCTGGTCCATTGTCGAGCAGCCCGACAGTACCAATAGGCTCAAAGACAGCCCTATCAGGCTTTTATTAACTGGCTTAGCAATCATGGAAGAAGATCCGCAAGTTTCAAGGATTGACGCAGCAATTCGTGATGCTGTGCACTTAACGGCGTCAATGGTAAACGATATCCCAGCTGAGTAAGGCCCATTTCTGCAACGGCCCATTTCACGGGAATGGGGTTAGCCTCAATAAACAGGTTCTTATTCAAACCTGCCAGATAGGCATTCAAACGGCGTACCGTCGGTACGTCCATATCCAGAGCAGCCTGACACAACTGGCTCATCAGGCGTGGGGCCACGTTGGCCGTCACGGAAATATTGCCTTTGGCGCCCAATAAGATATACGCAGCAGCGGTAGGATCATCACCGCTGACCACAATAAAGTCTTCCGGCGCATCGCGCAGCAGCAAGCCACCACGAGCCAAGTCGCCCGTTGCGTCCTTGATACCGATGATGTTGGGGATTTGAGCCAGACGCAGCACGGTATCGTTCTGCAAATCGGCGACCGTGCGGCCTGGCACGTTGTACAAAAACTGGGGCAGGCTCACCGCTTCGGCAATAGCGCGAAAGTGCTGGTACATGCCTTCCTGGGTGGGACGGTTGTAGTAAGGCACCACCGACAAGCCAGCGTCTGCACCCACTTGCTGGGCGTGACGCGACAGCTCAATGGCCTCACGGGTGGAGTTGCCACCCACACCAGCAATCACCGGAACACGACCGGCGGCGTGCTCAACGGCAATCTTGATCAGTTCAGCGTGTTCATCAACCGACACCGTAGGCGATTCGCCCGAGGTCCCAACAACCACCAGCACACGCGTTCCTTCCTGAATGTGCCAGTCGATCAGCTTTCGGTAAGCGGCAAAATCCAGACCCCCATTGGGATCCATGGGTGTAACAAGGGCAACCATACTGCCCTGAAAATTGGAAATAGCAGAGTCCGAACTTGCCATGATGAGATGAATCTCCGGGTTTAAGGCCCTATAGCCCAAAAAAAATATGACTCACAAGTTTAACGGATAAGCCGTTAAATCATAAGAACCATTTCAATATGCCTTCACCCAGTGCAATCAAAGGACTCATCAGGGTCCAGAGCACACCGGTAAACATCAGCAAGATCAGAATGATCATGCCATAAGGCTCGATACGAGAATAATGATAGGCCCAACGATTAGGCAATAGACTAAATACAATGCGCCCACCGTCCAAAGGCGGCAAAGGCAGCAGATTCAGTGCCATCAACACCAGGTTGACCTGTACGCCAGCCACTGCCATCCCCATCCAGAAGCGGCTGTCACCCTGCCCCAGCTTGACCATCAAATGGGCATAAAGGACCCACAAAATAGCCATCAACATATTGGAGGCCGGGCCGGCCAAGGCAACCCAAAGCATGTCGCGTTTGGGATTGCGCAAACGTCCCCAATCCACTGGCACAGGTTTGGCCCAGCCAAACAAAATGCCCCCCATGCCCATCATGGCGCTGGAGAGCAACAGAACCGCAGGCACCACAATGGTGCCGATAGGGTCAATGTGGCGCAGTGGGTTCAGGCTGATACGACCGGCCAGCATCGCCGTGGGGTCGCCAAACATACGCGCGACGTAGCCATGGGCGGCTTCATGTAGCGTAATGCCGAAAATGACAGGCAAAGCATAGACCGTCAAGGTCTGTATAAAAGAGTCCATGGTGATCCTTGGGTCCGGGCCGTGGGACTATCCACTCACAAAGGATAAGCCACCTACACGCGGCCCGTCTGATTGGGACAGCGAGTGCTGCCCCAAGGTTCAGAATTGAAACACGGATACGCACTTGGACGCGAGTTTTGTGTCAGTCAGGGATCAAGACAGGCCCAGCGTAGACGGATCACCCGACCCGCGACGCAACACTTCGGGCGTTGGGCCCGTCAAATCAATGACAGTAGTGGCCTGCAAGGGGCACGGTCCGCCATCGACAACCGCCGCCAGTTGATGCGCATAACGGTCCAGAATTTCCTGGGCATCGTTCAAGGGCTCGTCTTCACCGTCGGGAATCAGGGTGGTGGAGATCAGGGGGCTGCCCACTTGCTCCATCAAGGCCAGGGCCACTTTCTGGTCGGGCACCCGAATACCAATAGTTTTGCGCGAAGGATGCGACACGCGGCGCGGCACTTCCTTGGTAGCTTCCAGAATAAAGGTCCACGGACCGGGGGTGGCCATTTTCAGCAGGCGATACTGCGGGTTGTCCACTTTGGCAAAGTGGCTGATCTCGGCCAGATCACGACACAGCAAGGTCAGATGATGACGGTCATCCAAGCCACGCAAACGACGCAGGTTGTCAGCGGCCGACTTGTCGTCCAGACGAGCGACAACGGCATAACTGGAATCGGTAGGAATGGCGAGCAGCCCTCCTTTAGCCAATAATTCGGCTGCTTGAGCCAATGCGCGGGGTTGGGGGTTTTCGGGATGAACGACGAATAATTGAGACATTTCGCGCTTCCTTGCTATTACGAGGGGAAATCATTAAACCTGAGCCACACCGTGACCGGCAAGACCGGAGCAGGACTCAGGGTCGGCGTATTCGTGCATGAGTGTTGCATTTTTTAAAAAAAACATGCTAGAATACATTTTTTACTTCACAGCCCACCCTAAAGTAGGCCTGAAGCAAAAAGCAGTAAACAGTGGTGACCGTAGCTCAGTTGGTAGAGTCCCGGATTGTGATTCCGGTTGTCGTGGGTTCGAGCCCCATCGGTCACCCCAAAAAATTTACCGCTTCCAGCGTTTTGCGTATCTCCTTAAAAGAAGCCAAAGCCAGGAACTGAAAAAAACATACTTGAAAGCCCGCCACGTAGCGGGCTTTTTTGCGTTTGTTCATCGTAGCAAGTTTGGCGCCTTCGCACACCCCCACACACGTTCGGGCAGGACAATAAACTGTGTTTGAATGTGAAACCCTTGCCTGCCTTGACTTGCACCCGCCGCCCCGCCCTTCAAATTAGCAGGTCCACTCGTCAACCGTGTCGCCCTCCATCAAACGCCTGGCGTTTCGGCCCGCGTCGTCTGTAATAGAAACTGGCACAAAACCACACTTTCTTATACTCTAATCTGTCCCATTTCCTGGAAGTTTGCTGATGACACTCGGTTTCCCCTGCTGGGATCAGGCACCCGCCCATTGGGATTGGCTGGCACAAGATGAAGACGGCCAATGGTTTTGGTATGGCGTCCAACCGTCGCCTGGCATAGGAGGCGGCGTCTGGCGTTCCCCCTCGCGTCTACAGCAATTTGCTGCCCGAGGTGAGCCGAACCCTTCCTGGATGCACAGTCTTTACCAACGTCCTGACCTACCCGACCGTAGCAATTGACCCCATGCAAGAGCATCTGATCCATCTGCGCTCCCTGCTGCACGATTACTGGCCGCATCTGGCTCTGGCGCTCAGCGTGATACTGGGCGCATCGGCAGCCATTCACGCCGCCATGACCAAGAACGATGTGCGCGCAGCCATCAGTTGGGTGGGCGTCATCATCATGTCTCCGCTGCTGGGGCCATTTCTGTATTTAATTGCGGGAATCAACCGCGTACGCAGACAAAGCCGCCTGGAACAAAGTGCGGACGTATTCTATGAGCAGGTCACTTACCTGCATCCCCCCGTCTCGGACATTGGCGCCCTGGTCGGCGCACCGTTTCGCTCTTTACAGATTCTGGGCGATCGCGTCAGCCGCAGCCAATTACGCAACGGCAATAATGTACGCGTCCTGGTCGGTGGCGATCAGACCTATCCCGCCATGCTGCAGGCCATTGAGCAAGCTCACAGCACCATTGCCTTGCAAAGCTATATCTTCGATAGCGACCGCCTGGGGCGCGAGTTCGTCAGTGGTCTGTCACGAGCCCATCAACGTGGCGTGCAGATTCGTGTGCTGGTCGATGCCATTGGAGCGAAATACTCGCGCACGCCGATTGTGCGATTGCTGCGCCGCGAAGGCATACGGTGCGCTCTGTTCATGACCAACCCGCTGGGTTTTTTACGCATGCCCTACGCCAATCTTCGCAGTCACCGCAAGCTACTGATTGTGGATGGCACAGTAGGCTTTACCGGCGGCATGAATTTGCGTGAGTCCTTTATGGCGCAGTACAGCGAGGGCAAACCGTCCCAGGACACACACTTTCGCCTGGAGGGCCCGGCTGTCATGCAGTTGCTGGCCTCTTTCCGGCACGACTGGCAGTTCACCACGCGCGAGGACCTGTCCCCCGCCTATTGGCATGCCAGCTCCACGCCCGCGCCTCGGCCCCATGTGCCCGCCCGTTGCATTGCCTCTGGACCTGACCGCTTCATGGCCAGCACCCACCATATGCTGCAAGGTGCGTTTGCCATTGCCCAGCGCCATATCCGTATTCAATCGCCCTACTTTCTGCCCGACCAGATCCTGTTGGGGGCCTTGAATACCGCCGCCCGCCGTGGCGTTCAGGTCGATATCGTCATCCCCGGACAAAACAATCTGCGTCTGGTCAATTACGCCATGACAGCCCAACTGGATCAGGTTCTACGCGCCGGCTGCCGGGTCTGGCGCGCGCGCGGCCCCTTCAACCACTCCAAGCTCATGACCATTGACGGCGCCTGGTCCTATATTGGTTCATCCAATCTGGACCCGCGCAGCTTGCGTTTGAACTTCGAGCTGGACGTGGAAATTTACAGCCGCGATACGGCCCGCCAAATCCAGAACCTGATTGATCTGGAGATTGAAGAGGCCGAAGCCGTCAGCCTGGAGTCCTTAAGTTCGATTGGTTTTGGTAAACGCTTGCGTAACCGCCTGATCTGGCTGGCCAGCCCCTATCTATAGGGTGTGCGTCGATGACACGACAGCAAGCCTAAGGAAAGCCCTTGGCTTGCACAATCTTTCAATCCGCTTGCGCACCCACCCCGTATAATCAAGCGCTTAAACGGTCAACACAGACAGGCGTGCCGTTCCCATACAGCCATGAGCGCCTTTAAAAAAAAATGTCCGAGCTTTCTTATTCCGACCTGGCCCAATGGGCCGCCCACCATCTAGAACACCGCCCACCCCGCGCCAAGTCCCTGGTCATGACCTTGTTTGGGGACGTGATTCGCCCTCATGGCGGCAAACTCTGGCTGGGAAGCCTGATTCAGTTGCTGGCCCCCTTCGGGATCAGCGACCGGCTGGTGCGCACCAGCGTATACCGGCTGGCCGAAGAAGGTTGGCTAAGCGCACAACGCGAGGGCCGACGCAGTCAATACACTTTGCGTCCCGAAGCCAGCCAACGCTTCGAGCATGCCTATCAACGCATCTACACCCCCACTTACCTAGCCTGGGATGGTCAATGGACACTGATCTTCAGCATGCCCACCCTGATGATGAATTCCAAACAACGCGCCGACCTGCGCAAGGAACTGCTGTGGGAAGGGTTTTGCGCCCTGTCACCCACCGCTTTCCTGCACCCGAACCCGGATCACACCATTCTGGATTACATCCTGCAGGCTACCCAGGCTCAGTCACTGGTTTATGTCGCTAAGCTGGAGCCCTCCCAACTTCCCCAAACCCGTCCCCTGTCTCAACTGATTCAGGACAGTTGGGATCTGGCCCAGGTAGCCAGCGGCTACGGGCAGTTCATCCGGCGTTTTGCGCCTGCTCTGGCCATGCTGGAGGCAGGACAGGATTACAACGACGAGCTGGCCTTTGTGATTCGCACCCTGTTGATTCACGAGTTTCGCCGTATTCAGTTGCATGACCCCCAACTGCCCATTGAGCTATTGCCAGCGGGCTGGGCCGGCAAACAGGCCTATGAGCTGTGTCGGGACGTGTATCGCCTGGTGTGCGCCAAGGCCGAGCGCTATATTCTGTCCACCTTGCGGGCCGAAGACGAGCAGGCACCTGAAGCAGCAGCCTACTTTTATGAACGCTTTGACGGTCTGCCGGTTCCATCCGAGAGCCAAGCCTAAGCCCGACGCCTGAGCTTGCGGACTGACGCAGGGACTGACGCAGGGACTGACGCAGGGACACATAAAAAACCCCGGTGTGATCTGAATCACACCGGGGTTTTTATACGTTTTCAGGATCAGGCTCGGGCGCTCAGGCCCGGCCTGTCAGAGCAGATTAGTGTGCAGACGCCGCTGCAGCACCCACACCCGTCTCGGAACGCACAGACTGAGCCTCAAAACCGGCACGATCAATCTCGGCGCGAGCACTACGATCAGTGATCGAGAAGAACCAGATCGCCAGGAACGCCAACGGCATGGAGAACAGCGCCGCCGACGCATACGGGAATGGAGCCGTGCCAGCCGGATTACCCAACGTGGCTTCCCACACCGATGGCGAGAGCAAGGTCAGCAGCAATGCCACGATCAGACCCAGGAAGCCGCCAATTGTCGCGCCACGCGTCGTGCAACCCTTCCACATAATGGACAGGAACAGAACCGGGAAGTTAGCCGAAGCCGCAATCGCGAAGGCCAGTGACACCATGAAGGCAATATTCTGTTTCTCGAAAAGAATACCCAGCAACACGGCAATCACCCCCAGGACCAAGGTAGTCGTACGCGATACACGCATGACTTCCTCGTTCGTGGCCTCGCCTTTTTTGATCAGCGTGGAGTACAGGTCATGCGACACAGCCGACGTACCGGAGAGAGTCAAGCCAGCCACCACAGCCAAAATCGTGGCAAAAGCAACCGCCGACATAAAGCCCAGGAACACGTCGCCACCCACGGCATCAGCCAAGTGCACAGCGGCCATATTGGTACCACCAATCAACACTCCGCCATCTTCAAGGAAGCGAGGGTTGGTGGACACCAGCACGATAGCGCCAAAGCCAATGATGAAGGTCAGGATGTAGAAATAGCCAATCCAGGTGGTTGCCCAAAACACGGATTTACGTGCTTCTTTTGCATCAGGCACCGTGAAAAAGCGCATCAGGATGTGTGGCAAACCAGCGGTACCGAACATCAAGGCCATACCGAAGGAAATAGCGCTGATCGGATCCTTGATGAAGTTACCCGGTCCCATGATGGCCTGACCAATTGTGGAGGCCTGAACCGCATCTTTACCGGCAGCGATAGCAGCATCGGTCTTGACCTGTACTGCCGCCGCAAACAGTTTTTCCGGCGAAAAACCATATTGCGCCAGTACCATGATGGCCATGAAAGAGGCACCGAACAGCAATAGCCCAGCCTTGATGATCTGCACCCAGGTAGTGGCGGTCATGCCACCGAACAGCACATAGACCATCATCAACACACCCACCAGCACCACGGCCACCCAGTATTCCAGACCAAACAGCAGCTTGATCAACTGGCCCGCACCTACCATCTGTGCGATCAGGTAAAACAGAACGACCACCAGCGTGCCCGAAGCCGCAAAGGCGCGGATAGGACCTTGGCGAAAGCGATACGCAGCCACGTCAGCAAAAGTGAACTTACCCAGATTACGCAGCTTTTCTGCCAACAGGAACGTAATGATCGGCCAGCCAACCAAAAAGCCGATGGAGTAGATCAGACCGTCGTAGCCATTGATCATCACCGCAGCGGAAATACCCAAAAAGGAAGCCGCAGACATATAGTCACCGGCAATGGCCAGGCCGTTTTGAAAGCCTGTAATACCGCCACCTGCCGTGTAGAAGTCAGAGACCGACTTGGTGCGGGCAGCCGCCCATTTGGTAATCCACAAGGTCGCCAACACAAAGGCCGCGAACATGCCAATAGCAGTCCAGTTGGTTGGCTGCTTTTGCAGCTCGCCCAGATCGCCACCTGCCGCCAACAAGACGGGGCTGGTCAGCATCAAACCCAGAACCAGCCCGAAACGAAGGTAGGAACGTTTCATTTACGCACCTCCTCAAGGACTTCCTTGGCCATCTGGTCGAACTTGGTATTGGCACGCCAGACATAAATACCTGTAATCACAACCGCCAAAACAATGACGCCAAAACCAATAGGAATACCCAGGGTCATGACGCCTTCACCCAAGCGCATTGCAAACAACTCCTTGTCGAAAGCAATAATGCCGATGTAACTGTAATAGGCCACCAGCATGATGATGGTGAGTGTCCAACCCAACCGCAACCGGGTCTTGACCAGATTCTGATAGCGAGGATTGGCCGTTATCCGACCTACAAGGGGGTCTTGCATAGTTTGTCTCCGCATTGTTCTGAACGCCTTGTTCGCTGGCGTATCTTATTGAACCGGCCCAGCCCTCACAGGCTGAAAACGGCGTTATGAAGACGCCTGCCGACGTCTATGCGGTGAACATTAGAGCTCGACACTTACACCATACTTACTAATTGTGCCACCTCAGGGTTATGCCTAGGAGCACAAAAATCGCACGCAAAAAGGGGGGTAAGGTTGGCGCGGGTGGAGGGGTTCGAACCCCCGGCCCCAGGCTTAGAAGGCCTGTGCTCTATCCAACTGAGCTACACCCGCCAGGTGATGATGGCATCGTCAAAACTGCCGACAATGCAAGGTCCTGATGCAAAGGTCCGGCAAGCGCCGGGACCCGTTTCAAGGTTTTTTCGTAACAAAACGAACTTGAAAAGGACAATCGAATATTCTAGCCTGAAAAGTCGTTTTCGATAAGCTGCAAGCGAGTCAGAGTGTCAATACTGTAAGAAAAATAATTATAGAGAGCATTTTGAATCGCAAATGGTACAGTCTTGTACGAATCAACTTGTTTTCCTGGATTTTGTCTCCATGCCGACCAAGAAGAAACTAAGTAAGCACTCTTTAATACTATCGGCCCCCCTTCTTATCTTGAGCGCAGTCCTGAGCACCGCACAGGCCGGTATTAGCTATCAATTGCGCCAAGTACAGGCCAGTTCGGGCGAAAGCGTCAACATTGATGCCATCGTCTATAACGACACAGGCAGCTTGATGAGCTGGACTGCCCCGCAAAACCTGGTTTTGCAGTGGCGCGACACCAACGGCAACGTCATCCGCAGTCTGGCCGAACTGGTTACTTCCCGGCCACGTGCGTCTATCCCCACCAACAATTTCACCGCCTATAGCTGGCGAGCCGTGGTCCCCAACGGGTTGACCGGCCTGCAAGCCGTCAATATTGAAGGCGAGCGTGTGATGTTGGCACTGGATACCAACCCGCAAGGCCAAAGCCCGATTACCTCTTTGCCTGCCACCGCACCGGTTGTGAATGCCGGCGCAGGCCGTGATCCTGGCGTCATCGATCCCGAGCTGCCCTATGCTCAGGCAGTGGCCGCTGGCGCTCAGCCAGAAGGTCCAGCCGTCAATAGCGGAGAGGGCTTGCGCCCGGCAACCTCCAGCTTTGAGAACTTCAGTAACGCCATCTCGGCACACGACCCAACCTACTTTATTGGCGGCAGTAAAGGCGGGACAAACGCTCGCTTCCAGTTAAGCTTCAAGTACCGTTTACACTCGCCACAAGATCCCAGCCATCCGAAGTTCTACGATCACTTCTACATTGGCTACACGCAAACTGCGCTGTGGGATCTGCACGCCGACTCCAAGCCCTTTGTCGACACCACGTACCGTCCCAGCTTTTTCTGGCGCAAGGACTCCATCTGGGAATCCGAGCAAAAACGTCTGTTCATGGGTCTGGCTACTGGCTATGAGCACGCCTCCAACGGCAAGGCCGGTGAGGACTCCCGCTCCATGAACGAGGTCTTTATCCAGCCCGAGTTCAACTATCGCTTTGATCACGGAGCCACACTGACGTTTGCCCCACGTATCAAGCACTATGTGTTCATGGGCGAGAATGCAGACTGGGCTCACTACCGAGGCCGTTACGACTGGAAGATCCGCTACGCTCAGGACAACGGTCTGGTGCTCTCTGGCATGTATAACAAGGGCGCTGGCAGCCGCAACACGCACGAGTTCTCGATTGCCTGGCCGCTCAAACGCACCCCCTTGAACATGAATGGCTACCTCTACGGCCAGTACTTCTCGGGCTACGCGGAAACCATGCTGGGTTACCGCGATCGTTCTTCGCAATTCCGTATCGGTCTGGCCCTGGTGCCATAAGCCCGCTACAGCAAGCCCCCACCGCGCCGGCTTCCCATGCCGGCGCGGGCCATATCATGATCACAGGCCTGGATCAGAAAACGCTGGAACAAGGCCACCAGACCTTGCGGCTCACGTTCTTTGGGCCACAACAAGCCCACCTCGACAGACTCCACCGTATCGGTAATGCCGATCGCGTGAATGCGCTTGCCTTCCAAAGACCAGGGCCGATAAACCATATCGGATAGAATCGTCACGCCAAAGCCGTAAGCCACCAGACCACGTACCGCCTCCAGGGACCGCGTCCGCATGGCCACACGCTCCGGAAAACCGGGCCTGCCCCAATGCCGCATGGCCGCCGTATCCGCGTCGTCCACCGTCAAGAAGATGTAGGGATAATGATTGATCTGCTCCAAAGACACACTGGACTCGCTGGCCAGTGCGTGTTGATCTGACACCCATAAGCGCCGGCGGGAACTGCTCAGGCGGTGGTGCCCAAACATGGCCAAATCGGTAATATTCGACAAAAGAGCAACACCCAGGTCGATGCGCTCACTTTGCAAGGCCGCCTCCATGTCGGGGCGCTCCATATCCACCAGTTCGATGTCGATATTAGGATAACTGTGCTTGAAGCGGCTGATCAGGTCGGGCAAGAAATAGCCCAGAACCGTATAGCCAGCCGCCACCCGAATCTGCCCTTCGATATTTTGTCGGCGCAAATCAGCGTGATTCAGTGCGTCACTGACCGCGTCAATCACGTGATGCGCATGGTGAAAAAACGCCTGCCCCTGTGGCGTTAGCTCCACGCCGTGGGGCAGGCGTTCAAACAAGGCCACATTCAGTTGACGCTCCAGACTTTGCACCGCATTGCTGATAGCCGACTGCGAGACATTCTCCGCCTGGGCCGCCGCAGAGAACTGTCCGCTGACCGCCGCCGCAATGAAATAACGGAACTGTCTCAAGGTCACTTCGTGTTTCATAGCCATCCGTTTTTCAGATATCAGGTACTCGTAAATTTGATTTTACGATAACAAAAAGCTGCCCTAGACTAAAGAACAAACGACAACAACTTGCACGAAAACAATCCTTCTTGCAGGAGACAAACTCATGAATGCCCCACTCAACAAACCTTACAAGGCCATGTTGGAATCGGTGTCCCTGGATGACAAATACACGGTCACCAAGGGCCGCGCCTATATGAGCGGCACCCAGGCTCTGGTGCGCTTGCCCATGTTGCAAAAAGAGCGGGACCGGCGCGCAGGTCTGAATACGGCCGGCTTTATCTCTGGCTACCGGGGTTCCCCACTAGGGAGCGTAGACCAGGCTCTGTGGCAAGCCAGCAAACACCTGAAAGAGCACGACATCGTGTTCAAACCCGGTCTGAACGAAGATCTGGCCGCTACCGCCGTCTGGGGTAGCCAACAAACCAATCTGTATCCCAGTGCCCGTTTCGACGGCACGTTTGCTATATGGTACGGCAAAGGACCGGGCGTGGATCGCTCCATGGACGTGTTCAAGCACGCCAACTCGGCCGGCAGCTCCCGCCACGGTGGTGTGCTGGTGCTGGCGGGCGATGACCACGGCGCCAAATCCTCCACCGTTGCCCACCAGTCCGATCACGTTTTCGCCGCCGCCGGTATCCCCGTGCTGTATCCGGCCAACGTGCAGGAATACCTGGACTTCGGCCAACACGGCTGGGCCATGAGCCGTTTCTCCGGCCTGTGGGTGGCCTTGAAGTGCGTCACCGAAGTCGTGGAGTCCAATGCCTCGGTAGACCTGGACCCGGACAGCCTGAACATCGTCCTGCCCGAGATCGAGGACATGCCCGCCGATGGCCTGAACATCCGCTGGCCAGACCCGCCACTGGCACAAGAAGCTCGCATGATGAACCACAAGTGGTACGCCGCTTTGGCTTATGTGCGCGCCAACAAACTGAACCGCATCGAGATTGATTCGCCCGAGGCGCGCTTTGGCATCATGACGGCCGGTAAGGCCTATCTGGACACCCGTCAGGCGCTGGCTGACCTGGGCCTGTCCGACGAACTCTGTGCCGAGCTGGGCATCCGACTCTTCAAAGTGGGCTGTATCTGGCCTCTGGACGGGCAGGACGCCCGCCAGTTCGCCACCGGACTGACCGAAATCCTGGTGGTGGAGGAAAAACGCCAGATTCTGGAATACGCCCTTAAAGAAGAACTGTACAACTGGCGCGATGATGTACGTCCCAAAGTCTACGGCAAGTTTGACGAGACCGAACACGGGGGTGGCGAATGGTCGTTGCAACGCTCTCCCTGGTTGCTGCCGCCCCAAGGTGAACTGTCCCCTGCAATTATTGCGCGCGCCATTGCCCGCCGCCTGTGCACCATGGACATTTCCGAGGAACTGCTGGCCCGCATCCAGGCTCGTCTGGCCATTCTGGACGCCAAGGATCGTGAAGCTCGGATGCCACGCGTCAGCGTGGAGCGCAAACCCTGGTTCTGTTCGGGCTGTCCGCACAATACCTCGACTCGCGTGCCCGAGGGTTCCCGCGCCATGGCGGGGATTGGCTGTCACTACATGACCGTCTGGATGGATCGCAGCACCTCCACCTTCAGCCATATGGGTGGCGAAGGCGTGGCCTGGATTGGTCAGCAACCCTTTACCGACGAGAAACACGTCTTTGCCAATCTGGGCGATGGCACGTACTTCCACTCGGGGATTTTGGCAATTCGCGCTTCGATCGCCGCCAACTCCAATATCACCTACAAGATTCTGTATAACGATGCCGTCGCCATGACAGGCGGCCAGCCCGTAGACGGGATCTTGAAAGTCACCGACGTCATTGCCCAGGTTCACGCCGAGGGTGCCCGCAAGATTGTGGTGGTTACCGACGAGCCCGAGAAATTCAAGGGCATGACCCTGGCGGGCAATCCGCCTGTCTACCACCGCGACGAGCTGGACCGCGTACAGCGCGAGCTGCGTGAAGTGCCCGGCACCACTATCCTGGTCTATGACCAGACCTGCGCCACAGAAAAACGGCGGCGTCGCAAGAAAGGGACTTACCCAGATCCGGCCCTGCGCGCCTTTATCAATGACACGGTCTGTGAAGGCTGCGGAGACTGCTCGGTCAAGTCCAACTGCCTGTCCGTCGAGCCGCTGGATACCCCTATGGGCTCCAAGCGCCGCATCAACCAGTCCTCCTGTAACAAGGACTTCTCCTGCGTTAACGGCTTCTGCCCCAGCTTTGTCACCCTGAAAGGGGCTCAAGTACGCAAGCCAGAAGCGAAAGGCCGTTCGCTGGAATCCTTCCATCTGGCCGATCTACCGCTGCCCAAACTACCGGACCTGGACAAGACCTACGGTATTTTGATCGCCGGTATTGGTGGCACCGGCGTGGTAACAGTGGGCGGCTTGCTGGGCATGGCCGCTCATATCGAACAAAAAGGCGTCAGCGTCCTGGATATGGCCGGCCTGGCTCAGAAAGGCGGTGCCGTGCTGAGCCATGTGCAAATTGCACGCCAGCCCGATCTGCTGCATGCCACTCGTGTCCCAACCGGAGAGGCTTCCTTGCTGATTGGCAGCGACGCCCTGGTCAGCGCTTCCACGGACGTACTGAGCCGTGTCAGCCGCGACCGCACGCACACCATTATCAATACCGCTGCCAGCCCGACCTCGGACCTGATCGGTAACGCACACTGGAAATTCCCGCTGCAAACAGCCTGCACGGATATTGAAAATGCCGTCGGCAAGGAAATCCGCTATCTGGATGCCAATGCGCTGGCGGTCCATGTCATGGGCGACGCTCTGTACGCCAACCCCATCTTGCTGGGTTACGCTTTCCAGCGCGGCTGGATTCCCCTGCACATGGACAGCCTGCTGCGCGCCATTGAGCTGAACGGAGTAGCCGTCAAAGCCAACCGCGAAGCTTTCCAATGGGGCCGTCTGGCTGCTGAAAAAGGTATCGAAACCTTGATGGAAGGGGCCACACCCAAGGCCCGCGCAGTCTCTTTCCCGGAAAGCGTGCAGTCTCTGATCAAGCGTATGGAAGAGCACCTGACAGCCTATCAGAACCCAGCCTGGGCCAAACGCTATCGCGATGCCATCAACAAGATCATGGAACGCGAATCGCGTCTGGATCAGGACAAGACGCTACCCCTGACTCGCATCGCTGCTACGCAACTGGCCAAGCTGATGAGCTACAAAGACGAGTACGAAGTCGCCCGCCTGTATACCGACCCGGCCTTCCTGGACAAGCTGCGCGCCCAGTTTGCGGGTGAGCCCGGCAAGGACTACCAGATTGAATACCACCTGGCTCCGCCCCTGCTCGGTCGCAAGAACAGCCAGGGCCAGCCCACCAAGAGCAAGTTTGGTCCTTCGACCCGCCACTTGTTCAAGATTCTGGCCGGTCTGCGCGGTTTACGTGGTGGTGCTCTGGATATCTTTGGCTACACCCAGGAGCGCCGTCAGGAACGGCAGAATATTGAAGACTATCTGGCCGACCTGAATGAAGTCAGCGCCCACCTGGATGCGGACAATATGGAAGTAGCCCTGCGTTGGCTGAACTACCCGGATCTGATCCGTGGCTACGGCCATGTCAAGGATGCGGGCCATGTCAAAGCCTACGCCCAGCGTGAACAACAACGCAGCCAGTTCCGCTCCCGTACCGAACCCAGCCAACGCGTTGCCTGAACCGACCGCTGGCCCTGAACACCGGGCTGGCTTCCCCTAGCTCCTTCTTAACAGCAGGCTGTCTTTCCAAGCGGCCTGCTTTTTTTTCGTCTTTAAACCCTGCACCTGTCACAACCCGGTTCTCTGCGACAACCACCATCGCTTAGCGACACAGTTTGCTCCGCAAACTGACATACAATCGTGCAATTCGATGCCAGTGCCACCATCCGTGGCAATCAGGTCGACCCAGGACCACTTTCTTATGCGCCATCTTGTTTACGTTTTTATTCCTTCAGCCCTGATTTTGCTGACCGCGTTCAGGCTGGCTTTTGCCTTGTGGCAATGGCCCCGTGTGCGTCAGGCCGGAGGTCTGCTGCCCATTCTGATTGGCGGCCTGCGTATCGACGCGCTGATAATTGCCGCCTTGAGCGCCCCCGTTGTCTTGCTGGCCCCCTGGGTGGGACACTACCCGGTGATGACGACAGTAGCCGCCCTCTGGTTTACCTTCGCCTGGTTTTTGCTGACCTTGCTGGAAGTCTCCACGCCCCAGTTCATTATTGAATACGACACTCGTCCAAACCGGCTGTATGTGGACTACCTGAAACATCCTCAGGAAGTGGTGGGCATGCTCTGGAAAGGCTATCGACTGATGATCGGCATCGCCCTGATCGGACTGGGCCTGATTGTGTATTCAGGCTGGGCTATCTTTGGGCAGGTCTCCCCCGATCCGGTAATGAGCTGGTGGCTGCGTCCGATCTGGATGCTGGTGGGAGCCGCCCTGTGCGCACTGGCGATACGGGGCACCTTGGCCCACCGCCCCATAAACCCTTCCTCGGTGGCCTGGAGCAGCGACAGCATGCTCAACACACTGCCACTCAATTCGCTGTACAACGTAGCCTACGCTATCTACAGCATGAAAAACGAGCGTTCTGCCCAGGACATTTACGGTGGCATGGATGTCGCCGAAATGAACCAGATCGTGCGCGATGCGGCCACTTTGCCTGCCGGCCCTGACACATTACCCACCCTGCACCGTCAAACGCCCGCACAACAACGCGAGCGCAAACCCAATCTGGTCCTGATCGTAGAGGAGAGCCTGGGCGCCCAATATGTCAGCAATCTGGGCGGCGCCAATCTGACCCCCGAGCTGGACAAGCTGGCCCAAACAGGCTGGAACTTTCGCCGTGCTTATGCCACCGGCACCCGCTCGGTGCGTGGTCTGGAAGCGGTTTCCGCCGGCTTTCCTCCCACCGTGGCCGATGCGGTGCTGC
Organism: Alcaligenes sp. LTN-3; assembly: GCF_059735605.1. Lineage (NCBI taxonomy): Bacteria > Pseudomonadati > Pseudomonadota > Betaproteobacteria > Burkholderiales > Alcaligenaceae > Alcaligenes > Alcaligenes sp. LTN-3. The sequence continues at coordinate 759,598 of NZ_JCAPDN010000002.1, read as the reverse complement.
GACTGCCCGGCTCGCAAACCCGCTTTTTTACTCTGGCCCAATTACTCAAAGAGCAAGGTTACCGTTCGCGCTTTATCTATGGCGGCGAAGCCCACTTTGACAATATGAAGAGCTTTTTCCTGGGCAATGGCTTTGATGAGCTGTATGAACAATCCAGCTTTGAGTCCCCCGAGTTCGTCGGCACCTGGGGCGCCAGCGACGAGGATATGTTCAACAAGCTGCACCATTTACTTAGCCAGGACAAGGAGCAGCCTACCCTGACACTGGCCTTCTCCGTCAGCAATCACTCGCCCTGGGAGTACCCGGCTGGTCGTATCCAGGTCGAAGGCGACCCTGCCACCGTAGAGAACACCGTGCGTTACGCGGACTGGGCCATTGGGGACTTCTTCAAAAAAGCCCGCCAATCCGACTATTGGGACAACACGGTATTTTTGATTGTGGCCGACCACGACTCGCGCGTGGGTGGGGCCAATCTGGTGCCTTTACGCCACTTCCATATTCCCGCCCTGATTCTGGGCGGGGGTGTGCCCAGCCGCCAGGACGAACGCATTATCAGCCAGATCGATCTGGCTCCCACCCTGCTATCCCTGATGGGGATTGAAAGCGAGCACCCCATGATCGGGCGCGACCTGACCCAGCAAGACAGCGACCGAGCCATGATGCAATATTTCGAGAACTACGGATATCTAAAGGGCGATATCCTGACCGTGCTGATGCCCCACCAGTCGCCTTGCCAATATCGCTATACCGCACCGGACAAGTACGAGCCGCTGGAGCAGATAGACGACGTATTGGCCAAGGAGGCACTGGCCCACGTGCTCTGGCCTAGCTGGGCATACCACGAACAGGCTTACACCCTGCCCCACCTGCAAAAACGCTGAAACCGAGAGCAAAGGGCTTGACGAAGCCCTTAATTCGCTCTACTATGCTTGTCTTTAGTCGGGGCGTAGCGCAGCCTGGTAGCGCATCTGGTTTGGGACCAGAGGGTCGCGAGTTCGAATCCCGCCGCCCCGACCATTAAAGAATTAAAGGCTTAGTTCATTGCACAGTGAACTAAGCCTTTTTCTTTGCCTACCCCTTGAACGTTAGTCTATTTGCATGGTGTGTTTTGCCTTGGGCAGTGAAAAATTGGCCCTTAGCCCTGATTCATCAATGCGTTCAAGCCCCCTTTTTAATGAGGCATACGCTTGCCAAGTTAACAAGGACAGGATATAATTTTTTGCTTAGTCGGGGCGTAGCGCAGCCTGGTAGCGCATCTGGTTTGGGACCAGAGGGTCGTAGGTTCGAATCCTATCGCCCCGACCAAAAAATTCAAAGGCCTTGCAGAGCAATCTGCAAGGCCTTTTTGTTTTGCTGACTCATTGAACCATGCACGCCAGCAACGCCACAGCGTTTAACTTTGGCTTGGGCTTACCCCCACCGAATTGGGCAAACCAAAAATCGCATCAAATGCCCAGTTATAAATAAAGGCGAAGATGGGAAAGAAGGCCAGCAATACCGCCTCCATCAAAAAAGCCTTCCACAAACTGATATCCAGCCACCACGCGATCAGCGGAACCAGCAAAGACACCAGCACGATCTGAAAACCGGCCACATGCAGCACCCGGTGCCAGAAGGTGCGCGTCTGGATCTGGCGGCGGCGCTCCCAGGCCTCAAACAGCATGTTATAGAACAGGTTCACCGACACCGCACACGTGCTGATCATGAAAGACAACACACCACTTTGCATCGCCCCCGCCCCGCTCAAGTGCCCCAATACGGTTGCCGCTACCATCATGCCCAACAGCTCGAACATCCCCACATAGACAACTCTTCTTTTCCACCCCTGCACGATAAATATCCTTGATAAAAATGCTGAAAAGCATGATTATCCGCAGTAATACTTTTAGAAAAAGTCAGATTCCATCAGTTTTACTTATAGGTTAAGTCATGCTTACCAGCGATCATCTGGAGCTATTGTTGGCCGTGGTCGAACACGGCTCTTTTTCCTCTGCAGCACGGGCCTTGCGACGGACGCAATCGGCCGTCAGCATGGCCGTGGCCAATCTGGAGGCCGAGCTGGACCTGACGCTATTTGACCGCAGCCGCCGTGAACCCGTACCGACTGCCGAACTGCTGGCCATGCTGCCCGAGGCCAAACTGATCGCCAGCCGCTTGCAGGGTTTGCGGCTGCATTTGCAGGAATTGTCAGGGGGACTGGAAAGTCATTTGCGACTGGGTATCGTCTGCGACGTTGATCCCAAACCGGCTTTGATTGCCTTGCAGACTCTGGAGCAACGCTATCCCGGCCTGGACATAGAGCTGCGAACCGCGCCGCAAGACACACTGGTCGAGGCCCTGAAAAAACGCGAGCTGGATCTGTGCATTGCCTACGGCGGACTGGAACTGGAAAGCGTGGGGATCATCCAGTCCTTGTGGACCGAAACCATTAGCGCCGTCGCCGCGCCTGACCATCCCTTGGTGCGAGGTGGCCCGCGCCCCCTGGAGGACTTGAAAGCCTACCGGCAGATTGTCATTACCAGCCCCGACAATGATCTCAACAAAGACCGCTCCATGCTCAGCCTGCGTCAGTGGAAAACGGACAACTTGTCCCTGACGCTGGAACTGGTGGAGCGGGGTTTAGGCTGGGCAAATCTGCCCTTGTCGTGCTTGCGGCCCTCACTGGAGTCTGGCCGTTTGCACCGTATCCAGTTCTCTACCGGCAGCAACGGGCTGGACTTGCCCATTTATCTACTGCAATCCAAGGGGCAGAATGTGGGCAAAGCGCAGGCCCTGTTCAGACAGGCCCTGCAAGACGAGCTAAATAACCGCGTCCTCCCTACTCCGGCACCGTGACATTGGCCTGGCCACTATCGGCCAGGAACTGGGCCACCATCCCCTCTTTCTTCTGCCGGGCAATAAAAGCCTCGACCCAGGCATGAGCCAAGGTACGTTCCGAAGGCACCGCCATGGCCTGACGAATCACGGTAAAACTGTCGGGCAGCACACGCAAACCGCTGCGGGAACTCGCATAACGCTCCAGAGGCTGACGCACACCGGCAGCGGCATCCAGCTCCTCTTCTACAAACAGATCGATGGCATCAGCAGAGGTGGTTGCCCGCACCAGATCGGCATGTTTCAAATGACGGCTCAGGAACAGGTCGTAGGCCGCGCCCTTACCAACCGCAATGCACAGGCCTGGCCGATCCAGTTGATCCACGGTCTGAAAGGCAGACTCTTCGCGTACCAGATACGTGCCTTCAATGTGCACATAGGCTTCACTGAAGCGGATCTTCTCCGCACGCTTGGGATCGATCGCCAAAAAAGCCAAATCCCACTCATCCCGATACACTGCCTCCACCACGGCCTGAGCCGCATCGTAGCCGCGAAATTGCACGCTCAAGCCCAGCTCTTGCGCCACACTGTGAGCCAGATCGGCCGACACCCCTTTGGGCGACTGTTCATTGGCACCGCGTTGGGCCAGGACGGGGTTGCCGTAATTCATGGCAACACGCAACACCCCGCTGGGGGCCAGTTCTGCTGCGACAGCCTGCTTTTGTGTCATGTAAATGCTCCGTCATACTTTTAAGAACCCGGTCTTCTACAATAACGCACCTTCCTGTCCCACTACATAATGGAGCGCCTATATGTCTCGTGATGATCTTGGAAAACTCTTGCTGCGTGTCACGGTCGGTGTGTTGATTCTGCTGCACGGCATCGCCAAGATACGTTATGGCATCGGCGGCATTGAACGAATGCTGATCGCCAACAATATGCCCGGCTTTCTGGCCTGGGGTGTCTACATAGGCGAAGTAATTGCTCCGGTCCTGATGATTCTGGGCTTTTACGCCCGTGCTGGCGGTTTGATTGTAGCCATGAACATGGTCATTGCCTTGTTGCTGGCCCACAGCAACCAGATCAGCAGTTTCAATGCCCAAGGCATTTGGGCTTTGGAGTTGCAAGGGATGTTCCTGATTGGTGCGCTGACCGTAGGTTTGATTGGTGCCGGACGCTACAGCCTGGGTGGTGATGGCGGCCCCTGGAACTAAGGCTGGCCCCAGCCCTGTGCTAAAAGAACGCCCGCCTCGCCGGGCGTTTTTCATGGATGATCAAGCCATTACCACCACCTGACCCTATTAGCACCAGCCACTCAATCTGCCAGCCCCAGACGCCTCTACCCTCAACGACACTGGTGTTGGTGTTGGTGTTGGTGTTGGTGTTGGTGTTGGCACCCAAGCTTCCTACCTTAACTCGCCAAGGTCAAATCCAGGCGCAAACCACCTTTCTCCGACACACTGGCTTGCACCTTGCCCTGATAGCTGCGCGCAAGCTCACGCACAATGTCCAATCCCAAACCAAAGCCAGGGTGCCGTTCATCCGCACGCTGACCTCGGCCAAACACACGCTCAAGCTGCTCCGGGTCCAGGCCAGGGCCATCATCTTCCACCACCAGATGCAGCACATTGTCCTGCTGCCACACCTGACACCACACATTTTGTGTGGCCCATTTGCAGGCGTTGTCCAAGAGATTACCGGCCATCTCCTGCAAATCCTGCTCTTCGCCTTTAAAGACCAATTCCTGCTCGGACACATCCAGATGAATCTGCTTATCCTTGTGCAAACGTCCCATCACCCGGCACAGGGACTGCAGACAGGCAGACACATCGGTACGCACGCCAATGGCTCTTACCGCCATGGCCCGTGCACGAGACAAGTGGTGATCAACCTGACGCTGGGCCAAGGCCACCTGCTCGCTAACCACAGCCGCCAAATGCGGATCTTCTGCCTGGGCTGCATTACCCATAATCGTTAGCGGGGTTTTGACGGCATGGGCCAGGTTTCCAGCCTGCGCCCGCGCACGATCCACCATGCCCGCATTGGCACTGAGCACCGCATTGAAATCATCCACCAAGGGCTGAATTTCGCTGGGAAAACTACCGCCAACTTGCGGCTCACGGCCTTCTTGCACATCCAGCAAACGACGTCGCAACAGATGCAAGGGATACAAGGCCAGCACCACTTGCAAGATCGCCGCCAGAATCAGACCCACGGCCAAACCGCCCAGAGACAGGAACAGAATCCGCTCAAAACGGGCCAAGGGCTCGGCCAACAGCTCCCGCTTGCCCGCCACCATGATCTGCAAGCTTTGGCCCTTGTCGTTAACCTCGTCCAGCTCCTGACGCAGCACCACCAGTCGCTGCTTTTCCGGGCCGGTCAGTGACAGAACGCCACTGGGCGTATCAGGCGCATTCACATCCAGGGCTTCGTCCCACAAAGAAGTTGACCGCAAAACGACGCTCCACTGATCGCTGCCCACCTCCTGGCGGGCAATCTGCCAGTACATGCCGGAATACGGTTGTTCAAATAAAGGATCACTCAGACGCGATTGCAGGGTAACGCCATCCGCATTGTCCAGATTCACATCCGCCATGATCTGGTCCAGATGAGTTTGCAAACGCTGCTCGAACTGACGATAAACATGGTCTTGAAACAGGCGATTCAAGCCCAAGCCGGCCAGCACAATACTGATCAGAATCCAGGCCAAGGTCCCCAGCAGCAAGCGGCCACGCAAGGAACCCAAAATGGAGTGACCCCGCCAGGCAATCATGCTTCGGGGTCCACCAGACGGTAGCCCATGCCTCGCACCGTTTCGATGTAGCCGGGGGGCAGCTTTTTGCGCAAACGACCGATAAACACCTCGATGGTATTGGAGTCACGCTCGAAGTCTTGCGAGTAAATATGTTCAGTCAACTGGGTACGTGACAAAACCTGACCGGGGTGATGCATCATAAATGCCAACAAGCGGTATTCATGACTGGTCAGAGACAGAACCATGCCCGCACAACTGATCGAGGACGAGCGCGCATCCAGCTCCAATTTACCCAACTGCAAACGCGGGTTCGCCTGCCCCGCCGCACGGCGCAGCAGGGCCCGCATACGGGCCAGCAACTCTTCCATGTGAAAGGGCTTGGCCACGTAGTCGTCAGCACCGGCATCCATGCCTTCAACCTTGTCGTGCCAGTCATTGCGGGCCGTCAGAATCAGCACCGGCATATTAATGTCCGAAGCGCGCCAGCGACGCAATACCGATACCCCGTCCATGCCTGGCAAGCCCAGATCCAGCACGACTGCGTCAAAGGCTTCAACCTCGCCCTGGTAATGCCCCTGCTCGCCATCATGAGCGACTTGAACGGCATAGCCCGCCCGCTCCAGCGCCTGTTGCAATTGCGCTGCCAAGGTAGGTTCGTCTTCAACAACCAGTATCCGCATATCAATGTCCTCGGGAGTGCGAACGTTTCACACCACGCACACGCAGCACCTTGCCGGTCAAAGCATCCACTTTCAGGCGCAGGAGGCGGTTGTCGTCAACCAGCATGCGTAACTCATACACCCACAGATCAACGCGTTCGTCATATTCAAACTGCACACGCAGCACTCGACCGGGATACGTTTCCCTCACCCGTTTCAACACCTCCCGCAGCGGCAAGGCTTCCCCACGGCGCACGGCCTCACGGGCCTGATCGTGGCCACGGTAGGCCGGCCCTGGAGGCCAGTACGGACTGGGGCCGAAACGCTCGTTAGGCGGGGGAGGTTCGGGCGGAGGTGGTAGCGGGGGTAGGCGACGAAAACAGTCATCATCCCCGACGTAATCATGTCCCGACCAATCCGAACGCTGATCCCTGTCCCACGACGAATCGCCCCGCTGCTTTTTGCTGCCGCAGTCAGGAGAGTCATGGGAATGGGCAAATGCCAATGGCATCACCGCCGTCAGAACGGCGGCCAAACTCATCAGCAATGCGGATTGTTTAATGGACGTCATGAGAATCGGTAGGTGCAAACAAAAAAGAGGGATCAAACGACCACGCCCCCTTATATAGCAAGCTGCGGATGAACATAACATGAACAGCGGCTTCAGTTTAGATTCAGAGCCACCTATCCATAATGGGCACCAGGCTGACAGGACAAATCAACCTTCCCATCTCAAAAGGAAGCTACCCAGGAATCTGACAGCACCACTTTTTGATTACATGAAGGAGCTATACATGAAACGCACTTCCCTCTTTTCTGCCTTGGTAGTGAGCGCAAGCCTGTTGGGTGGCACTGCTGCCATTGCACAGGACGCCACAAGCACAGCCCAAACACAGACTACCCAAAAACAGACCCGTCAGGCCCGTGACCATAAACCGCTGACCGCGAACGACGTCACCGATATTGGCCCAGCCTACCAGCGTCTGAAAGAGGCAGGCTACAGCAAGGTCGGCAGCCTGCATCAGCGCGGCGACCGCATCATGGCCATGGTGGTGGATAAGGACGGCAAGGTCGTTCGTGTCCGCTCCGAAGGCGAAAACGGTGCCTTTACAGTCGTCGAACGTAAAACCGACGCTCAACATCGTCGCGGCCACCGCGACGGACACCGTGACGGTACCAGCAAGGAAGCCAAATAAGTTTTGTATCCCGGCTTATCCGTATCACTTTCCCCTAAGCCGTTGCTGTTCGCAATCAGTCGTTTGAAGTGACAAGCCCTTGTTGTTTTAACAGTCAAAATCGATAGCTGGACCTTGCCGCTCCCATCAAGGCAGCGGCAAGCAAGCAGGACGAAAAACGGCGCATCCCCTGGCGCCGTTTTTCTTTTTCTACTGGCTAGCCCGGATAGGGACATCCCGCATAAGGGGTTAGGATGAAAGTCTATTTCACCTTTGGGAAACGTGTCTCTTATGCTGTCTGCTGATTCTGTTTACTCGCAAAGCTACTCGGAATTTCACTGGTCCATCCCCGAACACTACAACATCGCTCACGATGTTTGCGACAAGTGGGCTGACGGATCTGGACGTCTTGCCCTGATCCAGCAAGGGCCTGATGGCCAGGTCAAACGCTACACCTTCGATCAACTCAAAGCCTGGTCCGACTCGCTGGCTGCCGCCTGGCAAGCCCAAGGAATACAGGCAGGTGACCGTATCGCCATTTTTTTGGCGCAGGGGCTGGAAACCGCTCTAGCCCATTTGGCAACCTACAAGATTGGCGCTATTGCCATGCCCTTGTTCACCCTGTTCGGCACGGATGCGCTGCGCTATCGCCTGAATGACTCCGGCGCCAGCACCTTGATTACCGATCAACAAGGACTGGGGACGCTGCTGCCACTGCGTGAGCATCTGCCGCAACTCAAATATCTTTATCAAAGTGACAGCCAGCAGGATCAGGAACAGGCGCTGTCCCTGTGGCAAGCCATTGCCGCCCACCCGGAACCGGCACCACGCACCCTGAACACCCGAGCAGACGACCCCGCCGTGCTGATCTATACCTCCGGCACCACCGGCTCGGCCAAAGGCGCGCTGCATGCCCATCGTGTGCTGCTGGGGCACCTGCCGGGCGTGGAGATGTCGCACAACTTTCTGCCCACCGGCGAAGGCCTGATGTGGACCCCTGCCGATTGGGCCTGGATTGGCGGCCTGCTGGATGTACTGCTACCCGCCTGGCATCACGGCATTCCCGTACTGGCCTACCGCTTTCCCAAATTCGATGCCCAAGCCACCTGGAAGCTGATGTCTGAACACGGCGTCACGCATACCTTCCTGCCGCCCACGGCACTAAAAATGTTGCGTCGCAGCCAATGGTCACGCGAGCAATGGCCCCTGAAGCTGCAATCCATTGCCAGCGGCGGGGAATCTTTGGGTGCGCAGCTACTGGATTGGGCAAAACAGGAACTGGGCATCACCATCAACGAGTTCTACGGACAAACCGAGTGCAATATGATCGTGTCCTCTTGCTCGGCCTGGTTTCCCGGTCAGGCCGGCAAGATCGGCAAGGCCGTACCCGGCCACAAAGTCGCCATTGTGGATGATCAGGGGCAGATTCAGAAAGCCGGGGTCGAAGGCCATATTGCCGTGCAAGCCCCCGATCCGGTCATGTTTCTGGGCTATTGGCAAAAACCGGACGCCACCCGCGAAAAATTTGTGGGAGACTGGCTGCTGACCGGCGATAAAGGCATGCAGGACGAGGACGGCTATATCCAGTTCGTAGGCCGGGATGATGATGTGATCACCAGCTCCGGCTACCGGATTGGCCCCGGCCCGATTGAAGATGGCCTGATGGGGCATTCCTCTGTGGCGATGGCAGCAGTCATAGGGGTGCCCGATCCGGAACGCACTGAAGTGGTGAAAGCCTTTATTGTGCTCAAAGAAGGGGTCGAACCCTCCCAAGCGCTGGTCAAAGAGATTCAGGAGCACATCAAGCGCCGGGTCGCGGCACATGAATACCCACGGCAGATTGAGTTTGTGGATGCCCTGCCCATGACCACCACGGGCAAAGTCATACGTCATGCTTTGCGCAAGTTAAGTCAGTAGCGATTCAGCTATCGCCCAACAAAGAGGTGGGATCAGCGCGGCAATCAGCCCAGATGCTGAACGTAGGAGTGTATGGTGCTTCAGTGAGCGCCATACTCCCATCGACCAAGTACAGAGCAAGGCTCAAGCACTGCTTGCCCGTGCTGCCCCCCATCACGCGGCACATGAGTAAACCCGTATGGATTGGAGCAATCTTGTTTTTGACTATCCCGGACAACAAAACACCCTAAACCTTAGATTTCTGTCCAAGGATTAGGGTGTTGTCATACGGGGACGGTAATTCCGTACCAGGGTATAGCTGGCTACCAGACTCCAGACAAAGCCCCATAAGACAGCTTTGCCTGCATCCGTCTGATTAACCGAAACGACCGGTAATGTAGTCTTCGGTTTCTTTGCGAGCCGGTTTCACGAAAATCTGGTCAGTTTCACCAAACTCCATCAGCTCGCCCAGATACATATAGGCGGTGTAATCCGAGCAACGTGCTGCTTGCTGCATGTTGTGGGTCACGATCACCACGGTGTAGTCCGCTTTCAGCTCAGCAATCAGCTCTTCGATCTTGGCGGTGGAAATCGGATCCAGCGCCGAGCAAGGCTCGTCCAGCAGCAGAACTTCAGGTTTGATCGCCACACCACGGGCAATACACAGACGCTGTTGCTGACCACCGGACAAGCCGTTACCGCTTTGGTGCAGCTTGTCTTTCACTTCATTCCACAGCGCGGCTTTGGACAGGGCCCATTCCACACGCTCGTCCATTTCACCTTTACTCAGGCGCTCGAACAAACGCACGCCAAAGGCCACGTTGTCGTAAATACTCATGGGAAACGGTGTCGGTTTCTGAAACACCATACCCACTTTGGCGCGGATCAAGGAAATGTCCTGCTTGGACGTCAGCAGGTTTTCATTATCCAGCATGATCTCACCCTCAGCACGTTGGCCGGGGTACAACTCGTACATACGGTTCAGTGTGCGCAGCAAGGTGGATTTACCGCAACCGGAAGGTCCGATAAAGGCCGTAACCTTCTTTTCCTTGATAGACATGTTCACATTGCGCAGGGCATGGAATTTGCCATAGAAGAAATTCAGGTTACGGATTTCAATCTTGGTCGATTCGTCGGAGGTAATAATTTGACTCATAGCGTTGGCCGACTAGGGCGCTCCGTGAAAACGTTATTTTTGGCGGAAAAGGCTGCGAGCCAGGATATTGATACCCAAGACCAGCAAGGTAATCAGCACCGCACCTGCCCAGGCCAGACGGTTCCAGTCCTCAAAGGGGCTGGCAGCATATTGGAAAATCACCACAGGCAAGTTGGCCAGCGGCGCGTTCATGTTCAGGGACATGAACTGGTTGTTCAAGGCGGTGAACAACAAGGGAGCCGTTTCACCAGCAATACGAGCCACGGCCAGCAGAACACCCGTCACGATACCGGGCAAGGCTGCACGGTAGGAGATGGACATCACAATCTTCCACTTGGGGCAGCCCAAAGCGGCCGCTGCTTCACGCAGGCCATTGGGGACCAACATCAGCATATTGTCGGTAGAACGCACGACCACCGGGATCACCAAAATGGCCAGAGCCAGCGCACCGGCCCAACCCGAATAGTGTCCCACCTGGGCCACATACACGGCGTAGATGAACAGACCAATAATGATGGACGGGGCCGACAGCAGCACGTCATTCAGAAAGCGGGTTGCTGGTGCCAGCCAGCCGCGCTGACCGTACTCGGCCAGATAGGTCCCGGCCAGAATGCCGATAGGCGTACCAATCAGGGTACCAACGCCCGCCATCATGACACTGCCAACGATGGCGTTCAACAAACCACCCTGGCCACCTGGAGGCGGTGTGCTTTCAAACAGCAAGGACCAGGCCATGGCACTACTGCCCTTTTCAATCAAGGTCCAGATGATCCAGAACAGCCAGAACAGGCCAAAGATCAAAGCAGCAAAAGACACCCCCAGCATCAGGCGGTTGAACACCTGCCTGCGTTTGTAGATCGGGTTGCTCAGACTAATTGCGGATTTTTTATCAAACATGGTAGGTGATCCTTAGCGCGACGTGCCTTCGTTCTTGGCCAGACGCAACAAGAGCAACTTGGAGATCGCCAATACAACCGTGGTGATCAGGAACAGGATCAGACCCAGCTCCAGCAAGGCGGATTTCTGCATGCCACCGGCCTCGTTAAACTCGTTGGCCAAGGCCGACGCAATCGAGTTCGACGGCGAGAACAGCGAACTGGGCAAGTTAAAGGAGTTACCAATCACAAAAGTGACGGCCATGGTTTCACCCAGGGCACGCCCCAAGCCCAGCATGATCCCGCCAATGACCCCGTTCTTGGTGAAAGGCAGAACCACACGCCACATCACTTCCCAGGTCGTGCTGCCCAAACCGTAGGCAGACTCTTTGAGCATGGGAGGGACCAGCTCGAACACGTCGCGCATCACAGCCGTAATGAAGGGGATCACCATGATGGACAGAATCAGACCGGCGGTAAACACACCAATCCCGAAGGGAGGGCCCGCAAAGATCTGACCCAGCACGGGCACCCCATCAAAAAAGGAGATCAGGCTGGGCTGCACATAGCGCTGGAACAGGGGCACGAAAACAAACAAGCCCCACATACCGTAAATAATGGAGGGAATCGCGGCCAGCATTTCAATGGCCGTACCCAGAGGGCGACGCAGCCAGGCAGGCGAGAGCTCCGTCAGGAACATGGCAATCCCGAAAGAGACCGGCACTGCAATACAGAGCGCAATCAGCGAGGTGAGCAAGGTACCGGCAATGGGCACCAATGCGCCATATTCGTTATTGACCGGATCCCAGTTATTCGTCCAGAGAAAAGAGAAACCGTATTCGGCAATGGATTCCCGGCTTCCATAGATCAGGGAAATAGAGATGGCAGCCAGCAATATGAACACGAGAAACGCAAACGAGCGCGTCATGTTCTTGAAAATGCCGTCCATAAAGGCGTTCTGATTTGATTTCATGTAGACAGATGAAGGGTCAGGCCGGAATGGGACAAACGCACTGCAATCGATTTATGGATTCTGTAACAGCCAAGGCACGTTCAGGTCCAGCAAAACGATCGGGGCACGCGCGGTGCGTCCAAGACAAAACCGTAATTTTTACATAATAAAGACGGCACCACCTAGTGGTGGGCCGTCTCGCAAGATCAATTTACAACTGACCTGTATTTGAACACGAATCTTACTTCCAGACCGCAGCGCCGTCTTTGGACTTGATCTCAGCAGCCCAGACCGCTTTGATCTTGTCGGTCACGTCTTTAGGCAAAGCCACGTAATCGAGCTCTTCAGCAGATTTGGCACCGTTCTCGAAGGCCCAGTTAAAGAAGTTCAGCACTTCTTTACCGCTCTCAGGCTTGTCCTGCACCTTGTGCATCAAGATAAAGGTCGCTGCTGTGATAGGCCAGGATTGAGCACCAGGCTCTTCGGTCAAAATCACACCCATGCCAGGCGTACCCGCCCAGTCTGCGTTCGCAGCGGCGGCGGCAAAGCTTTCCTGACCTGGCTGGACGAACTGACCGTCCTTGTTCTTCAACTGAGTCCAGGACAGCTTGTTTTGCTTGGCGTAAGCGTACTCAACATAACCGATCGAGTTCTGCAGTTGACGGACGTAAGCGGCCACGCCTTCATTACCCTTGCCACCTTGACCAGTAGGCCACTTTACCGCCTTGCCTTCACCAACCTGGGATTTCCAGTCTGGAGACACTTTGGACAGGTAGTTGGTCCAACCAAAGGTGGTGCCCGAACCGTCGGAGCGGTGAACCACCACGATGTCCTTGTTAGGCAGGGTCAGCTCGGGGTTCAGCTCTTTGATCGCTGCGTCATCCCACTTGGTGACTTTGGCCAGGTAGATATCAGCCAGTACTTTACCGGACAGTTTCAACTGGCCAGGCTCAATGCCTTCCACGTTGATTACAGGCACCACACCACCGATCACGGCGGGGAACTGCAACAGGTTTTCTTTTTCCAGCGTCTCGACCTTCATTGGATCGTCCGAAGCGCCGAAATCCACGGTCTTGGCAATAATCTGCTGTTGACCACCACCCGAACCGATCGACTGGTAGTTCACGCGGTTATTCGTTTGCTTGGCGTATTCAGCCGCCCACTTGGCATAAATAGGGTAAGGGAACGACGCACCCGCACCGGTTACGTCTGCAGCTGTGGCAGTGGCCGCAAAGGCGCTGAACGCCAGAGCAATACTTACCTTGTTGAATACACGTTTTAACATCGAGAAATCCTCTTGATGATAGTCAGATGACAGGCCCACCCTGTATGTGAAGACATAGTAAACAGGCTATGTGACATGTTCATGACAGTCTTATTTTTCACACACCACCGAGGCGCTGCATCAAATGCTGATGCAAATTGAACGGTGCACCACGACTTCGGATGCGATTATACGTACCATCCGGACTGGCTTTCCAGGACAACTGGTTATCCCGCAAGGCATAGGTAAAGGCTTCGGCAATGACCCGCCTTTTCAGGCTGCGATCCAGTACCGGCACTCCTAACTCCACCCGACGAAAGAAGTTGCGATCCATCCAGTCTGCCGAGGAGATAAAAACCTCTTCCTGGCCACCATTGTAGAAATAGAAAACACGCGAGTGTTCCAGAAAGCGCCCGATAATCGAACGAACCTGAATATTTTCCGATAGGCCCGGCACTCCGGCACGCAAGGCGCAAGCACCACGCACAATCAGATCCACCCTGACCCCGGCCTGGCTAGCATCGTACAAGGCCTGAATGATCTTGGGTTCGAGCAAAGAGTTCATCTTGGCCATGATCCGGGCCTTTTGACCCGCTAAAGCACGCTCGGTCTCGGCCTGAATCCGATCCATCATGCTGTCATGCAAAGTAAAGGGTGATTGCAATAGTTGCTTTAACGGTCGCCAAGCTCCCAGGCCCGTCAACATGGAAAACACCTTATCCATGTCCTCGCATACTTCCTGATTAGCAGTCAGCAACCCGAAATCCGTATACAAGCGGGCCGTGCGTGGGTGATAGTTACCAGTGCCCAAATGTCCATAACGGCGAATGACACCGGCTTCGCGGCGCAGGACCAACACCATTTTCGCGTGAGTCTTGTGGCCAACCACCCCATAACTGACATGAGCGCCCACCTCTTCCAGCTTGGCCGCCCAGTTGATATTGGTCTGCTCATCAAAACGGGCCATCAACTCGACAACGACCGTCACTTCCTTGCCAGCCCGCGCTGCCGACAAAAGAATATTCATCAACTCCGAATCCTCACCGGTGCGATAAATGGTCTGTTTGATACCCACCACCGCTGGATCGGCCGCCGCTGCACGCAAAAAGCTCAAGACCGGTTGAAAAGACTGATAAGGGTGATGCAGCAATTGGTCCTTGCGTGCAATCGTGTCAAAAAACTGAGCAGGTGATTCAAAGGACGAATCAAAAGGGGCAGGAATGGGGGCTCGGTAATCCGCAAACAGCAAGTCAGGGCGATCGGGAACATTGCACAACTGCATCAAACGCGACAAATTCACTGGGCCACTCACCCGATAGGTGTCGGGTGCCTCCAGCGAAAACTCACTTTGCAAAAAGCGTTCCAGACGCTCGGGCATGGAATGGTCGATTTCCAGACGGACAGCGGCACCAAAATTACGTTGAGACAACTCGCCTTGCAAGGCGGCACGCAAATTAGTGACCTCTTCCTCGTCCACAAACAAATCGCTGTTGCGGGTAACACGCCACTGGTAGCACCCTTTCACATCCATACCAGGGAACAGCTCCTGCACGAAAACACTGATCAATGAGGTCAGTAGCATGTAACCCTGGGGAATGCCGGCAATATCGTCAGGTACCCGGATCACACGCGGCAAGGCACGCGGCGCCTGCACAATAGCAATCGTGCCAGTACGACCAAAAGCGTCCTCGCCACTGAGTTCAACAATGTAATTCAGGCTTTTGTTGTAGACACGAGGGAAAGGATGGGCCGGGTCCAGGCCAATGGGCGTGAGCAAAGGCATGACATCACGCATAAAGGTTTGGTACGCCCACTCCCGTTGAGCCTGCGTCCAGTGCGCCGTCAACAACAGCCCGATCCCTTCATCCATCAACTTGGGCAATACATCGGCCATCAACAGCTCGTTCTGTCTATCGATCAACTGATGTGTCGCAGCCTGAACTTTGTCAAAAGCCTGTTGAGGCAAAAACCCATCATCTCCCACCTGATGAGGATTTTGCAAAATCTGTTCTTTCAGGCTGGAAATACGAATTTCAAAAAACTCGTCCAGATTGGAGCTAACAATACAGATATAGCGCAAACGTTCCAGCAAAGGCGTAGTGGAATTTTCGGCCATGGCCAGCACTCGCTCATTGAATTTGAGCAAGGACAACTCACGGTTTAGCAAGGTCGAATCGGGAGAAGGCAGCATGGTGAGATCGTTAAAAAGCCAAAAAAGAAGGATCGTGAGACTTTTACTACATGAATATTACAGTGCGATGACCTGGACGCATGGCTACCCCCCTCACAAGCAGACAGAGCACTTGCACACATCACACCATCGCTGTGGCGAGGTTTTTGATCTAACTTTTCTTAATTTTGCGGTTTATGAAACAAAACCCATGATTAATGTCCTTATAATCGCACAGTAATCATCCCGAGCAATGCCTCATGGAACAACTTCTTGCCGCTGTGGACCTGGGCTCCAACAGCTTTCGTTTATCCATTGGACGAGTCGTTCAGCACAACGGTCATGCCCAGATCTACACCATTGACCGCCTTAATGAATCTGTCCGACTTGCCGCCGGCATGGGCCCGGACAAGTACATCAGTCCCGACGCCATTGAACGCGCTGTCGTCATCCTGAAACGCTTTAACGAACGTCTGGCCGGTTTTCACCCCAATCGTGTTCGTGCCGTGGCCACCAACACCTTTCGAGTGGCACGCAATTTAAGCGAGGTTTTGCCGGCTGCCGAGGCAGCCTTTGGCTTTCCCATCGAGGTCATCTCCGGCCACGAGGAAGCCCGTCTGATTTTCTCCGGCATCAGCAACGAACTGCCCCCCTCCCCCAATCGCCGCTTGATGATTGATATTGGTGGTGGTTCGACTGAAGTGATTATTGGCAAGGGCTTGAAGCCCCTGCTGCTGTCCTCCCTGTACATGGGCTGTGTCAGCTATACCGACAAATTCTTTGCCGATGGTGTGATCACCGAAGAGCGCATGAACAATGCGATTCTGACCGCTCGTCGCGAGCTGGAAGGCATTACGCGTCAGTACCGCAAGACAGGCTGGCAGGAAGCCTATGGCTCCTCCGGTACCGCCAAGGGTCTGGTTGCTATCTTGCAAGAGAATGGCATGTCCAAAAAGGGCATTACCCTGGAAGGCATGGAGTTGCTGCGCAAACGCCTGGTACACGATGGCAAGGTAGACATGCGCAACCTGAGCGGTATCAAGCCTCATCGCGCGCCGGTGCTGGCAGCCGGTCTGGCCATTATGATGGCCGCCTTCCAGGAGCTGAAAATTCGCCAGATGTTGCCCGGTGAAGGCGCTTTGCGAGTAGGGGTGCTCTACGACATGCTGGGTCGAGAGTCCGAGCACGATCAGCGCGACCAGACGGTGCAGCAAATGATGAAACGCTATCAGGTCGATACGCGCCAGTCGCATCGTGTGCACGACGCTGCCATGCAGTTCTTCGGACAACTGAAGCTGCCCGACACGCCAGAGGTACAGGAGTTGCAACGTCAACTGAGTTGGGCCGCTGATCTGCACGAAGTAGGCCTGAGCATT
Organism: Alcaligenes sp. LTN-3; assembly: GCF_059735605.1. Classification (NCBI taxonomy): domain Bacteria; kingdom Pseudomonadati; phylum Pseudomonadota; class Betaproteobacteria; order Burkholderiales; family Alcaligenaceae; genus Alcaligenes; species Alcaligenes sp. LTN-3. The sequence continues at coordinate 742,506 of NZ_JCAPDN010000002.1, read as the reverse complement.
GCCCATGCGGATTACCACAAGCACACCGCTTATGTGCTGGAACATGCCGATATGCCCGGCTTTTCCAATGACGATCAGATGTTGCTCAGCTTCCTTAGCCTGGGTCATCAAGGCAAGCTGGGCAAGCTCAAACGCTTTGAAAGCAATAACACCTGGTGGCTGACATTATTGAGCCTGCGCTTGGCGGTCATGTTGATGCGCCGCCGTGAAGACAGAGAAACCTTACCGCTAAGCCTGCGGACTCGTGGAAAAACCGTCCAGATTCAGCTGGACCATGAGTGGATGGCCAGCCATCCCCTGACCCAGGCTTCTTTGCTGGCCGAAGTACAGGCCTGGCAAAGTGATATCAATGATCTGAGCCTGGAGCTGGTCTGAACAGGACGCGCTAAGAGTGTAGAGGCTGGGTGGGCTGTCGAACAACAATACACCCGGCCTGTAGCTGCTCTGGCCCAGGCTGACAGACACATTGACTGGCGTGTGGTTCACACTAGCCGGCCAAGCAATAAATGGGCTGAGCGATACCCAGCAAAGCCACAAGCCAAGCCAAGCCAAGCCAAGCCAAGCAGATCATCAAAACCTAAAAAACCCCCGAAAGTTGGATTGCTATCCAACTTTCGGGGGTTCTTTTTATTCACAGGCCCTATTCAGGCCCGACTTGATCCGGCCTGAGCAGTACGCAATCAGACCAGGCCAAAGTGGCGTTTATAGCGTTCGTCCATGGCCTCCAGATCCAGCAAGACAGGAAAGTCTGCCGTATTGAAATCCGGATCCCAGGCTGGCGCTCCACAAATCGTGGCACCCAGCTTCAGGTAGCCTTTAATCAACGGCGGGATACGCGCTGGCAAATCGCTGTTCAGTCGCTCAACCGGATAGCGATTCAAAGGCTGCACATGCGGGATGTGCTTGTTGTCCTGCATGGACTTTTGGGCCACACGCCAGACCTCGGCGGCTGTGACCCCATCATCGCGCAGGCTGACGCTGGCGCAACCCAGCAGGTAGCGATAACCACCGACACGCGTCAGAGCAGCAATACCGCCCCACAGCATCATGATGGCTGAACCAGTACGATAGTCGGGATGGATGCAGGAACGCCCCACTTCGACCATGCTGGGACGCAGCACATCCAGGGCACTGATATCAAACTCAGATTCCGAATAATAACCACCCGCTTTACTTGCGTTTTCAGGGGTCAGCAAGCGGTAGGTCCCTACAACCCGGTTCTCCCCGGGCTCGGTAACCATGAAATGCTCGCACCAGGGGTCAAAGCGGTCTATATCCAGACCATTATGCTGGTCTGGAAAGACGGCGTTCATTTCCTGGGTGAAAACCTGAAAACGCAAGCGCTGAAGGCATTCGAGTTCTGCCTGGGTACGAGCCAGACGCAAGGCTAAGCCTCCAACAGTATGCCCTGCCCAAGTATTTCCCCAATCCACTTCAGTACGTTCGCGCTCAAGATTTAGCATCGTGATGACTCCAAACACTTTTATGCATCATGCACAAACAATGTTTCAGGTATTTGATAGCCACATTACTATTTCATTAAATCCACTGCAAGCAAGGTATCAATACCGGCTTGAGCCAGATCGGCTTGCTCGGCCTCTACCATCAAGCGCAGCTTGGGTTCAGTCCCCGATGCGCGAATAAGCACCCGGCCACGGTCACCCAACATTTTCTCCACGTCACGGGTTGCCTGTTGCAAACCTGCATGGTTTTTCCAGTCCTGGCCCGGCTGCAACGGCACGTTGACCATAATTTGTGGGTACATCTTCAAGCCTTCCGTCAGTTCTGGCAGGCTTTTACCGCTATGGCACAGGGCAGTCAGCACTTGCAGGGCGGCAATAATGCCGTCGCCTGTCGTGTGCCAATCCAGGCACAGCAGGTGACCCGAGCTTTCACCACCAAAGACCCAGCCTTTTTGCTGCATCAATTCCAGCACGTAGCGATCACCCACTTTGGCACGCGCAAATTCCACGCCCAATTCCTGCATTTTCTTCTCAAAGCCCAGGTTGGTCATCAATGTGCCAACCACGCCTTTGACAGGCTGAGACTGCAGATGATCCGCAACAATTAGATACAATAGTTCGTCGCCATTGTAGATGCGTCCCTGGGCATCAACCATTTGCAGGCGGTCCGCATCCCCATCCAGAGCGATACCCAAATCGGCACTGTGCTTGCGCACTTCCTCAGCCAACTTCTCCGGATAGGTCGCACCGACTTCCTGATTGATGTTGAAACCATCAGGCTGAACACCCACGGCAATGACCTCTGCACCCAGCTCACGGAACACATGTGGGGCAATATTGTAGGCAGCGCCATGAGCCGCATCCACCACGATCTTGAGCCCATTCAGGTTCAGGTCGTTCGGGAAGGCACTCTTGCAAAACTCAATGTAACGACCAGCCGAGTCGGCCAGGCGACGGGCACGGCCCAGGGACTCAGACTTCACCCAATGCATGGGCTGGTCAATGGCCTGCTCAATTTTCAGCTCAATCTCGTCAGGCAGCTTGGTGCCCTGTGCGGAGAAAAACTTGATGCCGTTGTCGTAATACGGGTTGTGCGAGGCAGAGATCACGATACCGGCCGTCAGGCGCAAGGTACGCGTCAGATATGCCACAGCAGGCGTAGGCACAGGGCCAGCCAGCAACACGTCAATCCCCGCAGCCGACAAGCCGGCTTCCAGCGCCGATTCCAGCATATAGCCGGAAATACGGGTGTCCTTGCCAATCACTACGGTAGGACGGCCCGTTCCTTCATATTGGGCAGCCAGAACTTGACCGGCAGCGTACCCTAAGCGCAGGGCGAATTCGGGGTTAATGGTCGGGCCACCTACTTCACCACGGACACCATCGGTGCCGAAATATTTACGATCGCTCATTCAGAGACTCCACATTCAACCGCGTTCCACACATCCAGCGCTTCGCGCGTGGCGGCGACATCATGGACGCGCACAATTTTTGCTCCCCGTGCCACACAGGCAAGGGCTGCCGATAGACTGCCAATCAAACGCTCACTGGCGGGTTTTCCCGTGACATGGCCAATCATGGATTTACGCGACAAACCAATAAGCCAGGGGTAACCGGGCACTGCCGCCTGCTGCAAATCCCGTAGTAACTGATAGTTATGTGCCGCTGTTTTACCGAAGCCAAAACCGGGATCCAGCATGATACGCTCGGATTGAATGCCTGCGCTGACTATGGCCTCACATCGTTGTTGCAAAAAATGACGTACATCAACGACCACGTTGTCATAGTGAACCTGTTCTTGCATGGTTTTGGGCTCGCCTTGCATATGCATGATACACAGGCCGCAATCGGAGTCCTTGACCGCTTCTATGGCGCCGGGCATGCGCAAAGCATAAATGTCATTGATCATGTCCGCGCCGGCCGCCAGGCTGGCACGCATGACGTCGGGCTTGAATGTATCCACCGACAAGGCCACACCACTGTCGCGCAAGCCTTCAATCAGAGGAATAACGCGCTCGAGCTCTTGTTCCAGGGAAACGGGTTCGGCACCAGGGCGAGTCGATTCGCCACCAATGTCCAGAATGTCTGCGCCCTCGGCGATTAACTGACGGGCGTGGTCCAGCGCCCGAGGCAAGTCATTATGAGCATTGCCGTCATAAAAGGAGTCTGGGGTGACATTCACAATCCCCATAACCAAAGGGCGCTCCAGCCCAAACTGGAAGCGCCCACAAGACCACTCAGGGTAATTCATGAAATAGGCTTGGCCTACGTAAGTTAAGCAACTGGCGTTGTCGCCGCGGCACCCTCGTCATCGGCTGGTTTAGGACCAGCGGCTGGCGGCGTAGAACCGTCGGAGGAATTGCTGTCATTGCTGTTGGGCACATGAGGAGCCCGTGGTGGCAAACCTTTCATGATGTCGTCGATCTGGTCGGCATCAATAGTTTCCCACTCCAGCAAGGCCTTGGCCATAGCATGCATCTTGTCGCTATTGTCCTCGATCAGCTTGCGGGCAACGGCGTACTGCTCGTCGATAATCTTGCGAATCTCGGAGTCCACTTTCTGCATGGTGGCTTCGGACACGTGCGTTGTCTTGGTAACGCTGCGGCCCAGAAAGACCTCGCCTTCATTCTCGGCGTAGACAACTGGACCCAGGGAGTCTGTCATGCCGTAGCGAGTCACGATGTCACGAGCAATTTGCGTTGCACGTTCAAAGTCGTTCGATGCGCCTGTGGTCATCTGATTCATGAACACTTCTTCAGCGATACGGCCACCGAACAGAACCGCAATCATGTTCAGCAAGCGCTCTTTGTCCATGCTGTAGCGATCGCCTTCGGGCAATTGCATGGTGACACCCAAAGCACGACCACGAGGGATGATAGTGACTTTGTGAACCGGGTCCGTCTTGGGCAGCATGCAAGCTACCAAGGCGTGACCGGCTTCGTGATAAGCAGTGTTGCGACGCTCTTCCTCGGGCATGATCATGGTGCGGCGTTCTGCACCCATGATGATCTTGTCCTTGGCACGCTCAAAGTCTTGCATATCCACAGTGCGACCATTACGGCGCGCGGCGAACAAGGCAGCTTCGTTAACCAGGTTGGCCAGATCAGCGCCAGAGAAACCCGGTGTACCACGAGCCAGCACCACGGCGTCCACGTTGGAGGCCAAAGGCACTTTGCGCATGTGTACTTTCAAAATCTGCTCGCGACCACGAATGTCAGGCAAGCCAACAACGACTTGACGGTCGAAACGGCCAGGACGCAGCAAAGCGGGATCCAGTACGTCAGGACGGTTGGTAGCAGCAATAACCAATACCCCTTGGCCGGTTTCAAAACCGTCCATTTCGACCAGCAACTGGTTCAGGGTCTGTTCGCGTTCGTCGTTACCACCGCCCAGACCTGCGCCACGCTGACGGCCCACAGCATCGATTTCGTCGATAAAGATGATGCAAGGCGATTGCTTCTTGGCTGTCTCGAACATGTCACGCACACGCGATGCGCCCACACCTACAAACATTTCCACGAAGTCGGAACCGGAAATACTGAAGAAAGGCACTTTGGCCTCGCCTGCAATGGCACGTGCCAGCAAGGTTTTACCAGTACCAGGCGAACCGACCATCAAGATGCCACGCGGGATACGACCACCCAGACGCTGGAAGCGGGTGGGATCACGCAGAAAATCCACCAGCTCCTGCACATCTTCCTTGGCTTCATCGCAGCCAGCCACATCCGCAAAAGTAACAGGATTGGTATTTTCGTCCAGCAAGCGCGCACGCGATTTGCCAAAACTGAATGCCCCACCCTTACCACCACCTTGCATCTGACGCATGAAGAACACCCAAACGCCAATCAAAAGCAGCATGGGGAACCAGGAGATGAACAGACTGGTCAGAAAAGAGGGCTCTTCGCGGGCTTTGCCCGATACCTGCACACCGGATTTCACCAGCTCAGGCACCATCCACAGGTCACCGGGGGACGTCAGCGTGTAGCTGCGGCCAGAGTCCGGCGTGACATGCAGGGTATCGCCCTGAATATCTACCTTGCTGATGCGACCAGAACGGGCATCATTCATGAATTGCGTATAAGTGACGCCATCAGTGGCTGGTGGCCGGCCGTCAAACTGCTTGAAAACAGTAAACAGCACCAGCGCAATAACCATCCAGATCGCGACTTTGGAAAACGAATTGTTCAAAGCCAATCTCCTGCGATTGCGATAACTTGCCAAATACGCTTACACGTACCTGAACAAGCGCCATACATAGTTCATTCTACCCGATTCGAGGGCCAGCAAGTCATAAATTACCTGCCCTTCAAGCCTCGGGCAACGAGAAAGGTTTCGGCGGATTTATCGCGCGAAGCCTTGGGTTTACGCTCGACGACTCTGACAAAATTCTGCTTGAAAGATTCCACGATCTGGGAAAACCCGCTGCCATGGAAGGCTTTGACGATCAGCACACCTTCATCGGTCAGATGCTGCAGGGCAAATTCCTGTGCCAGCTCGCATAAATGCTGGATGCGGGCGGAATCGGCCGATGCCACACCCGACAAGTTGGGGGCCATATCTGAAATCACAAGGTCTACGGCTGCACCCTTCAAGGAATCTTGCAATTGCTCCAGTACCGAGTCCTCGCGAAAATCGCCTTGCATGAACTCTACCCCGGCAATTGGTTCCATTTCCAATATATCCAGTGCGATAATGCGACCATTGAGCACGCCACCGGGGCCGACCATGCGCTCACGTATCAGCTGCGACCAACTGCCCGGTGTAGACCCCAAGTCCACCACCACCTTGCCCTGAACCTGAATCTTCTCAAGATCCAATATTTCACTGAGTTTGAAGGCCGCGCGCGCGCGATACCCCTTTTGTTGCGCCAATTTGACGTAAGGGTCATTTATATGCTGCTGAACCCACTCTTTAGAGAATTTTTTCTTGGCCATTCCCGTACAATCTCTTTATGCCAAAACTCAACCTTACACCTCATGAGCGCAGCGAACTTCGTGCTGCTGCTCACGCTCTGCGCCCAGTTGTCCTGATTGGAGACAATGGCCTGACTGACGCCGTGATCAAAGAGATCACCGTCCACCTGCAGGCCCACCAGCTCATCAAGATCCGTGTGGCCGGTGATGACCGTCAGGCTCGTCTGACCATGTTAGAACAAATCTGCGATGCGCTCGATGCTGCCCCTATTCATCATCTGGGCAAAATCCTGACCATCTACAGACCCAATATTGAACGCCCCCCTGTTTTGGGAGCGCCTGTAGAAAAACCAACCCGTGCGGTGCGTAAACCCTCGGAGCCCTACACGCCCAAGAAACTGGCCGCTTCCGGTGTCCAGCGGACTCGCGGCACAGAGCGTGCCCGCCGTGCAGAAATGAAAGCTGAACGCAGCAGCACCCAGGAGAAAAAAGCCTCGGCCGCACCGCGCAGCGTTCAAAAGTTCTCGACGGGCAAACCGGCTGCTGCGCCTCGTAGCAATACCAACCGTCCTGGCAGTGCCATGTCCTTGCGGGCTGGCGCACGTCGCGGACTGGGTGGTTCGGGCAAACGCTAAACTGCCGTAAATTATAAGGCCCCCGCACGATGTACAGGGGCCTTTCTTTTGCGCGCTTGACGGAGCAGCAGAACAAGCCTGCTGCTCAAGGCAAGATCACACGTAGTTGACCGTCAGAATTTCGTATTCACGAATACCGGCTGGCGCCTTGACCTCGACCACATCCCCTTCTGTCTTGCCAATCAAGGCACGAGCCACAGGACTGGAAATGGAGATCTTGTTGGCGCGAATGTCGGCCTCCACATCGCCGACGATCTGGTAAGTCACGGTATTGCCGGACTCCAGGTCCTCGATCTCGACGGTTGCACCAAACACGATGCGGCCATCAGCTTCCAGCGTGGCCGGTTCGATAATCTGGGCATTGGACAAAGTGCCTTCCAGCTCGGCAATGCGGCCTTCGATAAAGCCCTGACGCTCACGCGCAGCATCGTACTCGGCGTTTTCGGACAAATCGCCTTGTGCTCGCGCCTCGGCGATAGCGTTAATTACATCTGGGCGTTCCACCGTCTTGAGGCGGTGTAATTCAACTTGCAAACGTTGTGCGCCCTGCGCAGTCAATGGGATCGCAGACATAGTATTCCTGCTTAACAAGTAAAAGACGCTCCGTAGCGGGAGCGCCTGGAAGATAGGGGGATAACGATGATGGGACAAACAATCAAACAGGTTGAATCGGCCGACTTGAAAGTCCTGCTGACCCTACAGCGCACATTCAAACACACTGCTCAAGCCAAACCTGCCGGCTGCCCCAATATGGCTTTTCCGACACAGTGAAATTCTGTGGCAGAAAAAAACCCCGCGAAGAACCGGGGTGTGAGAGCTATTGTCGGCAAACTGCCTGAAAATAGCAAGCCCCTGGAACTCCTGTGCATAAAAACAGAAGTCGGCAGGGGCGGCTGTTTACAACAAGCTGCCGCACAGCAACTGGCGAAGGAACAATCCCCTTGTCCAGCCCGAGCCAGCATGGATCAGCATTGGAACGACTACACCATGTTCTGGCGACGGCCTCGCAGCAAAGCGTGCAGCAAAATAGCACCAAAGGTGGCACAACCGATACCATCCAGACGGATAACACCGAACTGCAAGGAGAAGTTACCAGCCCCCAGAATCAAGGTGACGGCCGCGACCAGCAAATTACGGTTGTCGCTGAAATCCACCTGATTCACCACCCAGATACGCGCACCAGCAATGGTAATCAAACCAAATACGACGATGGACATGCCACCGAGCACAGGGCCGGGGATGGACTGGATGACGGCGCCGAACTTGGGTGAGAAGCCCAGGAAAATGGCGATCACCGCCGCAAAGGCAAACACCAGCGTGGAGTAGATGCGGGTAGCGGCCATCACGCCGATATTTTCAGCATAGGTTGTCACACCGGTACCACCTACCGAGCCAGACAGCATGGTGGCCACGCCATCACCCACAAAGGCACGACCCAGATAGCCATCCAGATCCTGGCCGGTCATGGCACTAACCGCCTTGATGTGCCCCAGGTTCTCGGCCACCAGAATAATGGCGACCGGCACAATCACCGTCATGGCGTGGGCCTGGAATACAGGGGCGGAAAAACTGGGTAGCCCCAACCAGGCGGCTTGAGCAACAGGAGCAAAATTGATCGCCGTGCCGTAGCCCATCACATTGGTAAATACCCAATACAGCACGCAGGCCAAAGCCAGACCCACCAGAATCAACAGGCGCTGGGCAAGCCCACGGGTATAGACCGCAATACCACCCACACACAACACAGTCATCAAGGCCATCATGGAATCGAAGGTGCCGCTCCCCATGGCGCCCTTGGCAGCGATGGGTGCCAGATTCAGGCCAATCACCGCCACGATCGATCCGGTGACAACAGGAGGCATCCAGTGGTTGATCAAACGCGCTGCGCCACCCTGAGTACGGGCATTGAATACCCAGACCAGAACACCGATCAAGGTGTAGACCAGACCGCAGATAATAATGGCCCCCAAGGCCACGCCAATATTGGGATTGGGGCCACTGCCGGCATAGCCGGTAACGGCAATCACACCACCGATAAATGCAAAGCTGGAACCCAGGTAGCTGGGAACCCGGCCACCGACAAACACAAAGAAAATCAGCGTACCAATACCGGACATCAAGATGGCCAGATTGGGATCAAAGCCCATCAACAAAGGGGCCAGAATCGTGGAGCCAAACATGGCCACCACGTGCTGAGCACCCATGGCAATGTTTTGCGGCGTGGCCAAACACTCGTCGGGCTGCACGACCGCACCGGGTTCGCTGCCGGATACACGGCGCCAACGCGGAAAGTAAGACTGAGACATAGAGGGTTCCAGAGAAGGAAGAAAGAAATACAGCGCAATTCGTTATACGTTGGCCCAGCACACCTGCAAGAGACGGGCCGATTCGTTGAGGCATGATTTTAAACGTGAAAGCCTCAACAAGGCACCTGAAAATAAGGTGGTAAGCGGTAAACCCCAACATAGAGCTGGCAGGTGAACATGCCCAAACGCCTTTGAGCCTCGATGTTCATGTTATATGCGATATATACCCAGCCTACCTGCCTGCGCTTGACTGGCCCATTACAATAGACAATCAGCCTGCCTTTGGCAGTCCGATTCCCTAGCAGAGTGATTACGCCAGCATGAGTACGTCTATTTGTCTGATCCGCCACGGTGAAACCGCCTGGAATGCCGTACGCCGTTTACAAGGCTGGCAGGATATAGAACTGAACGAGACCGGCCGCGAACAGGCCCGTGCCCTGCAAAACTACCTGAGGTCCCCGGCGTTTCGCCTGCCTGTGGACGCCGTCATCAGCAGTGATCTACAACGCGCCTCGGAGACGGCGGCGATTGCCTGTCAGCACTGGGAGATTGAAATTCAGCAAATCCGAGGACTGCGCGAGCGCGGCTTTGGCACACTGGAAGGCCAGGCCTGGGATGCAGTAGGCCGCCATGGCCCGGATCAGCCCGACGATAGCGTCGATATCGACTACGCCGTGGAAGGGGGCGAATCGCTACGCCAGTTTCAGACTCGGGTACTGGGATGTTTTGAAGGACTGGCCCAGGCGCATGCTGGCAAGAGCCTGCTGGTGTTTGCACATGGTGGCGTTATTGATATGGTCTGGCGCAAGCTGAACCAGCAGGCACTCGGTGCCAAGCGTACTCACGCAATTCTGAATACCAGCCTGAATTTCTTCAACATTGATGCAGACTTGAACTGGAGCTGTACCTCGTGGGGCCAGTTGCCACATCTGGACACGGCACTGGACGAACAAACCTAAGCCATACATCGCCATGATCAGGCTGGTATCCGCAGATCGGATCAGCTACAGCGTTCGATAAACCAGCCTGAGACTTGTGCGGAGTCCTGTCCGCCTGACTCACCTCATCAGTTCCTGACAGTGTTTCCAGCGCCACGCCCGCAAGCTTTATCCTTACGATAGCGACAGCCCTATACCAAGAAGAGCCACAGGCACTCTTGCGGTTGCGGTTGCGGTTGCGGTTGCGGTTGCGGTTGCGGTTGCGGTTGCGGTTGCGGTTGCGGCCAGAAGCATAGCCACGCTGAAGCCAACAAGGACTTCAAAAATCAGCTACAGGGGCAATGATCAGCTTTTTTTATTAAGTCGCGGCTTGCGCGGTGCCTGACGAGCCAGACGGTCATACAGCCAATTAGGCAAAAGACGCATCAGGCGCGAGACAACTCCCATCTGCCACGGAATGACTCGATAGGACACGCCCTGCTCGATGGTCTTGCGGGCTTTGCGGGCAAAGTCCTCAGCAGGCATTAAAAACGGCATGGAGTAAGGATTATGCGCCGTCATGGCCGTGCGGATATAGCCGGGGGTAATGGTGACAACAGATACCCCGTGCACAGACAGTTCCAGTCGCAGGCTCTCGCAATAGGCAATGACAGCCGCCTTGGAGCTGCTATAAGCTCCCGCACCAGGCAGGCCACGAATACCCGCCACGCTGGCAATACCCACCAAGGTCCCCTTCCCTGCGGCTTTCATGGTGCCGATAAAGGGTTCAAAGGTCGCCACCATGGCCAGCAGATTCGTATCCACAATGGCTTTGAAAACCGCGAAATCCTCGGCTTCCTCCGTCAAGGTGCCCGCGCTGATCCCCGCACTGGCAATAACCACATCAATCTTTTGCCCAGTGAACTGTAAAAAGTCCTGAGCGGCCAGATGCAAAGCGTCCCTGTCACGCACATCCGCCACATAAATACGGTGCTCTCCGGGCAAGCTGTCGGCCAGCGCCTGGAGTTCTTCCTGACGTCTCCCCAGCAAACCCAGGCAGGCACCTTGAGCCGCGTACTCCTGGGCCAGCGCTTTACCTAAACCGCTGCTGGCACCCGTGATAAAGACCGTTTTCATCTCTGGCTGCGCCCGATTATTACAGGAAGATCAAAGCAGCAATACCCAGCACCAGCAGCCATTTAAGAATGTAGTACAGGGTTTCGTTCTTTTTCTTGATGGCCTTGCCGAAACGACGTACTGCGTAGACTGTACCAAAAATACGGTTGATACCGCCGGTACGGTCGCCTTCCTGGTTCGGAGCGGCAGCAGCACGCAATAAGAAGCCACCCACGGCGTGGTTTATGGCTTGTGCCCAGCGATAACGCATGGGACGTTCTACGTCCGCAAACAAAATAATACGGTTCTGATCCGTTTTGTTTTCCGCGTAGTGAATAAAGGTTTCATCAAACACCACGGCTTCACCGTCACGCCAGTGATATCTCTGGCCGTCCACTTCGATATAGCAATCCGGGCTATTGGGCGTCATCAAGCCCATATGAAAGCGCAGCGAACCCGCGTAAGGGTCGCGGTGGCGCGGCAAACGGGCACCCGGAGGCAAAGAGGTGAACATCGCTGCCTTGATCGACGGAATATCCTTGAGCAGGCGGGTCGTCACCGGGCACAGCTCACGCGCCGAAGGGTGGTCGGCGTCATACCACTTCAGGTAAAAACGCGTCCAGCCGGTTTTGAAAAAAGAGTTAAAGCCCGCATCGTTGTACTTGTCAGAGGCCTTGATATGGCCTTCACCAAATAGCTGCTCGGCCTCGGCACGGATTTCGTCGCAGTGCTCGAGCAACTTGTTTAGCTCGGGAAAGTGTTTCAAATCCAGATACGGCTCATTGGGCACTGCCGAAAAACCATACATGAAGACGTTCAAAGGGGCCGTGAACGTGGAATGGTCCAGCAACTGGCGGGAAAAGCGGTGCCTGACTCGACCCCTGAAGTGCACAATAACCGTGCACACAATGAACAAGGCAAGAATGAACCATTTCACGACATGATCTCCAAAGAAGAAAACTTCTGCGCTGTGCTGGCCTTGGCCTGCGTGCTGCCCCATGGCCTTGTCTGATACACGAATAAAAAAAGGCGCACCTTAACGGTGCGCCTTTTTGACATGGAGCGACTTAGTGTTTCGCCAGCAGAGCGTGCAGCTCTTGAAGCGCGTAAACCTTCAAGCCATCACCATGACGCAAATACTGCAGGCCTTGTACAGCCGCTACCGCACCAGCAATAGTGGTGTAGTAGGCCAGATTGGCAGCCAGCGCATGTGTACGGATTGTACGCGAATCAACGATCGCGTTGCGACGCTCTTCAACCGTATTGATGACCAGGGAAACCTCGCCGTTCTTGATCATGTCCACAATGTGCGGACGACCTTCGGTAACCTTGTTCACCACTTGAACAGCCAAACCGGCCTGTTCAATGGCGCTTGCAGTACCACGGGTGGCGACAACCTTGAAGCCCAGCGAGATCAGGCCGCGAGCCACTTCCACCGCTTGCGGTTTATCCTGGGCGCGCACACTGATGAAGGCCAAGCCCCCTTCGGGCAGGGTCACGCTGGCAGCCATCTGCGACTTCACAAAGGCTTCAGCAAACGAGGTGCCCACACCCATGACTTCGCCGGTGGACTTCATTTCTGGTCCCAGAATCGTATCCACACCCGGGAACTTCACGAAGGGGAATACGGCCTCTTTCACGCTGTAGTAAGACGGCGTGACTTCTTCGGTAATACCCTGCTCGGCCAGAGTCTGACCTGCCATGGCACGAGCGGCAATCTTGGCCAGTTGCAAACCGGTTGCCTTGGACACGAACGGCACAGTACGCGAAGCACGTGGGTTCACCTCCAGCACGTAGACATCGCCGTCCTGAATGGCGAACTGCACGTTCATCAAGCCCTTCACATTCAAAGCCTTGGCCATGAGTGCGGTCTGACGCTTGATTTCAACCACGGTTTCGTCGCTGAGCGAGTAAGGAGGCAAGCTGCAAGCAGAGTCACCGGAGTGAACACCTGCCTGCTCGATGTGCTGCATCACACCGCCCACAAAGACGCGTTCGCCATCGGCCAGGCAGTCCACGTCCACTTCCGTGGCGTTGTTCAGGAAATGATCCAGCAGCACAGGCGAGTCATTGCTGACCTTGACCGCTTCGCGCATGTAGCGCTCCAGGTCTTGCTGTTCGTGCACGATTTCCATGGCACGGCCACCGAGCACGTAGCTTGGGCGTACCACCAGGGGGTAACCAATTTCGGCAGCCAGAGCGATCGCTTCGCCTTCGGTGCGAGCAGTACGGTTTGGCGGCTGACGCAAGCCCAGCTTGTTCAGCAGTTTCTGGAAACGCTCGCGGTCTTCAGCCACGTCAATGGACTCAGGGCTGGTACCGATGATCGGTACACCATTGGCTTCCAGAGCACGTGCCAATTTCAAAGGCGTCTGGCCACCGTACTGAACGATGGTGCCCACTGGTTTTTCGATGTGGACGATTTCCAGGACGTCTTCCAGCGTCAGAGGCTCGAAGTACAGACGGTCGGAGGTGTCGTAGTCGGTCGACACGGTTTCAGGATTGCAGTTGACCATGATGGTTTCGTAACCATCTTCGCGCAATGCCAGCGCAGCGTGCACGCAGCAGTAGTCAAACTCGATACCCTGACCAATACGGTTAGGGCCACCACCCAGAACAATGATCTTCTTCTTGTCCGTAGGATTGGATTCGCACTCTTCCTCGTAGGTCGAGTACATGTAGGCCGTATCGGTGGAGAATTCCGCCGCGCAGGTGTCCACACGCTTGTAGACAGGACGCACGTTCAACTGATGGCGCAGCTTGCGCACTTCCGATTCCACGGTATCCAGCAGGAAAGCCAGACGGCGGTCGGAGAAACCACGGCGCTTCAGACCAAACAAGGTGTCGCGGTCCAGATCGGCCAGCGTCTTTTGTTCCAGAGCCAGTTCGATGTCCACGATCTCTTTGATCTGGGCCAGGAACCAGGGATCGATCTTGGTCAGGTTGTGAACTTCGTCCAGGCTCAGGCCTTGAGCGAAGGCATCGCCCACGTACCAGATACGCTCTGGACCAGGTTCGCCCAGCTCGACCTGCAGTTTTTCGCGGTCGGTGGTTTTCTGGTTCAGACCATCCACACCCACTTCCAGGCCACGCAGGGCTTTCTGGAAGGACTCCTGGAAAGTGCGGCCAATGGCCATCACTTCACCCACGGACTTCATCTGGGTGGTCAGGCGCGAGTCGGCCTGAGGGAATTTTTCGAAGGCGAAACGTGGCACTTTGGTAACCACGTAGTCGATGGTGGGCTCGAACGAAGCGGGGGTCGCACCGCCGGTGATTTCATTGCGCAGCTCGTCCAGGGTGTAACCCACAGCCAGACGCGCAGCGATCTTGGCGATAGGGAAACCGGTGGCTTTGGAAGCCAGCGCCGAGGAACGGGACACACGTGGGTTCATTTCAATAACGATCATGCGACCGTTATCGGGGTTCACTGCGAACTGCACGTTCGACCCACCCGTATCCACACCGATTTCGCGCAGTACGGCGATCGATGCATTACGCATGATCTGGTATTCGCGGTCGGTCAGGGTTTGGGCAGGAGCCACGGTGATGGAGTCACCGGTGTGCACACCCATGGGGTCCAGATTCTCAATGGAGCACACAATGATGCAGTTGTCGGCGCGGTCACGCACCACTTCCATTTCAAACTCTTTCCAGCCCAGCAGGGATTCTTCAATCAGCAGCTCGTTGGTGGGCGATGCTTCCAGACCACGGCGGCAGATCGTTTCAAACTCTTCCGGGTTGTAGGCAATACCACCACCCGTACCGCCCAGCGTAAAGCTGGGACGAATAACGACGGGGAAACCGGCTGTGCCGATTTCTTCAGCAATACGCTTTTGAACCGCCCAGGCCTCGTCCATGGAGTGAGCCACGCCGGACTTGGCGGACTCCAGACCGATGGAGGTCATGGCGTCTTTGAACTTCAGGCGGTCTTCAGCTTTTTCGATAGCGGCAGCATTAGCACCGATCAGCTCAACACCATATTTTTCCAGCACGCCATGCTTGGCCAGATCCAAAGCGCAGTTCAGCGCCGTTTGGCCGCCCATGGTGGGCAAGAGCGCATCAGGACGCTCTTTTTCAATGATCTTCTCGACAGCTTGCCAGGTGATGGGCTCGATGTAGGTGACATCAGCCGTATCTGGGTCCGTCATGATGGTGGCCGGGTTGCTGTTGACCAGCACAGTCCGGTAACCCTCGGCCTTCAGGGCTTTACATGCCTGGGCTCCCGAGTAGTCGAATTCGCAAGCCTGACCAATGATGATCGGGCCGGCGCCAATGATAAGAATGCTTTTTAAGTCTGAACGCTTTGGCATAGTGCGGTTTATTTATTGGCCTGGTGAGCAGCCATCAGGCTGATGAATTTGTCGAACAGCGAGGCAATATCGCGCGGGCCGGGAGTCGCTTCAGGGTGACCCTGGAAGCAAAACGCGGGGCGATCTGTCAACTCGAAGCCTTGCAGGCTCTGGTCGAACAAAGAAATGTGCGTGACCTTGGCATTGGCTGGCAAGGTGGCGGCATCGACCGCAAAGCCGTGATTCTGGCTGGTGATGAACACGCGGCCACTAGCCAGTTCCTGCACGGGATGGTTGGCACCGTGGTGACCGTTTTTCATCTTCAAGGTCTGTGCACCAACGGCCAGGCCCATGATCTGATGGCCCAGGCAAATACCAAACACAGGCAGCTTGCGCTCCAGCAAGCCCTTGCAGGCTTCGATGGCGTAATCGCAAGGCTCTGGATCGCCAGGGCCGTTGGACAGGAACACACCATCGGGCTCGTAAGCCAGCACATCGGCCAGTGGCGTTTGCGCCGGCACGACGGTCACTTTGCAGCCACGGTCTGCCATCAAACGCAAGATGTTGGCTTTTACGCCAAAGTCGTAGGCCACCACGTGGAAGCGGTCTGTTGCAGGCTTCCCAAAGCCTTGGCCCAGTTCCCACGAACCTTCGGTCCAATTGTAGGTTTGGTCGGTGGTAACCACTTTGGCCAGATCCTGACCTTTCAGGCCAGGGAAAGAGCGGGCCAGTTCCAGTGCTCGTTCGGCATCATCACCCACCAGAATGCAAGCACCCATGGAGCCTTTCTCACGCAAAATGCGAGTCAGCTTGCGGGTGTCGATACCGGAGATAGCCACAACGCCCTGATCTTTCAGGTAGTCGGGCAAGGACTGGGTGGAGCGGAAGTTGGACAGGCGGGCGGGACAATCGCGAATGACAAGCCCGGCAGCGTGGGCCTTGTTGGATTCGGAGTCCTCTGGATTGACACCGGTATTACCGATGTGCGGATAGGTAAGCGTAACAATTTGACCGCTGTAGCTTGGGTCTGTCAGGATTTCCTGATAGCCCGTCATGGCTGTATTGAAAACGATCTCAGCAACACAGTGCCCCTCGGCACCGATTGATACCCCTTTGAATAGGGTTCCATCCGCCAGGGCTAGGACGGCACTAGTGATAGTGCGGGACTCCTCAGGAAATAAAGACGGCAGCACGTTAAAAACCCCGGATTCTGAAATTAATATTAAACCTTCTAATTATATGCTCAAACGAGGTTTTTCCGGTAGTTTATCGGTAGTAACACTGAAACCAGGCACGAAAACTTGGAAAATCGACTACAGTAATCGATTGGTTTGATGGCTTTGCGATGGACTAGTAACAGACATGACTACTCAGCTTGACTCTCTGCGCCAGTGCACAACCGTAGTGGCCGACACAGGCGATTTTGAAGCGATGCGCGCGTATCGCCCTACCGATGCAACAACCAATCCTTCCCTGATTTTAAAGGCTGTCCAGCAGGCGGCCTATCGGCCTTTGCTTGACCGTGTCATCACCGACCACCCTCATGCCAGCCTGGCTGAAACCAGCGATCTGCTGCTGGTCGCCTTTGGTCGACAAATTCTGGATATTGTGCCGGGCCGCGTCTCTACCGAAGTCGATGCCCGCCTGTCCTTTGATGCCCTGGCCAGCGTCGAGCGCGCCCGCCATATCATCCAGCATTACGAAAAAGCCGGTATCGCCCGCGAACGCGTGCTGATCAAACTAGCCAGCACCTGGGAAGGCATCCAAGCTGCCCGTACATTGCAGGCCGAAGGCATCAACTGCAACCTGACCCTCTTGTTCTGCCTGCCGCAAGCCATTGCCTGCGCCCAGGCCAAAGTCACCCTGATCTCGCCCTTTGTGGGCCGCATCTACGACTGGTTCAAGAAAACTGCCGGCCAGGAATGGGACGAGAGCGCCAACCAGGGCGAGAACGACCCCGGTGTGCGCTCGGTACGCAGCATTTACGAATACTACAAAACCTATGACATCCCCACAGAGATCATGGGTGCCAGCTTTCGCAATGTCGGCCAGATCAAGGCGCTGGCCGGTTGCGATCTACTGACCATCAGCCCCGAACTGCTGGGCCAGTTGGATGCAGCCCAAGGCGAGGTCCCGGCCATGCTGGATGTGGCACGTGCCAAGGCGGTTGCCCCTGAATGGCGTGCCAGCAACGAAATCACCTTCCGCACCGACCTGAACCAGGACGCGATGGCCACTGAAAAGCTGGCCGAAGGCATCCGTCAGTTCACCGCGGACGGTATCAAACTGGATGCCCTGATTCAACAGGCGCGCCAGCAGGCCTGACAAGCCGCCAGGTTCGATTCAGTAAAACAGGCCGCCTATCTTGCGGCCTGTTTTACTATCTATTAAGCATCCAATCGTTTGCTGGCCTTCTCTTTGCTGGGAATGAACGGACAAAAAAAACCGGCTCCTGTTTCAGGAGCCGGTTTTCTTAACACTTGAGCCAAGCAGCAATCAGAGCTTTTCCGTACCGCCACCTTGTGGCCGCCAAGCCAGCAGGCGGTCTTCAAACACACTGACCAGACCGTCCAGGATCAGCGCAAAGACGGTCAGCACCACAATACCGGCGAACACCGTATTCACATCCAGCGTGCCCTCTGCCTGCAGGATCAGATAACCGACCCCACTGGCTGAGCCCAGGTATTCACCCACCACGGCACCCACAAAGGCCAGACCGACCGAGGTGTGCAAGCTGGAGAACACCCAACTGGTGGCCGAAGGAATGTAGACGTGGCGCAGCAGTTGACGACGGCTGGCACCCAGCATGCGGGCATTGTCCAGCAGTGTGGTGCTGACTTCACGCACACCTTGGTACACGTTGAAGAACACAATAAAGAACACCAGCGTCACCGCCAGAGCTACTTTGGACCAGATACCCAGACCGAACCACATGCCGAAAATCGGCGCCAGAATGACGCGCGGCATGGAGTTGGCAGCGGTCAGATACGGGTCCAGCAAGGCCGCCGCACGCGGCGACAGGCCCAGCCACAGACCGCAAGCCAGACCAGCAATCGTACCAATGGCAAAAGCCAGCAGGGTTTCGCTCAAGGTCACGCCCAGGTGCAGGTAAATATCACCGTTGGTGACGAACCAGGCCCAGATCACCTTGACCACTTCCAGTGGCTGACCAAAGAAGAAAGCTACTTTGGGGTCCAGCGTAAAAAAATGCCAGGCAGCCAGAATGACGATGAGCAGCGAGATTTGCCAGACGCGCAGGGCCAGCTTGGATTGAGTAATAGATTTAGACATATCAGGCACGCTTTTGCTGGGCATAACCCTTCAGAACTTCATCACGCAAGACGGCCCAGATTGCCGCATGCAATTCGACAAAGCGAGGATCATTGCGTACTTCGGCCACGTCACGAGGGCGTGGAAGATCGACATGAAATTCGCCGATGGGATGAGTACCCGGCCCGGCTGACAGAACCACCACTCGATCGCTCATGGCAATGGCTTCGTCCAGGTCGTGAGTGATGAACAGCACGGCTTTACGCTGCGCCATCCAGATCTCCAGCACTTCGTTTTCCATCAATTGGCGGGTCTGAATGTCCAGTGCCGAAAACGGCTCGTCCATCAGAATGATGTCAGGGTCACGAATCAGGGTCTGGGCCAGCATGACGCGTTTGCGCATACCGCCCGACATCTGATGCGGGTAACGATCCTCGAAACCACCCAGCCCAACTCGCTTGAGCCACTCCTGGGCACGGGCGCGAGCCTGATCCTGCGGGACACCGGCAAACTCCAGACCGGCCATCACGTTAGATTCAGCACTGCGCCAGGGCATCAGTGCTTCACCCTGGAACATATAGCCTGCACGCTCGTTCACCCCTTGCAGGGGTTTGCCAAACACTCGGACTTCGCCCGACGAAGGGCTCAGCAAGCCCGCCCCTACGTTCAGGAGCGTGGACTTGCCGCAGCCCGTTGGGCCTACAACCGACACAAACTCGCCTGGAGCAATACTCAGGCTGGCGTCACGAACCGCTGTGTACGTACCTTTGCCATCCCGGGAGGCAAAAACACAGCTGATGTTATCTAAAGAAAGTGCTGCCTCAGACATTGGGGTACTTCTTGTTGGCATTGTCAGCAAATTCATTGGTGTAGATTTTGCTGATATCAATCTTGGATGCGTCCAGATTCGGCACAAAAGCGGCCAGTGCATTCAAGGCGGTAGCAGGACCATCAGCATCTACCAAGCCGTTGGGCGAGAGTGCTTCTTTGTTGGCATCCAGACATTGCTTGTACAGTTCCACGTCACCGAGCAGATAGGTTGCGGGCACGGTCTTGGCAATGGTTTCGGCATCATTGGCCTGAATCCATTTGTCGGCGCGCACGATGGCGTTGGCCAGAGCCTGAGCCGTGTTCGGATTCTTGGTGATGAAGTCTTCAGAGGCGTACAAGCAGGCCGAAGGCATATTGCCACCAAAAATAGCCTTGGTATCGGCAAGGGTACGAGTGTCAGCAATAACACGCACTTCGTTTTCTTTAAGCAAGGTGCCGATCACCGGATCCAGATTGGCCATGGCATCAATCTGCCCCGTACGCATGGCGGTGACGGCACCGGCGCCCGCGCCTACACCGATAAAGGCCACGTCCGAAGGTTTCAGACCGTTTTGCTCCAGATAAAAGTTGACCATCATATTGGTCGAGGAGCCCGGTGCGGTCACACCGATTTTCTTGCCTTTCAGATCGGCTGGCGACGTATAGTCAGCCATCGTCTTGTTGGACACCGCCAACACAATAGCCGGCGCACGCCCCTGCTGCACAAAGGCGCGGTACATCTGCCCTTTGGATTGCAGGTTGATGGTGTGTTCAAAGGCGCCCGACACCACATCGGCACTACCGCCAACGACGGCTTGCAAAGCTTTGGAGCCACCCGCAAAGTCCGCCACTTTGACCTTAAGACCTTCGTCTTCAAAGTAACCATTGATCTCAGCAATAGACAAAGGCAGATAGTAGATCAGCGCCTTGCCACCGACGGCAATGGTCAGGTTTTTTTTCTCGATTTCTTGCGCACGGCCCAGCGATGGCAATGACAGCGCCAAACCCGATGCTCCAACCAGTTTGAGCGCATGACGACGAGTCAGTTTCATGGCAATCCCCTTCTTGTTGTTGGTCATTAATTATTTAGGTTTGATACTTATACTAAAAAACAAAAGGGGGGTATCCCCCCTTGTCCACCAAGCGGTCAAACCCGATTACGTGGCGCGACGCTCCATCAAGGCCCAGGCAATGGTGCTGGGGTCTACGTACTCCAGCTCGCTGCCGGCTGGCACACCGCGGGCCAGTCGAGTCACTTTCAAACCTTGGCTAGTGAGCATTTCCGCCAGATGATGGGCGGTGGTTTCGCCCTCTGCGGTGAAATTGGTCGCTAGAATCACTTCCTGCACTTGGCCATCACTGGCTCGCTCTAGCAAGCGGTCAAATTGCAAGGCATCCGGCCCTATGCCTTCCAGTGGCGTCAAACGCCCCATCAGCACATAGTAAAGGCCTCGATAGCCATGCGTAGCCTCGATCATGTTTTGATCGGCAGGTGTTTCCACCACACACAACAACGCCGGATCACGGCGGGGATTGGCACAGGTTTCACAAATAGCTTGGACTGTAAAACCATTGCAGCGCTGACAGTGCTGCAGTGCCGTCGTGGCATGTTCAAGAGCCCGGCTTAATTGGTCGGCACCTACCAAATCATGTTGCAACAAATGGTAGGCCATGCGGCGAGCGCTACGCTCACCCACACCGGGCAGCCGACGCAGAGCCTGGATCAGAGCCCGAAGCGGTTCGGGCTCTGCGATCTGCGGTTCGTTCATTAGAACGGAAGCTTCATACCGGGAGGCAGTGGCAGGCCAGCGGTGACACCCGCCATTTTTTCCTGCGAAGTAGCCTCGGCTTTGCGCTGTGCATCGTTAAAAGCAGCAGCAATCAAATCTTCCAGCATCTCTTTTTCGTCTTCCAGCAGGCTGGGGTCGATAGAGACACGGCGCACATCGTGGCGGCAGTTCATGATGACCTTGACCAGACCACCACCGGAAACGCCCTCGACCTCGATATCGGCCAAGGCTTCCTGGGCCTTTTTCATGTTTTCCTGCATTTGCTGCGCCTGGCGCATCAAGCCGGCAATCTGACCTTTCATCATGGTTTGGTTTTCCTGATTGATAGAAATTGACAATGGGCCATTCAGGCGGCCCGAACCAAAGGAGTGGCCTTGATTGACCCGGCTTTGACGCTGCCGTCAAAGTCCTGGATCAGGCTCAAGACAAAGGGATCCTGGGCAACCTGCTCTTCGGCCTGTCGCTGACGCTCGGCCAGCTTGGCCTGCTCCACGGCATGCGCGGTAGCATCGCCTGTATCCCCGTATTCGATCACCAACTGAATGGACTGGGCAAAGTATTCCGATAGAACAGTGCGCAAGCGCGCTTTGCCCTGGCTACCTTCAGTAGCCTTGATTTTGGCACGCAGGTGGATTTCCTGGCCTTTCACGCCCAGCCATTCGCTCTGGCGGGCCAGTTCGGCAGCCCAGCCGCTTAAGGGCAAGCTGGTTGCCACGTCGGGCCAGGTTTCCGGTTTCATGCCGCCCAGTCGCACGGTGCGCGGGTTGTCCGAACCGCTCTGCGGCACGGGCAGGCCCAGTTCGGTGTCGGGCATGAAGCGATCAGACATGGACACAGACGGTACATCGCCGTCTTCTTCGGCACGAGCCGCGTCCATATCCAAAGGCTGGTAATTCTCGAATTCTTCGTCCATGCCCTCGGACAACCAGGCGGGCTCTTCTGGACCATCTTGCGTGGCAAAGGCTGGCGGGGCCTTGTCTGCCACAGGCTCCACACGGGCGGCGGCCTGGGCTTGAGACGACATCAGGGGCTGAGCACTGCTCTTGCCCTGGGACTTGGAGGATTCTGCTGCAGGGCCGGCAGAAGTGGACTCTGCGGCTGGCTGGGCTGACGGAGCGGATGGCGTTGATAGCGCTTGGGCGGCTTCAACAGCGCTGCTGTCAGCAACTGCGGTCGCCGCTTCTTGAGGCTGACTGGTCGCGGAACCGGCTTCAACGCTTGCGTCCGCTGGGGCAGATTCTGAAGTGTCATAGCTGACCCCTGCGCCGGCAGGCTCGGGAGCATCTTCCCAGGCAGGTACAAAACCGTCGTCAGCAGGGATGGATTCTGCGACTGACGCTGCTGGGGCTGCATGTGCACCGGCAACATCAACGGCCGGGGCGGCTGCGGTGGCAGAGGCCTGTGCCTGCTGAAATGCGGCCTGTGGATCAATCGCAGGCTGGGGTGTTTGTGTTGCTTGTACTGCTTGTGCCGTTTGCCTTGGCTGTTCTGTTTGCGCACCCTGCTCAACTTGCTGTGCAGGCGCAGCAGAAGCGGTTTCAGAACCCGAAGGCCCTGCCGGCGGTGGCACATACGCCGAGACAGGTTCGGGCAACAAGGCCAGCATGCGCAAGCACGCCATCACAAAACCGGCGTACTCATCCGGAGCCAAAGACAGCTCCTGACGACTGTGCACCGCGACCGAATAAAACAACTGCACATGATCAGGCGAGAGTGTGGGTGCCAATTGCCGCACCGCCTCTGCCAACGGATCATCATCTGAAATCGTGCCAGGGATGCGCTGCTCGATAGCGATACGGGACAACAAGGTTGCCAAATCCGCCAGAGCACCCGAATAAGACAGGCCACGCATGGCCAGATCATCGGCCACACCCATAATGGCCTGCGCATCGTAAGCGACCAGCGCTTGCAGCAATTGCGCCAAGTGGCGTTGATCAATGGTGCCCAGCATGGCTTGCACAGCCTGGGCGCTGAGATCGCCCGCGCTATAGGCAATGGCCTGGTCGCTAAGCGACAAGGCATCCCGCATGGAACCATCGGCGGCCTGTGCCAGCAGGCGCAAGGCGGGCAACTCGAACTGCATTTCTTCCTGGGTCAGAATGTCCTGCAGGTGGCCCACAATCGCAGGCACGGTCATCTGCTTCAAATTGAATTGCAGACAACGCGACAAGACGGTGACCGGAATTTTTTGTGGGTCTGTGGTCGCCAGAATGAATTTGACGTGCGCTGGCGGTTCTTCCAGCGTCTTGAGCATGGCGTTGAAGGCGTGCCCGGTCAGCATGTGAACTTCGTCAATCATGTAGACCTTGTAGCGGCCCGAGCTGGGGGCGTAGACCGCCTGCTCCAGCAACTGGGTCATCTCTTCCACGCCCCGGTTGGAGGCGGCGTCCAGCTCTACATAGTCAATAAAGCGGCCAGCATCAATCTCGGTACACGCGCGGCAAACGCCACAGGGCTTGGAGGTGATACCAGTTTCGCAGTTCAGCGACTTGGCCAGAATACGCGACAAGGTGGTCTTGCCCACGCCGCGTGTGCCCGTAAACAACCAGGCATGGTGCAGGCGCTGGGTATCCAGGGCGTGCGTCAGAGCGCGCACCACGTGGTCCTGACCAACCAGGGTGTCAAAGGAGCGAGGGCGCCACTTGCGGGCCAGAACGAGATAGGTCATGCGAATTCCGGACGGCGTGAACCATCAATACAAATAAGCGAAAGGAAAAGTGTACCGGATTCGGTGCTGAAGGGAAGCAGATAGACCGGGCGCGCATAACCCGATAAGCAAATGAAGTGGCGAGCCTGACTCCGGCACTGATTCTGCACGGCTGTGGCTGCTTCGTTCCCGACCTGACCAGATTCACCGCCGAACCATGCGGAGGGGCCCGCCGACAAGTAGTGTAGCATTAATACGGCAGCCAAAGATCGGCTCTCGGGAAATAAAGCGCCGCCCGCGCCGGCCGCCCATCCAGAGCCTGCACCTGCTCACAATAACGCTGCAATTGCGGTGCGTAGCGCTCCAGCATACGCGCTGCAAAATCATCCTGACTTTCATGCTCGGCGGGCCGCCCCGTCTTGTAATCCACCACCAACCAGTGATCTTCCTGGGAAATCGCCAAGTCGATAATCGACACCCGACCACTGACATCCAGCAAGGACCACTCCCGGTAGGCACGGCTGACACCCAGCAACCAGCGACCTCGCTCGGTCTGTACGGTTGCGGCAATGGCCTCAAACAAGGATTGGGCGGCCTCATCCAGATAGGCGGCAGGCACCCCGGCCCGCAACAACTGGCGACGCATGACGACGCGACCTTGCTGCAAGCGCTCTACCGGCCATTGCTCCAGACCTTCACGACCCAGCTTTTCCAGCCAGTCGTGGGCAACCGTCCCGATGGCTTTTTCATGAGTCGTATCCAGTGACCACTGCCAGCTCTGATATTGCGAGCTGGCGCTCTGCAATTGCTCGGGTGGCGCAGCAGGCAAACTCACCACTCGCTGCAACAATGCCGCAGAACCTTGCCCGGACTCCTCTTGCTGCCTGCCCTGCTCAGCTTGCCAAACCGGGGCCTGTGGCTGATCCAGGACGGGCCAGACACGACTTAACAAGGAGCGGCCATCCGGCTCGCGCAGACCCTTGTCCTGGGTGATGCTCAGTTCCGCAAACAAGTGCAACTCCTGACGGGCACGCGTCAGGGCCACGTATAAAAGACGGTGGCTTTCCTGCTCGGCACGTATGCGTTCCCGCGCCGCCAAAAACTGCGACACCGGATCGCGTTGCTCGCTGCCCTTGTGACTAATCGGCCCCAGAATCAGGCGCTCGGCGCTGTGTTCCAGACGAATCAAGGGCTCGGAATCGGCTGCCGACTGCTTGTGCAAGCCAAACAAGATAACGGTTTCAAACTCCAGGCCCTTGGACTTGTGAATCGTCATCACCTCCACGGCCTTGCCCGTCCCTTGCGGGGTGGCATACAAAGACTCCACGCGGGCCTGCAATTGCTGCTGATCAGGCGGCCCATAAGGGCACAGCTCTTCGAGCAGACGCAAGACTTGCTCTGCATCCGCCTGATCTGCCAAGCTTGGATAGACTTGCGGCCCGCCCAAGCGCGTCCAGCACTCCTGCACCCAGGCGGCAAAAGGCATCAAGCCGCTGCGATTGCCTTTATCTAACAAGATCTGGCAAGCGAACAGCAACCGGTCGCGCTCATTCGCATCCCAATCTTCAAAATCCTGATTGTGCGTGAAGAACTCCATCCTGGTGGCCGGAGCTTCTCCGCCACCATACGGGGGCGCCTGTGGCGCCATAGTCATCTTGACTCGCTTAACCTCGCCGTCAACGGCGAGGTTCGCTCTTAGGCTCGTGGTCAGCTCGGCCAGGGTCTGGGTGGGATGCAAGGCGCACAAGCGATGCAGACTCTCCAAACGCAGGCCGATCAATGGCGAGCGCAACACGGACAGCCAAGCCAGTCGATCTGCCGGGTGAGCCAAGGCACGGACCAATTGCACCAAATCCGCCACCACAGGGCGCTGCTGCAAGGGCTCCAGCTCTACCGCTCGGCACGGTATGCCCTGCTCGCCCAGCTTGCGCACCAAACCCTGCAAGTGCGAACGTGCTCGCACTAGAATTGCCACCGGATGCTCACTGTCCTGATAACGTTCCAGAGCTTGAGCCGCGCATTGCACCGCCTCTTGCACCGCACGCTCCTGAGCCGCTTGCTGCGACGGCACGGCATCCTCTCCCCGTGCCACCCGGAAATGCCAGGACGGATGAAACTGCACCGCCCACTCAGGAATATCAGGTTTGAAGGCAGTCGAGTGTTCGTAGGTGACCATGCCCAGATCTGGGTCAGGTCGAGCCGGAAACAGTTGCGCCCCCACCTTGTTCACCCACTCCACCAAGCGCGGGTGCGAGCGGAAATTATTGCTGAGATTAAGCGGCTCCAGCTCCACTTCACCTAAACGTCGCGCTTGCCAGACCTGCAGAAACAAACCCACTTCCGCCTTGCGGAAGCGGTAAATGGACTGCATGGGGTCGCCCACCAGAAACAGGCTACGCCCATCACTCGGCTCCCAGCCGCTGGTCAGGCGCTCCAGCAATTGCACCTGGGATTGGCTGGTGTCCTGAAACTCGTCCACCAGCAAATGACGTATGGACCTATCCATACGCAACAGCAGTTCGCCCGGCTCATCGGCATCGCCCAAGGCTTGCAGGGCACGTTGAGCAATCTCGGTGAAATCGACCTCGGCTTTCTCGGCAAAGCGCAGTTTCAATTGCGCCGCAGCCAGCCACAAGACCTGAATCAAATTGGACAGAACTTCTTGCTGCTGGGCGGAGTATTGCTCGGGCAGAAGGCGGGCACCGGCCAAGCGCGCAATCCAGGGCTCTGCCCCCAGACAATTGCTCAACCATTCAGTCAGAATTTCTTTTTGCGCTGTTTTTGGCGGAAAGCCGTTACGCACGGTCAGGCTTTTGCGCAGATCGCCTTTATCCGTCAGCAACAAGGCTGCCAGACCACGCCAGCGCGGCAAATCGTCCATAACCGGGGCCAGGTTGTCACCTTGCCAATCCGCCAAGGCCAGCACATCGCCGCTTTCCAGATTCGAGGCGGCAAAGCAGGCCAAAGGCGCCAAAGTCCGTGCCCAGCCGGGTGGCAAAGCATCGCTTAACTGCTGCAGTTGCTGCTCTACGACCTCGCGCAAGCTATCTTGTAACAGCGCCACGTCACCGCCCTGCCCCACAGCGGGCAACCACTGATCGCGGCTGGCCAACATACCGGCCAACAGGGCTTGCGCCTGCAGCAGGTTTACATCCATATGTTCCAGAAAGCGCGCTACGCTAGGGACGCTTTCCGCCATCTCCAGCGTGGCCCAGGCCGCCGCTTCGTAATGCTCCTGTGCCTTATCAGTAATAGCCGGCACCCCGCCCAGCCCCGTAATCCAGGGCATGGCACGCACCAAGTGGGCACACAAGGAATCGATGGTACGGATACTTAGACGGGCCGGGTAAGCCAGTAAATCCCACTGCTGTTCCTGATTGCGCTGCATGGCGGCACGCGCCAGTTCCCAACTGCGTACTCGATAGGGCTCGGCAGGAAGTCCCTGATTGGCAGCGGCCAACTTCTCCAGCACACGCGCATGCATTTCAGCCGCAGCTTTACGGGTGAAGGTAATGGCCACAATTTCCTCTGGCCGCTGCACGCGAGCCAGCAGGGCCAGAATCCGGTCGGTCAACAGTTCTGTCTTGCCTGAACCGGCAGGTGCCTGCACCAGAAAGGAGGACTCGGGGTCCAGTGCCCGTGCACGGGCGGGGCTATCGCTAGGGACGTTCAGCATGACACCTCTCCCCCATTGTCTTGGAGGTCTTCCTGGAACAAACGTAAAAAGGGCAAAACATCGCAGTACAGCAAATCGTTGCGGTTCCAGATCTGGTTGGCGGCCTGCCCTTGCAGGAACTCATCGGCCAGACCTTCCACCGCCTGTTTCCACTGCGCGATTTGTGCGGTCCACTGCTGGGCACTTTCCAATTCGGTCAGGCCCTCAATATCCATGCCGGGCGCGGCCAAACCACTTAAGCCCACCTGACGAGCATGCAAGCGCACAAAAGCCAAGCCACTGACGGTTCGACCTTCATCCTGCAAGGCGGCGGCATAAAACGGCAATTGCAGATTCACAGGTCTGGGCCGCAGCCAATCTTTATCGGGTCTGAGTTCGCCTATGCCAGTTTTGTAGTCCATCAGCAACTGCTCACCATCGGCCAGATCATCCAGACGATCCAGACGCAGGCTCAAACGCAGCAAGCCACGGCTCCAGCTCAATTCCTGTTCCGTCGCGCCCAAGGCAAACGGCGGACGCTGGGCTTCCTGATGCGCGTATTGGCTCAAAACAGCCAGACCCCGCTCCATTTCCAGGCTGCGCAGCACCGGGCCGTAATCGGCCAGCTCTTCCTGAGCGGCCTGATCAATACACACTTGCACCACGTCCAACAGCGAGTCCTCGCCAATCAGTTCGTGCAAGCTGTCCTGATCCTTCACACGCAGCCAGAACAGTTCGACGGCGCGGTGCAGAAACACCCCGCGTGTATTCATATCGCCTACACGGGCGTAATCAGGCAAGGCCTGACCATGCAAACGAAACTTCACAAAAGCCCATAAGGGATTGCGGGCCTGCGTATCCAGCACGCTGATTCCGCCGCGTATGCGCTCTTCCAGCTTCAGGCTAGGGCCTTGTTCATCCAGCAAGGCTTCCTGTGCGACGGCCTGCTCTGCCTGCACCGCCCAAGGCATTTCCAGCACAGGCCAATGCGCGATCAAAGGGCTGGGTCTGAGCTCTTGCTCCCCCTGATTCAAAGGCGCACTGAGCAAGACCTGGTTGCCACAGCGCAGCAAGGCGCTCAACATCCAGCGCGCCCACTCCAGCTCCCGCTCTGGCGTACTGCGCGGGGCTTGCACCCGGCGCAGCACTTGGGCGGGGATCAGGGGATTCGGTTTGACGGCAGCGGGCAAAATATCATCGGTCAGGCCCAGCACCCATACGGCATCCCAACGCCCGCCTTCCGCCTCCAGAAAGCCCAGCACATCCAGACGGGAGCGCGGATCACGCTGTGGCTGGAACAGATTTTCACGGGCCATGCGCGCCAGAGCGCTTTGCGCCTTCAAGGCACTGATGCGACCTAGGACAGGGGCTTGCTGCGCCAGTTGCAGCAGCAGGGCCTCCAAAGCTTCCAAGGTTTGAAACTGAGCGCTATCCAAACGATTGGTTCCGGGAAAACCCAAAGCCTCCAGGCATTGGCGCATGATCGACGCCCAGGTATCCACTCCTTGAGCGCCTGCCGATACGGACTCGAAGCGCTCCACCGCCTTGCCCCAGGCCAGGGCCAGTTCGGGCGTGTGAAAGCTAAGCATGTCGGCAAATTCTTTACGGCTCACTTGCGTGATGCGGTTGTCGCGCCAGGCCTTGTCAATGCGGGCACGGCCGCCCGCTTCGGACTGTTCCGCCTGACACGCTCCCAAACGCAGGGCTTGGCCCAGCATGGCCGGCTCGGCCTGCCCCTTGGTCGCCAGCGTAAACAAGGCCTTCAACCAGGCCAGGGCTGCTTCAACCACGGGCCACTCGGCCAAGGATC
Source organism: Alcaligenes sp. LTN-3 (assembly GCF_059735605.1). Taxonomy (NCBI): domain Bacteria; kingdom Pseudomonadati; phylum Pseudomonadota; class Betaproteobacteria; order Burkholderiales; family Alcaligenaceae; genus Alcaligenes; species Alcaligenes sp. LTN-3. The sequence goes on along the minus strand of NZ_JCAPDN010000002.1, from coordinate 712,885 downwards.
GGGCCGCTGCCACGTTATAGGGCAAGGCGCCTTGATCCGCGTGCATGGCTTGCCGCAAAAGACGATGCACCAGCGGCAATTGTGTTTCCAGCTGCGCCGCCACAATGGCTACCGTGCGATCCGGGTCCTCGTCCAATTGACGACGCGCCCATTGCACCGCCAGGCGCCATTCCGTATCCGCATCCTGCGCCTGCACCCGATGAACTTCCGTGGCCTGCACCTCTTCGTGCTGCAACTGCAGAATCTCCACTCCCATATTCTGCAAACCCATTAAAAGGCTTTGCAGACGCGGCGAATATTCATGAAAACCATGCAGCACCATATAGCGATGACGCATGTGCAAGGCGCCGGCCTGCACCGCTTTGAGCACGCGCTCGGCAGCCAGATTCGCGTCATCCAGATCCGCCTGCTCCAGGCTTTGCCGATAGTGAGAGCGCCATTGCATGAAGCGTTCAAAATCTATGCTGGCCTCGCCGGGTTTGAGCTCAATATTCCATTCATCCAGCAGGGTATCGGCTTCACAGGCCAGACGCGCTGCCTGGCCGACATCCAGGAAATAGCCCTCTTCCTCGCACTGCTCGATGCTGAGTTCCCAACGCTGCAAGGCGGCGAAGCGATCCATCTGGTGCGCGGCCGGTTGCCATTGTTCGGAAAAGCAGAGCTGATCGCTGGCCTGCGCTAGCCACGCCCCCAAGGGCACGATTTCCGGCACGGCGACCGTCCCGCCCGCTCCAGCCAGACGGGCCGACAAATGTCCCAGCAGGCGGCGCGCGTAGCGTTTGTTCACGGTTAACACAACCGTTTCGGCACTATTGAGCTCCTGCAATTGAGCCATGGAAACAGCAGGGGTGTCGTACATAGAAAAAACCAGTTAAGGTTGCAAGGAAACAGAATGGCCAGCAACGCTGATCCGGCCATTGTACCGGCGCTCTATCCCTAGATTGTTCCCGCCCTTACACTTATCGCCATGTCTAGTTCAAACACCCCCAATACCGAATTAACCGGCAGCCTGTCGCTGCGTACTGGCGAGCATACCTGGGGTAGCGCCCGCCGAATGGCCTTGCTGGCGGCGATCGCCGAGCAGGGGTCGATCTCTGCCGCCGCCCGCCATATTGGCATCAGCTACAAAGCGGCCTGGGACGCCATTGACATCATGAACAATATGGCAGGCGAACCACTGGTGCTGCGTAGCACCGGCGGCCATCGGGGTGGCGGCGCCACCCTGACGCCCAAGGCCATCGAACTGCTAGAGCTATACCAAACCTACGACCGGCTGCATCAACGCTTCATGAGTCGTATTGGTCGTTTAATGCCTTCCGTGGCCACTCAGATGGAGTTACTCCAAACCATGATCATGCAAACTTCGGCCCGCAACCAATTGCCCGGTATCGTTACCACGATCAAGACCGGTGCCGTCAACGACGAAATTCATGTGGATATTGGCCAGGGCCAAACCGTTGTTGCTTCCATTACGCGGGAAAGCACGGAAAACCTGGGCCTGCGTGAAGGGCAAAAAGTTCTGGCCTTTCTGAAAGCATCGTCAATCATGATTGGCACGGGCGACACCCGCCATTCGCTGTCCGCACGCAATCAGTTACCCGGCACGATTACCGATGTCATCACCGGTGCCGTCAATGCAGAAGTCCGTCTGGAGCTGCCACAAGGCCTGACAGTAACCGCCAGCATCACCCTGGACAGCACCCAGCGTTTGCATCTGGAAGCGGGCCAATCCGCCTATGCTCTGTTCAAGGCATCCAGCGTAATGATTGCTACGCTGTAAGGGCTTCCAGATCCGCGCTGCGACAACACGCCAAGACGCGTCCGTCGCGAATGCGATAGACCTCTTGGGCCAGGACTCTGGCATCTTCAGGATCGTGCGTGATCAGGATAGTGGGAATATCGATCTGGCTTTGCAACTGCGCCAGTTCAGCCCGCAAACGAACACGCAAATCCTGATCCAGGGCCGCCAAAGGCTCATCCAACAAGAGCAACTGAGGCTCAATCGCCAAGGCTCGCGCCAAAGCACAGCGTTGCTTTTGCCCGCCCGACAACTGGGCGGGGTAGCTACTTAATACCGACTCCAATTCAAACGCGTCTACCCAACGCTGGGCAGCCGCAGGCATGGCCCGCACGGAGCGGTTGAACAAGCCCCTGTTCAGACCAAAGCAAATATTCTGTGCGGCGGTCAGATGTGGGAACAGGCCGTAGTCCTGAAACAGGTACGCCACCCGACGCTCGCGCGGCTTCAGGTTGATGCCTTTTGCGGAATCAAAGTAGACCTGATCGCCAATCTGAATGCGGCCATGATCGGGCCGCAGCAAGCCCGCCACGCTTTGCACCGTCAAGGACTTGCCCGAGCCTGATGGCCCATACAACGCAATATGACGAGCCTCGGTTTGAATCTGAATGTTCAATTCAAAATGACGAGCCTCGCTAACTACGGTGCGTTGAATCTGTACCTTCAGGCTCATTGCATCCCTCTTTTACGGCGTACGTGACGGGGTGACAAAGCACGGGTACTCCACAAAACCAGCACACAGGTAATCGAAATAATAGCAACCAGCACTAAAGCCTGCTGATCTTCCCCTGCCTGCACCGCCTCGTAAATGGCGATGGACATGGTTTGGGTACGCCCCGGTATGCTGCCCGCAATCATCAAGGTTGCACCGAACTCGCCCAAGGCACGGGCAAAAGCCAGCAAAACCCCGGCCATAATGCCACGCGCCGCCAAAGGCAGGCTGACACGAAAGAAGATGGCCAAGGGCCTTAAACCCAACACACTGGCGGCATCTTCTAATCGTGGGTCCACATCTTCAAAAGCCGCACGCGCTGCCTTCAATATCATGGGAAAGGCCACGACTGTGGCGGCAATCACCGCACCCTGCCAGGTAAAGATCAGCTCTATCCCCATACTGGAGAGCCATTGCCCTACGGCACTACGCCGACCCAATAGAACCAGCAGGTAATAGCCGATAACCGTAGGCGGCAAGACCATGGGCAAGGTCAGGATGGAATCAAGCAGGTCACACCAACGCGACTGCCAGCGCGACAGCGCATAGGCAATGCCTATGCCCAATACACAAGCGAACAAGGTCGCCCAGCCGGCGACCTTGAGCGATAAGCCCAGGGGAATCCAAAATGAAGTCATCCGGCGATCAACATCCTATCAAGGCTTGGCAAAACCGTATTTTGCCAGCACTTGCTGCCCGGATTCAGACATGACGAAATCTTGAAAGGCCTGAGCCTTGTCACTACGGCCTTCACGCTGCACCAGAGCGATGGGGTAAGTGACAGGTTCAGTCGTCTTGAGCACCTCCAGCACGTGCACCTTGTCTTTCATGATGGCCGCGTCAGTCGCAAACACAAAACCGGCTTCCACCTCACCACGGGCGACGTAATCGAGCACCTGGCGTACGTTCTGACCCAGGATTTCTCGCTGTTTCACGGCATCCCACTGACCCGCTTTTTCCAAGGCAGCCTGGGTATAGCGGCCCACCGGCACCACGGCCGGGTTACCCAAAGCCACGCGTTTGACATCTGCTTTGTCCAGATCACCCACGTTTGTCACATTGGCAGGGTTGTCGCTTGGCACAATCAGTACCACCTGATTCTGCACAAAATTCTTGCGGGTAGCAGGGTCCACGACCTGGGCTTCTTCCGCCTTGTTCATGGCCTTTTGGTCTGCCGAGGCAAACACATCGACAGGAGCGCCGTTGACGATTTGCTGCAGCACGACATCCGATGCAGCGAAACTGGTCAGCACTTTGGTGCCGGGATGCTCTGCCTCAAACTGGCCAGCCAGTTCCTTGAAGGCATTGGTCAGGCTGGCAGCGGCGGCCACCACCAATTCATCGGCTTGCGCAGTGCCTTGCAAAAACAGGGATAAGGCAGCGACCGATACGACTCGTTTGAACATTGTTTTCTCCTCCAGGACGGGTGTAACGAATGAGTATAATCAGGAAATATATATAGGTATATAGCGTATATCTACCTATCTGCTGAATGAAGCTCATCACCCCGGAGTGATAGCATGATGGCTTTCCTGCTTCATTCCGGCTCCCAAAGGCTCGCTGACAGCCACGCTTTCCGAATTTTTCATCCCCATGACGCAAGCCAGTCTGATTTCCGATTTCATCACCATGCTCTGGTTGCAGGACGGCCTGTCCGCCAACACGCAGCAAGCGTATCGGCAGGATCTGGAGCGCCTGAAGGAGTGGGCTCAGCAAGAGCGCGAAGGCAAAGCGCTGGAGCAACTGCAAGCCAGCGATTTGCGCGAATGGATGGCCAGCCAGGCCGGTCAAAGCAAGGCCAGCACGGCCAACCGCAGGCTGGCCACCTTGCGTCGCTTTTACGATTGGACGGTGCAAGAAGGCATGCGGCAGGACGACCCCTGCCTGGAACTGAGCAGCGCCCGACAAGCCCCGCGTGTCCCGCATACCTTGTCTGAAGAACAGGTAGAGCGCCTGCTGGCCGCACCGGACATACATAATCCCTTGGGGCTGCGTGACCGCTGCATGCTGGAAACCCTGTATGCCAGCGGTTTACGCGTCACCGAACTGACCGAGTTGCCTTTGCAAAATCTGAGCCTGAGCGATGGCGTGCTACGCATAGACCAAGGCAAGGGTGGCAAAGACAGGCTGGTGCCTCTGGGGCAGGAAGCCTTGCACTGGATTGAACGCTATATGCAGCAATCCCGCCCTGCCTTGCTGGGCCAGCGTCGCAGCGATTTTGTATTTATTACCGGGCGCGGCACCTGCATGAGCCGCCAGTCCTTTTGGTTGATCGTCAAGAAATATGCGCTGCAAGCAGGAATTCTGGCCCCCTTGTCCCCGCACGTTTTACGTCACGCTTTCGCCACCCATTTGCTCAATCACGGGGCCGACCTGCGCGTGGTACAGATGCTTTTGGGCCACGCCGACATTTCCACAACCCAGATTTATACTCATGTGGCACGTGAGCGCTTGAAAGCCTTGCACGCAGCCCATCATCCACGCGCCTGAGCGCACTACCAAGATATGGCTAAAGAAAAACACGTCAGCGAAACACCGGCCACGCAGTGGCTACGTAAAAATGGCATTTCCTTTACCGAACATAGCTACAACTATGTCGATCATGGCGGAGCCATGGAAGCAGCAGCCCAGCTGGGTCTGGACCTGCACCGGGTGGCCAAGACCCTGATCATGGAAGATGAAAGCGCCAAGCCCTTGGTCATCGTGATGCACGGCGACCGAGAAGTCTCTACCAAGAATCTGGCTCGTCAAACGGGCGCAAAGAAAATCGCCCCCTGCAAGCCAGAGGTGGCCCAACGCCATTCGGGCTATATGGTCGGTGGCACCTCGCCTTTTGCCACCCGCAAAGCCATGCCTGTGTGGCTGGAAGAAGAACTGCTGGAGTTCGACACGATTTACATCAATGGTGGCCGACGCGGTTATTTGCTGGGTATCAATCCCCAGGTTCTGATCGACAAACTGGGCGCGCGCCCAGTACAGGCTGGCCTGGAAAAAGGCTGATCCCACTTAGCGGCAGGTATAAAAAAGACGGCGCTGTCAGCCCGTCTTTTTTATATTCCGCGCTTGCTTGAACCATCAAACGCCGCAATAAACAGCCTAGTTCTGCTCCCTGCACCACCACCACCACCTCCTCCTCCTCCTCCCGCAACTGGAACTGGATAGCCGCGCACTGCAACACTGTCCGCCCAGTCGCTTTTCACCAGACAAGGTGATTGCACCGCTTTGACATTTCGCCAGATAATTCAAATCTGAATAATAAGAGGGGACCCCATGTTTCAATCCTTGCGCCAGCCCGCCGTAATGACGGTGACTTTGGCAGCGGCTGGCATCCTGATGGTTACCATGGGGATACGCCAATCCTTTGGCCTATTCGTCGGCCCGATTGATAAGGCAAGCGGCATGGGCATTATGTCCATCAGCTTTGCCATGGCCGTGGGCCAGCTTACCTGGGGGGCGATCCAGCCTATTGCCGGTGCCTGCTCCGACCGCTGGGGCCCGGACCGGGTTCTGATCGCGGGCCTGCTGATTCTGGCATTGGGCTGTGCGGTGACTCCCTTTATAGGCACAGGCCTGGGACTGACCTTGACCTTGGGCCTACTGGCCAGCGTTGGCTCGGGTGCGGCCAGCTTCTCTACCCTGATTGGCGCGGCCGCCCAACGAATTCCTGAGCACGCACGCGGCCAGGCCTCTGGCCTGATCAATGCCGGCGGCTCCTTCGGACAGTTCGTCTTTGCTCCCGTCGTGCAAAAGCTGATCGGTTGGGTGGGCTGGATGTCGACCTTTTGGGTTCTGGCTCTGACCGCCCTGCTAACCCTGCCCCTGATCCGCAAACTAAGTCCTGGCAGCAAGGCCCAAAAGACAGCCGCCGCCCCCCGCCCCGCTCCTGTTACCAGCGGTCCGGGACTGGCCGAGACATTGAAAAACGCCATGACAGATCGCAGCTACTTGCTGCTGAGCCTGGGCTTTTTCACCTGCGGTTTTCACATTGCTTTTCTGGTCACCCACCTGCCGGGGGAAATCGACCTGTGCGGACTGCCGCCTTCAGTAGCAAGCTGGTCCTTGGCCTTGATCGGCCTGGCCAATATCTTTGGCAGTATCGCCGCCGGTTCCTGCATTGCCCGCTGGCGCAGCAAGTATGTGCTGGCGCTGATGTATGCCTCGCGCGCCGTGCTGATCCTGTGGTACTTGATGATGCCTAAAACCGATCTGGTGTTTTACATCTTTGCCATCGGCCTGGGTCTGACCTGGCTGGCGACCGTGCCACCCACCGCCAATATCGTCGCCAAGCTGTTTGGCACACGTTATCTGGCCACCCTATTTGGCTTGGCCTTGTTCTCGCACCAGATCGGTGGTTTTCTGGGGGCGTGGCTGGGCGGTATTGCCTTGACTCGTTTTGGTGACTACAGTTGGATGTGGTGGGCTGATATTGTGCTGGCCGTACTGGCTGCCATTGTCAATCTGCCGATACGCGAAGCCAAGATCAAGATGCAGACGGCTTAGGCGTCTCAGGAGTAAAACCCTGCTAAACCCCAGCAAAAACTGCAGTCCCAAAAAGAACGCTTTTTAACGGCCCCTTCATCAAAAAAACCCGCCATCATTGGCGGGTCTTTTATTTGGCGTACACATACGTCCTCTTTGCACCGGAGCAATACGTCGCCCCACAACAGAGTTCTTAGAACATGGTGTTGCTATTGGCAGCCTGCTCCGGCACGGCCTGAATCACATCCCAGTGCTCCACGATCTTGCCGTCTTGCACCCGGAAAATATCAATCACGGCCTGTCCGCGATCGGCCTTGCCATTGGTCGAATGCACATGCAGATAGACCAGATCCCCGTCTGTGGCACTGCGCACAATCCGCGCACGAGACTGCGGGTTCTCTTTGAAATAACCACTAAAGTAGCCCACAAAAGGCGCCTTCCCGTCCGGCACTTCCGGGTTGTGCTGGATATAGTCCTCGGCCACCACTGTCGCCGCTTCCTGCACCTGATGCTTGTTAAAGAAGCTATCGTAAAAATTGACCACTAGCGTGCGATTGCTTTCTTCCTGAACCACATCACGAGTCGGCGAATTGGCAGCCAACGCTGCATTTGTGCTCAACAAGAAAGAGCCCGCCAATAAAACTGGAGATACCCATCGAATTAACCCTTTCATCAGCCCCACTCCTTGATCAATAACCTACGGTAAAGCGCTGGCGCGAATGGGCAGGATGTTCAATCTCGTCCACCAAAGCGATGGCGTAATCCTCATAAGAAATCTTGCTGCCTTGGTCGGAGACCAAAAGACTGTCTTGGCCCACACGGAATTTGCCCGTGCGCTGACCGGGACCAAACTCTGCCGAGGGCGACAAGAAAGTCCAATCCAGCTCTTTTTCCTGACGTAGCTGATCCAGAAAGGCAATCCCCCCCAAGGCTTCGGTACGATACGCATCCGGAAATGCGGGCTGATCAATCAATCGCTGACCGGGAGCCACTTCAAGACTGGCCGCACCACCCACCACCAGATAACGCGGCACACCAGCCGCGCGAACTGCCGTGATCAGCTTGGAAGGATCCGACGAGGCGAAACGAACGGCGCTAATCGCCACATCGTGACCTTGCAGTAGCGCGATCAAACCGTCCAGATCATTCACATCACCCTGAACAGCCGTGACATTGGGCAGGCTGGCAATTTTTTCAGGATGGCGAGCAATCGCTGTCACTGTATGACCACGATCAGAGAGTTCTTTCAAAAGGCGCGAACCGACTTCGCCAGAAGCACCTATCAATGCAATACGAGACATAACCGCTCCTTGTGTGCTCAAATAAAGACCTGGTCTATAAAGTAGACCATTAAGCGTGATGCTAGACAGTTTTTTGACAGTCCACAAGAAGTCACGCCGGCCATACTAGGTCACACGCAAGTGACTATTGAACACAGGAGAGCAAGTCGCCATGTCCTCATCAAGCGCCACTACACAGGCTTGCAGCCTGATACAGGAAGAGTTCGAGCAACCCTGCCCCATCCGGGATGTGCTGGACCGAATTGGCGATCAATGGAGTCTGCTGATCCTGGAGTCCCTGGCACCGGGCACGCTGCGCTTTAACGAACTAAGTCGGGAAATCGGCGATATTTCCCGTCAGATGCTCTCGCGCACACTCAAGCGCCTGGAAACGGATGGGTTTGTACAACGAACCTTGTACGCAGAAGTGCCGCCACGCGTGGAATACACACTGACCGAACTGGGGCAGTCCTTTCTGGTGCCCATGCGGGAACTGGTGAAGTGGGCAGACATTCATCATGCGCGTATCTGTCAGGCACGCCGGGAATCCAAATCGGGCTAACAGTAGCCGGATGCACCCGGCGGCGCATTACGCCCCACCTCCTGTATTCACCAGCCCCGTTTGCAAGCAAGGCCTGAACGAACGGTCCTACCCCTGCCCCGAATGCCAGTGCCCGCCCTAAACCTAAACCGGAGGGGACGACGCCTTGTCAGCCCCAGGTCGACAACAAAAAAGCCGCATTACGCGGCTTTTTCTATCTACGGGAGCCAAGGCCTCAAGCCGCGCTGGCTGGCAAGCCAAACACCCGGTCAAAGGTCCAGCTAAAGATAAAGGAGTAGATCAAGAAGAACACCAGAATGGCCACTTCCATCCGCAGCGCTTCCATCAAGCCAACCTGATACCACCACATATACAAAGGCACGATGGCAATCACCAGGCCAGCCTCAAAACTGACGGCATGCACGCTACGGCGCAACAGGCTGCGGCCTTTGACCGTTTGGCGAGACTCCCAATACTCAAAAGCGGTGTTGAACACGTAGTTCCAAACAATCGCAATCACCGAGATCGCGACGGCAATAGGTGCAGATTCAGAGGCCTCTCCACCGGCAAAGTAGGCCAGCAGGAAAGAAGAAAAAACAATGGCAAAAAACTCAAACAAACCCACGTAAAACACGCGGCGTTTCCAACCTTGGAGTGTCATGGCTAAGCTGCTTATGCGCACGCCCCTCAGCCCCAAGATCAAGGAGCCAAGAGAACAGTGCGATTAAAAATACGATGGCGGGCCCAGCAGGAATCGAACCTGCAATCTTCCCTTAGGAGGGGAAAGTTATATCCATTTAACTATGGGCCCGGCGGGCTTTTTGTGGAGTGGGCCCAAGCAGGCCAGACGCCACATACACGGCAGGAATTCAGGCTTTACAACATATAAGGGCAGATCCGACGCCTTTTCTTGTCTGCAAAAAACCGGGTGTTTTCCTGCCTGCTGCTACTGAAAGTGCTACAGCAAAAAGGCGGTTCAACCTACCTGTCCTGCCTCTGTGCGCTTGTCAGAAAAGCAGCCGCAAAGTGTACCAGCTAGACCGCAGAGGTGAAAGGTTTGAAACAGCTTCACAAAGCGGCCCCAAGATACGCCAGACAAGCCTAAAAGCATCCAGACCACGAATGACTCCGTAGTCCAAAAACCGCCTCAGCCCCCAGTCTGGAAAGGTTTTCCCTGCCTTGCCGCTTACTGAAAAAAACCAAGCCCCGCCCACAACGCCATTTTCAGCCCTTTTTAGGACAAACCCCAATCTAAATATGTTGTTAATATATTTATAAAATATTAAGATCAATCACATGCTCTGCCCCTGGCCGTCGGCCTCTGACAGAGCTGGACTATAAAAAAACCACTGGAGACAAACATGAATTCCAAACTTGTTGCATCCACCTTGGCTGGCCTGTTTTTACTAAGCGGCATGGCCTCGACACAGGCAGCCGAAATTAGCTGGCGCGTCCCGACTTCGGTTCCCGAAGGCTCCCCGTTTTATCAGAATTTTCTGGAGCGTTTTGCAAAGAACGTGAAACTCATGACGGGGGACCGTGTCGAGATTCAGCCATTTGGAGCCGGAGTAATCGTTCCCGCCCTTAAAGTCTTTGAAGCGGTAGAAACAGGCGTGGTAGAAGCGGGCCACTCCACCTCCAGCTATCTGGTCAACCAGGACCCAGCCAATGCCATTTTTGCAGGGTATCCCGGCGGCATGGGGCCCGATGCCTATCGCGTCTGGCTCTATGAAGGCGGCGGCAAGGAAAAGCTGCAGGAACTACGTTCCAAAAATGGCCTGAAAACCATGATTGTGGGGCTGGGCTCCACCGAAGTGCTGGCGCACTCCAATACCCCAATCCGAACCGCTGAAGACCTGAAAGGGCTGAAGTACCGAACCTCCGGCGCCTGGGCCGATGTGATGAAAGACTATTTCGCTGCGGTACCCACGGTTGTGCCTCCTGGTGATACCTACACCTTGCTGCAACGCAAAGGGGTCGATGCCGTGGAATGGGCAACTCCTTCTTCCAATACCCCAGAAGGTTTTCATCAGGCGGCCAAATACATCGTCGTACCGGGTGTGCACCAGCCTACTTTTATGTGGGAAGTCGTCCTCAAGCAGGAAACCTGGGACAAGGTGCCCGCCGATCTGCAGCCACTCATTGAGGCCGCCGCTGAGCTGACCACGCATCAATCGCTGGACTACTTCTATAACGCCGACATCAAGGCCATGGAGAAGTATCGCCAGGGACGCAACGAAGTCATCACCCTGGATCCGGCCTTCATCAAACAATTGGCCGAGGCTGGCAATGACTGGGTACACAAGAAAGCCGAGGCCCAGGCGCAGTCCGGCAACGACTACATGAAAAATCTGCTGGCGGACTACGATGGTTTTCTGACTCGTTGGCGCAGCGAGAGCAATTACCTGATCCGCGACTAAGTCCTACTTTCTGAAGGAGAGCTGCCATGCTGCAGCCTATTTCAAAACTGATCGACTTTGTTGCCCTTGTCAGTGCCAGGTTGGCGCAGTTGGCTGCAGCCATCCTGGTCACGGCCATGGTGTGGGAAGTCTTTGCCCGCTACGTGCTGCATGCGCCAACAGTCTGGGCCTTCGATATCGCGTACATGATGAACGGAGCCATTTTTCTGCTGGGCATGGCCTGGGTCATGCGTCAGAACGAACACATCAGCATTGATGTGGTTCGCAAGCACTTACCCAAGTCCTTTGCCCGTATTTCAGATGTAGTCCTGTACTTGCTGGTGCTGTTTCCCCTGTTTGCCGTATTGAGCAAAGTTGGCATCAACAAAGCCTGGATGGCCTGGAAGCTGAACGAAGTTGAAATGGTCAGCCCCTGGGCCCCCGTGATGTGGCCGTTCTACGCCTGCATTGCCATTGGTCTGGTCGCCTTCACCTTGCAACTGCTGGCGCATGGCTTGCGCTGCGCGGTCAACGGGCAAAGCCATACTAAGGTCGAGGTGAACCCATGAACCTATGGATTGCCGGACTGATGTTTCCCGCTCTGTTTCTGCTGGTTTTTCAGGGCATGCCCGTGGCGTTTGCGCTGATCCTGCCGGCTTTTCTGGCGGGTTGGTACGCCTTTGGCCCCATGGTCTTTGACCAGATGTACGGTGCTCTGTATGGAGCGGCCACCAACCATATCCTGTCAGCGATTCCCATGTTTGTGCTGATGGGGGCGCTGCTGGAGCGTTCAGGTATTGCTGCCCGCCTGTTTCGCACCATGCAATTATGGCTAGGTGGTCTGCCAGGCGGGCTGGCCATTGCCACCATCGCCATGGCCGCCACCTTTGCCGCCGCAGCCGGTGTGGTGGGGGCGGTAGAGATCATGGTGGGGCTGATGGCCATCCCGGCCATGAAACGCTTTCGCTACAACAACTCCCTGATCGCCGGCACGATCTGCGCCGGCGGGTCGCTGGGCACCATGATCCCTCCGTCGGTGGTCGCAGTCGTCTACGCCTCCCTGGCACAGGTTCCGGTGGGAGAGTTATTTGCTGCCATGCTCTTTCCGGGCCTGTTGATGACCACGCTGTTTGTGGGCTACATCCTGATCGCCACCACGCTCAAACCGGAGCTGGGGCCTCGGGCGGACGACGAGGATATGCGCCGACCATTGGGTGAAAAAATCAGTATTACGATGCGTGGTCTGGTTCCCATGATGCTGCTGATCATCGCCGTTCTGGGCTCCTTGATGAAAGGGATTGCATCGCCCACCGAGGCCGCTGCCCTGGGCGCGGCAGCCGCCGCTGTCCTGTGCATTTTCTACCGTCAGTTCAACTGGGACGTTTTCAGTGGCGCATTACGGATTACGGTACGCATTACCGCGATGATCATGCTGATTGTGGCCGGGGGCACCATGTTTACCGGCGCCTTCGCTGCCAATGGCGGCGCCAAGCTGGTACACATGCTGACCAGTGATCTGGGCCTGGGCAGCACCGGTACGATCATTCTGTTTCTGGGTATCGTATTTTTGCTGGGCTTTGTGCTGGACTGGACTGCCAACGTCCTGATTTGCGTGCCGCTGTTCCTGCCCTTTATTGTGGCAACAGGACTGGACCCCTTGTGGTTTGGCGTGATGGTGATTGTCGTTATTCAAACCAGCTATCTGACACCGCCCCTGGCCTCATCCATTTTCTACCTCTTGTCCATTGCCCCCAAAGACATGACATACGGACAAGTTTGTCGAGGTGTAATGCCGTTTGTTCTTGCTCAGTTACTGACCTTGCTGATCGTGGCGCTGTTTCCCGCGATTGCAACCTGGTTACCCCAGCAAGTCTCCGGCTTTTAACGTCATTTTTTGTATTGGAGTCTCTGTGAGTAGCGCCCCTGCCCCTTCTTCTCGTGCCGCTGAAACCGCTTACCAAGCGATTGAGCAGTTAATTGCCACACTCAAACTGGAGCCTGGTCAGGCCATTGTGGAAAGTGATCTGGTGGAAATGACAGGTTTGGGGCGCACCCCCTTGCGTGAAGCCCTGATGCGCATGGTCGCCCTGGGATTGATCGAGCAGCAGCCCCGCCGTGGTCTGCGTGTCAGTGAAATCCGTGTGGCTGAACACTTGACCCTGATTGAAACGCGCCGGGTTCTGGAGCGCCTGATTGTGCAGGGCGCTGCCCGCTGGGCAAGCCCGGCGCAGCGCAGCGCCTTGCTCGGCCACGCCCAGGCCATGGTCGATGCCGCCAACGCCAAGGATATCGACGCCTATATGCTGGCCGATCAGCATTTGGACGAAGTCATCCACCAGGCCTGTCGCAACACCTTTGCTGTGCAAGCGGTCACGCCCATGATCGTTCAGTGCAGACGATTCTGGTACGCCTATCAATACGAAGGCGACCTGGAAGCCGGCGCCCAAGCTCATTTCACACTGGCTGAAGGCATCCAGGCTGGAAACCCCGACTTGGCCTTGCAAGGCTCTGAAACGCTAATGGCCTACCTTAGCGCCTTCACCCGCAAGGTCATTGAGTAAACCGATAGACCAACGACTAATAATCTGGAGACATCATGAATCTGAACGGAATTCTCGTTCCCATCGTTACCCCGTTTGACGCCAACAACCAACTAAATGAAGCCGCTCTGGAGCGCCTGGTCGAGTGCTTTATTGAAGCCGGCGTGGGTGGCATCGTGGCTTGTGGCACCACGGGCGAATACTACGCACTGAGCGCACAAGAGCGCCGCCGCGTGCTGGAGATTGTTGCCAACACCGGCCGTGGCCGTACAACACTGATTGCCGGCGTGAACTCCATGTCACCTGCCGAAGCCATCAGCCGAATCCGCGAAGCCGAGGAGTTGGGTTACGAAGCGCTGATGCTCTCCCCCACTCCTTACAGCCTGCCGGGCCAAAATGAAGTGGTGGCGTATTTCAAAGAAGTCGCCGCCGCCACCGAACTGCCTATCGTCATGTACAACTTCCCGGCACGCATCGGCATCCAGATCGAGCTTGAGTCCGTTTACGAACTGGCCAAGGTCAAGAACATTGTGGGTATCAAGGAGAGCAGCGGTAACTTCAGCCGGGTAGTGGCCATGGTCAATGCCAATCTGCCCGATTTTCAGGTGGTGTGTGGTTGTGATGACCAAGCCGCAGACTTCCTGTTCTGGGGCGTCCGTAGCTGGATCAGTGGCGGGGCCAATGTGTTTCCGGCCGAGCAGGTTCAAATGCTCAAAGCGGCAGAACAAGGAGACTGGGACAGCGTGCGCCGCATGATGGCCGCCATGCTGCCCGCCATTGCCGCCATGGAATCGGGTAACTACAACCAGAAGGCCAAACTGGGTTGCGTGCGTCACGGCATTGATGTCGGTTCGGTACGCCTGCCCCTGCTACCCGTCGACGCGCAGGAACGGGATGACTTCCTGGCACAAATCAACGCTTACCAAGTCGAACAGGAGGCTTGAATGTCTACACAGAAAGAGACGGTCTTTGAGTTGGCCCGCGCCGGCAAGCTGCACGCTTCCCATTTGATTCCTGGCCACCCAACCACGGCTGCGGGCTTGCTCGATAACATCAGCCCTATTGACCTGACCGTGATTGGCAAAATCGCCGCTGGCCAAGCCTCGGATGTAGAAGCGGCGGTCACTGCCGCACGCGCAAGTTTTGAATCCGGGCAATGGTCCGAGCTGTCTCCGGCTGACCGTAAGAAGATCATGCTCAAGTGGGTGGCCTTGTTGGAGCAACACGCCGAGGAACTGGCTGCGCTCGATTGTGTGGATGCAGGCAAACCCATTACCGAATGCCTGAACACCGATATGCCAGCCACCATCGACACCTTCAGTTGGTATGCGGAAGCGGCTGATAAATGCTTTGGCCGAATCTCCCCCACTGGCACAGAAGCACTGGGTTTGATCACCAAAGAACCCATTGGTGTGGTGGCCGCCGTATTGCCCTGGAACTTCCCGGCCCAGATGTACGCCTGGAAAGTGGCCCCAGCCCTGGTATGCGGCAACTCGGTGATTGTGAAACCATCCGAGCTGACCAGCCTCAGTGCCTATCGCATGACACAACTGGCGCATCAGGCAGGCATCCCGGAGGGGGCGCTCATTCTGATCACAGGCACAGGAGAAGAAGTAGGAGAACCGTTGGGACGACACGAGGACGTGGACATCGTGTCGTTTACCGGCTCCACCGAAGTGGGACGCCTGTTCCTGAAATACTCTGCGGAAAGCAATCTGAAAGAAGTCGTGCTGGAATGCGGCGGTAAAAGCCCTCAGGTCGTTTTTGAGGACGCCCTGCTGGACGAAGCGGTTCCCTCCATCTTGGCCGCCGCCTTCTGGAACATGAGCGAGAACTGCAGTTGCGGCTCCCGCCTGATCGTACACAGCAGCCTGAAAGACACACTGCTACACAAGCTCAAGCAGGGCTTGGACTCCTGGAAAGTGGGCTTGCCTACCGACCCGGATGTGTCTATAGGACCGATGGTCGAAAAAGCGCACTTTGAAAAAGTGGCCAGCTTTCTGCAGAACCCCGGTAAAAACGCCCAACTGGTCCATGGTGGGCGTGTCCACAGTGACTTGGGCAGTGGCTGGTATATCGAACCCACCATCTTCGATCACATCACCCCGCAAGACCGCCTGTTCCAGGAGGAAGTGTTCGGCCCCATCCTGGCCGTCACGACCTTCGAGACAGAGGAACAAGCCATCGCCTTGGCGAATGACACCCAATACGGCCTGGCCGCCTCCATCTACACACTGGATGTACGGCGCGCACAACGTGTCTCACGCAAGATCAAAGCAGGCACCGTGTCGGTCAATGGTTTTTCCGAAGGGGATATCACCGCGCCCTTTGGTGGCTTCAAACTGTCCGGTTTTGGCGGCAAGGACAAGGGAATGGAAGCCCTGGATCAGTACCAGCAAACCAAGGCGATCTGGTATGTGAATCAGTAATCCGCTCCTTGCGCGGCTCAGGCAGTAATAAGCAGGCCGCTGTACACCGCCCCCCAAACTTCTGGACATGAAAGCGGGGGGCGGTTCTTGTCCGTGAGCGGATCCGGATTCTTGAGCCGGTATAACATCCTGCTTCCAGGTCTCGTCCGGCCCACTCGGCATAGGGTGTTCACGATGTGACACTGGTCATCAGCCCTCAGCGGGCAAAACAACACTAGTAGAAAAAAGCCCCCCGCTCCAAGGGCACAGTCTTGTCGGTACACACCCGTTTCAGCTCCTGCGCGAACAACTTGTCCACCGGACGCTGCTGACCGGCCACCCGTGTAAAAAGCGCGATCGGTGACAGCCCCCATTCAAAGGAATACGGCACGATGGCCACCCCGGATACCCGTACCAGCTCCTCGGCAATTTCAGTGGGAACCACGGAGACGGCCCGGGAGTGATTCACGATCAACTCACCGATCAGCTTGGGTGAAGACGTTTCCACGCTGGGCACAGGCTCGGGCAAGCCCGCGCGTAAAAACAGGTTGGCCACCTGCCGTCGCATGGGCGTACTGCGCGGCCCCAGAATCCAGTCCAGATCCTGCAACTGCGACCAGTCCAGCTTGCGACGTCCCAGTCGGCCTGCCAGTTCCCGACTGGCAATCAGACGCGGTTGCTGCGCGTACAAGGCCTCATGGCGCAGCCCTTTCATATTCAGATCCGCAGAGCTGCGCGCCACCACGGCATCCAGGGCATGATCACGCAGTTGTTCCAGCAGGGTTTCCGTCAAACCTTCGGTAATGCTGACAGAAACCACCTGTCCCTGAGGGCGGGTCGCCCGCAAGGCCGTAGAAACCAGTTTGCCGGACACAAAGGGAATCACACCCAGACGCAAATGCGCTTGCCGCCCCATGCTGTGCGCCTGCAAATCCAGACTCAACAACTCCATGTCCTGGACCATCGCCCGAGCGCGTGAAATCACGATCTGACCTTGGGGTGTTGCCTCCATGCCACGGGAGGAGCGCAAAAACAGCGGCGTGCCAAAAACTTGTTCCACCTCGGCCAGGGCCTGGGTCACCGCAGGCTGGCTCATCGCCATTAAATCCGCCACTTTGGTCAGCGACCCCAGGCGTTCGATCTCGATCAGCAAGGCCAAGTGGCGCAGCTTGAGTCGTTGCACCAAGCGATGCGCGATTTCGTTTGATTCCAAGCCCTTACCTCTATCCATAAGCATTTACTAATAGGGTAATAATAAGCCCTAATACCCGGGTCTGTTTAATTATCTACACTTGTTGAAAACCGGCAGTGACGCACTATTCGCCACGCCTTCCCTGGATTTCACCAAACATCTGTTTGGCGCCTGAGCAAAAGGACACGCAATGAGTTCACCTGTAGATCGACAAGCCGCCCTGGATTACCACGAGTTCCCCATTCCCGGCAAAGTCACTATTGCCGCGACCAAACCTTTGGTCAGCCAGCGTGACCTGGGCCTGGCCTATTCCCCAGGTGTTGCTGCCGCCTGCGAAGAAATCGTGGTTGACCCACAAAATGCCTTCCGCTACACCGGCCGTGGCAACCTGGTGGGCGTGATCTCCAACGGTACTGCCGTGCTGGGTCTGGGCAATATCGGTGCCTTGGCCTCCAAGCCCGTGATGGAAGGCAAGGCCGTTTTATTCAAGAAGTTTGCTGGCCTGGATGTCTTTGATATCGAAATCAACGAAACCGATCCCGACAAACTGGTGGACATCATCGCCGGCTTGGAGCCTACCTTCGGGGGCATCAACCTGGAAGATATCAAGGCACCCGAGTGTTTTGAGGTTGAGCGCAAGCTGCGCGAGCGCATGAACATCCCTGTCTTTCACGACGACCAGCACGGTACCGCCATCTGCGTGTCGGCAGCGTTTCTGAACGGCCTGAAAGTTGTCGGCAAAGACATCAAGAAGATCAAAGTCGTGACCTCCGGTGCCGGTGCGGCCGCTTTGGCGTGCCTGGACCTGATGGTGGACATGGGTCTGCCCGAAGAAAACGTCTGGGTAACGGACATTGATGGTGTGGTCTACAAAGGCCGCCCTGGCCACCAAGTGCCCGAGCTGGCTCGTTTCGCCAAAGAAACCGAGGCCCGCAAGCTGGCGGACGTCATCGAAAACGCCGATGTGTTCCTGGGCCTGTCCGCCGGCGGTGTGCTGAAAGCTGAAATGCTGCAAAAGATGGCAGACCGTCCTTTTGTGATGGCGCTGGCTAACCCCACCCCCGAAATCCTGCCTGAAGTGGCCAAAGCCGCCCGCGACGACGTGATCATGGCAACTGGCCGTTCGGACTTCCCGAACCAGGTCAACAACGTGCTGTGCTTCCCCTACATCTTTCGCGGTGCGCTGGATGTGGGCGCCACCACGATTACCCGTGGCATGGAAAAAGCGGCTGCCCGCGCCATTGCTGCTCTGGCCGAAGAAGAGCAAGACGAAGCAGTAGCCGCAGCCTACGGTGGTTATGGACTGAGTTTTGGCCCCGAGTACCTGATTCCCAAACCCTTTGATCCCCGTCTGATCGTGCGTATCGCCCCCGCCGTGGCCCAGGCGGCCATGGAAGAAGGCGTGGCAACCCGCCCTATCGCCGATCTGGAAGGCTACATTGCCAAGTTGCAACAGTTTGTCTACCACTCCGGCGCATTCATGAAGCCCGTTTTTGCCATCGCCAAGCAACTGGTGCGCGAAGGCGGCAAGGCTCGCATCGTCTTTACCGAGGGCGAAGAGGAGCGTGTGCTGCGTGCCGTACAAGTGATTGTGGATGAGAAATTGGCTCACCCGATTCTGGTGGGCCGCCCTGCCGTACTGCTGTCCCGCATCAAGAAATTCGGTCTGCGCCTGCGTTTGGGCGTGGATGTGGAAGTGACCAATCCGGAATCAGACGACCGCTTCCACCAGTACTGGACCACCTATTGGGAAAAAATGTGCCGTCGCGGGATCAGCAAGGAAATGGCTCGCGTGGAAATGCGTCGCCGCCTGACGCTGATTGGCGCCACCATGGTGCACCTGGGCGATGCCGATGGCATGATTTGCGGCACAATCGGCTCCTACCACAACCACCTGCGCTACATCGACGAGATGATCGGTCGCAAGCCCGACTCCAGCGTGTACGCCGCCATGAACATCCTGCTCCTGGGCGAGCGCACACTTGCCCTGACCGATACACACGTCAACGACGACCCGAATGCGCAGGAAATTGCGGAATACACGATTGAAGCGGCCCGCATGTTGAGCACGCTGAGTCTGGAACCCAAGGTAGCCCTGCTGTCGCGCTCTAACTTCGGTTCGGATTCAGCCGCCTCCGGCCCCAAGATGCGCGAAGCGCTCAAGCTGATTCACGAACAGGCACCGGACCTGCAAGTAGAAGGCGAAATGCACGCCGACTGCGCGCTGGACGAGGCCCTGCGTAGCCGCACCTTGCCTAACTCTTCGCTGACAGGCTCTGCCAACCTGCTGGTCTGCCCGAACGTGGATGCCGGCAATATCAGCTACAACCTGCTCAAAACCGCCGCCGGCAGCAACGTCGCCATTGGCCCCTTCCTAATGGGTGCCAATGCTCCTGTGCATATTCTGACTTACAGCTCGACCGTACGCCGCATCATCAACATGACAGCCCTGACCGTACTGCAAGCCAATCGTGGCTAAGCCTTAGGGCTGACATAAAAAACCGGCCTGCAAAGGCCGGTTTTTTTATTACTACCTCTGATTCAAACCTTATTCCAGCTTGATATTGCCTTTCTTGACCACGTCATGGGCCCAGTCGTACTGCTCTTTGATTTCCTTGGCGAACTCTTCAGGCGAATTACCCGAAGGTGTTGCTCCCTGCTTTTCCAGGGCAGCAATAATTTCAGGCTTTTTCAAGGCCTCAACAGCGGCTGCATGCAACTTGGCAACAATTTCAGGAGGCGTACCCTTAGGGGCCAGCAGACCATACCAGGCTGGACTATTTAGCTGCGGGTAACCTTCCTCAGCCAGGGTCGGCACATCTTTGAGCGCAGGCAGACGTTCGGGCCAGGCAATCGCCAAGGCGCGTAAATTACCAGCCTGAATCTGAGCCATGGAGGAAGGCAAGTTATCAAACATGGCGTTGATCTGGCCACCAACGGCATCGGTCACAGCAGGACCGGAGCCCCGGTAAGGCACATGGACGATGTCTGTGCCGGTTGCCAGCTTGAAGGCTTCACCAAACAAGTGCAACACCGAGCATGTCCCGGAGCTGCCATAAGAATATTTACCGGGATTCGCTTTCAACTGCTGCACGAACTCTTTGAAGTTTTGTGCCGGAAATTTGGGATTGACCTCGATCACGTTGGGCAGGTTGGCAAAGTTGCTGACCGGCAAAAAGTCTTTCAAGGGATCATAGGGCAGATCATTGGGACGGCAGGCGGGGTTCACGGCCAAGGTCGAGACAGTCGCGATCGACAAGGTGTAGCCGTCAGGTTTAGCGCGAGCCGCCTCTGCCGCTCCAATAGCGCCACCGGCACCACCCTTGTTTTCTATCACCATGGATTGACCCAACACTTCGCTCATGCCCTTGGTCACAATACGCGCCACAATATCGGTGGAGCCACCG
Source organism: Alcaligenes sp. LTN-3 (assembly GCF_059735605.1). Classification (NCBI taxonomy): domain Bacteria; kingdom Pseudomonadati; phylum Pseudomonadota; class Betaproteobacteria; order Burkholderiales; family Alcaligenaceae; genus Alcaligenes; species Alcaligenes sp. LTN-3. Next base: position 692,129 of record NZ_JCAPDN010000002.1, on the reverse strand, counting down.
GGCGCAAACGGAACAATGACGCGAATCGCCTGATTAGGGTAATCCGCTTGAGCGTGCGCGACATTGGCCGTGCCGATCATGGACAAACTTGCACAAAGGGATAGCAGTGCAAATTTCTTGGGAAACTTCTCTATCATGGGAACATCTCCTCTTTCGTCTTTTTGTAGATCCATCCCCTGGGTAAGGGGAACCAAACAATAATAGCGCAGCTAATCCCCAACCATTGTTAATTGTGAAAGCAGATACTTACAGGGGATATACCTATATCTGCCTTTAACGACCGTCATTATGACCACCATTTTTCCGCTGATCCTGCCCGATTTTCTGTTGATTGCACTGGGGGCTTTGTTGCTGCACCGCTTCCATTTCAGTCGGGATTTTTTCCAGGGTGCTGAAAAACTAGTCTATTACGTGCTGTTTCCTGCACTGCTGTTTGATTCCATTACCCGTATCCCCCTCAATTTGGCTGACACGTGGCCTCTATTAGTGGCTGCCGCTGTTTTAATTTCTGTCGGCACCTTACTGGCCTGGCTGGCCCTGCCTATTCTGAAACCCGAACTTTTGCAGCATGCGGCCCTGACCCAATGTGCATTTCGCTTCAATACCTATTTAGGGATGTCCCTGGCCAGCGCGATTGCTGGCCCACCGGGAGTGGCGGTCATGGCCTTGCTGGTAGGTTTTTCGGTTCCCATGGCCAATATGGTGGCCGTCACCGTGCTGGCGCGTGGGCAACAAGGCCGCATCGCAATCGAGCTGCTTAAAAATCCCCTGATCCTGTCTACCGTAGCGGCATTGGCCTGGAATCTGGCTGGTTTGTCCGTACCAGGCCCGGTTCAATTGGCCTTTAGCCGCTTGGGGGCCTGCGCCTTGGGGATTGGTTTACTGTGTGTCGGTGCCGCCCTATCGCTGCAAGGCTCGCGCCGGGCGGGCGCACTGATCAGCTGGATCACGGCCATCAAACTGCTGGCTTTGCCCCTGGCTGCCTTGGCAACTGCCTGGGTGTTGGATATGAGCCCACTGGAGCGCCAGATGTTACTGGTGTTTGCCGCTCTGCCTACGGCCTCTTCTGCCCACGTCCTGGCTGCCCGTATGGGGGCCGATAGCCGCATGGTCGCGCTAACCATGTCGATCGGCACTATACTAGCGGGCTTGACCATTCCGCTGTGGTTATCCCTTGCTACCTGATCCTCGCCTATGAATCCGCATGCGTTGACCCTGTCCTTGCCTGACGAGGACGCCACCACCGCCTTGGCCGAGCGACTTGCTCCCTTGCTTAGCGGTCAGGTGCCTGGCGTACCCCTGGGGGGCCGAATTCACCTTCATGGTGATCTGGGCGCCGGTAAAACCCACTTCGTTCGCGCCCTGTTACGAGCCTGCGGTGTGACCGGTCGTATCAAAAGCCCCAGCTACGCTTTACTTGAAAGTTATAAAGTTTCTAGCTTATACTTCTATCATCTTGATTTCTATAGATTTAGCGATCCACGAGAATGGGTCGATGCAGGTTTTCGCGATATTTTGCAAGACAATGCCGTTGTGCTGATCGAATGGCCCGAAAAAGCAGGGGATTTATTGCCCGAGCCCGATCTGGATTTACACCTGGATTATTGCGGTGACGGTCGTTTGGCCACTCTGGATGCACACAGCGCCAAAGGAACGCTATGGATTACGACACTCGCCCCCAGCCTGCAGAAGTAGCCCCCGCCGGCAAGGCCCGTCGCCGATTCGTCGCCACGGCCACTACCCTGTTCCTGCTTCCTGTCATCCCGCGACTGGCGAACGCCAGCACCATCGTGGCCGTCCGTACCTGGCCGGCTGACGAATACACCCGCGTCACCCTTGAAATGGATAGCGAGCTCAAGGCCGAGCACTTCACGCTGGAAAATCCCCATCGCATGGTGGTGGACATCCAGGGACTGACCATGAACCGCACTATCGAGGAGCTGGTTTCCAAAGTCCGTCCTAACGATCCCTATATTCGCTCGGTACGTGTGGGCCAGAACCGGCCCGACGTCGTGCGTCTGGTACTGGATCTGAAACAGCCCATCGCCCCCCAGATCTTTACGCTCAAGCCCGTTGGTGAATACAAGTACCGTCTGGTTCTGGACTTGTACCCGCGCGTGGCCCAGGACCCGCTACTGGCCCTGCAAATTCAGGACGACGATGACCCCTTGGCTTCCGTGCTGGAAAGCCTGGCTCAAAATTCGCCTGACGCTCCAGTGCCAACTGTCCGAGGGCAATCCCTGCCACCCGCTGTGGCGCGGACTCCCCCACCCGTCAGCACCCCGCCCCGCGCTCCTTCGCCGGCGGCAACACCTGGCACACCCAATCGTCCTTTGTTGATTGCACTGGACCCCGGTCATGGCGGAGAGGATCCCGGTGCCATTGGTCCGGGTGGTACACGTGAGAAAGATGTGGTGCTAAACATCGCTCGACGTTTGAAGCGCCTGATTGATGCGCAGCCCAATATGCGTACGTATTTGACGCGGGATTCAGACTTTTTCGTCCCGCTGCAAGTACGTGTGCAAAAAGCTCGCCGGGTAAAGGCGGATCTGTTTATCAGTATTCACGCAGATGCCTGGATCAAACCTAGCGCGCGTGGCTCGTCCGTGTACGCCTTGTCTCAAAACGGGGCAACCAGCTCGGCGGCCCGTTGGCTGGCAAAAAAAGAGAATGATGCCGACTTGATCGGTGGTCTGAACCTGGGTTCCCATAACCGGCAGGTCGCGCAAATTTTGCTGGACCTGTCTACGGCTGCCCAGATCAACGATTCGGTAAAAGTGGGTTCGCGTCTACTGGGCGAGATCGGCAAGATCAACCGCCTGCATAAACGTCGTGTCGAGCGCGCCGGTTTTGCTGTATTGAAAGCCCCCGATATTCCTTCAATTCTGATTGAAACGGCATTTATCAGTAATCCGGAAGAAGAACGTCTGCTACGTAGTTCCTCGCATCAAGACAAGATCGCCCAGGCTATTTTGACGGGCATTCGAGGCTATTTTGCCGAATTCCCGGCATTGGCCAGCCGCAGTTGAACCGTAAAGCCCCACACAAAAAGCGCACCAGATTTCTGCTGCGCTTTTTTTGATCTTTGGCAATGCCCACCAGCGTAAACTCATTTCATCAGGCCCCGTAGTCGCTACACTAGCCGTATTTCTTTTTACGGCGCCGTTACGTGAAAACAGGTTAACCAGTACTCATTTCCAAGAGATAGTCGATGAGACAAACAAGGGCTCTATCCACTTTCTTGCGCCATTCCAACAAAGCCTCATTGTGCCTGTACAGTCCGGCTCCTTACCCGTCTCCCCTGCCCTTCATTCCAGGCCAGGGTAGTCCGCGCGCCTGTCGCGAATCACCTCCCTGATCGGCTCACCCTGCAGCCATGTGCTGGTCGGCTCAACGACCAGGCACACACACCCTGCCATGTCCTCCGAGCGTTCTTGCATTGGCTTCAAACGACAAGGAAAAAATCATGAAATCCCCCCCCTGCCTGCTTATTGTGTACCTATGCCTGTCCCTGATAGCCGGGCCAGCCCGTGCTGATGACGACTGCGATGTCCCAGTACAGCAATGGCAAAGCCGGGATGCGGCCCTGGAGCATGCCGCTCGTCTGGGCTGGCAGGTGCAACGCCTGAAAATTGACGACGGCTGCTATGAAATTCGCGGCCGGGATGCTCAAGGCCGTTCGTTCAAAGCCAAGCTTGACCCGCAAACGCTACGCATCGTGAAAATGAAAGTGCGCGAGGGTCACGACAAGCCGGAGCGCGAACGTGAGCGCGAAAGGAATCACTGAAGCCTGCACTTGGCCGCCGTCCTTCCTACCCTCAACCCTGAAGTTGTTTCCCTTTGATCACACCGGAGAACCATCATGTCCAAGCGTTTTCTTCTCACCACCCTGGCTGCAGCCTGTACCGTGGCCCTGCCCTCTTTAGCGCAGGGCCGTACCGTGGCACTTTCCACTACCCTCAAAGACTACGGCGGTGACGGGGCCTATTTGGCCGTCTACCTGACCGATGCCCAGGGCGCGTATGTACGCACACTGTGGGTCGCCGGCGGCAAAGCCAAATACTACAAGCATCTGGCAGACTGGAATCGCTTGTCCGCCAGCGATGGCCAACGCCTGCAAGGAGTAACCGGCGCCAGCGTCGGTGCCGGGCGCACTCTGGAGGTGACAGCAGAACTGGAGGATGCCCTGATTGACGCCGGCTACGAGCTCCGTGTCGATGCCGCCGCCGAAGACATGCGGGATAGCCCATCGGAAATCCGTGTTCCCCTGACTGCCGCCAACGCGGGCTCGCCACAGACAGGCAAACAATATATTCAATCCCTGACCTATCAGTTGCAGTAAGGAACCTACATGATCTGGCGATTCGTCCATCGATGGCTGGGACTGGTAGCAGGCACCCTCGCGCTGGTACTGGCCATCACAGGCACGATGTTGGCACTTGAGCCCTTGCGCAACGCCCTGCAGGCCGCTCCCACCGAGTCCGACCTGCCGCTTGCCACACTGGTGGAGCGCGTAAAGAGCACTGTCCCTGGCGCAGAAGAAATTCGTCATCTGCCATCAGGCATCTTCGTGGTCTATGCGTTTGAGAACGGACAAGCCCGGGCCATACGTGTGGACCCGGCAGACGGCAAAATCCTGGGAGACTACCAGGCCTCCCTGCTGCCGCGTTGGGTCAAAAACCTGCATCGCACTTTCTTGATGGACGACCCAGGACGCATTACAGCAGCCATGGTTGCTCTGGCCATGTTGACCCTGTCTGTGTCCGGACTGGTGTTGCTGCTGCGTCGAATGGGTGGCTGGCGGGGACTTACCGGGCCCGTGCGTGGCACCCTCCCCCAACGCCTGCATGTACTGAGCGGCAGGGTCATTTTATTGATCCTGGCCCTGTCCTCAGCCACGGCCCTTTACATGAGCGCCAGCACGTTCGAGCTGATCACGCTAAGTCCGAGCACGGAGCCCGAAGTGAGCTCGCAAGCCACCGGACAGCCGCCGCTTCCACCGGGCCAGATCGACCTGTTGCAGACTTTACGTGTGCAGGATCTGCAACGGCTCAATCTACCAACACATGAGGACCCTCAAGACACTTGGCGCGTTCTCACTGTTCAGGGCCAAGGCTGGGCGGACCAGTACCAAGGTCAGACCTTGGCCTGGGAGCCGTCGACCCTGGCACAACGCCTCTACGACTGGATCTTGCTCTTGCATACCGGAGATGGAGCCTGGCTGTGGGCCATTTTTCTTGGCCTATCGGCAGCGTGCATACCCTTGTTCTGGTACACAGGTATCCTAATGTGGTGGCAAGCGCGCCGCAGCCGTCCCACGCTTAAAGGCAATAGCCCACTGGCCCAGGCCGACAGTCTGATTTTTGTCGCCAGTGAGGGCGGCAGTACCTGGGGGTTTGCGCAAGCGCTGCACGACGCACTCAAAGCCATGGGTCGTCAGGTACATACCACCACGCTGGAGAACTGGCGAGTACCACCAACGGCCCGCCAGGTATATATCCTGGCCGCCACTTACGGTGAAGGCCAGCCGCCCGCCCACGCACAAAAAGCACTCAAACAGATCGCCAGCCAGCCGCCCACTGACGCTCAAGTCGCGGTTTTAGGGTTTGGGGATAGACAGTTTCCTGACTTTTGCGGATTTGCCAACACGCTCGAGCACGCCTTGCGGGAGCGGGGATGGAAACCTTTGCTGGCGCTAGAGCGTATTCATCAGCAATCTCCCCAGGAGTTTGCTCGCTGGGGACGAAGCCTTTCTGACGCGCTGGGGCAAGCTGTGCCGCTTGCCTACCAGCCTCGTTTGCCGCGCATGGCAACCCTGACACTGCTGTCACGCCAGGACTTTCCCGGTGCTACGGGTCAGCCCGCCGTCATCCTGCGCTTTGCGCTGCCCGACCAGCCAGTGCCCCGCTTCGCAGCCGGAGACCTGCTGGGCGTTCTTCCTCCCGGCGAACAGTCAGTCCCACGCTACTACTCACTGGCCTCAGGCAAACAGGATGGGTTCGTGGAAATCTGTGTGCGATACACAAGCGGTGGTGTTTGCTCTCCGTATTTGCATCGCCTGCAGATCGGAGATCAGATTCAAGCCTTCATCCGGCCCAACCCCGGCTTCACGCTGACCGGCTCCCGAAGCCCGGTGGTGTTGATTGGCGCGGGCACCGGGGTGGCTCCGTTGGCCGGTTTCATTCGCGACAATAGGCGACATCGTCCCATGTACCTGTATTACGGTACTCGTGATTCCAAACAGGATTATTATTTTGAGAAGGAGCTCAAAGACTGGCAGACCCAAGGCCATCTACACCAATTGCACACAAGCTTCTCCCGAATGCCTGATGGTGGCGGTTATGTACAGAACGCCGTACAGCGTGACGCCCAACAGATCCGCACCCTTCTGGAAAAAGGCGCGCTTGTGCGTGTTTGTGGCAGCCGCCCCATGGCTCAGGCAATCAGACAAGAACTGGACACTATTCTGATGGATATGGGCAAGAACCTGGCCTGGCTCAAGGAGAACGGGCGCTATGCCGAAGACCTCTTCTGACGTTCGACGCCTGACACTGAACGGCCCAACCATGGGCACGCGCTGGTCCGCCCTTGTGGAAACGACCGATGCCGTGGAGGTAGCAGACCTGCAACAAGCGCTGGCAGAGGCCGTTCACCAAGTGGATCGGCAAATGTCCCCGTGGCTGCCCGACAGCGAGCTAAATCGGCTCAACCGGACCCCTCCCGGTACATGGCTGGACCTGCCCCCAGAAATACTTGAGGTGTTAGCCTGTGCCCTGGAGATCAATCGTCGCAGCCAGGGCGCTTTTGACCCTGGCCTGGGGGACCTGGTAGATGCCTGGGGTTTTGGCCCCGCCCGACATGAGCCCGATGCTGCCGCCATCCGTCGTGCCGCTCAAGCAGGTTCTACCCCCGCTTACGAAACACTGGAACTGGATATGGCCGCCGGCCGCGCCATCAAACACGCTCCCCTACAGCTAGACCTGTGCGGGATCGCCAAAGGCTATGCGGTAGACCGTATGGCCCTGGTGCTGCGTCAGCACGGCCTTGATCACGCCTTGCTGGCCCTGGACGGAGAACTTCGCGCCCTGAACAGCCAGTGTCAAGGCCAGCCTTGGGCGGTAGCGGTCGAATACCCCCAGGATGGACGGCGCTCCACTCACAGCGTGGTTGAACTGGATAATCTGTCCATCGCCACCTCGGGCGATTATCGGCGTTTTTTACAGCTCGGTGATATCCGAGTCGCACACACCATGGATAGCAGGCATCGCGCACCTGTGCGCAACGATATCGCGTCCGTAACTGTTCTGGCGCCAGACTGCATGCGGGCCGATGCCTGGGCCACCGCCTTGCTGGTCAGCGGCAGCGATGGCATGGCCTTGGCACAACGCATGGGCATAGAAGCGCTTTGGCTACTGCGTCGTGACAATCGTTTGACCACCGTTGGCCTGGGGCGGTTTAGCGAAGCGCCAGCATCGCCAGCAAAGGCATGATGAAAAACGGGACGCCTTAGCGTCCCGTTTTCGCACGGCCCAGTCGTATCAGGCAGCGGACTCGACAGCCTATAAAGCGGCATCACCCTTGCTCTTGCGTTTGAAGATCTTCCACAAGGCCCCGGCCACAACAGGCACCGCGGCAGCCGCAATACCAATCAGCACGATGGTATTCAAATGCGCCTTGATGAAAGGCACATTGCCAAAAAAGTAGCCCAGCGTAATCAAGCTGCAAATCCATAAAACCGCGCCTGTCATGTTGTACATCTGAAAGCGCCAGGCATTCATGTGCCCCACTCCCGCCACAAAAGGCGCGAAGGTACGGAACAGAGGCAGGAAGCGGGAAATGACGATGGTCTTGCCACCATGCTTTTCATAGAAAGCATGGGTTTTGACCAGCGCACGGCGATCCAGGAATCGGGATTCCTGGGTAAAGACTTTCGGGCCTATATACCGCCCCACGTGATAGTTCACGGTATTGCCCAGCACAGCCGCCACGATCAGCAGGCCACCGAGCATCACCGGGTCCAGCATGCCCGAGGCACCGAAGGCTCCGGCAATAAACAGCAAAGAGTCGCCCGGCAGGAAAGGCAGAACCACAAGCCCGGTCTCGCCAAATATAATCAAGAACAGAACAAGATAAATCCAGGCCCCATACTGCTCGACCCACACCCCCAGGTATTGGTCAATATGAAGGATCATGCTGAGTAAATCGGGCATAGTTCCACGCCAAAATAACAATCCAGCCAGCCCAATACTGACCAGACCGACACCATAGATCAAGCGGTTAAAATAAGCCGCTACCGTTTGAAACCCGTTGAACGTGTATGGTTCAACCCTGAATACACACAAGGCCAGCCGCCCTATGTCATCAAGACGCCGTATTATCCCACTCCCTGACTTGCTTGTAAGCCAAATTGCAGCCGGTGAGGTTATCGAGCGCCCGGCATCTGTGCTGAAGGAACTGCTGGAAAACGCCATTGACGCCGGTGCCAGTGCCATCGAAATTCGTCTGGACGGCGGCGGTATCCGCCGCATCTCTGTCAGCGACGATGGTCACGGCATCACGCAAGAAGAATTGCCCTTGGCGCTGCTGCAACATGCCACCAGCAAGATTCGCTCGCTCGAAGAGTTGGAGTCTGTGGCGTCCATGGGCTTTCGGGGTGAGGCCCTGCCCTCGATTGCCTCGGTCGCCCGTCTGACGATCAATTCGCGCACCCAGGACGACCCACACGCCTGGGAGTACTCGCTAGGCCAAAGTGAACCTCAACCGGCCTCTGGGCAGATCGGCACGCATGTGGATGTACGCCAGCTCTTTGACGAGATCCCCGCCCGTCGCAAGTTTCTGCGTACGGAAGGCACGGAGTACGGCCATTGCGTGACTGCGCTGGAGCGCATTGCCCTGGCACAGCCACAAATCGCTTTTCGTCTGTTTCACAATGACAAACCCCAGCGCCACTGGCGCAGTGGCACGCTGGAACAGCGCCTGCTGGATATCTTGGGCAAAGAGTTTATTGAGCAAAGCCTGCCCGTCGCCCAGGAACAAGGCCTGATCAGCTTGCGTGGTCTGGTGATTCACCCTGCCCACGCTCGCCCAAATGGAGACAAGCAGTTCCTGTTTGTAAATGGCCGCTTTGTGCGCGATCGTACCGTGTCTCATGCCATACGCAGTGCGTATGCCGATGTACTGCATGGGGATCGCCAACCCGCCTATGCCCTGTTTCTGGACATTGCCCCCTCCACACTGGATGTAAACGTACACCCGGCCAAGCACGAAGTCCGCTTCCGTGACAGTGGTGCCGTGTACCGCTTTGTGCTGCAATCCGTGGGACAAACCTTGGCGCAAGGCAGTATGGCCGGTGAAACGCCTATTGCCGCCATGCCTTTGCCTGAAGGTGCCACCCAGCCCCAAGCGCCAGATACACCCTACCCTTCCCCCGTTCCTGGCGCAGCAGGCGGCTCCTATACCAGCGGCGAACCCGCCATGCCATATAGCCATCCGGCTCGCCAAGGCTGGCAATCCAGCTTCAACATGCGCGAACCTTCCGGAGGTGGTGCAGACTGGAAAAGCATGTACCGCCCGATTGAGCCTGTTTCCAGCAACACCCCCGTCACCGACTATCAAAGCGACACGGATAGCCCGACCGACGAATTTCCCTTGGGCATGGCGCTGGGCCAATTGCACGGCATCTACATTCTGTCGGAAACCCGTCAAGGCATGATTCTGGTGGACATGCACGCCGCCCACGAACGTGTGGTCTACGAACAGTTAAAGCAGGCGTTGGATGGTCGTGAGCTACCTCGCCAAGACTTGCTGGTCCCCGTGGTCTTTGGCTGCTCGGAAAGCGATATCGCTTTACTGGATGAGCATCAGGAGACCCTGGCCGAGCTGGGTCTGAGCATGAGCCCGGCAGGCCCCACCACGATGGCCGTGCGCGCCGTCCCTGCCCTCCTGGCGCAAGGCGATATCGAATCCCTGGCCCGTGCCGTGCTGCGCGATCTGGCGCAGGTAGGATCGTCACGCCATCTGGATGAACAGCGCAACGAACTGCTCTCGACCATGGCCTGCCACGGTGCGGTACGTGCCAATCGCCGCCTGAGCATTCCCGAGATGAACGCTTTGCTTCGCAAGATGGAACAAACTGATCGGGCCGACTTGTGCAATCACGGCCGCCCCACCTGGTTCCAATGGAAGCTCAGCGAGCTGGACAAACTTTTTATGCGTGGACAATGAACGATTTACCCATTCTGTGCCTGGCCGGCCCGACGGCCAGCGGCAAAAGCGCAAGCACGCATATCCTGGCGCAACACTGGCCAATTGAAGTGATTGTGATGGACTCGGCCACGATTTATCGTGACATGGATATTGGCACCGCCAAGCCCAGCGCCCAGGAACAAGCGGCTATCCCCCACCACTTGCTGGATATTCGCGACCCAGTTGAAAGTTATTCGGCGGCGGAATTCGCCACCGATGCCACCCGACTGATTCAGGAGATTCAGGCACGCGGGCATTATCCCGTCCTATGTGGCGGCACCATGCTGTATTACAAAGCCTTGCGTGAGGGCTTGAACGACTTGCCACAGGCCGACCCTGCCATTCGCCAGCAACTAGATGAACGCGCCCAGGAAATTGGCTGGCCCGGCATGCACGCGGAACTGACCCGCATCGACCCGGTAACAGCCGCCCGACTGGCTCCACGCGATAGCCAGCGCATTCAACGTGCGCTGGAGATTTTCCATATCAGCGGCAAAACCATGAGCGACTGGCTCAAGGACAAGGCCCAGCCTCAAGAAGGCAGCCATCGGTACGTCACCCTGAGCCTGGAACCGGAAGACCGATCCTGGCTGCATAAACGTATTGCGGTTCGCTATCAAGACATGATCAAACAAGGGCTGCTGCAGGAAGTAGAGAAGCTTTATCAGCGCCCTGACTTGCATCCCGGCCTGCCCTCTATTCGTTGTGTGGGCTATCGGCAACTGTGGTCGTATCTGGACGGCGAAGTCAGCCTGGACCTGGCCATTGAACAGGCTATTGCCGCGACTCGCCAACTGGCCAAACGCCAATTGACCTGGCTGCGATCCGAACCCGAGCGTCAGCAATTCAACTGTCAGAACCCGCAAGCTGCCGAGCAGATTGTGCAAGCGACGCGCCAGATCTGGCCAGCTTGATACTCAGATAACAGCCTCGTTTTTACGAACAGTCCCTGGCAGCCGGATAGTATCCAACTGCCAGGGACTGTTCAAAAAGACCGCTTTTTTATCCAAACTCCGTTTTTACGCCGAAGCGCCGTTCAGCTTGGGCTGGATTTGAGTGCGCATCGCCAGGTACTGAAACGCACCGCCCAACAAGGCACCAATCAACCAACCATAACCGGCCATATTCGCCAGTGCGGGTACCCACACCGTCGCCACCGAGAACACAGCCGCCAGGAAAAAGGCGATCATGGCACGCTTGTTCCAACCATTCTGGAAGTAGTAGGCACCACTTTCTTTCAGAGAGAACAGATCCGACACCACCACCCGCTGTCTGCGAATCAAGTAAAAGTCCACAATCATGATGCCGTACAAGGGGGCCAGCAAGGCGCCCAAGGTATCCACAAAGCCGGTAATCCCAATGGCGCTGATCAGCGGAAGCCACAGAGCACCGATAAAGAAAGCAATGACAGCAGTCAGAATGCCGCCCATCTTGGCGGAGATCAGCTCGGGCTTGAGGTTAGCCAGATCGAAGGCAGGCGGAATGAAGTTCGCCACCAGGTTGATACCGACGGTGGCGGCAAAGAAGGTCAAAGCCGCAATGACCGTCAGAACCAGGCTATCGACACGATCCACAATATCGGTGGGGTTGGTCAAGGTTTCACCAAACAGCACAGCCGTACCAGCGGTAATGAACAAGGCCAGGAAGGAGAACACGGCCAGACTGACGGGCAAGCCCATGAAGTTACCGATACGCATGCTGCGCTCGTCTTTCACAAAACGCGAGAAGTCACCGTAATTGATCACGACAGCGGCAAAGTACGCCACCATGGTCCCCACCACCGCACCAAAGGCCATCAAGGGGCCGCCTTCATAAGTGCCCTTACCGGCAAAAATCTCGCCTACTTTATCAAGTAGACCGCTGCCTGCCTTGTACCAAATCACCGCCAGCAGCGCGAACATCACCAGGTACACCAAGGGACCTGCCCAATTCAGGAAGCGCGTAATCCACTTCATGCCCATCAGAAAAATACCCAGTTGCAAGACGCAGACCACGATGTAAGACAACCAGCCCACCCAATCCAGCCCCAGGAACAGAGCACCTCCGGGGTGGCCGAGCAAGGCATTGAACAACAAAGCCAAGGCGGTAGAGGCAAAGTAGGTCTGCACGCCGTACCAGAAGATAGCCACAATCCCGCGTACCAGGGCAGGAAACTTGGCGCCCTTCACCCCCATGCTGATACGGGCGATCACAGGATAGGGAACGCCATACAACACGCTGGGTTTACCGCTCAGGTTCACCAGGCCCATCACAATAAAACCGGCCAGCAAGATACCGGCAAACACGGCCCAGCCATTGAGCCCATAAGAAATAAACAAGGTGGCGGCCAGGGTATAGCCAAACAGACTTTGAATATCGTTGGACCAGACGTTGAAAATCTCGAACCAGCCCCACAAACGTTTTTGTCGCGGCAAAGGCGCCAGATCCTCGTTATGCAAGGATGGATGCGGGTCCTTCAAGGATAAATCGCTATGCTCCATTTTTCTTCCCCTCAGAAATTGCTTCTAACATTTCAGCTAATATTTCTATGCTCTTGCCGCTACTGTAGGAGCCTTGCTGGCCGGGGAACATTATGGAATGTACGAGTAATACTTAAATTCGGATTAGCTCAAAAAACAGCATAATTACTTTCATATAAACCTTATTTGAAAATCAAATACACCAGATTCGATGCGCTAATACAGCGGGCTTCGGGAGCAGACGCAGAAATAAAAAAAGCCAGCTCATTGAGCTGGCTTTTCTATTCACGGAAAGATCCGAGGGTTTCAGACCACTTCAGTCTGCGCCTGACCTTCCTGACGTTCCAGGATTTCGCCCAGTTGGTAGACGGTTTCACCTTGCTCGGACAAGGTGGCGCTGATGGCCTCTGCCTTGTCTGCGGGAACGATGATGATCATGCCAATACCACAGTTGAACACGCGGTACATTTCTTCGTCGGCCACGTTACCGTTGCTTTGCAACCACTGGAACAAGGCAGGCATGGTCCAGGAATCGCGCTTCAGGCGGGCAGTCAGGTGCTTTTGCAGAATGCGTGGCACGTTCTCCAGCAAACCGCCGCCCGTGATGTGAGCCAAGCCCTTGATGTCTGCACCGTGGGCAGCCAAGGCGGCCAGCACGGATTTCACGTAAATGCGGGTGGGTTCCATAACCACGTCAGCCAAAGGACGGCCATCCAGCTCGTCGGTAGGCTTGGCATTGGCGTGCTTGAGAATCTTGCGAATCAAAGAGTAGCCATTGGAGTGAGCACCGCTGGATGCCAGGCCCAGAACCACGTCACCGGGGACAATGGACTTGCCGTCGATAATGCGCGATTTCTCCACCGCACCCACCGCAAAACCGGCCAGGTCGTATTCGCCTTCGGGGTACATGCCGGGCATCTCTGCCGTTTCGCCACCGATCAGGGCGCAAGCGGACAGTTCACAACCCTTGGCAATGCCACCCACCACTTGAGCCGCCGTATCGACCGACAGCTTGCCGCAGGCAAAATAATCCAGAAAGTACAAGGGTTCTGCGCCCTGGACTAGAATGTCGTTGACACTCATGGCCACCAGGTCTATACCCACAGTGTCGTGGCGCTGCCAGTCAAATGCCAGGCGTAGTTTGGTACCAACACCGTCGGTGCCGGACACCAGAACGGGCTCTTTAAGGTGGGTAGGCACTTCAAACAAAGCGCCAAAGCCTCCGATTCCAGCCATGACGCCTGCACGCATGGTTTTGGCAGCCAGTGGTTTAATACGATCGACCAGGGCATCGCCCGCGTCGATATCCACGCCTGCATCGCGGTAGGTCAAGGAAACAGAAGTAGTGTTTTTCATGGGAAAAGCCGTGGGATATGTGAAAATTGCGAGTTGGACGAAATTGTACGACACATGACCGAGCAACTGATTCTGGATATATCTCCAGCACCGCCTGCCTCTTTGGACAACTTTGTTGCCGGAGCGAATCAGGCTGCGTTGCAGGCTCTGCGTCAGTGCAGTCCAGGACGCGCGGTTTACCTGTGGGGACCACCCGGCGCAGGTCGAACACATCTGCTGCGGGCGATGGCCAGTCAAGACGACAGCCGCTATTTTAGTTCAGATACTCCCTCCCAGCCCATCTTTGACATCGCCACGGATGACAAAGCCCCTCCCAGCCTCTTGGCCATCGACGATATCGAACGTTTTGACGAGCACGGACAGGCTGCCGTATTTGCACTGTACAATCGCTGGCGCGAGTCGGCCACCCGGCCCGACGCCTTCACGCTGCTGGTCTCCGGCGACCGGGCACCCAAAACCATGTCAGTACGCGAGGACTTGCGTACACGACTGGGCTGGGACCTGGTATTCAGACTGGAATACCTGTCGGACGCCCACCGGGCCGAAGCCATGCAACAGCGGGCCGCTGCCCGTGGACTGCAACTGCAAGCGGAAGTGCTCAGTTGGATACTGACTCACTACGATCGCGATATGAACCGCTTGAGCGCACTGATCGATGCGCTGGACAACTATTCACTGGTAAAGAAACGCCCCATCACTTTACCCCTGCTCAAAGAACTTCTGGCCAACAGCCAGACCCAATCTTCTAGTTGAGTCATGACTGCTTCTTCTTTTATTGCCCTGTTTGATCTGGACCACACTCTGCTTCCTTTAGATAGCGATTACCAGTGGGCTGACTTCCTGGCCCGTACTGGCCGCGTCGGTGACCCCGCCGAAGCCATCCGTCTGAATGAAGACCTGATGGAACGCTATAACCAGGGATTATTGACGGCCGAAGAATCGGCCGAATTCATGTTGGGCCTGCTCACCAACGCCAGCCAGGAAGAGTTGCTGGCCTGGCAAGACGAATTCATGCAGGCCGTGATCCTGCCCTCGATCAGCCCCGCTGCCCGCGAGCTGCTGGCCCAGCATCAGGACCAGGGCCATCTGGTAGCGATTGTGACGGCCACCAACGAATTTGTGACGCGTCCCATTGCCGCTGCACTGGACGTAGACCACTTGATCGCCACTACCCCTGAAATGAAAGATGGCCGCTACACCGGCAAGATCAGCGGTGTGCCCAGCTTTCAGGCTGGCAAGATTACCCGTGTGGAGCAATGGCTCCAAACCATGGGCAAATCTCTGGCTGACTTCGAGCGCAGCTGGTTCTACAGCGATTCGCCCAATGATCTGCCCCTGATGGAAGTGGTGACCGACCCTGTGGCGACCAACCCCAGCGACAAGCTGCGCGCCGTGGCGACCGAACGTAATTGGCTCGTCATCGATTTGTTCGCTGACATGATGGACAGCAAATCGTAAAATCAGACGCATGCTCAAGCGAACAATAAAAACATTTGTCGACCGGCTGCTCAAACCAGCCAAAAGCGCGCGTCCCAAAGGGCCGCGCCGCTACACACGTGAAGAACATGGCATAGACCGGCGTCTGGTCTCACGCCATGCCATCAAAGTGTGCGAAGTGCTGAACCACGAAGGCTATCAAGCCTATGTCGTGGGCGGCGCGGTGCGCGATTTGCTGGTGGGCCTGGAACCCAAGGACTTTGACGTGGCGACCAACGCCACGCCCGAGCAAATCCGCCCCCTGTTCCGTCGCGCCCGCATTATTGGCCGCCGCTTCCGCCTGGTTCACGTGGTGTTTGGCCAGGAAATCATCGAAACCTCGACGTTCCGGGCTGACGATAGCGGCAAGCAGACCGACGAACATGGCCGGATCCTGCGAGACAACGAGTACGGCACCATCGAAGACGATGCCGCCCGCCGTGATTTCACGCTGAACGCGCTTTACTACGATCCTCTGACCGAAACCGTTATCGACTACCACAACGGGGTAGCCGATCTGAAAGACCGTCAGGTACGTATTATTGGTGATGCGCAAACCCGCTATCGTGAAGACCCGGTGCGCATGCTGCGTGCCGTGCGCTTTGCCTCCAAGCTGGACGCCACCATCGAGCCCACGACGGACGCGCCGATCCGTTCCTTGTCGCGTCTGATCGAGAACGTGCCCGAATCTCGTCTGGCTGACGAAACACTCAAGCTGCTGAACTGCGGCCACGCCATGGACTGCATCCAGCGCCTGCAGGCTCTGGGTCTGCACAGCAAGCTCTTGCCCATGGTCGAGCCAGTTCAACGTCTGCCTGGTGGCTCGGAATTTCTGGATATGGCCCTGGCCCGTACCGATACCCGCGTTCGCGCCGGTAAATCGGTCAGCCCCAGCTTTATCTATGCCTGCCTGCTCTGGAAGCTGGTCAAGCAGGAGTGGGACCGACGCAGCGCTCAGGACATGCATCCCCAGCAAGCCTTGCTGGAGGCCGCCGACCTCATCCTGGAAAAACAAAGCCGCATCATGCCGATTCAAAAGCGCTTCCAGTCGGATATGCGCGAAATCTGGTTCATGCAGCCCCGTTTTGAACGCATCGCCAATCGCGCCATCTGGCGCATGACGGAACAACCTCGTTTCCGTGCCGCTGTGGACTTTTTACAACTACGCGCCGAAGCCAAAGAGATCGATAGCGTACAGGCACAGTGGTGGATGGACCTGGCCGATGCGGGCGATGAAGAGCGCAGCGCCATGATCGCCGTGCGCAAACCTGCTGGCACCGCCGCCACTGGCTCGCGCAGTGGTCAGCGCCGCACACGTCGTCGCCGCTCCAATGCCAAGCGCAGCAACTCAGCAGGCGCAAACGAATCGTGATCCCAGGCAACACCACCGTTTTTGTGGCTATGGGCGCAAATCTGGGTGGGGCACGGCAAACTCTGGAAACAGCAGCGGCTGAACTGGCCGCTACTGCTGGCATCCAGGATCTGACGCTGGCCCATTTCTACAGCACGGCTCCCGTCGATTCCAGTGGCCCGGATTACGTCAATACTGTCGTCCGCTTCACCTGCACCCTGGCGCCCGAGGCCTTGTTGGATCTTCTGCAAGCCATCGAGCACGAGCACGGCCGCACACGCCTGTACCGTAATGCACCCCGTACCCTGGATCTGGACTTGCTGCTTTACGGGCAAGAGCAGATCAATACGGAACGGTTGATCGTGCCACATCCCCGCATGCACGAGCGTGCCTTTGTGCTGGTTCCACTGGCCGATCTGGCTCCTGAACTTGAACTGGCCCAAGGCCACATAAGCACCCTGCTGGACTCGGTGAAAGACCAGGGCATCTGGCGCCTGGACTAATTGCACGCAGGATCAACTTGCCACCTTTTTGCGTCATCAATGCGTGACAAGGCTGCTAGTGACTGAAATAAGGGGTGACTACACCCCGGCCAGCTCCTTGGAGCGAGCAAGAAAGACTCCCTGCAAACGCTGTACAGGCCGCTGTCATCGACACCGGCCTATTAACGTTTTTTTGTGCGCGCTAGGCGTCCAAGAGCTTGATCAGCGCGTCCTGATGATTGGATCGGGCTTCCAGCAGTTGCCGCCCTTCTTCGGTCAACATGGCAATCAAAGGAGCGGGAAAAGGGGAAGGCGTTTGCGTCGTTTGCGGGATGGCTTGGACTAATCCCAGCGACTGTAATTGTTCAAAAACGGCTTGTTTCTTGTGCCAGGGAGTTTGGCGTAAGCGCACGAGCTCAAGAGTGTTCCAAATAGTGGGGTTGAGCTGCGGAATAGTTGTGGAGCGCTGAAGTTGCGTCATACAAGGCCCTTAATTAAGACCACCCATACCGACATTGTGTGCCCATAAGGGGAGGTCAGCCAGAAAGCATCCCTATACCGTACAACATAACAATGTACAGAATATTTCAAGGAGTTCTGACAAACATCGTCGCAGTGCTGCTCCAAGTCACCAATAAGCAATAACCCGCGCTTGCGCCCTTGCTGGACCGGGAAAATCAGTCTGGGCCCTGTTTTTTCGCACAGCTTTTATGTCGCAAAATTATTCCGAACAGCAGCAAAAACACAACAAAAGAGGCCAGGCCAGCCAGCCCCAGATTTGCACTCAAGCCATAGGCGTCCACAAACTGCCCACCCAGCCAGGAGCCAAGCGCTATGCCGATATTGAAGACAGCCACGTACAACGCAGTGGCGACCTCAACAGCATTGGCTGCAGCCTTCATCATCCAGCTCATCAGCCCAACCGACACCCCGCCATAGGCCAGGCCCCAAAGCAGCAAAATCACACCTCCACCCAGCGGTGAACCACCCACTGTCAAGAAAAGCAAAGCAGTGATGCTTATACCCAACGCTATCGCCATCAAGCTGGCTTCAGTGCGTTGCGCCGCCGAAATCCCGATCAGGAAATTGCCCACAATCCCGGCCACACCATAAGCGAACAACAAGCCCCCTATCCATTCAGAGCCTATGCCGGAAACAGACAGCAAAAGAGGACGCACAAAGGTAAACGCGCTGAAATGCCCCGCAACCAGCATCAAGGTCAGCAGCAAGCCAAACCATAACCGCCGATTGCCAAATTGCTCGACGAACTGACGCCATGTGGTCGAGCACGACACGAACAGAGGAGGAATCACGGCCAGATGGAAGATCAGCACCGAAGCGCTCAGTAGCGCCATGCCGCCAAAGGCCCAGCGCCACCCGAGCAGATCGCCCATCAAGGCGCCTAAGGGCACGCCCAATACAGAAGCCGCGGCGACCCCACCGAAGATGATCGAGGTTGCCAACCCCACAGACTGAGCCGGAACCAGACGAGAGGCCAACCCCCCCGCAATGGCCCAGATCCCTCCCATGCAAAAGCCGACCAGTACACGGGCAGCCAGCATCCAGACAATGCTGGGAGCCAGGGCAGACGCAATATTGGCCACCACCAACAAGGCCAGCAAACCGCACAGGATGCGTCGCCTATCCACGCCACCAGAAACCAACACCACCAGCGGCGCAAACAAAGCGGCCAATAAGGCAGGTAAGGAAATCAACAAACCAGCCGTCCCCGTAGAGGTCTGCAAGCTGTCTGCAATGGAGGTCAACAAACCTACGGGCAACATTTCTGTGGTGACCACTGAAAAGGTGGCCAAGCCAACAGCGCCAACCGCCAACCAGGACTGCCGCTTGCCGGGCTGCCCGGCCATGGATAGAGAAGGGGTATTCATCGCTAAATACTCAAGAAAAGAAGGCTAAACAGCGCAGGAGCGAGCCACTGCAGGCCTGCGCAGACGTTGATGACTGAACAAGGCAAGCAAGACGATCACGACAGCGGCATAGAGCGCGACCATAAAACCAGAACTAGCTCCGCCCTGATCCACCATCTGTCCCGAAGCGGCAGCCCCCATGGCCACACCAATATTCAGACCAGCCAGCAACCAGGTCATGCCCTCGGTTAATTGCTGCTCCGGCACCACACGCTCAACCAGCGACATGGCAACAATCATGGTGGGAGCGAAAAACAGACCAGCCAGCAAGACCGCCCCTGCCAACTGAGCCACGCTGGCCACCAGCCATAAAGGCAAGGTCGTGGCAGCGGTAGCCAAACCACCTACTAAAAGCAGACGATGCAAAGGAATATTCAGCTTCAAACCACCAAACACCAGACCCGCCACGCAAGAACCCAAGGCGTAAGCCGATAGCACCAGACTGGCCGCCCCCGGCTGCCCCATCTGCTCGGCAAAAGCCACGCTGACAATATCCACGGTGCCCACGATCACCCCCATGGCGACCATCAACAGGGCCAATAGACGCACACTATTCAGACGCAGGACCGAAGGGCGACTGCCCTGCTCCTGCACCTGAATTGGTGGCTCAGTCCCCTTTTGCAGCAGCAGAGCCAACACACCCGCAATCAGCAGTACCGCAGCAGCCAGCACACCGGCTTGCGGAAACACCAGAACAGCCAAGCCCACCGACAAAGGCGGCCCGGCAATAAAGGTGACCTCATCCAGCACGGTTTCCAACGAATAAGCCGTTTGCAAGCGATCCTGGCCGCGATAAATCGCCGTCCAGCGCGCACGCACCATGGCCGACATGCTGGGCATGAAACCGGCCAGCACCGCGCCTGCAAACAAGATCCAATCAGGCGCTTGCCACCAGCTCGCCCCCAACAAGAGCAGCAGGCCCAGCACACTGATGGCTGTTGCCAGCGGCAGGACACGACTTTGCCCACGCTGGTCCACCCAACGGGATACCTGCGGCGACACCAGCGCATAGGTCAGGACAAAAGTGGCGGACACCGCCCCCGCCAAGGCATAGCTGCCCCGCAATTGCGACAGCATGGTGATGATTCCTATCCCTATCATGGGCAGCGGAATCCGGGCCAGCAGCCCGGACAGGGCAAAACCCCGTGTGCCGGGCGCGGCAAAAAGTTCTCGATAAGGCTGAGCCATTACATTCTCCGTGAACGCCCGCTTGCCACGACACGGTGATGCGTCGACAATACATACAAGGCGTATGTTTAAAATGATATATACATACGCCACGCATGTAAATATACATTCAGTTCGTATGTAAGGAGAAACTATGGCACGCCGTACCCGCGCCGAGATGGAAGAAACCCGCGCCACCCTGCTGGCCACCGCCCGCACTTTCTTTGCAGAGCGTGGTTATGCCGACACATCCATGGACGAATTGACGGCCCAAGCAGGTCTGACACGCGGCGCGCTCTACCATCACTTCGGCGACAAAAAAGGTTTGCTGGCGGCGGTGGTCGATCAGATCGATGCAGAAATGGATGAACGCCTGCAGGCTATTTCAAACAATGCCGAGGATGCCTGGGACGGGTTTGTACGCCGCTGCCATGCCTATCTGGAAATGGCACTGGAGCCGGAAATGCAGCGCATTGTCTTGTGTGATGCCAAAGCCGTACTGGGTGGCGCCTCACCCGAATCACATCAATATTGTGTCGGTTCCATGGAAGGCCTGATTCAGGCACTGATGGATCAAGGCCGGATTGAACAGGCCGATCCCCACGCCCTGGCTTCCCTGATTTACGGCAGTCTGGCTGAAGCCGCATTCTGGATTGCCCAGGGAGAGGATGGCGATGCCCGCTTGGTGAAGGGGCTGGCAGCACTGGATTTGTTGCTGCGCGGCTTGCTGATCAAGTCCTGAACGGGTGATGCTCAAAGCAGCCAGAGTCCCGGCAAAGAGCAGGCCTGGGAGTATCTGCTTCTAGCGACAGGCAGATCAACAAATCGAATTCTGTTTTACGCGACTTCTTGAGCGGCGAGAAATATACGGTCCTGGTTTTTGCGGCGATGATGAGCCGTCCCAAAAGCCGAAACGTCCTGGCAAGCAAGTAAAGGCCACATAAACGCCAGCCATAAAAAAAACCCGCATTGAATGTTGTGCTGACACTGCTTTTACAAGCAGACCAGAAACACTCATGCGGGTTTTTTATCGACAAAGCCGGGAAGCCCAAGCTTCCCGCTGCACGTCTTACACAGCGACCAAAGAGATCTCTGCAATACGCTTGCGCCACTCGGCCGGGCCAGTGTTGTGCACAGACACACCTTGCGAATCCACGGCCACGGTTACTGGCATATCCTGAACCTCGAATTCGTAAATGGCTTCCATGCCCAGGTCTTCAAAAGCCACCACTTTCGCATTGCGAATGGCCTTGGATACCAGGTACGCAGAACCACCCACGGCCATCAGGTAAGCCGACTTGTGGGCACGGATGGCTTCAATCGCGGTTGGGCCACGCTCGGCCTTGCCGATCATGGAGATCAGGCCGGTTTTGGCCAGCATCATCTCGGTGAACTTGTCCATGCGAGTGGCGGTGGTTGGGCCTGCTGGACCCACGGCTTCGTCACGCACAGGATCAACCGGGCCCACGTAGTAAATCACACGGTTGGTGAAGTCCACTGGCAGGGACTCGCCCTTTTCCAGCATGTCCTGAATACGCTTGTGAGCGGCGTCACGGCCCGTCAACATCTTGCCCGACAGTAGCAAGGTCTGACCTGGCGTCCAGGAAGCCACTTCTTCAGGGGTCAGCTCATCCAGATTCACCTGGCGGGACTTGTTGTAGTCCGGTGCCCAGTGAATGTCAGGCCAGGCCGACAGCGGTGGAGGTGCCAGCTCGGCTGGGCCATTGCCATCCAGCGAGAAATGCACGTGGCGGGTTGCCGCACAGTTGGGGATCATGGCCACAGGCTTGGAAGCGGCGTGGGTCGGGAAGGTGTTGATCTTCACATCCAGCACAGTCGTCAAACCACCCAGACCTTGAGCGCCAATACCCAGGGCATTGACCTTCTCGTAGAGCTCGATACGCAGCTCTTCCAGCTTGCTTTGCGGGCCGCGTTGCAGCAGCTCGTACATATCGATGTCTTCCATCAGGGCTTCTTTGGCCATCAGCATGGCTTTTTCGGCTGTGCCGCCAACGCCAATACCCAGCATGCCCGGAGGACACCAGCCAGCGCCCATCGTAGGAACGGTCTTGAGTACCCAATCAACCAGAGAATCGCTGGGGTTGAGCATCACGAACTTGCTCTTGTTTTCTGAACCACCACCCTTGGCTGCCACTTGAATGTCGACCTGATCCCCAGCGATCAGTTCGACATTCACAATACAGGGCGTGTTGTCGCGCGTGTTCTTGCGCGTGAACAAGGGGTCGTTCAGGATGGAGGCCCGCAGCGGGTTATCCGGATTCAGATAACCGCGACGTACCCCCTCGTCACAGAGCTCCTGCAAGGAGCGCTTGGTATCAAAGCGCACACCCATGCCCACTTTCAGGAATACGTTCACCACCCCGGTGTCCTGACAGATGGGGCGGTGGCCCTCGGCACACATGCGCGAGTTGGTCAGGATCTGGGCGATGGCATCTTTGGCCGCCGGGTTCTGTTCGCGCTCGTAGGCGCGGGCCAGATGCTCCAGATAGTCGGTGGGATGGTAGTAACTGATGAACTGCACCGCATCAGCGATGGACTGAATCAGATCGTCTTCTTTGATCGTGGTCATGGTGGCGTCTATATAAAAAACGGAATGAACAAGGGGAAACTATTTGCCCTGCCAGACAGGCTCGCGCTTTTCAGCGAAGGCCGTCGCGCCTTCCTTGGCGTCTGCAGAGGTGAAGATGGCAGCGATACGAGGGCGTTGCAGATCAAACAGATCCGACTGACGCCAGTCGCGCGACTGGGAAATAATGCTCTTGGCAGTTTGCACAGCCAAAGGACCATTGGCAGCAATCTGCTCGGCCAGTGCCAGGGCCTGCTCAGTGGCTTTGCCTGGCTCGGCCAGACGGCTGACCAACCCAAGTTCTGCCATACGGGCCGCGGGGTACATCCCGCCGGTCAACACCATTTCCATGGCCATATGGTAAGGAACGCGGCTTGGCAAACGCACCATGCCGCCCGATCCAGGAACGATGCCGCGTTTCACTTCAGGCAGACCAAAGTTGGCGCTGTCGGCCGCAACAATCAGGTCGCAGGACAAGGCAATTTCAAAACCACCGGCCAGACAGTAGCCTTCCACAGCGGCAATCAATGGCTTGGCAGGCGGGCGCTCGCAAATACCGGCAAAGCCGCGGTCGCCTACATAAGGGCGCTGCCCCGTCTTGGCAAAGGCTTTCAGATCCATACCGGCGCAGAACGTATTGTTAGCGCCGGTCAGCACGCCTACGGCAATGCTGGGGTCGGCATCAAACTCATCCAGAGCCTGAGCCAGCGCCTGCGCCGTTTCCAGGTTGATGGCATTGCGTGCCTCGGGACGGTTCAAGGTAATCAACAACACCTTGCCGATACGTTCAAGCGTGACAAGTTCACTCATGGACCTAGCCTCCTATAGACTGCTGCCCGGGATTGTGTTTCAAGATCGGGTCAGCAAATAAGCCGTATTTGGACAAACGCATATGATACGTCTAAAAACAACTTGACCGCCCGGTACACAGCGGCCTTGCCCATGGCCCGGACGGCCAAAATAGCCCATTGCGGGCGCTTTTCTGCTGCAAGGGCGCAGTTCACGCTAAAATAGAAAAATTTTGCAGCTTCTCGCTTTACTGGCCATTGCTCATGCTCACCTTTCAGCAAATCATACTTACGCTCCAGCAATACTGGGACAAGCACGGATGCGCTCTGCTTCAGCCCTACGACATGGAAGTCGGTGCCGGAACCTCTCATACGGCAACCTTTTTACGGGCTATTGGTCCCGAACCCTGGCGCGCTGCCTATGTGCAACCTTCGCGCCGCCCCAAAGACGGGCGCTACGGGGACAACCCCAACCGCCTGCAACACTATTACCAGTTTCAGGTCGTGCTCAAGCCCGCACCTGAAAACATTCTGGATCTGTATATCGGCTCGCTGGAAGCCTTGGGCATCAATCCCAAGGCGCACGACATCCGTTTTGTTGAAGACGACTGGGAAAACCCGACACTGGGCGCCTGGGGTCTGGGCTGGGAAGTCTGGCTCAACGGGATGGAAGTCACCCAGTTCACCTACTTCCAGCAAGTAGGCGGCCTGGATTGCACGCCGACCACGGGCGAAATCACCTATGGTCTGGAACGTCTGGCCATGTACTTGCAAGGCGTGGAAAGCGTCTACGATCTGGTCTGGACCGAAGGTCACAACGGCCAGCGCATTTACTACCGCGACGTGTTCCACCAGAACGAAGTCGAGCAATCCACCTACAATTTCGAGCACGCCAGCACCGATGTGCTGTTTGCGCATTTCAACGACTACGAAGCCGAAGCCAAGCGCATCATTGACGTGCCGCTGGCCCTGCCCGCTTACGAGCAAACGCTGAAAGCGGCCCATACCTTCAATATGCTCGATGCACGCGGCGCCATCAGTGTGACTGAGCGCGCTGCCTATATTGGCCGTATCCGCAATCTGTCCCGCGCTGTCGCACAGGCTTACTACGACTCCCGCGAACGCCTAGGTTTCCCCATGCTGAGCAACACATCCTCGGAGGCCAAGTAATGAACGCCTCCACGACACAGCCTTTGCTGATTGAACTGTTCACCGAAGAACTGCCCCCCAAAGCGCTGCAACAGCTAGGTCAGGCCTTTAGTGAAGGTCTGCAAAAAGTATTGGGCGAGCAAGCCCTGCTGGCACCGAACTGTGAAGTGCGTGCCTACGCCACGCCACGCCGCTTGGCTGCCTGGTTCAGCGCGGCTTACCAGCAAGCTGAAGACCAGCCTTACACCGAAAAACTGATGCCCGCCCATATTGGCCTGGATGCCAACGGCGAGATCGCCCCGGCTCTGGCCAAACGCCTGGCTGCCAAAGGTCTGGAACATCTGAAAGCCAGCGACCTGCTGCGCGAATCCGATGGCAAGCAGGATTACCTGTACGCTAGCGGCATAGCCACCGGCGCGGCGCTGAAAGACGGCCTGCAAGAAGCCCTGGAATGGTCCATTACCCACCTGCCCATCCCTAAAGTGATGCGCTACCAGTTGGCCGATGGTGTCAGCAGCGTGCGCTTTGTGCGCCCTGCCCATGGTCTGGTCGCCCTGTGGGGTTCGGACATCGTTCCCGTCAGCGCCCTGGGTCTGCAAGCCGGTCGTCAAACACACGGCCACCGCTTCATGTGCGATGCCCCCTTCGACATCCGTGATGCCGATAGCTGGGCCACCCAAGTCCAGGAACAAGGCTGGGTCGTTCCGTCCTTCGAGACACGCCGCGAACAGATTCGCACCGACCTGGAAGCTGAAGCCAAACGCCTGAACTCCACCTTGGGCGACGATCCCGAAGTGGAAGCGTTGCTGAACGAAGTCACCGCTCTGGTCGAATACCCCACCGTGTACGTGGGCCAGTTCGACGAGCAATTCCTGCAAGTGCCTTCCGAGTGCCTGATTCTGACCATGCGTCTGAATCAAAAGTATTTCCCACTGTTTGACCCCGCCACCCAAAAACTGACCAATCGCTTTTTGATCGTCAGCAATATGAAGGTGGACGATCCCAGCAACATCATTGAAGGTAACGAGCGCGTGGTTCGCCCCCGTCTGGCGGACGCCCAGTTCTTCTTTGAAACTGATCGCAAACAGACTCTGGCCGAGCGTGTTCCTACACTGGCTGGCAGCGTGTACCACAACAAGCTGGGTTCGCAACTGGACCGTATCGAACGCTTGCAGTCCGTCGCTGGCTACATCGCCAAGCAGTTGGGTGCCAATCAAGAGCACGCCCGTCGTGCCGCGCTTCTGGCCAAGGCGGACTTGAACTCCAATATGGTGGGCGAATTCCCCGAACTGCAAGGTGTGATGGGTGCTTACTACGCCCAAGGCGATGGCGAGCCCGAGGACATCGTGCTGGCGATTCGTGAGCAATACCGTCACCGTCTGGACCAGCCAGTCACAGAAGCCAGCCTGACCCAGGCCATTCTGTTCCTGGCCGAGCGCGCCGAGGTTCTGGTCGGTATCTGGGGCATTGGTCTGGCTCCTACAGGTGAACGCGACCCCTACGCCCTGCGCCGCGCGGCTCTGGGCCTGATCAGCGCCTACGAACAGCTACAAGCCGGTGCCCAGTTGAAGGCCAATAGCCTGAATCTGGATACGCTGCTGAACACCACGGCATCCTTCTTCAAGGACGGTGCCCTGGCTGCTGACACGGTAGACGCGGTTCAAACCTTCATTTACGAACGCTACCGTAACCAGCTCAGCAACGATTACGAGCGCAGCGTGGTGGATGCCGTGCTGGCCCTGCGCCCACCGCTGGAACAGGTTCACGCCCGTATCCAAGCTTGCGCCTCCTTCGCCCAACGCCCTGAAGCCGAGAGTCTGGCTGCCGCCAACAAGCGTGTCAGCAATCTGCTCAAGAAAGCCGAAGGTGAACTGGCCACGCTGGACGACAAACTGCTGGTCGAACCTGCCGAGCGCGAGCTGGCTGCCAAGATTGAGCAATTGCAGCCTGTTGCTCAGGCCCAATTTGAAGCCGGCGAGTTTGACGCGTCCCTGGCCACCCTGGCTCAGGCCCGTGGTGCTGTGGATACCTTCTTCCAGGACGTCATGGTCATGGCAGAAGATCCAGCCGTCCGTGCCAACCGTCTGGCCTTGCTGGCCAAGCTGCACGCACTGATGAACCAGGTTGCTGATCTTTCCAGGCTAGCTAACTAGTGAAACTTGCCATCATTGATCGGGACGGTGTCATCAACCATGACAGCGATGCCTTTATCAAAAGCCCACAAGAGTGGGAAGCCATTCCAGGCAGTCTGGAGGCCTTGGCACGCCTGACCGAAAACGGCTGGAAGGTGGTCATTGCCACCAACCAGTCTGGTCTGGCACGTGGTTTGTTTTCCATGACCACGCTAAACGCTATCCATGCCAAGATGCGCCGCGAACTGGCCTTGCTGGGTGGTTTTATCGACGCCATCTTTATTTGCCCGCACGGCCCTGATGATGGCTGCACCTGTCGCAAACCAGCCCCTGGCATGTTTCACGATATCGCACACCGCTATGAAGTGAACCTGAAAACCGTACCCTCGGTGGGCGATTCCTTGCGCGATCTGCAGGCGGCCAGCCAAGCCGGTTGTGCTCCCTGGTTGGTTCAGACTGGCAAAGGCATGCGTACTCTAGAGAAAGGCGGCTTGCCCGACGGCACGCGCGTCGAGGCCGATCTGGCCGCTGTTGTCGACAAATGGCTCCACGGAAACTGATATGGGCATTATCCGCGCTTCACTCTATCAACTCTTTTTGTTGATTACCGTCATCCCCTATGCCTTTGTGAGCCTGCTGATGGCACCGCTGCCACTGGATATACGCTACCGCGTAACCACCGGCTGGCCACGTCTGGCGGTCTGGGGGGCCCGCACGATTTTGGGCATACGCTGGCAGACCAAGGGCTGGGAAAACCTGCCCGATGGCAAGGCCATCATCCTGTCCAAGCACCAGTCAGCCTGGGAAACATTGTTCTTTCCGTCCTACATGCCGCGACAGGTGTGTTTTGTTTACAAGCGCGAGCTACACAAAGTCCCCTTCTTCGGTTGGGGATTGGCCTTGTTGCGCATGATCCCGATTGATCGCGCCAAAGGCCGGGATGCCTTTGAACAAGTCATCAAGGTCGGGCAGCAGCGCATTGACGAGGGCCGCTGGCCTCTCTTGTTCCCGGAAGGGACTCGCACCGCCCCTGGCACAACAGGCCGCTACAAAATGGGGGGAGCCTTGCTGGCCACCCGTACCGGCACACCGGTCATCCCCGTCGCCCACAATGCGGGCGAATGCTGGCGTCGCAATGCCTTTATCAAGACGCCGGGCTTGGTTACTATCTCTTTTGGGCCTCCCATTGATCCCACCGGGCTGAGCCCTGAAGAAGTCAACCAACGCGTACAGACATGGATTGAAACCGAAATGCGCGTCTTGAACCCGGAACGCTATGACGGTCCCCCCGCAACTGGCTCTGTTTCCTGACACGGCCTTTCCCCACCCGGCGCAGCGGCAAGAAAAGCCGCCCGCTGGTTCTGCTTTGCCGCCCAACCAGGTCTTGACCATCCGGCCTGACACCTTGCCCGAAGGCGTTCAGTGGCAACAAGTCGAACTGGATGGCCACACCATTGGCTATCAACTCAAACGCTCTCGACGTCGCACCCTGGGTCTAACCATTAACGACAGTGGCCTGACCGTTGCCATGCCTTCCTGGGTAAAGCTCAGCCAGGCCGAACAAGTCCTGCACAGCAAAAGCGCCTGGATACTGCGCAAGCTGCGCGAATACCAACAGCGTCGCGAACAATTGGCCTTGCAAAGCCTGCAATGGGTTGATGGCGATATCCTGCCCTTTATGGGCGTACCCATTCGCCTTAGCCTGAACCCACAGATTCAACAAGTTCAGTTTGAAGGCCTGATCAGCCAAGCCCAACACGGCCAGCGCTTGTCCCTGCCCTTACCCGTCGATGCCGAGGCCCAGCGCGTTCAGGAGCTGACCCAAGCCTGGCTGCAAAAACAGGCCCGGCTCTGGTTTGAGCAGCGTCTGGCGCATTATCTGGAATTGTCAGGCCTGAGCGCCAGAAAACTGCGCCTGGCCGCCCCCGCCAAACGCTGGGGATCCTGCAACAGTGACGGCACGATCATGCTGAACTGGCGCCTGATACACTTTCACCCATCCATCATTGATTACGTCGTCGCTCACGAGGTCGCGCATCTGCAAGAGATGAATCACGGCCCACGTTTCTGGGCTTTAGTCGAATCGCTCTACCCTGATTTTGTCAATGCGCGCAATCAGTTACGACAATATGATCCAGTCACCCTGCCCCTGCTTTAGGGCCTGTTGACATTAAAAGGAGCCTCACATGAATATGCAAACACGCGCATGGCAAGGCGCGAAGCACAGCCGTAGCGGGACTACGGCGAGCATTCGCAACGCAGGCAGGCGCCCGTTTGCATATTCACCCTTTCGGGCTGGCCGGTATTCAGACAGCATACGTTGTTGCCCATGCCTTGCGTGGAACCACCACGCGGCGGCCTGTGCGCCTAGCCTGCTGCCTGAATACCGGCCAGTGTGGGGCCTCCTTTTAATGTCAACAGGCCCTAAGGCAGGCTGAACTCTAGGAGCTCTACCTTATGCGTATCCTGCACACCATGCTGCGTGTCGGCAATCTGGACCGTTCTTTGGCCTTTTACACCGAAGTACTGGGCATGAAATTGCTGCGCCAGTCCGACTACCCGGACGGCCGCTTCACCCTGGCTTTTGTGGGCTATCAGGACGAGTCCGAAGCCGCCGTACTGGAGCTGACCCACAACTGGGACACCCCCTCCTACGATCTGGGTAATGGCTATGGCCACATCGCCCTGGAAGTGCCTGATGCCTACAAGGCCTGTGAGGACATCAAGGCGCGCGGCGGCAAGGTCGTACGCGAGGCCGGTCCCATGAAGCACGGCACCACCGTGATTGCGTTTGTGGAAGACCCGGACGGCTACAAGATTGAACTGATCCAGGCCAAAGGGCGCGTGGATTAAAAAGCAGAACCGGCCGTAGCAGGCCGGTTTTTTTATGGCGCCCCTGGACACTCTACGACTGATGATTGCCTCCCTACGACTGCTTGTACTTACTACGCTCTAGGGCAGCCAGATACTACAGTCATCGTAAGGCCTTCTTCGCTCCACCTGCTGTTCACATTTGAAGACGGCTAATCCCCAGCGATCAAACTAGGTCCAAAACAAGGTTGATCGCTTCCCGATCAGGTGGTTTCAAGTTCAAAATCAGAGCCAAGCGACTCGAATCCTATTTTGCGACTATTTGTGCCAACACCCTTACATAGCGTAGCCGCTAAAACCCGCCTGGATTCTGCGACAATCTAGCTTGGCTTGTCCCTGCCCTGTTTACTGCCAACACTATGCTCAATACTCTTTGGCTGCTTTTCTTCCTGATCGCCGCCGTCAGCGGTTTTTACCAGTGGCTGGTCGGGGGCAATAGCGAAATTTTCGCGCAGATGGTGCGCAGCTTGTTCGATATGGCTGCCCTGTCCGTGCAACTGATGCTGCTGCTTTTTGGCACGCTCACCCTGTGGTTGGGTTTCTTGAAGATTGCCGAGAAAGCCGGGCTGATCGACACCTTGGCTCGCTGGCTGGGACCACTGTTCAGCCGCCTGATGCCTGGCGTGCCTGCAGGTCACCCCGCTTTGGGCTTGATCACCCTGAACTTCGCCGCCAATGGCCTGGGCCTGGACAATGCCGCCACGCCCATAGGTTTGCGGGCCATGAAGTCGCTGCAAACACTGAACCCGCATCCGGACACCGCCACCAACGCTCAGATCCTGTTTCTGGTGCTGAATGCCTCGTCACTGACGCTGATCCCCATCAGCATTTTCATGTACCGGGCTCAACAAGGCGCACCGGACCCCACGATGGTGTTTCTGCCCATTCTGCTGGCCACCACCGCCTCCTCGCTGGCCGGATTGCTTAGCGTGGCCCTGGTGCAGCGCCTGCGTCTGTTTGATCCGGTGCTGATGTTGTGGTTTGGGGTATTTGCGCTGATCCTGGGCTCTTTCATGGCCTTGCTAGCCACACTTAGCGCTGCGGCTATCCAATCGCTTTCTTCCTTGCTGGGTAACCTGACCCTGCTGTCCATTATCTGGCTGTTTCTGCTTATCGGATGGCGCCGCAAGGTGCCGCTCTATGAAACCTTTGTAGAAGGCGCCAAAGAGGGCTTTGGCGTCGCCAAGGACCTACTGCCTTATCTGGTTGCCATGTTGTGTGCAGTAGGCGTGCTGCGTAGCTCTGGCGCCCTGGATATCGTGCTGGACATGATCCGCTGGCTGGTCAACCTGATCGGGCTGGATACACGCTTTATTGATGCCCTGCCTACCGCCTTGGTCAAACCCTTCTCGGCCGGTGCCGCTCGTGCCTTGCTGATCGAAACCATGCAGCATCACGGTGTAGACAGCTTCCCCGCACTACTGGGCGCAACGGTGCAAGGCAGTACCGAAACCACGTTCTATGTGCTGGCCGTGTATTTTGGTGCGGTAGGCATACAACGTGCTCGCCACGCCGTTTCCTGCGCCTTGATTGCCGATCTGGCCGGCGTACTGGCCGCCATCGCCGTTTGTTATTGGTTCTTCGGCTAGGAGCCAAGGCTCAGCGTGAGAGTCAGAAGCATCGCCCCAGCAGACTCAGCCAAGAAGGATTGATTATCGCAGTAAGGTGTGGCCTTAACAGGGCCCACCATGAAAAACACCCCAAAACAGGATCAAGGTCCAATTTTTGGGGTGTCATTCATTAGGGAGTGTTGTGCATCTGGCGGCTTATAGAACGCCCTTATCCATCAGGTGATCGGCCAGCGCAATGTACTTTTCCAAGGACAAATCAGCAGGACGACTGGTCGGCGCAATTTCCAAGGCCTCCCAATCAATATGGGGTGTCCAGTCACCCAGACCACCGCGCAACATCTTGCGCTTTTGCGCGAACGCGCGGGCCACAACCTGGCTGAACACCTTTGCATCGCGGGCCTGGGCACGGTCAGCGGGCAAAGGCACCATGCGCACCACGGCGGACACCACTCGCGGCGGTGGGTTGAAAGCCTCGGGCGGCACTTCAAATAGCTTGGTCATGCGATAGCGTGCCTGCAACATCACCGACAATCGGCTGTAATCCGAGGAGCCGGGTTTGGCGACCATGCGGTCGATCACTTCCCGTTGCAGCATGAAATGCTGGTCCAGCACGGCATCGGCATAGTCCAGCAAATGAAACAGCAAAGGACTGGAAATGTTGTAAGGCAGGTTGCCCACAATACGCAGATTCGGGCCCAAGGCACCGAAATCCACGCTCAGGGCATCAGCCTCAATGATTTCCAGCTTGTTGGGCGAATAATGATGACGCAGGCGAGCCGCCAGATCGCGGTCAATCTCGACCACGCGCAAGCGCTCCAGCGCCTGCGTCAATGGTCGGGTCAGGGCCGACAGGCCCGGACCAATTTCCACCATATTATCGACAGGCCGAGGGCCAATCGCACGGATGATCTGGTCGATGATGGCCTCATCTTCCAGAAAGTTCTGTCCAAAGCGCTTGCGCGCCTGATGCTG
This sequence comes from Alcaligenes sp. LTN-3, assembly GCF_059735605.1. Taxonomy (NCBI): domain Bacteria; kingdom Pseudomonadati; phylum Pseudomonadota; class Betaproteobacteria; order Burkholderiales; family Alcaligenaceae; genus Alcaligenes; species Alcaligenes sp. LTN-3. The sequence continues at coordinate 659,595 of NZ_JCAPDN010000002.1, read as the reverse complement.
GGCCATACCTGTCCTTAGCGACGGCGGGTGCTGGACTCGGGGTCCAAACGGTTATCAATGTAAGCACGGCCACGCAAGCTGTTCAGCCAGTCCTCAAAAGCAGGCTCGGCGCGCTGCTGGAACAGGGCCTGACGAGCCTGCATACGCTTGTACTCGTTTTCCATATTGCGGGTACGGCGCTCGATAACCTGGATCAAGTGCCAGCCAAACTGGGACTCGACCACGGCGGTATCGTTGCCAGGTTGCAACTTGTCCATGGCTTGCTCGAACGGAGGTACTGTCTCACCGGGCGAGAGCCAACCCAAATCACCACCTTGTGGCGCACTGCTGTCTTCCGAGTAACGCTTGGCCAGATCCTGGAAGGACTCACCGTTGCGTAAACGCACTTGCAATTGCTCAATACGTTGACGGGCCTGCTCGGAGGTCATGACCTTGGAGAGCTTGACCAGAATGTGGCGAGCATGCGTCTGAGTCACCATCATGGGACCCGATTGGGCCGATGTCGCACTGGCCACAGGCGAGGTATTGCTTGGCGCAGCGCCGCCACGCTCCAGCACCTTCAGAATGTGAAAACCTTGACCACTGCGGATCAGGTTGGAAACCTGGCCGGGAGCCAGGTTATGAACAGCTTGTGCGAACAAATCAGGCCAGTCGGACAGTGAACGGCTTCCCATCACACCGCCATTCAGGGCTTCCTGACCGTCCGAGTTGGACGCAGCCAAACCCGCAAAGTCTGCCCCCGAACGAGCTTGGGCCAACAGACCTTCAGCTTTGGTACGCAAACGGGCTTCTTCACTCGCGTTGGCGCCTTCAGGCACCCGCACAAGAATCTGCGCCAGGGCAACGGGCGCATTCTGGCTTTGTGCAGCGGACTGCCCCAAATTACCCAAACCCGCACCACCTTGAGAGCGCAGATAAATATCGATATCGGCATCCGTAATATTGATGCTGCTGTCGACCGCACGCATACGCAACTGATCCAGCAGAATTTCCTGCTTCAGATTGGCACGATACTGTTCCCAAGTAATGCCATTTTTTTCAATCTCGGCACGCAACTGGGCTTCAGTCATATTGTTGCGCGAGGAAATCATGCGTATGCCTTCATCCACCTGCTGAGGGCCGACAGAAATGCCCATGGCACGCGCTTCCTGCTGCTCCAGACGCTCGTTGATCAGACGTTGTAAAACCTGTTTACGCAAAACGTCTTGCTCAGGAGTCGGAATTTTTTGGCGTTTGAGCTGTTCCAGCACTTGAGCCGCTTCCAGATCAACTTGACGCAAGGTAATAACCTCGTCATTGACCACGGCAGCAATGCCGTCCACAAACTGGGAGGCGGCAGCCGGTGCTGCCTTGTTTGCAGCGGGCTTGGATTGCGCCTGAGCCATGTGAGCCGTACCCAGCCCCATGACGGCCATCAAAGCCAATGACAGGCTGCGGTTTTTCAAGCTGAAACGCATATTATTCATACCTCTCATGAATCATTTTTTCCTGTACGGGGTCCGAGATGGGTTCATAGCCGATCACGCGATCACGCAACATTTTGATAGGGTCGTTGCCAATGCCGCCCAAACCGGACAGCTCCAGCTGGAAGAACATGGCTTTATTGGTTTCCCTGGCCGAAACCGCATAGCGTTGCAGAACCACTCGCGCCGCCCAGCAGCAATCACCTTTGTACTCCAAGCCCAACACCGTCTGTGTACCACGGCTTTCCTGAATGGAGTAATCGTAACGCCCCACCGCATACAGCTTGTTGCTCAAGGGCCATTGGCCCGTCATGGAGACGTATTCCTTGCCACGATGATCTTCCTCGGTAGGCGTAAAAAAAGGATCCACAACCTGACGCGGGTCACGTTCATAACGATAGTTCACACCCAGTGTGGCCAGACGTTTGGGACGCCAACGAATACCGGAAGCCAGGCGGTTGCGGCGTTTTTCGTCAGGGTTAAATTGTGCATCGAAATTGACCGAGAACGTATTGGTCAAGGCGGCACTGGCACCGACCAGGTAGTCCGAACGGGTGCTGGTACGCGCCTTTTCATCGCCCAAGGTGACAGTTTGCTTATCAAAATACAAACGCTGAGCAGCCTGCAGAACCAGACGCTCGTAGCCGGTGTCGGCATCCAACCAACGGGAAGTCAAACCCACCGTCACCTGGTTCGCATTGGAAATACGGTCCCAACCACCCGAGAAGATGTTTTCGCTAAAGGCCTGGGCAAAGTTGAAACTGGCCAGACTGGTGTCGTACAAGGGCAGCGTAGACTGGTCGCGATAAGGCACATATAAATAGTACACACGCGGCTCTAGGGTCTGGATGGAGTCATTGCCAAACAAGGTGGTGTCGCGCTCGAAAGTCATGCCCGAATCCAGAGACAGAATGGGCAGCACGCGACTTTGCGTACGGGAGCGGTCTGCGAACCTGGCCATATTGGGGTCACCCACATACCAGTCCGTCTGGTATTGACTCATGTGCAAGCCCGCTTTCGGCGTGATATACCAGCCTGGGCGAACGACAGGGTAAGCCACCGTCGTATAGGACGAAAAACGCGTACCATCTGGAGCCAGACGGGTGCTGCGCATATTGTCGAACTCGCTCAGGTTACCGCTGTAAAACGGCAAGCGGAAACGGGTTGCGTAGTTATCGCTGACCACATCAAAGCCACCCCAGTTATAACGGGATGCTCCCAAATACCATTCAGGCAATTTGTCGTATTGTGGTTGGCGGTAACCGGTACTGGAGTCCTGTAAGGTCTGATAACGTGTCGCACTGACGTGGGAGCGGAAATATTTGGAACCGCCCCACCCCAGCGTCACTGTGCTGGCCAGATCCTGAATAGTCGAATCATTCAGGCCAAAACTGCTGAAGTCACGAAAGTAATCGTCATCCGACACCCGGCGAATATCGGCATTCAGATAAAAGCTGGCGGGCAGGCTCTGGCGATACTGCCCCATGAACAGCCAACGTTTGTAGCCCAGCTCGTTGTCATCAGGCAGGTAGTTACCCGTCAGCTCTCCGGAGAAGCTGTCACCCAGGTAACGGAATTCACCGCCCAGCATGACACCGCGCTTGCTCATGAGGCGCGGCGTCAGGGTAGCATCGTAATTCGGCGCCAGATTCAAATAATACGGCACGCTCAGGTCCAAACCACCGCGCGTAGTCATGCCGTAAGTAGGCAACAGAAAACCCGACTTGCGCTCTTTACGCAACGGGAAGGTCAAGTAGGGGGAGTACAACAGGGGGACACCCTTGAAATACAGGACGCCATTACGCGCCACCCCTTCATTTTCCTTGGAATACAGGTCTACTTTGGACGACTGGATATACCAGGACGGCTCAGGACATGGGCAACCCGAATAATTCACGTCAGACAAACGCATATGATTAGAGCTGAGAATGTCAGCCTGCGTCGCCGTTCCCCTGCCACCCGTTGCACCCAACCAGAACTCCGGCGATGACATGCGCCCGGTATCGGCATCCAGGTTGTAATCAAATTCCTGGCTGCGCACCAAAGCGCCGTCACGCATGATCAAGCCATTGCCACGGACTTGCACCTGGCCGGTTTTTTCCTGATAGTCGATCCGATCACCTTTGACCACAGAGTCAATGCGCCGAACCTGAGCACCGCCTTCCAGACGCAACGTACCGTCCTGTAGCGTTTTCATCTGATCGCCTATTAAATAGACAGCCATGTCCTCTTCCTGGAGTTTGCGCACTTGCAAACCGGGGGACGTCTTTAAAGACGGACGCACGGACGACTCAGCCTGGGCGACCCCCATGCCTGTCATCATCAACACGATATACCACGCCGCAACTCGCACTAAGACTGCGCCTCCAGTTGTGTCCTGCCATTTGTTCGCACCAGATGAAAAACCCTGGCGACCCGGTATTATAGTTAAGCCTGCCGTTTAGCGGCACTGCTAAACACTAATCCGTTACGATCTTCTGCTTCCTTTATTTATGTCTGCTTCTATTTCTGCCGCTACCGACCCTCGTTTGCAGCAAGCAATCTCTTGGCTGAACACCCTGAAATCCCGCTTTGGGCTGGATATCGACAGCCTGCAAATGGCCTCCAGCGACGCCAGCTTTCGCCGTTACTTTCGCCTTCAGGCCCAGGACCGCAGCGTCGTTTTGATGGATGCCCCCCCCGCCACTGAAGACTGCAAACCCTTTATACACGTTACCGAACTGCTGGCACCTACTGGTATTCATGTGCCCGAGATCCTGGCGGCTGATACCGAGCAAGGTTTCTTGCTATTGAGCGACCTGGGCCAGGACAATTTCCAGACCGCCCTGAAAAACCCCTTGCCACAAAGCGAGCTGGACAAACTGTACCGCAGTACGCTGTTGACCCTGGTTAAATTGCAACAAGCGGACACCACGGGCTTGCCTGAGTACAACGAACAGCGCCTGCTAGAAGAGCTGCAAGTATTCCCCGAATGGTACATACAGAAGCACCGCCAGTTTGAGCTGAATGAAAAAGATCAGGCCATGTTGCGCAAGACCTTTGCCGAACTGGTTCAGGGCAATGTGCAAAGCGCTACTGTACTCGTGCACCGGGATTTCCACAGCCCTAATTTGATGATGCCCCTGCCCGGACAGACAGAGCCAGGCGTCATTGACTATCAGGATGCCTTGGCCGGCCCCATCACTTATGACATTGCCTCTTTAGTCATGGACGCGCGCGTTACCTGGACGGAGGAGCAGCAACTGGACTGGGCAATTCGCTATTGGCAAGCCGCCATGGAGGCCGGTCTGGATGTCCCCGCCGACTTCGCCGTCTTCCACCAGCAATACGAATGGATGGGCCTGCAACGCAATCTGCGTATTCTGGGTGTCTTTGCCCGCCTTTCTCTGCGTGACGGCAAACACCATTACCTTGATCACATGCCCCGCCTGCTCGGGTATGTACACCAAGTGGCCAGCCGCTACGAAAGCTTCAACGGTTTGCTGCGCCTCTTGAACCGTCTGGAAGGCCGCCAAACTGTTTTAGGCATGACGGTCTGATGCGCGCCATGATTCTGGCGGCGGGTCGAGGCGAGCGCATGCGTCCCTTAACCGACACCTGCCCCAAACCTCTGATTCCGGCCGGCGGCCAGCCACTGATCGTCTGGCATTTGCGTGCGCTGGCCAAAGCGGGCTTTCGTGACGTCATCATCAACCACGCCTGGTTGGGCGAGCAGATTGAATCTACCCTGGGGGACGGCAGCCAATGGGGGCTGCGCCTGAGTTACTCACCAGAAGAAACCGCCCTGGAAACGGCCGGTGGCATTGCCAGGGCACTGGATTTTTTCCAAGACCAGCCTTTCTTGTTAATGAATGGCGATATCTGGTGTGATTGGGATCCGGCACAGGCCTTTGCCATGGCCGAGCGCCTGCAAGCAGGCCCGGAGCAGGCCTGGTTGATCCTGACCCCCAACCCACCCCACCACCCCGAAGGCGACTTTGGCATGCAGGAAGGACAATTGCATCTATGCGCCAAAGCCTGTGCGGGAGCCCGTAGCGCCACCTTGAGCGGCATAGGAGTCTACAAGCCCGAACTCTTTGCGCACCTGCCTAAAGATCAGCCAGCCAAAGCAGCTCCTTTGTTACACGCCGCCATTGATCGCCATCAAGTACTAGGCAGCCTGCATCCAGGTTTCTGGATGGATGTGGGCACCCCCGAACGATTAAACCAGCTAAACCAACACTTGGAATCGTTAGCACCCTCACAGTAAACTGATCATTCGCAGTCTGGTTGGCAGACGTTTCCAAGCACAACAAAGGGCAACAAAGCCAACCAGTCCCGCCTCCTTAGCCCCAATGACGTCTATGCTAATGGGTTTTGTAATCAGGACTTGATTTGTCTCAAGTCCCTTGTCTGACAGGAACGTCTGTTCTCATGCTTGGTTCCTCCAAACGCACCGTATTCAAGCCCACCGCCTACGGCTCCAGCCGTCGAAAACGCCGTATTCCACGCTGGTTTGTCCTGCTGTTGACAGGCATTGCCCTGGGTGCGGGCGGTCTGCTGTTCTTGCAACAAAGTTATGGCCCCACGCGCCTGACCGTAGAGCAGTCCGAACAGTTGCACTATGATCTGAACAGTGCCAACGCCGAGAAGCAACGTTTGCAAGCTCAGTTGAACCAGACCAGCCGGGAGCTGGAAGACGTCAGCCAAAACGAGGACAAACTTGGCAAACAGACCAGCGACCTGCAAGCCATGGTCACCAAACTGGAAAAAGACATTGCCCTGTTTGCCGATGCCATGCCGCCAGACCCGCGCGGGACCTCGCCCGGCATCCGCGCTGCCGAATTCACCATCAAGGAAGGCCAACTGAATCACTTTGTGCTGCTGATGCAAGACAAGGGCAAAGAAACCGAATTTAGCGGCACGATGGAACTGGTTGCAGCGGGTCGTTACAGCAATGGCCGCTCTGGCAATGTGGACCTGCCTGGCCAGACCGTCAGCGTAGGCCGTTATGCCTACATCAATGGCTCCGCCGAGCTGCCCGCCGGCTTTACGCCGCGCCAGGTCACGATACGCATCAAACCAGATGGCTCGAACCGCGTCGTGGCCACACGTACCATCTACGTCACTCCATCGAAATAACAACCCTTGCCTGTCTGTCACGTACAGGCAGGCAATGACAAAAAAGCCCTTCAGGTCCTTGGCTCCATCGCCAAAACCCTGAAGGGCTTTTTTATGCCCAACGATCCCGACAGACGCTTTAAGCTACATGCTGCAAAAAGTCTTTAAGGCGTTGGCTAGGAGGATCACTGAGCAGCTCGGCAGGCGGCCCATCATGCGCTACCCGGCCCTGATCAATAAAAATCAGACGGCTGCCCACACGACGCGCAAAATCCATCTCGTGGGTTACCACCACCATAGTCATGCCTTCCTCTGCCAGCAATTGCATGACCTTGAGCACCTCCTGGCGCAGCTCCGGGTCCAGCGCAGAGGTTGGCTCATCAAACAGCATCAACTTAGGCTTGATCGCCAATGCACGGGCGATAGCCACTCGCTGCTGCTGACCACCGGACAACTCATTCGGGTAATGATTGACGCGCTCGGCCAAGCCCACCTTGGCTAACAGCTCCATCGCTTCCTTACGCGCCTGGGCGCGATCCATGCCCCGCGTATGCACTGGCCCGAACATGACATTTTCCAACGCACTCATCTGCGGAAACAGATTGAACTGCTGAAACACCATGCCAGCTTCCCGGCGCAGCTCCCGCACTTGGGCTGGCGTACCATTCACGCTCAAGCCATTGACCACAATGTCGCCCGCCTGAATGTCTTCCAGCTTGTTGATGCACCGTAAAAAAGTCGACTTCCCCGAACCCGAGGGGCCGACCACCACAACCACTTCGCCCTTATCAATCGTCAGACTGATATCGTCGAGCACGATATTGTCTCCAAAGCGCTTGGTTACCTGCTTGAACTCGACAATACTCATACAATCCTCATACGGTGTTCAATCAACTTCAGAGTCAGGGCAATCAGGCCAGTCAGGATCAGATAGATCACGGCAACCGCCCCCCAAATCTCCACCGAACGAAAGTTATTCGCAATAATCTCCTGACCCTGGCGAGTCAGTTCGGCCACACCGATCACAATAAAGAGCGATGAATCCTTCAGGCTGATAATGCACTGGTTACCCATGGCCGGAATCATGCGGCGAAATGCCACGGGCCCAATGATGTGCCGCAAAATCTTGTAAAACGGCAAGCCCATCGCCTCGCCTGCCTCTTTCAGCCCCTTGGGCACCGATTGCAAGGCACCACGTACGATCTCGGAAATATAGGCTCCGGAATTGATCATCAAGGTAAAAATGGCGGCAGTCAGTCCATCAATGCGGATGTTGGCCAGCAGGGGCAGCGCAAAGTAGATAAACATTACCTGCACGACAATCGGCGTGCCGCGGATAAGCAGCACATAGACCTGGCACAGAAAGGACAGAACCAGCAGCAGATAGCGCCTGAAAAAAGCCAGCAAGAACAGGGCCATCAATGCCTGCAGCGAACTCCAGATCCAGGCCGGCACAAAGCTCAACCAATTACCTGTCAGCCAGGACAGGCCCTTGATCACAAAACCGAGCACAAACAGCCCCAGGATGAACCATGCTGCCCGGCGCCAAGTGACCGGCACCCGAACATAGGTGGTAATCACCCCGGTCAGAAAACCCAATACAGCGCCACCCATCAAACCCGACAGGGTAATGAGCAGCGTCATTTTTGTACCTTCCAGAAGGCTGGGTAAAGCCCCCCAGATAGCGTCCCATTCAAAAGTCACAGTGCTACCTTTGTCTTTGAATAAACGCTCGCAACAGAGCGTCAAAAAATAAAAGCGGTGATCCCGTTACGACACGCGATCACCGCCTGGCATGCGCTTGGCTCCGCGCTGTTTAATCAGGCTGCTTGCCAAACCATTTTTGGTAGATTTTGTCGTAAGTGCCGTCAGCACGAATGTCTTTCAGAGCCTGGTTCACAACCGGAACCAGTTCGCTGTTCTTGGGAAAGCCAATACCGTAGAAGTCACCACTTTTCACGGCGCCAGTGACCTTCACACGGTCCTTGCCGCCGGTCTGGGCGTAATACTGCACATTGGGGGTATCGTGCACCACGGCATCCACACGGCCCGTTGCCAGCTCCAGGAAGGCGTTGTCGATATTGGGAAACAGCTTGAGCTTGGCAGTCGGCACCGAACGCTGCATGAAGTCCACAGTGGCCGTACCGATCTTCACAGCCACCGTCTTGCCTTCCAGGTCGGCGGCGGTCTTGATGGCGGAGTTATCGGTGTTGACCAAAATAGCCAGACCGCTTTCGTAGTAAGGATCGGAGAAATCAATCACTTGCTTGCGGTCATCACGGATGGTGATCCCGGCCAGCGCGGCATCCAGATTGCGCGTTTGCAAACCTGGAATAATGCCGTTGAAATCCATGGGCTGGAAGCGGTAATTCAGATTAGCTTTTTTTGCGACCGCATCCCACAAGTCGATATCAAAGCCTGTGTACTTACCGTTCTGCTTGAACTCAAAAGGCACAAACGCCGTATCGGTTGCGACCACCAGCTCTTTGCCTTGTTGCGCCAAGGCCTGCCCAGCGGGCAAAGCCAAAGCCAGGGCCAAGCCGGCCATCAGGGTTTTCATTTTCTTATTGAACATCCGTTACTCCTCTGTAGGGACTGACCCACAATCAGCCAGTTCGATGTTTACCCAAGTCTGGTACAGGCTCATGACCTGGCCCAGCGTTGATCTATGCTACCCGAAGCAGCCCAACTCTTCGTATTTAATAGTTTTAAAAAAAGAAAAACCTCGGGAAATCCCGAGGTTTTTCAGACAATGAGCCGTATCAAAACTCACATTCAGAACGCAGGAACAATAGCCCCCTTGTATTTGTCTGCAATGAATTTCTTCACATCTTCGCTATGCAAAGCCTGGATCAGCTTGGCTACACGTGGGTCGTCCTTGGACTTGGCAGCCACCGCGATCAAATTGGCGTAAGGAGAGTCTGCACCTTCAATAGCCAAAGCATCCTTGGTGGGGTTCAGACCCGCTTCCAGCGCGTAGTTGGTGTTGATCAGAGCGATATCCACATCAGCCAGTACGCGCGGCAAGGTAGCAGCTTCCAGTTCCTTGAACTTCAGCTTCTTGGGGTTCTGGTCCACATCACGCGAGGTCGCCAGAATATTGGAAGGATCCTTCAGGGTCAGAACACCTGCTTTTTGCAGCAACAGCAAAGCACGAGCGCCATTGGACGGATCGTTAGGGATCGCCACCAGTGCGCCTTCTTTCAGCTCGTCCAGGCTCTTGATCTTGGTGGAGTAAGCACCAAAGGGCTCAACGTGAACCACGGCCACCGACACCAGATCGGTTTTGTGTTCTTTGTTGAAGGTATCCAGGTAAGGCTTATGCTGGAAGAAGTTGGCATCGATATGGCCGTCAGCCACTTGCTGGTTGGGCTGCACGTAATCGGTGAACACCTTGATATCCAGGTTCACGCCTTCCTTGGCCAAAGCAGGCTTGACAAACTCCAGCAGCTCGGCGTGTGGCACAGGGGTAGCAGCAACCGACAAGGTCTCGGCGGCTTGGGCCACACTGGCCAGCAGAGCCGACACGGACAAGGCCAGAACGGGAACAAATTTCTTCAAAGACATGAGCGACTCCAGTTTCAGAAAGGCAAGACTATCACGATAGCTGCCAGAACTTATTTTCGGCTCAAACGAGCCACCATGGCGTCTCCAAACACCTGCAGGAGTTGCACCAGCACCACCAGAATAGTCACGGTAACCACCATGACATCCGTTTGATATCGTTGATAACCAAAGCGCAGGGCCAGGTCACCCAGACCACCACCGCCAATCACCCCGGACATGGCTGAATAGCCCACCAGTGCAATCGCAGTCACAATCAGGGCTGCCACAATGCCGGTCGTCGCTTCGGGCAATAAAGCCAGTAAAACCGTCTGACGAGAGTTGGCTCCCATGGCACGGCAGGCCTCATTCACACCAGGATCCAGTTCACGCAAAACATTTTCTACCAAGCGGGCAAAAAACGGCGCCGCACTCAAGACCAAAGGCGGAATCGCGCCCTGCACTCCCAAAGACGTACCGGCCAAAATGCGCGTCAAGGGAATAATGACGATCAAGAGAATCAGGAACGGCACGGAACGCAAAATGTTCACGATCAGGGACAAGCTCTGGTAGATCCAGGCATTGTCCAACATCTGCTTGCGGCTGGTCAGAAACAGCAGCACGCCTAATGGCAAACCAATAATTGCGGTAAAGCCCAGCGAAATACCTGTCATCAACAAGGTATCAATCGTGGCCTCACCAATCAGCGCCCAATCCAAGTTGCTAAAGTTCATGGCCGCAATACCTCAAATTGGACATTCAATTCAGTCAGCAAGGCATCCAGCCCTGCCTTAGCCTGCGCATCCCCTTGTACGGCCACAACCAGTTGGCCGTAAGGCTCGGTTTTGATGCGACCAATGGCCCCCTGCAATATGCTCACATTCAGCCCCAGTTGGCTGGTAATGCGGCTAATCAAAGGCTCGGTCGTGGCCACACCACGCACACTCAGGCGCATGACACTACCGGGCACACCCTCTGCCAATGCATGCCAGTCGTCAGCGTTCACGCCGCTTTCGCTGAGCAGGGACTGCGTGGTGGGATGATGCGGATGCAGAAACACATCCAGCACTTCGCCACACTCTACAATCTTGCCGGCGTCAATCACCGCCACCCGGTCACAGACGGAGCGAATGACATCCATACCGTGGGTAATCAAGACAATCGTCAGCCCCAGTTCCTGATTGATCTCGCGCAGCAAGCGCAAGATGGACTGGGTAGTTTCTGGATCCAGCGCCGAGGTGGCTTCATCACAGAGCAAAAGCTGCGGTCGATTAGCCAGGGCACGCGCAATACCGACACGCTGCTGCTGTCCGCCCGATAACTGACGGGGATACTTGTTGGCATGATCCTTCAAGCCAACTAGCTCCAACACTTCCAGAGCACGAGCGTGGCGTTGAACACGACCTACCCCTGCCAAGCGCAGAGGAAAGCAGACATTATCCAGAACCGTGCGGGAGTGCAGCAAATTAAAATGCTGGAACACCATGCCCACGCCTTGTCGGAAAGCGCGCAACTGCGCGCCCGAAAAACGTGTGATGTCCTGATCCTGTACCCAGACCTGGCCTGAACTGGGTTGCTCAAGCAGATTGAGCATGCGGATCAGCGTACTTTTCCCAGCACCCGAGCGACCAATAATACCGAAGACCTCTCCTTGGTGAATCTGCAAGGAAACGTCGTTCAAAGCATGAACGGTCCTGCCTGCCAAAGAATAGGTTTTTGAGATGTGTTCAAGACGAATCAAAATGAACTCAGCCTAGTTAGTCAGTCGAGTTATAAAAGCCTGAGCTGTAAGCGAAATTTACCATAAAGCAAATTTGACAATGACCAGATAGATATAACCCTTGGAAATATTGAAACCATACTGAGGGCTGCACTGTATAGCAAGATTTCCGACCGGCCAATGCGCGGACGTGACCTTGGCTGTGCAAGGCAAGCGCCCAAAGAAAAAGGCCGCTAAGCGCGGCCTTGTTTCTACGTTTCAGTGTAGTGGTGGGTCGTGCGCGACTCGAACGCGCGACCAACGGATTAAAAGTCCGCTGCTCTACCAACTGAGCTAACGACCCCCTACTGAAAGATGAAATTATGACCCGATTCCAAGGGCTCGTCAAGCACTAAATGCAAAATAATCAGAAAAAAAGCATTTTTCTTCAAAAAAGATGAAAACAGCGGCTTTCAACGCCCCAGTCTCAACACTTTTCTCTGTTTCAGAAACAAAATTTGAACTTCTATTCAACAGAGTTTTGTGCTGAAAATAGAAAATGCCTCCCGACACGGGGGCTAACCCCACTGCCGGAAGGCATTCAAAGACAATCAGGTTCGTCTAAGACTTAACGGGCACGAGAAATACGAACCTCGGCACCACGGCGTTTGACCTCCAGCCCTTCGGACGGCAGGATCTTCAATCCCTCCAGACCTTTGATGTAGCTGGAGCCTTGCATCTGCATGACGCGGATCTTGTTGCGCATCACAACCGGGCTGTGCTCGGGCATGCCAAACATCCAGACCTCATCAAGCAAGCGGGCCGAGTTAAATTCAGAGGTGTGCTTGACCACCGGTCCCAGACACAGCATATGTCCTTCGCGACCAAAGACCGGCAAACGATCCAGACCCACTGTCATTTTCACGGTCGTGCCACCCTCGTAGCGCCAACCGGTACTCAGATCCCACCAGGCATCGCCTTCAGGCAGATAGACCTCAACATCCTGCCCCGGCTGCAAGACAGGAGCCACCAGCAAGGCAGGGCCCAATAAATACTGGGTGTCCCACAAACGCGCCTGAGCATCTGCCGGGAAGCTTTGAGCCATAGAGCGCTGTACAGGCAAGCCGGTACGCACAGCGTCCTCAATAATGCCCAATACATAAGGCACCAGACGAAAACGCCACTCCAACCAATGGGCAACCTGAGCCTGCGTTTCTTCGTCAAACGCATCAGGCCGCAAAGCAGGAATACCTTGCAGGCTGAAATTCGCCGAGAAAACCGACATGGCCAGCCACCGCAGGTACAACTCTGGCGTCATTTCGCTGGTCGATGCTGCCGCATTGCCCCAACCATGAATCTGGATAGGCACGCCACTATTGCCGGTGGCCAGGGCTGACTTCAAGGATTCCGTCAGACCCGCCCAGGTATTTTCGACCTGAGGACCCAATTGCCAGGCAAAGCGCTGACAAGATGGACTCAGGTCGCGGCTGGCGACCACCCCTTCTTGCGGCGTCTTGTGACCAGCAACCGCGTCGAACAAGGCTTGACGTGCCAGCACAGGATAAATCGCACGCAACAAAGCGCCAGACTCGCCTCCCCGGCTGGTAACGGCATCAGGAATGTCAAAGCGGGCATTGCACAGCACGGCCCCCAGGCCATCGTCGACCATCTGACGCTGACGCTCGGTCCACATGCGAAATACGTCTTTGTGAGTCAGGTCCAGCAAGCCGTAATCGCGGCCACCGCTAAGCGCGTCGCCCGGGAATACATAGGCGCAGCCGTCATCATCATTGATGAGCAACCAGCCGCGATCTTCCCACTCCTCAAACAAGCTGGTGCCCGCCTGTACGCAGGGACGCGTCCAGGCAGCCAGTTGCAACTGATCATTATGCAAGGCAGAGAACGCCTCGCGGGGATCAGCCATGCGGGCGGCGTCCCACTCCAGCGTCGGTTTGTCCTGCTGGAAATCGTACGGCTCAGGAGGCGGCAAGACGGCCACATCCAGTGCAATACCCTGCTCGCGGCACTGATTGGCCAACTCACGCAAGGACGTTACGTCTTGCGCTTGAGCGCCATCCAGCCACAAGCCCATAGGCGTGACACCGGGTTGACCCGCACGGCCCGTCAATGCGGAGTACTGGTTGATGATTTCGCTGGGATCGCCCAGGAACAGGAAAAAATCCAGTTCGGCAGCGTGTACGCGAGCGCGGTACGCATCCAAATCCTGCTGGCCCAGATCGTGTTCCACCCGCTCGAAGGTATTGATGTACAGCCCCCAGCCTTGCGTGCTCCAGAGCAAAGGCAGGCTGCGATCATCCGGACGATCGGTATCGATCATTTCCTCGCGGCGGTCCAGCTCGCCCAAGGTTTCGCCCAGACCATACAAGGCATCTTCCTCGGCCAGGGCCAGATCCAGCTGCCAACAGCGGCTGGGCTCTTGCACCAGTGTCAGCGGTTGCGCCGCACTGCTCAAGAGCAGTTGATCGCCGCGCCGGACCTCGAAGCGCCAGGGATTGGACTGAATATGCAAGGCGACTTCGCCCTGCTCAATCCGCCAGCCGGAATCGGCTGTTTCCAGTTGAAATTCGCTGACCGCCTCATGGCGGGCCAGCAGCATATCGCCCAAAGCTTTGGCACGGGTACTGAGCTTTTCGTTATCGAGCCGGGCAAGCGGCATACAGCGGAAACGAAAAACACCCGGCGCATGAGCTTCGATGCGCAGCGCAAAATCGGTTTCGACAAAAGCGAAATCGGCCAAGGCCGGTTTCGTCGTCAACAAACTCAGATGATTAAACAATTGTGTCACGTCGTCAGAGTGGAGCGAACGGCACGATGCTGATCGCAGGGTCACGCTCAAGATTACTTAACAAGGCCACTATTTTGACGTATTTGCGCTACAAAGGAAAATGTTGCTTCAAATTTCGCCGAAATAATTCGAAAAACGGGCCTTAGCGAGGTATTAAAGCTTGCTCCAAACGCCGCTCCAAAGGAATAGGTTCCTCCAGACAATAAGCGGCAAACAAACTGGCTGCCAGCAGGCTCCAGCTCAAACCACGTGAGCCGTAAGCCGCAGCCATAAACAAACCGGGCTGGCCCGGCACAAAACCCATCACGGGCAAATGGTCACTTAAGGCACAACGCCAACCGGCCCAACCCTGTTCGGGTATCTCCCCCCTCACAGCAGGATTGGCCAGCATGGCAGAAACTTTTTCGATATTTTGCTGATGTCCCTGGTGGCTGACCTGGGCAGATTCACCAAAACGCTCGTAGGTGCTACCGATGACTTGCCCCTGCGGGTCAACAGGCAGGATATAGCCCTGGCCACTTAAAGTCACTCCACCTTGCGTCAACGCCTGCTCAACAGATAAATACGTCACCTGCCCGGCCAGACGCTGCATGGCTGCCAAGCGAGGCATGGGATGCGCCGCCAGCAGCTCGTCTGGCAACAGGCTCAGGCTTTGGGCCGCTGCCGCTATCACGACACGATTGCTGCTTTCCAGGCATTGTCCCCGCTGATTGCAGACATCCCACGCATTCGGCCCCTGGCCGGCTTGCAAGAACACATGCTCTGGAAGGCATTGAATCAAAGGGTGATCCAGCAGACAGGCGACCAGTGCACTGGGATCCACCACCATGCCTTGCGGGAAATACAGGCCACCGCCTTGCAAAGGCACTCCGGCCAAGGCCGAGCCCTGCTCGCGATCCAGCCATTGCACCCAGTCCTGATCCAAAGCCAAACGCGCCAACGCCTGCTGAATATCCGCATCGCTATTGCCCGCCTGACCAAATACCAGCGTCCCTACTCGGCGCGGGCGTGCCGCCTCTGGCAAGCCTTTCCAGCCTTGCCAGGCATGCAGCACAGCATTGCGGCTCAACCGGGCCAAGGGAGCATCATCCAGAGCGAATACCGGAGAGATGGCAGCCAGACGGTGACCTTGATGCGTGGCATCCAGGCCCCGGCTCAAGGCCGGATCACAAACCAGAACAGGCACACCTTTACGCGCCAGTTCCCAGGCACACGCCGCCCCCGCCAAACCAGCACCGATCACTACCACCCGCCCCTGTTGCGGCGGCAAGCTGCCGCGTCGTCCCAGATGGGGACGCAAGCGAGCGCGAATAGTGCACCACTTGCCCCCGGCACCGGGGACTTTTTCCACTTCAAACCCTACCGAGGCCAGATCACGTCGCACCTGCCCTGCACAGCACCAGGAAGCCGCTGTCGCCCCTGGCGCAGCCAGACGCACCAGTTGCCCCAGAACCGAACGCGACCACATGGCAGGATTGCCACGGGGAGCAAAACCATCCAGGTAAAACGCGTCGGCATGGCATTGCAGCTCGCGCATCATGGTTTCAGCTTGCCCAAAGGCCAGGGTCAGCGTGACCCGCCCCTCATCCAGCTCCAGCCTGTGTATACCCGGCACCAGTATGGGCCAGGCTGCCAGCAACTCCTGGGCTTGGGCCTGCAACTGCTCGGGCAAGCGAGCATACAGCGTCGCCAAATCGGCCTGGCGAAAGGGGTGAGCCTCTACCGAGACGAAATGCAGCCTCTGGCTGCGTTGCGGATCCTGACGCCAAGCCTGCCAGGTCGCCAGAAAGCTGGCTCCCAGTCCAAAGCCGGTTTCACAAATCGTGAATTGAGATCGCCCCCGCCAACGCTCGGGCAACCCATTGCCTTGCAGAAAAACCCGCCGGGCTTGGCCCAAGGGGCCATCTGCCGGGTGATAGCTATCCTGATACAGAGCACTGACAGGCACGTCGTGCTCATTGAATTCCAAATTGGCCGGGACCAAAGGCTCAAACGCAAAGGCAGCCATTAATTTTCCTGCCCATCACAACACTCACACACGCTCTAACCCCTTAAACTGGCCTTAATCAAACTGACACCAACAAACACGTACAATCAAAGGTCTTTCTTTCAGACTCTTCTTTTTAAAACCGGATTGCCATGCCATTGTCACGTTTACCGCTCAGCGCCTGCCTGGACGCTGCTGTTACTGCAGCCCATGCCGCCGCCGCTATTTTACAAGCCTATGCGTCGGACCGTAGCTCTCTGGTGATCAGCAACAAAATGCACAACGATCTGGTGTCACAAGCCGATCACGAAGCCGAACAGGCCTGCATCAGTGTGTTGATGGAACGCACTCCAGACATTGATATCGTGGCCGAAGAAAGCGGCGGTGTGAATACAGGCCGCCCCACCTGGTATATCGACCCGCTCGATGGCACCACCAATTTCTTGCACGGCATCCCGCACTATGCCGTTTCGGTCGCCCTGATTGCGCCTGCTGGGACCCAAATGGACAACGGCGTTCTAGCCCAGGACACCCCAGTCATTGCCGTGGTCTACGACCCCAATCGCGAAGAGCTGTTTACAGCCATGTACGGGGTGGGCGCCTGGTTAAATGGCAGCCGTATTCAAACATCCTCATCGAAAAAACTGGCGGATTCGGTATTGGCCACCGGCTTTCCATTTCGCGACTTTTCTTTTTCCGACCAGTACATGCCCAGCCTGAACGCCGCCATTACCGGCAGCCGTGGGGTACGTCGCATGGGTGCCGCCGCGCTGGATCTGGCCTGGGTCGCTTGCGGCCGTTACGACGGATACTGGGAAATGGGCTTGGCCCCCTGGGACGTTGCTGCGGGTACTTTGCTGGTGCGTGAAGCCAAGGGCGTGTGCCAGGACCTGTATCAGGAAGAGCCCTGGCCCGTCAGTGGCCACGTCTACGCAGGCAATGCCCACATTGCCGATGAATTGCTGGGCATGGTGCGCCCGTCGCTGACACAGCGTCCGACCAAACCCAAACCTTAACGCCTTATTCGGGGCCGGTTGCCACACTTCCTGCTCCGATCTTCATCACCCAATAAAAAAGCGAGCCATTTAAGACGGCTCGCTTTTTTCATGCAGATCAGGTTGCAGGCCAGGTTTGACGATTTGCTGAATAATCGCCCCCTGCTCCAAGCCGCCAAATCAAGCCTGCGCTTCAGGCTTGGCCTGCTCGTCCCGCAGGACACGGCGCAAGATCTTGCCCACATTGCTCTTGGGCAGTTCATCACGGAACTCAATGATACGGGGACGCTTGTACGCCGTCAGGCGCTCTTTGCACCATTGCTTGATATCGGCTTCAGTCAGTGATGAATTACGTTTGACCACAAACAGCTTGATGCTTTCACCGCTATGCTCGCTGGGCACTCCGACCGCCGCCACTTCCAGCACATCGGGATGAGCCGCAACCACGTCCTCAATTTCGTTCGGATAAACGTTAAAGCCCGACACCAGAATCATGTCTTTCTTGCGATCCACCAGGCGAATTCGTCCCTGCTGATCCATGACACCAATATCACCCGTTTTCAGGAAACCATTAGGCGTAAAGACATTGGCGGTTTCCTCGGGCTGATTCCAGTAAGCCGACATTACCTGGGGCCCTTTGACGGCCAGCTCGCCCTGCTCACCCATCGCCACTGGCTGGCCTTGCTCATCGAGCAAGAGCACATCAGTAGACGGCAAGGGAAAGCCAATCGTACCGCTGTACTCGCGCGAGTCCGTCGCATTGACCGCCACCACAGGCGAAGTTTCCGACAGGCCGTAGCCTTCTATCAAGGGGCAGCCTGTCACGGCCAGCCAGCGCTCGGCCACGGCCTTTTGCAAAGCGGCACCACCGGCCAGGCACAGCTTGAGTTGTGCAAACGGCAAAGTACGGAATTTTTCGTGATTCGCCAGCGCATTGAACAAGGTATTGACGGCGGGGACAACTTCGGGCGGATTGCGTTTCCAGGCCTTGTATACCGAATTCAGATCACGTGGATTCATCACCAGCACCATATGCATACCCGCATACATGGCGAACAAGCCACAAACGGTCAGCGCGAAGATGTGATACAGCGGCAAGGCCACCATCATGGTGTAGGCAGGGCCCTTGAAGTCACCTAAAGCGGGAAAGCCCACGGCCTCCACCTGTAAAACGTTGGCCATCAGATTGCGTTGGCTCAGCATGGCGCCTTTAGGGCGGCCCGTTGTACCACCCGTGTATTGCAGCAGCGCCAAATCATCCGGTTTGGCGGGCTGACGGCTCAGGCTCAATTTGCTGCCCCGCTCCAGCACTGCTTCCAGACGCTGCGAACCGGGCAAAGAATAAGACGGCACCATACGTTTCAAATAACGCACGGCAAAATTCACCACACTGCCCTTAAGTCCCATCAGGTCGCCCACGGTGCTCACCACCACATGGGCGGGCTTCACATTCGCCGGAACCTGCTGGAGCACATGCGCAAAATTCTCCAGAATCACAATAACCTGGGCCTGACTATCGGCCAGTTGAAACTCAAGCTCACGTTCGGTGTATTGGGGGTTGGTATTGACGCCCACCATGCCCGCTCGCATCGTGCCCAGCAAGCAAATAAGGAAAGGCAGCCCATTGGGCAACATCAGCATGACACGGCTGCCACGCTCCAGGCCCTGGGCTTGCAACCAGGCGGCAAACGCATCTGCGCTGCGGTCCAGATGCTCGTAGGAAATGTCATGCCCCATAAAGGTCAGCGCAGTCCTGTCCTTATGCTTTTTCATGGCGGCATCCAGACAATCGATCAAGGTCTGCTCGGTGCCTAGCTGAATGTCATGGGGCACGGAGGCCGGATAATGCTCGAGCCAAGGTTTTTGCTGAGTATCCAAGGGCTTGTCACCTAATACGTGTTTATTTATGGTTAACTCTACTCTACTTTATTGTTCAAGCCCAAGGACAAGCCCGCATCATGAAGCTGTTTGATCCCATTTCCGCCTGGTCCCATGAAATTGCGGCCATCCGGCGTGATCTCCACACCTACCCCGAACTGGCTTTCGAGGAAACCCGGACGGCCGATCAGGTCGCGTCCTGGCTGGAGAAATGGGACATTCCGGTGCATCGCGGACTGGGTGGCACAGGTGTTGTTGGTATCTTGAAGGGCACCGGCGGCCAGGGCCCATCGGTGGGGCTGCGTGCCGATATGGACGCCCTGCCCATGCAGGAGCTGAACGAGTTTGAACACAAAAGCCGCCACGACGGCAAGATGCACGCCTGTGGACACGATGGACATACCGCCATGCTGCTGGGCGCAGCTCGCTACCTGTCCGAACACCGCGATTTTGCTGGCACTATTTATCTGATTTTTCAGCCTGCCGAAGAGGGCTTTGGTGGCGCACGCGAGATGATCAAGGACGGCCTGTTCACGCTTTTCCCCATGCAAGCGGTGTTTGGCCTGCACAACTGGCCCGGTATGCCTGCCGGCACCTTCGGCGTTTTACCTGGCGCCATGATGGCCTCCAGCAATACCTTTGAAATTCGCATTGAAGGCAAAGGAGCCCATGGTGGCATGCCCCATCTGGGCGTGGACCCTATCATGGCAGCGGTGCAACTGGCGCAAAGCCTGCAAACCATCGTCAGCCGCAATGTGGATCCGCTAGAGCCTGTCGTGTTGAGCATTACCCAGATTCACGCAGGCTCTGCCGACAACGTCATTCCCAACGAGGCCGTCATGCGCGGCACGGTACGCACCTTTTCCACCGAAGCCCTGGATCTGGTCGAGACCCGTATGCGCGAACTGTGCGAACAAAGCTGTGCGGCCCAAGGCTGCAAGGCCGAATTCGACTTTGACCGCCGCTACCCTCCCACCATCAATGATCCCGAACAAGCAGCCTTTTGCGCGCAAGTCATCCGGGAACTGGCCGGCCCCGACAAGCTGCGTCAGGACATCCGCCCTTCCATGGGTGCCGAAGACTTCTCCTTCATGTTGCAGGAAGTCCCAGGCTGCTATGTCTGGTTAGGCAATGGCGATGGCGATCATCGCAGCCCTGGTCACGGCATGGGTCCGTGCATGCTGCACAACGGCAGCTACGATTTCAACGACGCCCTGATCCCCATTGGTGCCAGCTACTGGGCCAAGCTGGCCCTGGACTGGCTGGCACAACATCATTGATGCTTTAACAAATGTTTCATAGCGGGGTTAAAGCTTGCCGTTACAATGGCAAGTTCTATTGTTGACGGCGTGCGCCCGCGCGCTACGGGCATCGGTCCCACCACCCTTTCCTCCTATACGGGAGTATTTGTGACTACTTCAAGCAACATCTCTTCGCTCCCGGACGGAGCCCCCACCCTGCGCGTCATGCCCATGCCCACCGACGCCAATATTCACGGCGATGTATTCGGTGGCTGGATCATGTCTCAGGTGGACATTGCCGGAGCAATTCCTGCAACACGACGTGCCCAAGGCCGGGTTGCCACGATTTCCGTCAATGCCTTCACCTTCAAACAGCCCGTGTTTGTGGGTGACTTGCTCAGCTTCTACACAGAAATCATCAAAACTGGCCGCACCTCCATTACGGTGTCGGTGGAAGTGTATGCAGAACGCAAACGCCTGCAACTGGAAACGGTCAAGGTAACGGAAGCCACGCTGACGTATGTGGCCACCGATGACGAGCGCCGCAGCCGCCCGCTGCCCCCTCTCTAAGCATTTGTGACAGGCAGGCCTATGCAGGAAAACCTGGTACACCCTACTTCGCCCAGTGACACTCCCAAGCCACGCCGCCTGGAGCCTGAGGACGCGCAGCAGGCACTTTACCGCCTGAAAAACATCCTCAAACGCCAAGAGGTGGTCGAGTCACTGGCTCAACGCCAGTTCGAGGACGACGACCGTTCCAACCTGCTTGAAGGCCTGATTCATCGCCAGCATGAAAGCGAGATCAAGGCCATCCTGAACGATCTGCATCCGGCCGACATTGCTTTCATTCTGGAGTCCTTGCCCGAGCTGGAACGCCAGGCCATTTGGCAACTGGTGGATGCCGAACACGATGCTGACGTGCTGCTGGAAGTGGCGGACTGGGCCCGTGAGTCGCTGATTCGCTCCATGGATGCGGCAGACCTGATCGCCGCCGCCGGCAATATGGATGCCGACGAAATCGCCGATCTGGTGCCCGACCTGCCGCCCGATGTGGTGGCCGCCGTGCAGCGCGGCCTGACGGACGAAGAACGTGCGCAACTGATCGAAGCCATGGGCTACCCCGAAGATACGGTGGGTGCCATCATGGACTTTGACATGGTGCGCGTGCGCGAGGACGTGACCCTGGAAGTGGTCTTGCGTTACCTGCGTCGCCTGCAGGAACTGCCAGACCACACTGACCAGATCTTCGTGGTAGACCGTGCCGATAAACTGCAGGGCACCCTGTCGCTGACACGTCTGCTGGTCAGCGAACCCGAAACTCTGGTGTCCTCGGCCATGTCCACCGACTACCTGACTCTGAATCCATTGGACTCGGACTCGGATGCCGCCGGGGCATTTGAGCGCTATGACTTGGTGTCCGCCCCGGTGGTGGACGATATTGGCCGCCTGATTGGCCGAGTCACCATTGACGAGGTCGTGGACGTGCTGCAAGAGGACTCGGAAGAGCAGGCTCTGTCTCGCGCCGGTCTGCAAGAGGATGACATTTTCGCCCCCATCCGCACCGCTATCCGCAACCGGGCCCCCTGGCTACTGATCAACCTCTGTACGGCGGCCACAGCCTCTTTCATTGCCTCGCGCTTTGAGGACACCGTCAGCCACATTGTGATCCTGGCGTTCCTGATGTCGATTGTGGCCGGTATTGGCGGCAACTCCGGCAACCAGACCATGACCATGATTATTCGTGCCATTGCTACTGGCCGTGTCACCGGTTCCAACGTCATCCCACTGATCAAGCGCGAGCTGCTGGTGACCTTTCTGGTCGGGGTCTGTGGCAGTGCAGTAACCGCTTTCTTTGCCTGGTTTATCTCCGGCTCCATTGCCATTGCTGCGGTGATGATGGCCGCCATGATCGGCAATATGCTGATTGGGGCCGCACTGGGTGTGCTAATCCCGATCCTGCGCGACCGCTTTGGCAATGACCCGGCCGTAGGTTCCTCGGTACTGCTGACCTTTGCAACAGACTCGCTGGGGTTTTTGCTGTTCCTGGGACTGGCGACGGTGTTTTTGCTGTAGGTGGCCAGCAGGCATGATTAGAAAAACCGGCTTCTGGCCGGTTTTTTTATCTGCCTCAAAGGGCTTCGATCACGTCTTTTAATCTTTTAACACCAGGAAACTCGGAAATCCGAACACCGGGACGCCGGAACGCCGGAACGCCGGACCGCCGGAACACCCACGTATCGCGGCGTTGGCTCCTTGGCTCCTTGGCTCCTTGGCTCCTTGGCTCCTTGGCTCCTTGGCTCCTTGGCTCCTTGGCTTTCAGTATGTTTGCTTCATCTCATTAAGCACAAGCTCTTTATCCTTCTCAGGGGAAAATCTTGATAGCCAATCCCACAAGTGGCCTCAAACTCAGACGCCAAGCACCTGACGCAAGCGCCAAACTGACCTTCCAAGCAACTAAGAACGGGGGGACGACGATCGGGCCTCTTCCAAAAAGACCTCCAGACTCTCCTTCGTCTCCACAACCTGACTTCGTTGTAACGAATCAGTCTGTGCCGTATGTTCAAAGAAATCCAGCACGCCATTGGTCACTCTGGGTGCAATGCCTGCCAGATCCAGTTGGCGGCGTACTTGCAGAACTTCGTCACGGCGGCGCACACCATGAACCAGATGGCTGCGCAAGCAGGATTCCATGAAGTCCTGCAAGCCCCGCTGGTTCAAATCCTCCAGCACCTCATACAGTTCGTCCCGCAGCCCCATTTGCTCGGCCAGCATCAGAGTTTCAATCCCCAACGCTTCCAAGCCTTTAGTCATCAGGCTGCGCAACAGCTTCAAGCGCATCGCATCCCCGGCCTGCCCCGACAAAATACGCACAGGAGCCCCCTGAGCCTGCCAAAACGCCGCAGCCCTACCAGCCCCTTGCCCGGCGGCCAACAACGCCGTCTGAGCGCCTGTAGAGGGCACAGAGCCCATAATCGCCAGGTCAGCCAGCTCGACTCCATGCTGTCGCGCTAAGACATCCATGCTTTCCATAGCCTGAGGCTCGGCTGTACACAAATCCATATACAGCGTCCCTGCGGACAAATACGGCATGACAGTCTTGGCCACCACGTCTGCCTGTGTACCCGTCACGGCGGACAACACCCCATCCAGATCCTGCCAGTGTGCATTCGTCTGCAAACACAGCTGCGCCCCTAACTGCTGAGCCAGTTCACGAGCGGCAGCACTTTCCCGGCGCACCAGGATAAACGGCACCTGCACACCAGCAGCCTTCAAGGCTGCGCTATAAAAACGCGCAACTTCGCCCGCCCCGATCAAGGCAACACGATGCAATAAGGGAGATAGTGTCATAGAGAAAATACGCAGAAAAACGATAGGCAGCAGCCGGTAGCATCAGGCTGCGCCCTGTAGCTTACAGGGAAAAATGGCCATGAATGAGCACGATGCAGCAATCCAAAAGCCTAGCTACACAAGCGAGGCCACCACCCAAGAAAAAACCCCATGGCTTATAGCACATGGGGTTTTATCTAACAGCCGGTAGGCCGAGGGGCTTGAGACAGCATCAGCTCAAACGGCCGTGGCACTGCTTGTACTTCTTGCCGCTACCGCAAGGACAAGGGTCGTTACGGCCTACACGTGGCACTTCGCCCTTGGCCGCCTCATCCAGACCGGGGTCTTCACCACTCAGGGCGGCATCATAGTCCGAATGATGGAAACGAACATTGGAATTGGCTGGAGGCGCCTCGACAGCGGCTTCCTCGATTTGCTCCGGTGTCTGGATACGCACCGTCATCAGCACTTTGACTACTTCGTCACGTACACGGTCCAGCATGTCGGAGAACAGCTCAAAGGCTTCGCGCTTGTATTCCTGTTTGGGGTCTTTCTGGGCATAGCCGCGCAGATGAATACCCTGACGCAGATGATCCAAAGCCTGCAAATGACCACGCCATTGCGTGTCAATGGACTGCAAAAGCACGGAGCGCTCGAAATTGCCCCAGTTAGGTTGACCCACTTGGTCAATCTTGGCTTGCAACAGGCGCTGAGATTCTGCGATGACGCGATCATGCAGGTCGTCGTCGTTAAGATTGGATTCTTTCTCCAGCATTTCAGCCAAAGGCAGCTCAATCTGGAAGGTGCTTTGCAAATCAGCCGTCAGGCCGGGAATATCCCATTGCTCTTCCATCGTGTCTTGCGGCACGTATTCACGGAACAGACGGCTGACAGCGGCTTCGCGCAGGCTGCTGATGGTGTCGGTAATGTCAGCGGACTCCAGCACTTCGTTACGCTGGGCGTAGATCACCTTGCGTTGATCGTTGGCCACATCGTCATACTGCAGCAGCTGTTTACGGATATCGAAGTTGCGGGCCTCGACCTTGCGCTGGGCGGACTCGATGGAACGGGTCACCATACGGGCTTCGATCGGCTCGCCCTCTGGCAAACGCAGGCGCTCCATGATGGCGCGCACACGATCGCCAGCGAAGATGCGCATCAGCGAATCTTCCAGCGACAGGTAAAAGCGCGAGGAACCTGGGTCACCCTGACGACCGGCACGACCACGCAGTTGGTTGTCGATACGGCGGGACTCGTGACGCTCGGTACCAATAATGCGCAAACCGCCGGCCTGTTTGACCTGCTGGTTCAAGGGCTCCCACGCAGCGCGAATAGCCTGGATCTTGGCTTCTTTCTGTTCGGCGCTCAGAGACTCGTCTTCACGAACCTGGGCAATCGGACGCTCGATGCTGCCACCCAACACAATGTCAGTACCACGACCGGCCATATTGGTCGCGATGGTGACATGGCCCGGCATACCGGCTTCAGCCACGATATCGGCTTCACGGGCGTGTTGCTTGGCGTTCAGCACCTCGTGCTTGACGCCTGCGGCGTTCAAGCGTGTGGAAATCAGCTCGGAGTTTTCAATGCTGGTGGTACCCACCAGAACAGGCTGACCACGTTCGTGGCAGTCCTGGATATCTTTCAGAATGGCGTTGAACTTCTCGTCATCGGTCTTGAAGACCTGGTCGTTCTGGTCCTTGCGGGCCAGCGGACGATTCGGTGGAATGATGACGGTTTCAAGGCTGTAGATTTCCTGGAACTCGTAGGCTTCCGTATCGGCTGTACCGGTCATGCCAGCCAGCTTGTCGTACATACGGAAGTAGTTCTGGAAGGTAATCGACGCCAGGGTCTGGTTTTCGTTCTGGATACGAACGCCTTCCTTGGCCTCTACAGCCTGATGCAAGCCATCGGACCAGCGGCGACCGGCCATCAAACGGCCCGTGAATTCGTCCACGATCACCACTTCACCGTCCTGAACCACGTATTGCTGGTCGCGGAAGAACAGGTTGTGGGCGCGCAGGGCGACCATCAAATGGTGCATCAAAGAAATATGGCGTGGCTCGTACAGCGATTCGCCTTCGGGCAGCAGGCCGATTTCAGTCAAAATCTGCTCGGCACGCTCGTGACCGGCTTCGGAAATATGAACTTGCTGGCCCTTTTCATCGACCCAGAAGTCGCCTTCGGGCTCGGGCTCGTGTGGACGAGGCTCTTGCGTCATGCGGGTCAGCATGGGCGGGACCACGTTCATGCGCACGTACAGCTCGGTATTGTCTTCGGCCTGGCCGGAGATGATCAGTGGTGTACGGGCTTCGTCGATCAGGATGGAGTCAACTTCGTCGACAATCGCGTAGGACAAACCGCGCTGGCGGCGATCCTCTGCGCGGTATTCCATATTGTCGCGCAGGTAGTCAAAACCAAATTCGTTATTGGTACCGTAGGTAATGTCGGCCTGGTAGGCAGCAATCTTCTCGGCATTGTCTTGCTGGGGAACCACTACACCCACGCTCAAACCCAGGAAGTTGTACAGACGGCCCATCCAGTTCGCATCGCGTCGTGCCAGGTAATCATTGACGGTCACCACATGCACGCCCTTGCCGGACAGTGCATTCAGGTACACGGCCAAGGTCGCAGTCAGGGTTTTACCCTCACCCGTACGCATTTCGGAAATCTTGCCGTTGTGCAAAGCAATGGCACCGAGCATCTGTACGTCAAAGTGGCGCATGCCAAATACACGGATACCTGCTTCGCGCACCACAGCAAAGGCTTCGGGCAAGAGCGAGTTAAGCGAGGCGCCATCCTGAACACGTTGGCGCAGCTCCTGCGTCTTGGCTGCCAAGGCCTCGTCACTCAGACCCTGCATGGCAGGCTCAAGAGCATTAATCTGGGCGACCTGCTTACGGTACTGTTTGAGCAGTCGGTCGTTACGACTGCCAATAAGCTTTTTCAGCAATGAAACCATTCTTGTGTCGTCAATGTAGGCGAGGCCGCAAGGGCTTGAATCTGTGCCTCGAGCCTATCTCTGGTTAAAAGGGATGCGCAAGCAAACAATCAGTTTAACGCACATGCTGCAAGACGGAGCTACTTGTCCGAATCCAATTGCGCGATCTGCTGTTCTACGTACTCACGCGCCGGCAGAAAAAGCTTGGGGTCCAGGGCATGCCCGGCCATGCGCACTTCAAAATGCAAGTGCGAACCAGTGGACTGTCCGGTCGATCCGACACGGGCAATCAACTGCCCTTTTTCTACTACGTCGCCTAATTTAACAACGATTGATGACGCATGGGCGTATCGCGTGCTCATGCCATTGCCATGATTGATTTCCACCAGCTTGCCGTAGCCTGTCATGTAACGGGCTTCGGACACGACTCCACCGGAGGCCGCGTAAATAGGCGTACCTTTGGGAGCGGGGAAATCCAAACCTTCGTGCAAGGCGTGACGACCCGAAATCGGGTGACGACGCCAGCCAAAGGAGGACGCCACCTCGTCGTAATCCACCGGGCGGTAATTGGGCAGGCGGGCCTCATTGCCGGTTCGCTCGGTAAGCACACTGTCCAACATCTGGAACCAGTCCTGCTGCTCGGACATCTGTTTGGCCAGATTATCCAGCTGCTCACCCAAACGGTCAGCACTCCAGACCAGATCGGCACCTTCCATGCTGTCCATGACGGCCAGATCCTGCACCGGCATGGCACCGGCCAGCTCCGGATCGGTATACTCGATACCGGCGGCTTTGGCCACGCGTTTGCTGACACCGTCCATCTCGATCAGTTTGGCCTGCAAACCGCCGACTTTTTCAGCCAGACGGGTAACGTTGTCCTGCATGGCGGCGGCCTGGCTTTGGGCCATATCCGTATCCAGCGACATGCCGCTGCGATCCCCCCAGTGCGACTGCACCAGAGCTCCCGCCGCTGCGGAAACGCCCAGCGATACCAAAGCCACCAGGGCAATCACCGTACGGCGCACCCCTTTGGCTTTGGCATCTAAGGACGTATAGTCTTTATGTTGATCCACTCTCGTATAACCTCGAACATGACCTGGAAGCCCCCTTTTTCCTCATCCGCGCCAAAACGCAGTAGCGGGCAAAGCCACGCTTTGGGTTGGCTGGCTAGCGACCAGCAAGGTTCCCAGGTACTGGAAATGGCCCGGCAGCTGATGGCGGCACAGACCCATGTAAGCAAAGCCTTGCCACCAGCTTTAGGCAAGGCTTGTAAAGTAGCCCGTATAGACAGACAGCAATTGACGCTGGCAGTTCCCAGCGCGGCGCATGCGGCCAAGCTACGCCAGCTTTTACCTACAGTCATACGGAAGATGAATGCCGCTGGCTGGAACATTAACGAGGCGCTGGTTCACGTGCAAGCCCATTTGTTTGCAAGCGTGACAGAAAAGCCCACACGCCAGGTACAAGTCCTGGACGAGCGGGCCCTGGAATCATTCGAAAAGCTCCATGATTCATTGCCTCAAGGTCCCTTGGCGCAAGCCATCGAACGCTTGCTGCGCCATCATCGTGGCTAAACAAAGCACCACGATCGAAACCCTAGACAAGTATCAGGCGAATTTCCACTCGCTGGAAAATGCATGGGGCGCGCTGGCAGCGGACTCGAAAGTCACCAGTTCCCAGCTATCCTGAGCGGCGAGCAAGGCGCGCGCCAACTGATTGTTCAAACCATGACCAGATTTACACGCCACATAGCGCGCAATCAGGGGATGGCCAATCAGGTACAAGTCGCCAATAGCATCCAAAATCTTGTGCTTGACGAACTCGTCCTCGTAACGCAGACCATCGCTGTTTAAGACGCGGTACTCGTCCATGACGATAGCATTGTCCAAACTGCCACCACGGGCAAGACCTGCCGCACGCAAGGCTTCCACTTCGCTGGCGAACCCGAAGGTGCGCGCACGGGAAATGGTCTTCACATACGAGTCATGCGCAAAATCCACCTCGGCAAAATTGGCCGTTGCATCAATAGCCGGGTGATGAAAATCGATAGAGAACTGAAGGGCAAAGCCTTCATAGGGCTCCAGACGAGCCCATTTAATGTCCTGTCCCTCGCCCTCAGAAACTTCAATAGGCTTGAGAACACGCAAAAACTTCTTGGCCGCTTCCTGCTCTTGCAAACCCGCTGAACGCAACAAATACACAAACGTACCGGCGCTGCCATCCATGATGGGGACTTCTTCAGCCGTCAGGTCCACGTGCAGATTATCGATGCCCAGACCAGCAATGGCCGACATCAAATGCTCCACGGTCGACACCCGGACATTATCCTTGATCAGCACCGAAGCCATACGTGTGCCACCGACCTTGTCTGCCTGAGCGGGTAAATCCACGATTTCGGGCAAATCAACACGATGAAACACAATACCCGTGTCAGGCGCAGCAGGACGCAGTGTCAGTTCGACACGACGACCAGAGTGCAAGCCGACTCCTTTGGTACTGATGACATTTTTGATGGTGCGCTGACGAAGCATAGCTATTCTTGTATTTGTAAAGTGTTGTTCGCAAAGACTATTGTAACCGTAATACGGGTTATCCACTATAGGCTTTCTTCAAACCTGCGTCATTGCCAAGCATCAAACACCAGAGCACGACAAAGCACTTACACCCCCTGAGCGCGAACGCCCAGGGGGAGTCGTGGGAGAAATCAAATTGGCGACTCGGGTAATCGCCGAACCTGATTTTTAATCAGCCTGCTTGCGCAAAAACGCCGGAATATCGAAGTGATCCATACCGGCGGTCTCCAACGCGCGCACCTGAGCCGAAGCCTGGCTGCGTGGGTTGCGAATGACAGCAGGTACATCAGCGTTGGCGTAATCAGCGCCGATGACAGGCATATTGTCCGTACCTGTACGCAACACTTCTTCGTTGTTTTGTACCAACTGTGGGCGCGCTTGTTTGCGACCCAGGCCGGTAGCCACAACAGTAACACGCAGGCTGTCACCCATGGACTCGTCGTAAGCGGTACCGAAGATAACGGTGGCATCTTCTGCCGCATAGCCACGAATCGTGTCCATGATTTCGCGCGTTTCGCGCATCTTCAGGGACGAGGAGGACGTAATGTTCACCAACATGCCGCGGGCACCGTGCAGATCCACCCCTTCCAGCAATGGGCAAGCGATGGCACGCTCAGCCGCCTCACGAGCGCGGTTCGAGCCGGAAGCCACTGCCGTACCCATCATGGCCTGGCCTTGCTCGCCCATAATGGTTTTCACGTCTTCAAAGTCGACGTTCACGTTACCTTCAACATTGATGATCTCGGCAATACCAGCGCAGGCATTGTGCAAGACATCGTCAGCGGCCTTGAAGCAATCGGACTGCGTGGCGTCCTCATCCATCAAGTCATACAGGTTTTCGTTCAATACAACGATCAGAGAGTGAACGTGCTTGCTCAACTCCTCGATCCCTTCTTCGGCCATGCGCAAGCGGCGGTTGCCTTCAAAGGAGAAAGGTTTGGTGACCACACCCACGGTCAAAATACCCAATTCCTTGGCCACTTCAGCCACAACGGGGCTGGCGCCCGTACCGGTACCACCGCCCATACCGGCCGTGATAAACACCATATTGGCACCGTTCAGTGCGGCGCGAATTTCTTCACGAGCAGTTTCAGCGGCCGCACGGCCTTGATCAGGCTTGGCACCGGCACCCAAGCCACTGCGGCCCAGACGGATCTGGATAGGAGCATCGCTGCTGGCCAGAGCCTGCGAATCAGTATTAGCGCAGATGAAATCAACGCCCTGAACACCAGACTTGATCATATGCATCACAGCGTTGCCGCCTGCGCCGCCCACGCCCACGACCTTAATGACCGTGCCGCTACCGCTGGTATCTAACATTTCAAAGTTCATCATGATTGACTCCCACTCAAACACTTAATTAGTCAAATTCCTACGTACTTCCCCGATACAACTGAAATTTGGAATCAGCTCAAAACATCTGCCAACCAAGGGGTTCGCACCCGGTTTGAACTGCCTCCTGGACCGCCCTTTCAGGCTGCCCGACCTGAGCGTATTGCAACGCCCTTAATTCATGAACCATTCCTTCATGCGTGCCATCAGACCTTTGACGCTCCCTTTTTGCTGGGCCACTTTGCGGCCACGAGCGCTTTGCAGGCGAGCTTCGGTCAACAGCCCCATCACCGTCGAAAAACGAGGGTTACGCATCACATCAGCCAAACTGCCTTCATAGCTGGGCACAGCGATACGCACTGGTTTCAGGAATACGTCCTCGGCCAGTTCCACGATGCCCGGCAACATGGCCGTACCACCGGTCAGCACGATGCCCGAGGACAACAAATCTTCGTAGCCCGATTCGCGCAGACTTTGCTGCACAAAGGTGAACAGCTCTTCCACACGCGGCTCGATCACCGCACCCAAAGCCTGACGTTTGACCTGACGGTTAGGGCGATCACCCAAACCGGGCACTTCAATCATTTCCTCCGGATGCGCCAGCGACTGCTTGGCCACCCCAAAGCGCAGCTTGATCTCTTCCGCATCTGGCGTGGGGGTGCGCAACATGGCGGCAATATCGCTGGTGATCTGGTCGCCCGCAATCGGGATTACATCGGTATGACGGATAGCCCCGCCGGTGTAGATGGCGATATCGGTCGTACCACCGCCAATATCGACCAGCACCACGCCCAGCTCTTTTTCGTCCGCCGTCAGGCAGGACAGGCTGGAGGCCAAAGGCTGCAAAATCAGGTCCTGCACTTCCAGGCCGCAACGGCGCACACATTTGACGATGTTCTGCGCCGCGCTGACCGCACCAGTCACAATGTGCACCCGCACCTCCAGACGCAGACCGCTCATGCCGATGGGTTCGCGAATGTCCTCTTGCGAGTCCACGATGAATTCCTGCGTCAGCACGTGCAGCACCTGCTGATCGGTGGGGATGTTCACGGCCTTGGCCGTTTCGATCACGCGCGCCACATCGGTGGCTGTCACCTCTTTGTCCTTCACCGCCACCATGCCGCTGGAGTTAAAGCTGGTGATGTGGCTGCCTGCAATGCCGGTGTAGACCTCACGGATCTTGCAATCGGCCATCAACTCCGCCTCTTCCAAAGCGCGCTGGATGGAATTGACTGTCGTCTCGATATTGACGACCACCCCTTTGCGCATGCCCTGGGATTCATGCTGGCCCAGACCAAGCACTTCAAACCGGCCTTCCGGCAGCACTTCGGCCACCACCGCAACCACTTTGCTGGTGCCGATGTCCAATGCAACGATCAGGTCTTTGATGTCACGAGTCATATATTCTTTACTTCACAGGGGTAGATGAAACCGGAGCCAGCGTTATCGCAAAGCCATTCGGGTAACGTAAATCGGCACTTTGCAAAGCACGGTCGCCAAGCCGTTGCATCAAGGCAGGCCAGGCCTGCACAAATCGTTCGACACGAACCGCAAAGGGCAAAGCCCCTTTTCGGCCGTGCGGGTCGGCGATATCAGCCGCCGGGTCGCGGCCCAGGCTCAACTGCACACCGTTCGACAAAACCACATCCCAGGCATAGCGCGGGCTCAAGGTCACTTCACTGACCTGCACATCCAATGGGCCAAACCAGCGTGCCAGCTCGGCATAGCGCTGCACCACCAGACGCTCCGAGTTCGGAGGGCCACTTAACTGGGGTAAATCCACATCATCGGGCACCACCGCTTTATTAGCCGAAAATGACTCACCCCAGGTGTTGATCATCTCGTCTTCATTCCAATACGCCAGCGGCTGCTGCTCTTCAATCCGTACCGACAGGCTGTTGGGCCAGACGCGGCGAATTTGCGCACGTCGCACCCAAGGGGCCGTTTCAACCAAAGCGCGAGACTGATCCAGGTCTACCGTAAAGAAATTTCCCTGCAAACGACCGGCAATCGTGGCTTTCACCCCTTCTGGAGTGACGTAGGCCAGACGTTCGCCTTGCGAGGACTCGATCTGAATGCGCTCGATATTGAAGTACGGACGACGCACCGCCCAAACCACAACACCGATCACCAATGCCGATACCGCTAGCAAAGCCAGCGTATTGGCGATCAGGTTGGTCAGACGGGCATCGGAAAACATGACTCAGACTCCACGCTCTATAGGCTGCGGGCAATGGCCTGCACTTTGCAGCGTGCCGTTGCCAAAATGTTCACGCACAACTGGGCGTAGCTAATACCCTCCGCTTTGGCCGCCATAGGCACCAAAGAGTGGCTGGTCATGCCAGGAGAGGTGTTCATCTCCAGCAACCAGGGACGGTTCTGCTCGTCCAGCATGAAATCGGCACGGCCCCAGCCTTCGCAGCCCAGTGCATTAAATGCACGGACCGAGAGGTCCTGAATATGCGCCGTCAGTTCAGGCGACAGATCAGCAGGACAGAAGTATTGGGTTTCGTCCGAGTAGTACTTGTGTTCAAAGTCGTAATTGCCTTGCGGAGCCACAATGTCGATCACAGGCAAGGCACGCGCCTGGGCACCCACGCCGATGATGGGCACTGTCAGCTCGCGACCACGAATGAATTGCTCTGCCAACACGTTTGTGTCGTAATGCATAGCCGTTTCGAAGGCGGCAACAGCGTCCTCGGCGCGATCCACACGCACCACACCCACAGTCGAACCTTCATGAGGGGGCTTCATGATCAGGGGAACACCCAGACGTTCCACTGCGGCGGCAACCTGGCTGACATGATCCAATTGCGCAAAGCCAGGGGTGGGTAAACCCAGATGCTGCCAGACGTGCTTGGTCATGATTTTGTCCATGGCCAGACCGGAGGCCATCACTCCGCTACCGGTGTAAGGGATACCCATCCATTCCAGTGCCCCCTGCAAGGTGCCGTCTTCGCCGTAACGACCATGCAAAGCAATGAACACGCGATCAAAACCGGCCTGAGCCAGTTCGGTCAGTCCTTTCTCGCCCATATCGAACAAATGCGCATCCACCCCCATGCTGCACAGAGCTTCATGCACGCCTGCACCAGACATCAAGGACACTTCCCGTTCGGCGGACTTGCCGCCGTACAACACGCCGACCCGACCAAAATCCGCTGTCATGCCATTTCTCCCAATTGAGCAGGAATCCGGCTGATGGATCCTGCACCCATTACCAACACCACATCACCGTCACGGACAAAGTCCAGAACGGCTTGTGCCATATCGCTGATTTCGGCCACAAAAATAGGTTCGACCTTGCCCAGTACGCGCACGGCGCGACTCAAGGCACGACCATCGGCGGCCACCAGGGGCGCCTCGCCTGCGGGATAGACCTCACCCAGGAGGACAGCGTCAGCCTGGCTAAGTACCTGCACGAAATCTTCAAAGCAATCACGGGTACGCGTATAGCGGTGTGGCTGGAACGCCAACACAATGCGGCGATCAGGCCAAGCACCCCGTGCGGCCGCCAAGGTAGCAGCCATTTCGACAGGATGGTGACCATAATCGTCAACAACGGTAAACGTCCCGCCGCCTTGCGCCTGGGAAACTGGGAAGTCCCCCACCATGGAGAAGCGACGGCCCACACCGGTGAACTCTTTCAGGCCTTTGGCAATGACCTCGTCGCTGACACCCAATTCAGTGGCTACTGCAATAGCGGCCAAGGCATTGAGTACATTGTGTTTTCCGGGCAGATTCAGACACACGGACAGCAAAGGAAGCTCACCTGTTGCCCCTTTGCGCTGCACATCAAAACACATGGTGGTGCCACGGCTTTCGATGTTGATCGCGCGGACCTGAGCATCGGTATCAATACCGTAAGTGGTGACAGGGCGCGATACAAAAGGAATGATTTCGCGCACATTCGCATCGTCATTGCACACAATGGCACTGCCGTAAAACGGCAGGCGATGCGTAAAATCAATGAACGCACTTTTCAGTCGGGCAACGTCATGACCATAGGTGTCCATATGGTCTACATCGATATTGGTGATGATGGCCATCACCGGCAACAGATTCAAAAAGGAGGCGTCAGACTCGTCGGCTTCCACCACGATGTAATCACCCTGCCCCAAACGAGCATTGGCACCCGCCGAATTCAGGCGACCACCGATCACAAAGGTCGGGTCCAGATCAGCAGCCCCCAACAGACTGGCCACCAAGCTGGTGGTGGTGGTCTTGCCGTGCGTGCCGGCCACGGCAATACCGCGCTTTAAGCGCATCAGCTCGGCCAGCATCAGGGCGCGTGGCACCACAGGGATGCGGGCTGCACGCGCAGCCAGAACTTCGGGGTTGTCGCCTGCAATGGCGGTGGAAGTGACAATAGCGCCCATACCAGCGACGTTTTCAGCCTTGTGACCGATAACAATACGGGCACCGAGCTGCTCCAGGCGACGAGTTACCGCCGTTTCCTGGATATCCGAACCACTGATGGCAAAACCCAGGTTCAGCATGACTTCGGCAATGCCGCTCATGCCCGAGCCGCCAATCCCTACAAAATGAATATGTTGAATGCGGTGTTTCATTCCACCCTCCTTGCCGCCTGCTGACATGCTTCGGCAATTTGCTGCGTGGCATTCAACTGTGCATGTTCTTGCGCGTGGCTGGCCACGCGACTTAATTCTTCACGGTCCAGTCCTTGCAACCATTGTGCAAGCCACTGGGCCGTCAACTCCGATTGTTTCTTTAGCCACGCGCCCGAACATTCGCTCAGGTAACGGGCATTGGCGCTCTGGTGATCGTCAATAGCGTGTGGCAGAGGCACAAACAAGGCCGCCACACCAATGGCGGCGACTTCGGCCACCGTCATGGCCCCGGCACGACAAATCAGTAGATCGGCCTCTTTCATGGCCTGAGCCATATCACCAATAAAGGCTTTACAGTCCGCCTGTACCTGATGATCTGCGTAGCGTTGCTGCAAGCTCTCCAGATGCTGCTGACCGGACTGGTGTGTGACATGCGGACGCTGCTCGGCAGGGATCAGTGCCATGGCCTCAGGCACCACCTTGTTCAGTGCTGCCGCCCCCAGGCTGCCGCCCACCACCAGAATACGCAGCGGTCCTGTCCGTTTGGCATAACGTTGCGCAGCGGGGCCCTGACCTACGAAGGCATCACGTACAGGGTTGCCAACCGTCACAGCGCCAGGCAAGGCACCCGGAAAACCGGTCAATACACTGGTCGCCATTTTGGCCAAGTAGCGATTGGCCGTACCGGCCACCGCATTTTGCTCATGCACAACCAAAGGACGGCGCGACACAAAAGCCATCAGGCCACCCGGGAAGGCGACATAGCCACCCATTCCCAAAACCACATCAGGTTTGGCTTGCTGCAAGCAACGGTGTGCCTGCCAGCAGGCACTGATCAAGGTAAAGGGTAAAGAGAGCAATGCCTTCACGCCCTTGCCTCGTAATCCGGAAAATCGCAGAGGCAGCATTTTAATCCCATGCTGGGGGACCAAGCTACCTTCCATGCGCTCGGGATGACCTAACCACACCACTTGCCAGCCACGTTGCTGCATGGCCTGGGCCACCGCCAGTCCGGGCATGATGTGCCCACCTGTACCGCCAGCCATGATCAGGATGGTTGGAGTGCTCATGTGCGCTTACCTCGCATCATTTGCCGGTTCTCAAAATCAACCCGCATTAACAAGGCAAAAGCCACCAGATTCATCACAATGCCCGAACCACCATAGCTGACCAAAGGCAGCGTCAGGCCCTTGGTCGGCAAGAGGCCCAACACGACACCAATATTGATAAAGGCCTGTACGCCAAACCAAAGCGCCACACCTTGAGCAACCACACCACTGAACAAACGATCCATGGCGCAGGCCTGACGACCAATATTGAAGCCGCGCCAGATAACAAACCCAAAGGTCAGGACCAAGGCGGCAACGCCCACAAAGCCCAGCTCCTCGCCAATAACGGCAACGATAAAGTCGGTATGGGCTTCAGGCAGGTAATGCAGTTTTTCCACGCTGGAGCCCAAGCCCACGCCAAACCATTCACCTCGGCCCAAAGCAATCAGTGAGTGCGACAACTGATAGGCACTGCCATAGGCATTGTCAGGGTTCCAGGGGTCCAGATACACAAACAGACGCTCACGACGCCAAGGCGAGAGCCAGATCAGCAAAAGAAAGCTGCTAACCATAATCCCCAGCAAGGCAGAGAACAATTTTCCGTTAATCCCACCAATGAAAAGAATGCCCACCGCAATAGCCACGATGACCATGAAGGCACCGAGATCGGGCTCCATCAAAAGCAGCACACCGACCAAGCCCAAGGCCACCGCCATAGGCAGGAACCCTCGCACGAAAGCATGCAAATGCTGCTGTTTGCGCACCGTGTAGTCAGCGGCATACAGCACCATGGCCACTTTCATCAGCTCCGAAGGCTGAAAGTTGATGATGCCCAATGGAAGCCAGCGGCGTGCACCGTTCACTTCTCGGCCAACTCCGGGGATCAAAACAACCACTAACAGGAAAATAGCCAGTACAAACACGGGCACAGCCAGCTTCTGCCACACCCGCAAGGGAACCGTAGCCGCGAACATGGCCAGCACCACACCCACTACGATGAACAGGGCGTGACGTATTACAAAGTAATAGCGGCCATAACTTTCATAACGCGGTCCGTCAGCCAAAGCGATCGAAGCAGAATACACCATCAGCAGACCGAACAGAGTCAGCATCAGTGTGGCGGTCAGCAAGGGACGATCCAGCACAGGCAATGCCGTACGTCCAGGACGCACCGCATTGACACCTGAGGTCAGCTCAGCAAACAGGCTCATGCCAACTCTCCTTTGTCCAACGCCATCTCGGTCACGGCAGCAACAAAGCACATGCCACGATGGTGATAGCTTTTGAACATATCCATGCTGGCGCACGCCGGGGACAGCAAGACCACATCGCCCGAACGGGCCTGTTCGGCGGCTGCCTGCACCGCAGCTTCCAGACCATCACAAAAACGGTGACGGACATCGTGTGCGGCTAGAACAGCAGCAATCTGCTTGGCGTCCTGCCCAATCAGAAAGGCCTCAGCCACATTTTGGGCAGCAGCCACAGCCAGCGGCTCAAAATCCTGACCCTTGCCCAGCCCACCGGCAATCAGCCAGACGCGCTGATCGAAGCCACGCAAGGCGGCAACGGTAGCGCCGACATTGGTGCCTTTGCTGTCATCCAGATACTGAACACCATCGAGCACACGAATCAGCTCTACACGGTGCGGCTCGCCTTGATAGGTGCGCAGGCCATTGAGCAACTCCGCCCAACCCAGCCCCAGGCAGCGAGCCAGCAGCAAAGCTGCTTGAGCATTCAAGGCGTTATGACGGCCCTTGATCTGCAAAGCCTCAACCGGCATCAGACGCTTCAAGCCGCCCTTGCCACGCACGGCGGGCTCAAGCGGCGCATTACGTTTTTTCAGACCGGTGGCAGGCAGCTCAAAATCGGTAGGCTCGTTGGCCACCAGCCACTGCATACCGCCATCCGTCAACAAGCCCATATCGCCCAGCAAAGCGGGCTTGTCCAGACCGAAGCTGCGCACCGACTCCTGACCGGCATCGGGAATCATGGCCATGACGGCAGGGTCATCGCGATTGACCAAGGTCACATCGCACATGCCATACATACGTTGTTTGGACTGGATATAGGCATCCATGCCGCCGTGCCAGTCCAGATGATCCTGCGAAATATTCAGTACAACGCCAGCATCCGCCTGCAAGCTAAAGGTGCTATCCAGTTGGAAGCTGGACAGTTCCAGCACCCAGACTTGAGGCAAAGCGTTATTTTCCAGAGCGTCGCACAAGGCGGTCAGCGCAGCAGGGCTGATATTGCCCACAGCCAGCGCAGCGACACCAGCTTGTTCGAGCAAGTGGCGCGTCATGGCAGTGACCGTCGTTTTGCCATTGGTGCCGGTGATGGCCACTACGCGGCTTTCATGCCCTTGATCGGCCAAATCTTTCAGGGCACGAGCGAACAGCTCGATCTCGCCAATAACTTCAATGCCACGATCGCGTGCCTGAGCTAAAAAGTCAGCCAAGACAGGATCCACTGGCGACAGACCGGGGCTGATCACCACCGTGTGTACACCGCTCAGGCTATCGGCCTGCAAAGCGCTCTGCCCCAAACGCACATCCAGAGCCGTGCCAGTCAAGGCCTGGAGCTTGTCCAGACCTTGCACGTTTTCGCGCGTATCCGCCAAACGAATGCTAGCCCCCTGAGCCAAAGACCAACGAGCCGCAGCAAAGCCAGTCTCGCCTAACCCCAGGATAAGCATGAGACCGTCTTTACGGATCGAAGGAAAACTCAAGGCATTCATCGCAGTTTCAATGTAGATAGGCCAATCATGACCAGCATCATGGTGATGATCCAGAAACGGACCACTACCTGTGTTTCTTTCCAGCCGCTGACTTCAAAGTGATGGTGCAGCGGTGCCATACGAAATATTCGTCTGCCTTGTCCGTAACGTTTCTTGGTGTACTTGAACCAGGTCACCTGCAACATCACCGACAAGGTTTCCACCACAAACACGCCACCCATAATGAACAGCACGATTTCCTGACGCACGATCACAGCGATCGTACCCAGCGCCCCCCCCAGAGCCAGAGCGCCTACGTCGCCCATGAACACCTGCGCGGGATACGCGTTAAACCACAGAAAAGCCAAACCCGCACCAGCGATGGCCGCGCAAATCACTAGCAATTCGCCCGCACCGGGAATATAGGGAAACAAAAGATATTTGGAGTAGTCCACACGGCCGACCACATAGGCAAAAATGCCCAGTGCGGAGCCCACCAGCACGGTAGGCATAATCGCCAGCCCGTCCAGACCATCTGTCAGATTGACGGCATTGCTGGAGCCCACGATCACTGCCCAGGTCAACACGACAAAACCCAGCACTCCCAGGGGGTAGCTCACAGACTTGAAGAACGGCACGATCAGATCAGCCTGGGTCGGCAATGACATGGTGAAGCCGCTCAAGACCCATTCTTTGAACAGGGGCCACAATTCGGTATTGGCAGGCACCGAAACGGCAAAGCTCAGGTACACGGCCGCCACCATACCGATCAGGGCTTGCCAGAAGAATTTCTGACGTGAGGACATTCCCTCGGGGTCACGGTTGACGACTTTCTTGTAGTCGTCAGCCCAACCAATCCAGCCAAAACCGAACGTCACCAGCAAAACGACCCAGACAAAACGATTGGTCCAATCTGCCCACAGCAAGGTGCTGATACCGATAGCGATCAGGATCAAAACACCGCCCATGGTGGGGGTACCGTTCTTTTGCAAATGCGATTCCGGACCGTAGGCACGTACAGCCTGACCGATCTTCAGTTCGGTCAGCTTGCGGATAACCCAGGGACCTGCCAACAAGCCAATTGCCAGCGCGGTGGCGCTGGCCAAAATAGCACGCAGGGTGATGTACTCAAACACCCCAAAGGCGCGAATATGATCGTCCGATAGCCAGCGTGCCAGTTCAAGAAGCATGAGTGGCCCCTTCGTTATGGGAGAAATGGCTTTCCAAGGCGGCAACCACACGCTCCATACGAGCACTGCGCGAACCCTTGATCAACACATGGGACGGCTCCAAAGCCAATAGGTAAGCCACCATGTCCTCCAGCGTCTCGAATTGATGCGCACGTGCACCAAAAGCCTGAGCAGCATGGCTGGCATCGCCACCCAAGGTCAGCAATTCATCCATGCCGCGCTCTTTGGCGTAGGCACCAACTTCCGCGTGCAACTCAGAGCTGTTGTCACCGATCTCGGCCATATTGCCCAGCACCAGCACCTTGCGTCCTTTCAGTTGTGCCAGTACATCAATCGCGGCGCGCACCGAATCCGGGTTGGCGTTGTAAGTGTCATCAATCAACTGGTAACCGGAAGACAACTGCTTGGGCTGCATCCGTCCCGAGACAGGACGAAAGCTCTCCAGACCTTGCGCAATCGCGCTCAAAGGAGCACCGGCGGCATGGGCGCAAGCGGCAGCCGCCAAGGCATTACGCAGGTTATGAATACCAGGGCTGTTCAAGGTCAAGGCGCAGGACTGCCCTGCCACGTGCAGCACAAAACGGGTTTGGGCCGGCTCGACAAACATATCGGCTGCAAATACCGTCTCCTGACCACTCAGGCCAAAGCGCAACACGGTGCGCTGACCGGCTTGTTCGGCCCACATCGCACTGAAAGCATCGTCATCAGGAATGACCAGCGCGCCGTCTAGAGGCAGCGCATCAATAACGGCCCCGTTTTCACGAGCCACCGCTGCCACGCTGTGCATGAACTCCTGATGTTCGCGCTGTGCGTTATTGATCAGGGCAATCGTGGGGCGAGCCATGGACGCCAGCACGGCGATTTCGCCGGGATGGTTCATGCCCATCTCCAGGACGGCAGCCTTGTGCTCGGAGCTCAAACGCAGGATGGACAGGGGTACGCCCAGATCGTTGTTCAAATTGCCGCGAGTTGCCAGGCTTTCTGCTTCGCCCAACCAGGCGCGCAAGATAGCGGCAATCATTTCCTTGGTCGTGGTCTTGCCATTGCTGCCGGTCACGCCGATGACAGGGATGTCAAAGCGCGAACGCCATTCGGTGGCCAAGGTCATCAAGGCACGGCGTGTATCACCCAATACAAGTTGGGGCAGTTCAACTTCGGTATCCCGTTGAGCCACGATGGCGGCAACAGCGCCCTGCTCTTTGGCTTTCTCCAAATAGCGGTGACCATCGAATTGCTCACCACTCAAAGCCAGGAAAACATCCCCTTTGGCCAAGCTACGGGAGTCGGTGCTCAAACGCACACCACGCAACCACAGCAAGGCCGCTTTGGCCCAGTCGCAGTCATCAAACACAGAGCGTTCGCCCTGCACTTCCTGGTAGGTTTCATGCCCTTTGCCGGCCAGCAGCACAATATCGTCAGGACTGGCAGCCCAGATTGAGGACAGAATGGCGCGGGCGCGATCCATTTGTACGGCAGGCGCTTCAGGCATACCAGCCACAATCTGACGAATGATCTCGGCAGGATCTTCAAAACGAGGATTGTCAGTCGTCACCAGCACGTCGTCGGCCAGACGGGCGGCTATTTCACCCATGATGGGACGTTTGCTGGTGTCGCGGTTACCGCCACAACCAAATACGCAGATCAGCTTGCCACCCCGAACACTGGCCACTTCACGCAGTGCTTGCAGGGCACGCTCCAACGCGTCAGCGGTATGAGCGTAATCCACCACGACCAAAGGCAGAGGCTGACGGCCAGCGGTGCTCTTGGGCGTCACAATTTGCAGGCGACCAGGAACGGACTCCAGTTTGTCCATGATGCGAGCGATCTTGGAGACGGGCCAGCCCACCTCTTGCAGCACACCGGCCACCAACAGGAGGTTGGCCACGTTATGCTCGCCCAGCAGGTGGGTCAAAATCTGTGCAGTACCGTGCGCGGTGACCAGGTTGAATACCTGGCCATCAGCCCCGGTATGCACATCCTGTGCCAACAAATCCACCTCCGGTTGGCTCATGGAATACGAAATCACACGAGCAGCCAAGCCGGACTGCATCAGCTCACGGCCGGTTTCATCGTCCGCATTCACAACGGCGCTACGCAGACCGGGCCAGCTAAACAGGCGCAGCTTGGCCTGTTTGTATTCTTCCATGCTGTGGTGATAGTCCAGATGGTCATGCGTCAGGTTGGTGAACCCGGCAATATCAATGCGGACACCGTCCAGGCGGCCTTGCTCCAGGCCAATCGACGAGGCTTCCAGCGCCACAGCATTACCACCTTGGGCGCGAATGGCGGCCAAGCTGCGATGTACGGTCAGTACGTCCGGCGTCGTCAGTACGCCACCCAGATTGGAGCCGTCAGGCAAGGTCACGCCCAGCGTACCAATGGTGCCGCAAGGCACTTGGGAATGATTCAGAGCCGAAGCCACCCACTGCACCGTGGAGGTCTTGCCATTGGTACCGGTCACCGCGACAACCGTCATTTCCTCGGAAGGGCGGCCCCACCACTGATGAGCCACTTCACCCAACAAGGCACTGAGGTTGGCAACCTGCAAAACAGGTACGCCGGGATCCACCGCCTGATCGCCCTGCTCGCGCACAATCGCAACCGCACCTTGCTGCACAGCCTGAACTTCATACTCACGACCATCACCTTGATGACCAAGGCAGGCAAAAAACGCATCACCCGCCTTGATCTGGCGGGAATCCAAACACAGGTTAGCCGTGGGCGCTACATGCTGCGCCAGCCACTCCAGTATTGCTGCGGCGTTCATCGTACATTCTCCGCACCGGGGCCAACGGCCACCAGCGAATCTATGGGCGCATCAGGCTGGACACCTAGGCGTCGCAAGCTCCGGGCCACAATTTCTGAAAAAATCGGCGCGGCAATACGCCC
The DNA here is from genome assembly GCF_059735605.1 of Alcaligenes sp. LTN-3. Lineage (NCBI taxonomy): Bacteria > Pseudomonadati > Pseudomonadota > Betaproteobacteria > Burkholderiales > Alcaligenaceae > Alcaligenes > Alcaligenes sp. LTN-3. The sequence goes on along the minus strand of NZ_JCAPDN010000002.1, from coordinate 616,295 downwards.
GCCGTAATAATTGGAACTATGTGGCTCGTCAATCGTGACGGCCACCACAATGCGAGGATCAGAGACGGGCGCAAAGCCTACAAAAGAGCCGCGATACAGAGATTTGCTGTAACGGCCATCCACAATCTTGCGGGCCGTACCGCTCTTGCCAGCAACGCGATAACCTTGCACCTGAGCCAGACGGGCACCGGCCGGGCCTGCCGCCGCTTCCAACATGGCGCGCAGTTCCGCCGCCACTTTAGGGGTATAAACCTGAACACTGGCGGGTTTACCCTCGCGCTTGAGCAAGGTCATGGAAACCATATCGCCATTACGCGCAAACGCCGTATAGGCGTGGGCAATTTGCAGCAGGGAAACCGACAGGCCATAACCGTAGGACATGGTGGCGCGTTCGATAGGACGCCAGCGCTCCCACGGACGTAGTCGTCCGCTGGCAATACCGGGGAAGTCGGCCTGCGGAGAACGGCCAAAACCCAGCTCGGTAAATTTGTTCCACATTTCCTGCGATGTCAGACGCTCGGAAATCATGGTCATGCCGATATTGCTGGAGCGACGCAAGATTCCCGCAGCATCCAAGGTACCATTATGACGGCTGACATCGCTGATCACATTACCTTGGTAGCGATACTGACCATTACCCGTATTGAACAGGGTGGACGTGGTAATGCGGTTGATATCGAGCGCCAACCCCACCGTAAAGGGCTTCATGATGGAACCGGGCTCGAAGGTGTCGGTCAAGGCACGGTTACGCAGAGCCGGCCCCTTGCGGTCATCCCGGTCATTAGGGTTGTAGGTAGGCAGATTCACCAGGGCCAGGATTTCCCCGGTTTTTACATCCATGACCACAGCGGCAGCCGCATTGGCTTTGACGTCTTCCATCCCCTTTTTCAGGGCGGTATAAGCGTCAAATTGCAAACCAGCGTCAACTGACAGGTGCAAATCCTGACCGTGAGTAGGCGGGATGACGGCGCGTACGTCTTCAACCACACGGCCCAAACGGTCACGAATCACACGACGCGAACCAGGTGTGCCGGACAAGGCAGAATTAAAGGCCAACTCGATGCCTTCAATACCTTGGTCCTCAATATTCGTAAAGCCCAGAATATGCGCCATGACTTCCCCTTCGGGATAGAAACGGCGCATTTCCTCTTGCTGGTGAATGCCTGGAATTTTCAGTTCGGCAATCTGGGCAGCCACATCGACGTCCACCTGACGCTTGATGTAAACAAAATTACGGTCCTCGACGGACAAACGGCGCTCAATATCGGATGCACCCATGCCCAACAGCTTGGCCAATTGTCCGATCTGCTCGGGCTTGGCATTACGGGCATCATCAGGAATAGCCCAGATTGCCTTGACCGGCACGCTGGAGGCCAGCACCACCGAGCCACTGCGATCAAACACCTTGCCACGCATGGGCGGCAACACCTGGGTGCGCTCGTAGCGACGCTCGCCTTGTTGCTGCAAGAATTCAGTAGACAGGCCTTGCAAGTACAAAGCCTTGACGATCAGGGCGCCGAAACCCAGGAATAAAAGAACCAGCACCAAACGCGAACGCCAAAATGGCATCTGCACGCTCAGGGCGGGATTCTCGTGATAGCCGTATCGTTTCATGGCTGCGCTCCGGGCTGCGCCAGCGTCGAGCTGAGCTGACCACCTTGCACATAGAGAGTGCGCTCAGGAGAGCTAAGCACCAGGCCCAATTCATTACGGCCAATATCATCCACCCGGGCATTACGAGCCAGTTCGGCCCGCTCCAGTTGCAAACGACGCCAGTCCGTATCCAGTTCACCGGCTTTGGTGACCAGACGATCGGTTTGCACAAACAGTTCGCGCGCCTGATAGCGCGCCGTCACCAAAGAGATGGCCGACAGCATCAACACCAAAGAGAGGGTGATGACCAGGCGCATCATCGGCGGCCTCGCTTGCCAGCAGGCTGGCGGCTATAGGCGGCCTGTTGCAGCAGACGCTCGCTGGCGCTGCGCATCCAGTCCTGGGGAATAGGGGTGTCGGTGCGTTGCACCACACGTAATACCGCCGAGCGGGCTCGGGGGTTGTCGCTGGACTCCTGGTCGGTGGGCAAGATTCTGCCCAAAGACTGCACCAGAGGCTGGGGCAAGTCTTTTTCAAGAATAGGTAGACGTGACTGTTCCTGCGCGGGACGCGCAGCTGCGTTCATGAACTGTTTGACCATGCGGTCCTCCAGTGAATGAAATGCAATCACCGCTAGCCTGCCCCGAGTCGCCAATCGACTCAGAATTGACGGAAGCGCGTACGCGAGCTCTTCGAGCTCACGATTGAGGTAAATCCGTATAGCCTGGAAGGTCCTGGTTGCCGGATGTTGACCCTTTTCGCGCGTGCGGACGACACCGGCGACGAGCTCGGCGAGATCACGCGTTGTATGTAGCGGGCGGGATTGGCGGCGATCAACAATCGCCTTTGCAATCTGGAAAGCAAACCGTTCTTCGCCATATTCTGCAATGACCTCCTTTAAAACTTCCACGCTGACCTCGGCCAGCCACTGTTCAGCGGTCAAACCACCGCTGGTATCCATGCGCATGTCCAAGGGACCTTCGCGCATAAAAGAGAAACCTCGTTGTGCGTCGTCGATTTGTGGCGAGGAAATGCCCAAATCCATCATGACGCCTTGCAATGGCCCCACCTCCAGCTCGTCCAGAGCCTGGGCCAGATCACCAAAACCACTATGTACAACCGTGACACGGCTATCTTGTGCCGCCAGCTCCTGGGCCACGGCAATGGCCTGCGGGTCCTTGTCGATCACGATCAGGCGCCCCTGCGGGCTCAAGTGCGACAACAGCAGCCGGCTATGACCACCACGACCAAAGGTGCAATCGACGTACACCCCATCGACCAGGCCCTGGATTTCAGGGTTTTGCGCCCAGCGCCGGGCCTCAAAGGACGGATCCACGAGGGCCGCCACCGTAGGCTCCAACAGCACGGATCGATGTACCAGCGTCATGACTTACTCAGAAAGAAAAAGTGTCGAATACGTCTGTGGAGTTTTCAGCCAGATCCTGGGCCTGTCGGCGTTCCAGTTCCTGGGCATTCCACAACTCAAAATGGGTGGCCATACCCAGCAGCATGGCGTCGCGCTCCAGCCCCACTGCGGCGCGCAGTTCGGGAGCGATCAATATCCGACCAGCGGAGTCCAGATCAACGTCCTGAGCACTACCCAGCAGCAGGCGTTGCAAGAAACGGGCACTCATGGGAAAGCGGGCAATTTGTTCGCGCTTTTCTTCCCACACACTGCGCGGATACACCAGCAAACAGCCGTCGGGATGGCGAGTGAGGGTCAAGCGGCCTTGTTCCTGTTGCAAAAGCGCGTCACGGTGCCGAGTCGGAATGGACATCCGACCCTTAGCATCCAGTGTGAGTGCGCTGCTGCCTTGGAACACTTTTTTCCCCCACTTTTTTACACTATTTCCTACTTTTCCCCACTCTACGGGGGAAAGGCTTTTCGGTCAAGGCAGCGGTTGCAATTTTTTCAATCACAACAAGCACTTAGCGCACTATCCTAGAAGTGACGGAAAAAAAATACTGTGTTAAATCAAGAAATTGCGTTGCGCATTAAAAGTGAATTGTTATAAAAACGCGCACAAGCGACTCCTGCCAAGGATTCAACATCCTTAACAATTGCTTTCAAATGTACGAAATCAATGCAATTGGTGGCGAATGCCAGGAGAAGTGTGAGACAGGCCTATAGGCCGGATTCTGTATGCCAGCGGGAACCCGCTGACCGGCAATCATTCCTCTGGACCGACCATTGCTGGCCGGTTCTAGCTACCTACCCGCATACTAAGACGAGCCGCCTATCGGCTAAAAAGCCTGCGTATGCCTATTTGGTATTGCTCCGGGTAGAGGTTACCGCGTTTCACCCCACAGCACTTTGCACCGAAATGCAAGAAAACACGGAAGTGGCCGTATCTGTGCCTGCTTGCGCAAGCCCTTGCTGTGGTCTCGTCTCTGTGGCCCTAGTCCTCGGCTTATCTGACGTGATGCCAGCCTTGCCGGACGGCTGTTAGCCGCTACCCTGCTCTATGGAGTCCGGACCTTCCTCGATACTTGCGTACCGCGACTGCCCAGCCTGCCTCACAGATGCATTGTAACCTGCGACAATAGAGAAATTCGCAGGACGCGCTGTTTTATCTGGAGTCTTATGTCCAACAATCTGATTTCCCTGACCGATGTCCAGTTGGCATTCGGCCACCATCCCTTGCTGGACCATGCCGATCTGGTCATACAAAAAAACGAACGCATCGGTCTGATCGGGCGCAATGGTGCTGGCAAATCATCACTTCTGAAAATTCTGGATCAACGCCAGGCGCCTGACGACGGCCAGATCAAACGACTGGGTGGGCTGAAAATTGCCACCGTCGAACAAGAACCCGAGCTAGATCCCGAAGTCAGCATTTACGACTTTCTGTGTGGCGATTTCACCGAAACCGAGGACTGGCAACGCCCTGCCCGAGTCAATGCTCTGATGGACAAGCTGGGGCTGGACCCCGACGCCCTGACCGGCAGCCTGTCTGGCGGCCAGCGCAAACGCGTGGCCCTGGCCAATGCGCTGGTGGAAGAGCCTGATCTGCTCTTACTGGACGAGCCCACCAACCACCTGGACTTTGACGGCATTCTTTGGCTGGAACAGTTGCTGCTGGATTTTCGCGGCAGTGCCGTCATCATTACCCACGACCGCCGATTCCTGGATGTGGTAACTACCCGCATCATCGAGCTGGATCGTGGAAAACTCTTCAGCTTTCCCGGCAACTTCAGCCAATGGCAGGAACGCAAAGCAGAGTTCCTGGAAGCGGAAAAGCAACAAAATGCCAAATTCGACAAATTCCTGGCCCAGGAAGAAGTCTGGATTCGTAAGGGCGTGCAAGCGCGCCGCACCCGCGACGAGGGCCGGGTGCGCCGTCTGGAACAATTACGCCGTGACCGTGCCGAGCGTCGCGAACGTTCGGGCGACGTCAAATTCGCCATTTCTGAGGGCCAACGCTCCGGCAAACTGGTTGCGGAACTGCAAGGCGTCACACACGGCTACGATGGCCGCATCCTGATCAAAGACTTCTCGACCGTGCTGATGCGTGGCGACCGTATTGGTCTAATCGGCCACAACGGCGCAGGCAAGACCACCTTATTGCGCATCATGCTGGGTTTGCAGGAACCCAATTCCGGTGTAGTACGCCACGGCACCAAACTGAATATTGGTTACTTTGACCAGATGCGTAGCCGCCTGGACGAAAACGCCACGCTGGCTGACACCATCAGCCCTGGCAGCGAGTGGGTGGAAATTGGCAATCAGCGCAAGCACATCATGAGTTACCTGGAGGACTTTCTGTTCCCCGCCGCCCGCGCTCACTCCCCTGTACGTAGTCTGTCCGGCGGTGAGCGTGCCCGTCTGGCGCTGGCCCGTATGTTCGCCCAACCCACGAATGTATTGGTGCTGGACGAGCCGACTAACGATCTGGACATTGAAACGCTGGAACTGCTGGAAGACCTGATTCAGGATTACACCGGCACTGTGCTGCTGGTCAGCCACGACCGTACCTTCCTGGACAACGTAGTCACTCAGGTCATTGCTGCTGAGGGCGACGGCCATTGGGGTGAATATGTAGGTGGCTACGACGAGTGGCTGGCACAACGTCCGCAAACCAGAACCGAGACAGCGGCCAGCAGTGCTCCAGCGCCAGCCGCAGCCGAAAAATCTGCAACCGAGCGCAACACCAAGACTGCCAAGCCTGGCCGTCTGGCGCCATGGGAAGAAAAGGAACTGGAAGCGCTGCCCGAGAAAATTGCAGCCATAGAAAGCCAGCAAGCCGAACTGGCAGAACAACTAAGCGCACCGGATCTCTATAAAGATGGCTCTACCCTGGCCGACGAGATCAACAGCCAACTGGATCAGCTCAATAAAGACTTGGAGCAGCTATTTGAACGCTGGGAAAAACTGGAAGAAAAACGCTTAGCCAGCTAAAGGGGAGACGGGGGAATCAGGGATTCAGCCCTGTAAAGCCGAACTGATCCACAGATTCCTCTTCAGTCCGGGCAACGCGCTGACAATCGACCATGATCGGCTCGAGTACCGTGCAACAACACGGCAGAACCTCGCCTGGGCCGACATACGCTAAGGGCTGCTCTTTATAGGCAACCTTTCCATAAACAAGAGGAATACGGCAGGAGCCGCAATAGCCGCTCCTGCATTGGTACTCGACCTGATGGCCGGTTCGCTCCAAACCTTCCAACAAGGTTTCGCCGTCCCGCAACTGAAAGTAATCATCAGTTGTCCGGACTAGACTCATAGCTCAATACCGTCGAAGTCGCCAGCCGACACGGCCGAATCAATCTGACCGACCAGGTAAGAGCTCAACTCCACCTCTTGAGGTGCCACCTGCACGGTGTCCGAGGACAACCAGGTGTTGATCCATGGAATGGGATTGTGTTTGACAGACTCAAACGCAGGCTTCAGGCCCACTGCACCCATACGGATATTGGTGATGTATTCCACATACTGGCTCAGAATGTCTTTGTTCAGGCCAATCATGGAACCGTCGCGAAACAGGTAATCCGCCCACTGCTTCTCCTGCTCGGCCGCGTCTTTGAACATGTCAAAACACACCGGCTCTAGCTCATGAGCGATCTGAGCGAACTCAGGATCGTCACTACCAGAACGCAAGATATTAATGATGTGCTGCGTACCAGTCAGGTGCAGCGCTTCATCACGAGCGATCAGGCGAATGATCTTGGCATTACCTTCCATCAACTTGCGCTCGGCAAAGGCAAAGGAGCAGGCAAAGCTGACGTAAAAGCGGATGGCCTCAAGAATATTGACGCTCATCATGCACAGATACAGCTTCTTTTTTAGCTCATAGAGGCTCAACGTGCGAGTCTCGCCGTTGATCTCATGTTCACCAGCCCCCAACTGGGCGTACAACATGGTGTCACTGATCAGGTCGTCGTAATACGACGAAATATCGGCGGCACGCAACTGGATGTTCTCGTTACGCACGATGTCGTCAAAGATAACGGACGGATCATTGGCAATATTGCGAATGATGTGCGTGTACGAGCGTGAGTGAATCGTCTCGGAAAACGCCCAGGTTTCGATCCAGGTTTCCAGCTCTGGAATCGACACCAGGGGCAGGAAGGCCACATTGGGGCTACGCCCCTGGATGGAGTCCAGCAAGGTTTGATATTTCAGGTTGCTGATGAAAATGTGCTTTTCATGATCAGGCAGGTTCTGATAGTCGATCCGATCCTGAGTAATATCGACTTCTTCTGGGCGCCAGAAAAAGGACAGCTGTTTTTCAATCAGCTTTTCAAAAATCGGATATTTCTGTTGGTCGTAACGCGCTACGTTAACCGGCTGCCCAAAGAACATGGGCTCTTTGAGCTGATCGTTATCCGTTTTAGAAAAAGTACTATAGGTAGTCATGATGCTCTTTACCCTTGCTTAGATCTTGCACGCGCCGCCTGCGCAACCGTCGTCCTCTACTTCGCCATGCGAATCATCCGCTCCGTCGCGGGTGTTGTGGTAGTACAAGGTCTTCACACCGTATTTGTAGGCCAGCAGCAAGTCCCTGAGCAGTTGCTTCATCGGGACGCGACCACCCTCAAACCGCTGTGGGTCATAGTTGGTGTTTGCAGAGATCGACTGATCGACAAACTTCTGCATCACGCCAACCAACTTCAGGTAGTCGTCGTTGCCGGGCATTTGCCATAGCAATTCGTACTGATCCTTATATTTTTCAAATTCAGGCACTACCTGACGCAGGATGCCATCCTTGGATTGCTTGACGGACACCAAACCACGCGGGGGCTCAATACCGTTGGTGGCATTGGCGATCTGGCTGGAGGTTTCCGACGGCATCAGGGCGGTCAGGGTCGAGTTACGCAGACCATGCTTGACGATGTCAGCACGCAGGGCTTCCCAATCCAGGTGCAACGGCTCGTTGCAAATACCGTCCACGTCTTTCTTGTACGTGTCGGTAGGCAGCAAACCAGCGGCGTACGTGGTTTCGTCGAAGGCCTCGCAAGGACCGTATTCGCGCGACAACTGCACCGAAGCCTTCAACAGGTAGTACTGGATGGCTTCAAACGTGCGGTGGGTCAGACCCAAGGCAGCAGGATCGGAGTAGCGGGTGCCGTTCTTGGCCAGGTAGTACGCGTAGTTGATAACGCCAACGCCCAGGGAACGACGCTTGTTGGTTGCATTCAGCGCGGCCTTGACCGGGTAATCCTGGTAGTCCAGCAAGGCATCCAGAGCACGAACAATCAGTTCAGCCAGGCCGTCCAGCTCGTCCAGGGACTCCAGAGCCCCCAGGTTGAAAGCCGACAGAGTGCACAGTGCGATTTCACCTTCAGGATCGTTCAGATCGTTCAAGGGCTTGGTGGGCAGAGCGATTTCCATGCACAGATTGGACTGGCGCACAGGAGCGCGGTCAGCCTGGAATGGGCTATGCGTGTTGCAATGGTCCACGTTCTGAATGTAGATACGGCCGGTGCTGGCGCGCTCTTGCATCAGCAAAGAGAAAAGCTCCACGGCAGGCAGGCTGCGCTTGCGGATGGCGGGATCTTGCTCGTACATCTCGTACAGACGCTCGAACTCGTCCTGGTCGGCAAAGAAGGCTTCGTACAAACCGGGCACGTCATGCGGCGAGAACAGCGTGATGTGGCTGCCCTTGATCAGGCGCTGGTACAACAAACGGTTGATCTGAACGCCGTAGTCCAGGTGACGGATACGGTTTTCTTCCACACCACGGTTGTTCTTCAGGACCAGCAGTGTTTCCACTTCCAGGTGCCACATGGGGTAGAACAAGGTTGCCGCACCGCCGCGCACGCCGCCCTGCGAGCAGGACTTCACCGCAGCCTGGAACATCTTGAAGAAAGGCAGGCAACCTGTGTGTTGTGCTTCACCACCCCGAATTTCGCTGCCTACAGCGCGAATACGTCCACCGTTGATACCGATACCGGCACGCTGTGACACGTAACGAACAATGGCGCTGGTCGTGGCATTGATGCTGTCCAGGCTGTCGTCACATTCGATCAGCACGCAAGAGCTGAATTGACGGGTGGGTGTGCGCACGCCAGCCATGATGGGCGTGGGCAAGGAAATCTTGAATTGCGATACGGCGTCGTAAAAGCGCTTGATAAAGCCCAGGCGAGTATCGGCCGGGTAACGGGCAAACAAGCACATGGCCACCAGCATGTACAGGAACTGGGGACTTTCGTAGATGCGCTTGGTCACGCGGTTTTGAATCAGATACTTGCCTTCCAACTGCTTGACGGCACCGTAAGAGAAGTTCATGTCACGCCAGTGATCCAGATGCGCATCCAGCTCATCGAACTCGGCGCGCGTGTAGTCTTGCAACAGATGCGGATCGTAGCGACCCTCCTTGGTTTGCAAGGTCACATGATCAAACAGGCTGGGAGGCTCAAACTGGCCAAAAGCGATTTTGCGCAGGTGGAAAATCGCCAGGCGGGCGGCCAGATATTGGTAGTCAGGCGTATCTTCAGAGATCAGATCCGCCGCCGACTTGATGATGGTTTCGTGAATATCGCTGGTGCGAATGCCGTTGTAGAACTGAATGTGAGAGCGCAGCTCTACTTGAGAGACGGACACATTACTCAGACCTTCAGCAGCCCAATCAACTACTCGGTGAATCTTGTCGAGGTTAATAGGTTCTGTACGGCCATCTCGCTTAGTGACCATTAACTGTTCGGTTGATTGCATGTCAGTCTCGGAAATCGGTGGTGATTGACGGGGGACGCGGCTTTTGCAGCCGCCAGCGTCAGTTGATGCACACCATATATAGTGTGATATTGCCGCCATTCTACTACATATAGCGGATTGAGCGAATAGCGGATTTGTCTTTGCAACGCAAATTCAGCGCAAAAAAAATGCAACCAATCTTTGCGCCATTAACAATTTTTATTGCGTTTGCAGTTCTTGAACGCAGCGCAGCAAAGCCTCGCCATAGGCTTCTCTTTTGCGTACACCTATGCCTGTAATCGGCTCCAGATCAGCCTCTGAGCTGGGGCAACGGATGGCAACTTCCCGCAAAGTGGCGTCATGGAAAATGACATAGGCCGGTACGCCGTGTTCGCGTGCGGTAGTGGCACGCCAGGCGCGCAAAGCCTCGAACCGTCGCTGTTGATCGGGCTCCAGAGCAGGTCCGGCAGGCGCCTGACCTTTTACGCGATGGGCGGCTGGCCCACGTGTTACGGTTTCGCGCCGCAACATCAAGGTGCGCTCCCCTTTGAGCACTTCTCGGCTGGCCTCGGTCAGCAACAAGGTGCCGTACCCTTCCGGGTCGACCGCGACCAGACTATGCGCCAGCAACTGGCGCAGCACCCCGCGCCAAGCCTGATCGGTCAGTTCCTTGCCCACACCAAAGACGGTGAGCTTGTCATGCTCATGCTCTTTGACACGCTCGGTCAGCTTGCCCAACAAAATATCAATAAGATGGCCGGCGCCAAAGCGCTGGCCACGCTCGCGCCACAATCTATAAATAGTGGACAGCATTTTCTGCGCGGCCACAGTGCCATCCCAGGCTTCTGGAGCCTCCAGGCAAGTATCGCAGTTCCCACACGGTTCGATCTGCTGATCGAAATAGGCCAGCAAGCGCTGACGGCGGCAGGAAATGGTTTCGCACAGGCCCAGCATGGCATCGAGCGCATGGCCTTGCTGGCGCCGGTGTGCCGCATCGCCTTGCGACTGGTTAATCATGCGATGCAACTGCACCACGTCTTGCAGGCCATAGGCCAGCCAGGCGGTAGCGGCTTCACCATCGCGCCCTGCTCGCCCGGTTTCCTGGTAATACCCTTCTACCGATTTGGGCAGGTCAATGTGGGCCACAAAACGCACATCCGGTTTATTGACGCCCATGCCAAAAGCAATGGTCGCCACCATGACCACCCCTTCTTCTCGAAGAAAGCGAGCCTGGTTGATGGCGCGTTGCTGTGCATCCAGCCCTGCGTGGTAGGGCAAGGCATGAATGCCGTTCTTGCACAGAAACTCGGCCGTGTCCTCCACGCGAGAGCGCGACAAACAATACACAATTCCCGCATCGCCCGAGTGCTCTTCCTGAATAAAACTCAAGAGCTGCTTGCGCACCTCGTTCTTTTCGATGATGCGATAGCAAATATTGGGGCGATCAAAACTGGCGACAAAATGCCGGGCCTCTTCCAGCTTCAGGCGCTGGGCAATTTCTACCCGCGTCAACTGAGTGGCAGTCGCCGTCAAGGCAACCCGCGGCACCCCTGGCCAGCGCTGAGCCAGCAAATCCAGGCCCAGATACTCCGGGCGGAAGTCGTGCCCCCATTGCGATACGCAGTGGGCTTCATCAATGGCAAACAAGGAGACCTGGCCGCGTGCCAGCAAATCCAGGCAGCGATCTGTCAGCAAACGCTCAGGGGCGACATAGAGCAAGTCCAGTTGTCCCGTCAGAAACTCGCGCTCGACCTCGCGGGCGGTCTGCCAATCCTGGGTGGAGTTCAGATAGGCGGCATTCACACCCAATTCATTGAGCGCATCCACCTGATCCTGCATCAAGGCAATCAGAGGGGACACGACCACGCCGGTGCCGGGTCGCACCAAAGCAGGAATCTGGTAACAGAGCGATTTTCCGCCGCCGGTGGGCATCAAGACCAGGGCATCACCGCCTTGGATCAGGGTCTCGATAATCTCGTGCTGAGAACCACGAAAACTGTCATAACCAAAAACTTCCTGAAGAACCTCAAGTGCTGACTGGGCCATGCCGCCTGCTTAAAAAATCGGAATAGAAAAACGCAGCGCGATGTTCGACTGGCGACTTTCCAGATGACGGCGAGCTTGCAAACCCACCCTAAGGTGGGGACTGTACCAGAACTGCTGCGTGACCCCAAGGTAGCGATTCTGCCCACCGGCCATTGCCTGCTGCACCTCGTACTGGGTCTTGACCTCGCCCCAGCGACGCAAAGGCACGGACAGCCCCACCACCTGTCGGCTGCTGGCCGCATCGATCTTCATGCCCTGATAGCGGCTTAGATCCAGGAAGTGATCCTGGTAGCGTTCGCCTTGCCATTGCAGGTGCAAATCATCCAACACATCCAGGCCGTAAGCTGCCTGATAGCGCCAGCCCTGCCCGACCGCATGGGAAGCCTTGGCCACACTGGCCTGCCACACCCCAAAATCAGGAGAACGGTAGGTAGCGCCCACCCCGGTCAGGCCAAAATCACGCGCGCTTTCCATCTGGGTATCAATACTGGTCCTGCTGGTGACGTCGGTGCTGACCATCAAGCTGCTTGCCGACGATCCGTACACCAGATCCCCATTGTCTTGCTTGCCGGTTATATCCAGCGCACCGACGGCCAGCGCATAGCGCCAAGGACCAGCCGGGCCTTGTTCAAACTGCTGGGTAATATTGATGCCGCCCAGCTCCACAGGCCGAGCCCAGTCTGGGGCCGTCACCGTGTCATTACCTAGGGTCAACTGCAAGCCATCTTCATTGACGTAGCGCCAATTGCGCTCGCCAAACTGCCAGACCTGATCGGGTGCGCTGCTCAACCAGCGCCCATTCCAGATCGGCGAGGACTGCTGACTATATTGAATGGAGCGAGCCAGACTGGCAGTAGTGGAACCGCTCAGGCTGAAATCAGAAAAAGAAAAATCAAGGGACGCGGCAGGGTTGAGCAAATCCTGGTCGCCCTGGCGATGCCATTGCGAAGCATCAAAAAACGGCTCTACCGGGGGAAGGTCCTGAGAGGGAATCGCCTGGGCCTCATCCACACCATACACCTGCGTGGCAGACAGGTTCTCCAGCCCGACACGGTTTTGAGCAGTGGCCAATGGAACAGCGAACAGCATGGCAAGACCGACAATCAGCCCGCCTGCCAAGCCTCGCTGGCAAGCTTTGGTACGCATGGTTTATGTCACAAAAAGAGTTTAGCGCCGGGCATCCAACATCACTTCGCCGCTCGCATCCAAGGAGCGTTTGATGGCGGAGTATTTTTCCAGCACAGCAGACTTATAGACTACACCAATCAGGCGGCCCGAGCCGTCACCATTCAATACAGGCAGGCGCTCTCCAGCAAAGCTGACAAAGTGCTCCTGAGCCTCGTCCAGGCTCATATTCGGGTAGAGCGTCTTGACGAAATCCATACGCAAAATATCGCCCACCACACGCTCCTGGGCAGCGTTGTCGTCCAACAACATCCGGGTCAGGTCAGGCTGGGCAATCACACCTTGATAGATCTGCTCCTCGTCCACCACATAAAGATAGCGCACGGGATAATCCAGAAACATCTGCAAGGCATCACGCATTTGGGTGGTGGTGCTGACCACGGTATCGGCCGGACGCACCAACTCGGCCAAGGTGGTGTGACGCAATTTGTGACGTAGCAAGGCATCGCGTTCGCGCACCAGTGTGACTTCATACATGGCCACCTCGGCCACACCCCGCGAGACAAAATAGGCCATGACACAGGCCACGATCAGCGGCAACACCAACTGATAGCTCAATGTCATTTCAAACAGCATCAAAATGGCCATGAAGGGCGCACTGGTTGCCGCCCCCAAAAACGCCCCCATGCCCACCAGGGTGAACAGATACAAAGGCAAGTCCAGACCCGGCAAGATCAACACGCTCAACTGGCCAAATAAAGTACCAAAGGCGGCGCCCACAAAGATCGCAGGGGTGAACACACCACCGACAGCGCCCGAACCGACTGTCAGGCCCGTCGCCAGAACCTTGAGTGCCAGAATCAGCAGCACGCTGTACCAGGCCCAGTCGCTATGCAGCATGGAAGACACGACACTGAAGCCGTTACCTGCCACGCGCGGCATCACGATCAGCAAAAGCCCCAGCAACAGCCCCCCCAGCGCCAAACGCAAGGGCAGACCCAGGCCGGTACGCTTGAACAGGGTGCGAAACAGATTGAGCAACTTCAAGAAAGCGGGCGCAGCCAGACCAATCAGCACTCCCAGAACCAGAAAAGGCAGAATGTCCCAACCCGCAACCGCCTGCACATTGGTCATTTCATAAGGAGCGTGATAGCCGCCCAGCACACGCATGGTCAGATGGGCACTAACGGCTGCCATCAACAAGGGGCCAAAGCTGCTCATGGTCATGGTACCCAGCACAATCTCGGCCACAAACACAGCGCCGGCAATAGGGGTGCCATAGGCGGCAGCCACCCCGGCTGCGGCACCACAAGCCACCAGCAAACGCAGACGAGCTTCACCAAACAGCGTGAAACGGCCAATCGCAGAAGCAGACAAGGAAGCCAGGTGTACCATCGCCCCTTCCCGCCCAATAGAGCCGCCCGAGGCCACCGTCATCAAAGAGGACAAGGATCGCAGCAAGCCCTGGCGAATGGACAAACGGCCATCACCAATAGCCACTGCTTCCATATAGTCTGAATTGCTGCCCGACGGCAGACGCCCCGCCAGCCACAACAAGATACCGGCACACAGACCTCCCAAGGTGGGAAACAAAAGGCGCATGTACCAAGGCAAGCTTTCCGTTACCGCGACGATGCCACCGTGCTGTCCTGTGACCACTTGCTGCACAAAGCGCATGCCCTGATGAAAGGCCAAGGTCGCCAAGGCCCCCAGGATACCGGCCAAGACCGCCCAGGCCAGCATGGCGGGCATGTCAGACAACCACTTGAAACCCTGCAGACGCTTGCGCATCGACAGCACGGAATGGGCAATCATAAAAAAGGTCAGCCTTTAAAGCTGGGCGGCAAAGGTGGGCGGGACAATCCAAACATACGCCAATACACCCACACGTTAAATATCAACACGATGGGCAAGGTAATCACAATCGCCGACAGAATCAGGCTCAAGGCGGGTACCCCGGCGGCGGCGTCCCAGATCGTCATCTCGTCCAGAATCAAATAGGGAAAGAAACTGAAAGCCAAACCCGCCATGACACAGACCATGACGAACAAAGTCAGCAAAAAGGGCAAGGCGGTAGTGCGATAGCTGCTGTTGATCATGCGCTGCAGGCTCATTTCAATCGACACAAAGCAGCTAAGGATCAAGGCCCACAAGAACAGGACCAAGCCCCAGTAAGGCCCATCGCTCCATTTAAGCAGCACACCGGCATTCACAAAGGCCAACACCACCGAAACGCCCACCGCACCGGCCGCAAACCAACGCACCGAGCGACGCCCCCAGTTCACTGCACGGGCACGCAGTTCGCCTGCCTCGCGCATGATGAGCCAACTGGCGCCCAACAAGCAGTAAGCGGCAATAGCGCAAAAGCCCATGAAGATAGAGAACCAGATATAGCCCGCATCGCTTTGAAAACCTACCACGACTTGTGCCAACAAAACGCCATGGGAGAACGCCGTCAACCAGGAACCCAGGGCAAAGCCCATTTGCCAGCGAGACTGACGCTCTACCGGTGCACGCAGCCGGAACTCAAAGGAGACGGAGCGGACAAAGACACCCACGCCCAAGGCGCATAAAGGCGCATACAGTCCCCCCATCACTGCACCCCAGGCTTTAGGAAAGGCGCAGACAAACAAGCCCAAACCCAGAAACAACCAGAATTCGTTGGCATCGCGCCAAGGGCTAAGCAAGGACAGCATGCGCGGGCGCAGGGAATCCGGTGCCAGCAAGGACAGGCAGCCCACACCAATATCGAAGCCATCCAGAACCGTACCGGCCACAATAATCAAAAAGAACAGGGCCAAAAAGGCCAGCGGCATCCAGAACGCGGGATCATGGGCCCCCAAACCCAGCGCATTTGCAAAAGAATCAATCATGCCCGACCCCGATGACGTGCGATCGGCACCACACCAAAACGAACGGCATGTCGTAATTTCTGGAAAAAACCAATCATGCACAAGACGTAGACCAGGCTATAAAACAGCAAACCCAGTCCCACAGTAAAAACAGGTTCGGTACTTTGCACTTGTACGGCCTGAATATCGTTACCTACCAGATAAGGCAGAAAGCCCAGCAAGACATACGCTGCGCCGCCCAACAACATGATCCAGCCCAGTACAGACGCGACCACCATACCCTGGCGCTCTCTATAAGAAAGCGAATGCGGATCCAGGCCATAACGACGGGTACGCAACCAGACCCACATCAAGAGAAAAAACATCAATGCGCCGGCCAGCACCGCCACACGAAAGGACCAGAAGGTCAAGGTAACGGGGGGCATGGCTTCAGAAAACTGATCCAGACCCATCAGGATGCCACTGTCATTGCGGCCCAGCCAGCGACCACCGGCGTGTGACCAGCGCAACACACCCAGGACGCTGTCCTGCATGGCCGAGGGCGCGGCGACCAGAATCAGATCAGGTTGCGAGCCGCTTTCCCAATACGCTGCCGTCGCCGCTGCCTTGGCAGGCTGATGCTCGGCTGTCATGAAACCATTGCCCACCACCGCAAAAACCAGGGCCAGCCAAGCGGCGGCGCCTAAAAACAAGGCACTACGAAAAGCCAGACGCTCCTGATCGGTAACCGGTTTTTGCATGGTTTGCGCACAAGTCACGCCCAAAATAAAAAAGGCGACCGTCAGTAAACTGCCTGCAAATAATAGACCGGCATACCACGGCAAGGCCGGTGTGCTGAGCACATCCAGCCACTCCAGCACCACGTAATGGCCTTCAATAACATCCACCCCCGTTGGCACCTGCATCCAGGCCACCATCGCCACCAGCCAAAATGCCGTCACGGTGACGCCCAGGGCCACCATCAGCACCACCAGGGTATGAACCAGATTGGAGAGCATGCGCTGGGCAAACAGCATGACTCCCAGAAAACAGGACTTGAAGATAAACAGCGACAACATGGAGGCGGCCAGCATCGGGCCAATCACATCACCTACCTGCGCCATCAGCCCTGGCCAGACGCTGCCAAACTGAATCAGTACCGGCATGGAAGCAGCAAAACTTAAAATGAACGCCAATGCGAACAGACGCACCCAAAAACGGTACGCGCCCATCCAGGCCGTTGCGTTGCTGCCGAAGGTTCTGACTTTGAAATACAGCAACACCCAGGCCAACCCCAGCTCCAGAGCCAGAAACAGCAGCATGAATCCCAGACTAAGGAAAAACTGGGCATGAGACAGGGAAAGGGCGGAGTGCGTCATAATGAGCGCTAGTGTAGGGTGAATTGGCCAGCAAACGCCACCATACTACCCCAAGTTTCCTCCTGATTTTTCAGAACACGTTCATGGGGTAAATACCCCTCTAAAACAAGAACGTGGCAAAATGGCCGATTCGTCTGTCGGCTTCTTTATTTCAAACGTGTATGACCTCTGACACCACTCCCGCTCCCGTATCTAATTTTCTGCGCACGATCATCGACCAGGACTTGAGCGCTGGCCGTTACGCACAAAAGACCTGGGCCGGTCAGCCGGGCCCGGCAAGCACCCAGGAAGGGGCGGCTGTTGATGCCGCGCGTATTCGTACGCGCTTTCCCCCCGAGCCCAATGGCTATCTGCACATCGGGCACGCCAAAAGTATCTGTTTGAACTTCGGGCTGGCCAGCGACTACCAAGGCGCCTGCCACCTTCGTTTTGACGACACCAATCCTGAAAAAGAAGAGCAGGAGTACGTGGACGCCATTATCGACATGGTGAAATGGCTGGGCTTTGACTGGACCTTCAAGAAAGAAGAAAACCTGTACTTTGCCAGCGACTACTTCGACTATATGTACCAGTTTGCCGAAGCACTGGTAAATGCGGGTCATGCCTACGTTGACGAACAGAACGCTGAACAAATGCGTATCAACCGTGGCACCCTGACCGAAAAAGGCGTGAACTCGCCCTGGCGCGACCGCCCTGCCGAAGAATCCATCAAGCTCTTGCGCGAAATGCGTGACGGCAAGCACCCCGATGGCAGTATGGCCTTGCGTGCCAAGGTTGACATGGGCTCGCCCAATATCAATATGCGCGACCCGGCCATGTACCGCATCCGCCACGCGGAACACCATCGCACGGGCGACAAATGGTGCATCTACCCCATGTACAGTTGGGCACACCCTGTGGAAGATGCGTTGGAGCGCATCACCCATAGCCTGTGCACCCTGGAGTTTGAAGACCAGCGCCCCTTTTACAACTGGATTCTGGAGCGTCTGGTCGAGCTGGGTCAGTTATCCGACCCATTGCCCAAACAATACGAGTTTTCGCGTTTGAACCTGTCCTACGTGGTCACCAGCAAGCGCAAACTGCGTCAACTGGTTCAGGAAAACCGCGTATCAGGTTGGGACGATCCGCGCATGCCTACCTTGGCCGGTTTGCGTCGCCGTGGTTACAGCGCCGGCGCCATCCGTCTGTTTACTGACCGTCTGGGTGTGTCCAAAGCCGCCCAGCACGTGGACTACAGTTTGCTGGAACAAGCTTTGCGCGATGACTTGGATCCCGTGGCCGACCGTAGCGTTGCCATTCTGGATCCGATCGAACTGATCATCACCAACTACCCCGAAGGCCACAGCGAGCTGTGCCACGCACCGCGCAATCCGCACAATCCGCAGGCTGGTCAACGCGAGTTCCCTTTCTCCGGTCGCCTGTACATCGAGCGCGAGGACTTCAAGGAAGAGCCACCTAAAAAGTACTTCCGCCTGTTCCCCGGCAATACCGTGCGTCTGAAATATGGCTATGTCGTGCGCTGCACCGGCTGCGTGAAAGACGAGCAAGGCAATGTCACTCAGGTTCTGGCTGAATACCTGCCTGACACCAAGAGCGGCACGCCCGGTGCGGACTCGGTCAAGGTCAAAGGCAATATCACCTGGATCAGCGCCGAGCACGCGATTGCCGCCGAGATCCGTCTGTACGACCGTCTCTTTGCCCATCCCCAGCCCGACGCGGCCGACCAGGACTTCCTGGAGCACATCAACCCGAACTCGCTGCGCGTGATTCAGGGCTGGCTGGAACCCGGCACCAAGGCCACCCCCGATGCTCGCTGGCAGTTTGAGCGCCTGGGCTACTTTGTGGCTGACCGTGTGGATTCGACACCAGAAAAACCCGTTCTTAACCGTACAACGACTCTGAAAGACACCTGGGTCTAAGGCTATTGACGTGAACGATCAGACTCATGCCAAGGGGCCTCAAGCCCTGGATTTCAAAAGCGCCACCCTGTACGCCGTACGAGTGGTGCTGCGTTCGGCTGATACGGCCGAGCAATTAGCCGCACTGGCTCAACGCATGAAAGACGCTGGCTCCTTCTTTGAGGACGAACCCGTCGTCATCGATGCCAGCGCCATTGACGCGCCGGTGGACTGGACCGCACTGGTGGACGCGCTGCGTCAGCACAAACTGCATCCGGTCGGCATCATTGCCCACCCCGGTCATGCCGACAACGCCATCGACAGCGGTTTGCCACACGTTGAACTGTCCAACCCACCTGCCCGCCCTCAAGCCCAGGCAGCTCCGGACAAGGACGTGCCCGTGCTATCGCAAACGGCCCAGCAACAGGTACCCGCAACGCCCACCCCACCGCCGCCTGCTCAAGCCCCGGCTGCCCTTCTCATCAACCGTCAGTTGCGCTCCGGCCAGCGTATCTATGCGCGCCACACCGACCTGATTGTGATCGGGGCAGTCAGTCAGGGCGCAGAAGTAGTGGCCGATGGCAATATCCATGTTTACGGCCCACTGCGAGGCAAAGCCATGGCCGGTGCCCGTGGCGATACCAAGGCACGCATCTTCACGACCGAGCTGGACCCGGAACTGATCGCTATTGCCGGCGTGTATCGCATTATTGAAACGCGACTGGATGCGCAGTTACGCAACAAGCCAGCCGTGGTCACGCTGGAAGACGACACGCTCAGATTTGATCCCCTGAGCCCCTGACAGTACAAGGCGCCGGCATTTGCCGGCGCTTTTTATAGTGGCTTGCACTGAGAGCCCGCCTGAGAGCAAGCAAGTGCAAGTGCAACCGTGTAAGCTGACACGGAACAAAGCAATTGATATGTTTTGTTTCTAAGCAGTAGGTAAAGTGGCAGAACGGATGTCAAAATAAGGCCCGTTATGCTTTACGATTATGTGACTTGAAAAACAAAGGAATCCGATTGTCATGGCGCGTATAGTTGTAGTGACCTCCGGCAAGGGTGGTGTGGGCAAAACCACCACCAGTGCCAGTTTTGCATCTGGTCTTGCGATGCGCGGTCACAAGACCGTGGTCATCGACTTTGACGTCGGTTTGCGCAACCTGGATCTGATCATGGGTTGCGAGCGACGCGTAGTGTATGACTTCGTCAACGTGATCCAGGGCGAAGCCACATTGAACCAGGCCCTGATCCGTGACAAACAGCTGGAAAATCTGTTCATCCTGCCCGCTTCCCAGACGCGTGACAAAGACGCCCTGACCCGCGAAGGCGTGGAGAAAGTACTGGAAGAGCTCAAGGGCATGGGTTTTGAATACATTGTGTGCGATTCGCCCGCAGGTATCGAAACCGGCGCCTTGATGGCCTCCTACTTCGCAGACGATGCACTGGTTGTGACCAACCCCGAGGTATCCTCGGTTCGTGACTCGGACCGCATCCTGGGCATTTTGGCCGCCAAATCGCGCCGTGGTGAACAAGGCAAAGAGCCCATCAAAGAATATTTGCTGCTGACCCGTTACAGCCCCAAGCGCGTATCGGACGGCGAGATGCTGTCCTTGCAGGACGTGGAAGATATCTTGCGCATCAAACTGATTGGGGTCACTCCCGAGTCGGAGACCGTGCTGCAAGCATCCAACCAAGGAGTACCCGTTATCCATCTCAAAGAAAGTGATGTGTCCCAGGCCTATCAGGACATCGTAGATCGTTACCTGGGTGGTGAAAAACCGTTGCGTTTTGTGGATTACGAAAAACCAGGGCTATTCAAGCGCCTGTTCGGAGGAAAGTAATATGTCTTTCCTGTCCTTCCTGCTCGGTCACAAAAAAACCTCGGCAACGGTCGCCAAAGACCGTCTGCAACTGATCCTCATTAACGAACGTGGTCAAGGTGGGGTTGCCCCGGACTACTTGCCCCGCTTGCAAAAAGAGCTGGTCGAGGTCATCTCGCGCTACGTGAAGATTAATCCCGATGATATCAAGGTAAACCTTGATCGCCAGGACTCGCTGGAAGTGCTGGAAGTCAAAATCGAAATGCCGCAAATTGATGCCAGTGCGCTGGAAAACAAGTAAAGCGCCACTGGCAATCAAACGCTTGCTGCTTGAAATGGCCATCCCATGCGGATGGCCATTTTCTTGGCAGCTCCCTATACCAAAAGCAAGGCGAAAAACACCTGTGACGGCTGGCGCAATGCGGCTAGGTGGCTAATAGATAAGGTACAATTTCGCCTTGGTAATCGGCCAGTTCCGATTTTTCTTCGCGCCAGAGATGGCAAGCAATGCCATCCAATGCCCCCAGAGGCCTGGCTTATTGACCCATGCGGAGGGAATCATGACCGAGCTCGGTCAGATGGCACGTCTTGTGCCCGCTCACCCCCAGCTTCCTGTTAGCGCCTATTTTGACCATGCTCTGTTCGAGCGCGAACAAGAGCGTATTTTTCAGCAGTCCGCCTTATACGTCGGTAATGAAAAACTCGTTCCCGAACCCGGCGACTGGCGCACCTTGATTCAGGAAAATGCCGCCCGTACGCTGATACGGAGCCACCACGGCGTAGAACTACTCTCTAACGTCTGCAGACACCGTCAGGCCCTGATGCTAGGTGGCATGCCCGGCCAACCTAATCAGGCCAGCCATGGCTCCCTGAGCAGCACTGGAGGCAACATTGTCTGCCCCTTACACAACTGGACTTATAGCGCTCAAGGCAACTTGCTGGCGGCACCTCGCTTCAAAGACAAACCCTGTCTGAACCTGGAGCGCTACCCCTTGCAGGACTGCCATGGCTTGCTGTTTGAAGGCCCACGCGATCCAGCCAAGGATATGGCCGCCTTATTCAGCCGCCCCGAGTTCGACTTTCAGGACTATGTGCTCGATCACGTCGAAATCCACCAGTGCAACTACAACTGGAAGACCTTCATCGAGGTCTATCTGGAGGACTATCACGTCGCCCCCTTCCACCCCGGCCTGGGTCAGTTCGTGACCTGCGACGATCTGGAGTGGGAGTTCAGCGACTGGTACAGCCTGCAACGAGTCGGTGTGCATCAGGCTCTGGCTAAGCCGGGCTCACCCACCTATCGCCAATGGCATGACAATCTGCTGGCCTACCGTCAGGGCGAAGCACCGGACTTCGGTGCAGTCTGGGTAACCTATTTCCCCACCCACATGATCGAGATCTACCCGCACGTACTGGTGCTCTCCACGCTGTACCCCAAGGGGCCGCAGGAAACCATGAATGTGGTGGAGTTTTACTACCCGGAAGACATCGTGGCCTTCGAGCGGGATTTTGTAGAAGCACAACGCGCCGCCTATATGGAGACCGCAGTAGAAGATGACGAGATTGCCGAGCGCATGGATGCTGGCCGCCGCGCCTTGATGGAACGCGGGGTATCAGAAGTTGGCCCTTACCAGTCACCACTAGAAGATGGCATGAAGCACTTTCACGAGTGGTATCGCTCCATGATGGATGAGGATGCGTACCGATAGATCCGGACATGCCTGTCAGAAATCGCGCACAGGCACAGCAGCAAACGCCTGTTGGACGCATCATGAAAAAAGCCTCAAGGTCGGGATCCATTCCCAATGCCTTGAGGCTTTTTGCTTCGGCGAGCGTGTCAGCTCAACCAAACAATCTTCAATTTAACGGTTCTTGCCGACCTGGTCGCCAATCACACCACCAATCGCTGCGCCGCCCACAGTGCCCAGTACGCCGCCGCCAGTAATCACCGCCCCGGCCACGCCACCCACACCAGCGCCTGTAACGGCCCCCTTCTGACGCTTGCTCATACTATCCCAGGAAGAGCAGCCCGCCATCACGACGGCTAGAACCGTGGCCATACCTACTTTAGTGATAGTCGTCATTTTCATCCGTAAACCTCCGTGAAGTCTCCGTGCTTAACACGGCGTTAAAGTCTATCTTCACCCTATGGAGCAGATTAGTCCAGACCTGATTGTTAGGTAACGCAACAGATGTAATTCAGCTTTTGTTCAGTTTATTTAATCAAGGCCAGAACCTGCTTGAATGCGGGGTTAGCTGGCGTTTCCAGCCATTCAAACATGGCCATTTCGGCGCTAACGCGCTCCAGTCCGTGCATCGCCCAGCGATCCCAGGCGGCCTGGCGGGACTGGGGATGACGCGAGCCGACGCAATCGCCGACCAGTACCGGCTCATAACCACGCTCCATCAAACCCAGGCCAGTTTGTAACACACACACATGAGACTCTGTACCCAGTAACAAAACGCGCGTGCGTCCTACAGGCAAGGCTGGCAAAAAATCGGTTTCACGCGTGGCATCGAAATGGGTTTTATGCAGCACTTTGTCTATGTGGGGCAACAAGGCTGGATCAGTTGGGCCGATTTTCCCGGCCCAGTGCTCGGTTGCCAGAACCGGCACCCCTAAAAGGCGGGCCGCCTGTGCCAGCTTCCCGGCCCGTTCGACCAAGGCTTGGTGGTCTGCGATAGCGGGCAAGAGCCCGGTTTGCATATCAACAATCAAGACGAAAGACTGGTGGGCATTGAGCACAGGCATGGCACTTTCCTTATTTCAGGGACTTGTAGCGGATACGACGGGGTTTGGCAGCATCTTCGCCCAGACGTTTTTTCTTGTCTGCTTCGTATTCCTGATAGTTGCCATCAAAGAATACGACCTGCGAATCACCCTCAAAAGCCAGAATGTGGGTGGCGATACGGTCCAGGAACCAGCGATCGTGACTGATCACCATGACCGAGCCGGCAAACTCCAACAAGGCGTCTTCCAGGGCACGCAAGGTTTCCACGTCCAGATCGTTGGACGGTTCGTCCAGCAGCAAGACGTTGCCACCAGCAATCAGTGTCTTGGCCAGGTGCAAACGACCACGCTCCCCGCCGGACAGATTGCCCACGATCTTGTTCTGATCCGCGCCCTTGAAGTTGAAGCGGCCCAGATAAGCACGTGATGGCATTTCAAAGCGGCCCACCGTCAGCAGGTCAGCACCATCGGCAATCGCATCAAACACAGTTTTTTCATTGGCCAAGGCATCACGCGACTGATCCACATACGCCAGCTTGACGGTCTGGCCCAGTTTGACCGTACCGGAATCAGGCTGCTCTTTACCAGCCAACATGCGGAACAAGGTGGACTTACCGGCACCGTTAGGACCAATAATCCCGACGATGGCACCCGCTGGCACCTTGAAGCTCAGATTGTCGATCAGCAAACGATCGCCATAGCCCTTGCTGACATTTTCAAACTCAATCACCTCGTTACCCAGACGCTCGGCCACCGGAATAAAGATTTCCTGGGTTTCGTTGCGCTTCTGGTATTCATGCGAGGACAGTTCCTCAAAGCGGGCCAGACGGGCCTTGGCTTTAGCCTGACGTCCCTTGGGATTCTGGCGTACCCATTCCAACTCTTTCTTGATAGTGCGCTGGCGTGCGCTTTCCGAAGCCTCTTCCTGCTTCAGACGATCATCTTTTTGCTCCAGCCAGGAGCTGTAGTTGCCCTTCCAAGGAATACCGTGGCCACGGTCCAGTTCCAAAATCCACTCGGCAGCATTGTCCAGGAAGTAACGATCATGGGTTACTGCTACAACCGTGCCGGGGAACTGGCGCAGGAACACTTCCAGCCAGTCCACACTTTCAGCATCCAGGTGGTTGGTGGGCTCGTCCAGCAGCAACATATCGGGCTTGGACAGCAGCAACTGGCACAAGGCCACGCGGCGTTTCTCGCCACCGGACAGATTGGCAATGGACGCATCCCAAGGTGGCAGACGCAGCGCATCGGCCGCGATTTCCATCTGGGTTTCGATGTCGTCAGCACCGCTGGTCGCGGCGGCGGCAATAATGGATTCCAGCTCGGCCTGCTCTGCCGCCAAAGCGTCAAAGTCCGCATCGGGCTCGGCGTATTCGGCGTAGACCTGTTCCAGACGCTGGCGCGCCTCGAACACCTGGCCCAAACCGGCCTGCACAGCTTCGCGCACGCTGTGTTCGGGGTTCAGTTGAGGTTCTTGTGGCAGGTAACCGATCTTGATCCCCGCCATGGGGACGGCTTCGCCCTCGATTTCGGTATCTACCCCAGCCATGATCTTGAGCAAGGTGGACTTACCCGAGCCGTTCAGGCCCAGCACACCAATCTTGGCACCTGGAAAAAAGGACAAGGAGATATTGCGCAGAATCTGCCGCTTGGGCGGCACAATTTTGCCCACGCGGTTCATCGAATAAACGTATTGAGCCATATAAACCTAAAAGGGAAAAACAGGTCGTGTTCGGAAAACTGGGATTGTAGGCGTTTGGCGCCCAAAAGGCGCGCTTCTGTCTGGTCCAGAACGAAACACCCGGCCTGAATGCAGGCCTGTCTCAGGTAATATACTCACTTTTGCCGACAATCCAAAAACGCTATGTCCACACCTGACGCCCCTGAACTTGTATTTACCACTGAAGAGATCGAAACCCTGGGCCGCACTGCCGATGCGCTGAGCGCCTACCTGGGTCGCGCCGTACTGGCCGAGATCGTGGGCGCAGAAGAAACCGGCTTTGAATGGGTCATCTTTGCCATGCCCCTGGACAAGAACGAGGACGAAAGCGAATTCACAGTGGTTCAGGTCGGCGGCGCGCAGGCCCGCATCGTGGGCAACCGCGGTGGCCTGGACCCCAAGGACAATGCTGTCTACGCCTGCCGTTACCTGTGGGCCATCCAGTTAAGCGATGCCGAGCCCGTGCGCTTTATCAAAGTGGATGAAGAAGGCGAGGAAGTCGCCTGGACAGAAACCCTGGAAGAATTGCTGCCGTTCGCCTTGAGCGAAGATGCCTTTGCTCCCGAAGACGATACGGACGAAGACGACGACGATGATGATGATGATGATGACAGCCCGGAACCGGGTGTTCACGGTCATACCCTGCACTGATCGTGTCCGGCTCAATTGCCCGAATCTGATGTAAAAGCCAGGGGGCCGTGTTTTGACACCGCCCTACCTGTCGCATTGGTACGCCCCGCTCCCTGTAATACCTAGAGCCCCATAAGCTCAGGCCCGCCGCTTGTCGCGCAGATATAAAGCGACACCTGCCGGCCACATCAAAGCGACCAACAAATAAGAGGCCAGGCCTTTCAAGCCATAGCCTGGTGGTGGTTTGCGCCCGCTGGCGCGCAAGTGCAGCCCAAAGCGCGTGTAACGTGCGGCAGCCATCAAGAAAGCCTTGGGTTCGTAACGAAACCAGGGCAGGCACTTCACCACCGTATCCTGCGCCAGCAGCCACAAACCCAGTGCATGTTGCTGACTGGTCTTGCCTTGTACCGACAAAGAATCCGGGCTGTCGTGATAGACACGAAACACGGTATTTACGAAACGGTTTTTATAGCCTGCCCGGGCAATGGCACGCCATACCAGGCTTTCAGGCACAAAGCCTTCGATCTGATCAGGAAAGGGAAACTTGCGCAGCACAGCGGTGCTCAAACAGCCAAACTTTTCGCCCCGCACGTGGTAGCGAAAGCTCATGTCCAGGGAGCTGGCATCAAAGACATCCTGGGGAAACATATCCCCGACAACCTTGCCATCCGGACGCACACACAGACCGGTAATGCCTGCATAGCCTGCCCGCTCTGAGACGGGGATGTCGGCCCAGATCTGCGCCATGTCGTAGAGCGCATTGACCAGCAAGGTGTCATCACTGTCCAACGCGACGATCAGTTCTCCTTGGGCCAGGGCCACGCCGTGATTGAAAGCAGCCTTTTTGTGACGATTTTCCTGCCAGACATAGCGAATTGGAAAGGCAGCCTGCTGTTGCCAGCCCTCTACCAGCTCCCGTGTGCCATCCGTGGAGCCGTCATCAACCACAATCCACTCAAAGTCCTGACAGGTTTGCTCGCACAGTGAACGGTAGACGCGCTCCAGAGTATGAGCGCGGTTATAACTGGGTGTCAGAACAGTGAATAAATGGCGCCATTCCATGAGCTAATGTCCCCAAAATATGCAATCAGCCGTTTTGATTATTATTACGGGCAACGCTTACTTCTGCATGAAGATGACACCATCATAAGGCAAGCTTCTTCTTGGACAAGGTACGATGTGCAACAGATTTTCCGAACTCGCAGAAAAATCAAACGCGCACAAAAAAACCACAGGCAAGCCTGTGGTTTTTTTGCTGCTGGCTGTGATTTCAAGCTGGAAAATCAGATTCCTGCCTGTCCACCGCCCAAGCCAGGCACTTAGACGCGCTTGACTTTTTCCAGCATTTTGAAAACGCCCTTGGGTGCGCGCACAAACAGACGTTTGAATGCTTTACCCAGGCAACGACGCTCCAGCGTGTTGCGGCGAGTGCGTTTGATTTCCGCCATGGTGATCTCCGATCTTAATGTAAGCCCTGCCGGATGATCCCGACAAAAGCGCAATAGCTAACCAGAAATTCTACCGTAATCCGCGTTAAGATACAAAGGCTAGAGTGAGCATCCCTGGCAACACCTTGCTGGCATATACCGCTCTGACTGGCGCATGGGGCCTGTTTGACAGGCCTTTTCGCTGCCGCTTTCCCACCCAGCCCTCTCCAGAAAGCCGACCTTGCCATGAGCTCAGAAATTCGCATTTTTGGCGCCCGCCAGAACACTCTGAAAAACCTGAATGTACGTATCAAAACGGGCGAGTTACTGGTTATTACCGGCGTTTCCGGCTCAGGCAAAAGCTCGCTGGCCTTTGACACCCTGTATGCAGA
The DNA here is from genome assembly GCF_059735605.1 of Alcaligenes sp. LTN-3. NCBI lineage: Bacteria > Pseudomonadati > Pseudomonadota > Betaproteobacteria > Burkholderiales > Alcaligenaceae > Alcaligenes > Alcaligenes sp. LTN-3. The sequence goes on along the minus strand of NZ_JCAPDN010000002.1, from coordinate 588,566 downwards.
AGGTCAACGGCGCTATGTGGAAACCTTCTCTCCCTATGCACGCCAGTTCCTGGATCGCATGGACAAGCCCCAGGTTGATCGCATTGAAGGCATCTTGCCCGCCATTGCCATTGATCAGGTGAACCCGGTGCGCAACTCGCGCAGTACCGTGGGCACCATGACGGAGCTGAACGATTACATCAAACTGCTGTACGCTCGTTTAGGCGAGCTGTATTGCCGCCAGTGTGCCCAGCCTGTACGCCGCGACAATGCCGACAGCATCGCCAAACAGATTCGCCAACTGGCGGTAGACCACGACGACCCCCGTCTGGTCCTGACCTTTGCCGTCAAGGTTCCGGCCAACTTCACGCAGCAAGAGATTGAAACCTTGCTGCATCAGCAGGGCTACACCCGCCTGCACCACGAAGAGACGCAGACCATCACGGCCAGCAGCACCAAGAAAGGCAAAAGCAGCAAAGCCGCCCCCACAGAACAAAAGCTTCTCTATGTGATCCAGGACCGTTTTCGCGTCAGCTCGGTAGAACCGGAACGTTTCATGGAGGCCATTGAAGCCGCCCTGCGTCATGGCCAGGGCAAGCTAACTGTCTATGCCTCGGCCAGTGCCGACGGTCCGGAAACTGCTTGGCGTTTCAGCCAGGGCCTGCACTGTGCCCCGTGCGATATTGAATACAGCACGCCGGTTGCCAGCACCTTCTCCTTCAACTCGCCCTTGGGCGCCTGTGAGTCCTGCCGTGGCTTTGGCCGGGTGATGGGGATTGATTACGGTCTGGTCGTTCCCGATCCCAGCAAAAGCCTGCTGGAAGGCGCGATCCGCCCGTGGCAGACGGCCAGCTACAAAGAATGTCAGGTCGAGATGGAACGCTACGCCCCAGCGGCAGGTGTCCGTTTGGGCGTGCCCTGGAAAGACTTGAGCCAGGAAGAACGCGACTGGGTGATTAATGGCACCCCGGACTGGAAGGGCGGCAATCAAGCCTGGAAAACCCAGTGGTACGGCGCCCAGCGTTTCTTTGACTGGCTGGAATCACGCGCCTACAAAATGCATGTGCGTGTGTTGCTGTCCAAATACCGCAGCTACAACACCTGCCCGGCCTGCGCCGGCTCTCGTCTGAAACCCGAAGCCAGCTTGTGGCGTGTGGGCGATCAGGCCGCCCCCGCCGATTCCCGCTACCCACGTTTCATGCCCGTGCATTCCAACTGGCTGCGCGAGCAACTGGATGCCATGCCCGGCCTGAGCGTCCCGGACCTGATGCGCCTGCCTATCGAGCACGTGCGCACATTTTTCCGTGGCCTGCACTTTGGCGACGCACGCGATGCAGCTATCGATCTGCTCCTGAAAGAAACACTATCCCGTCTGGATTATCTGTGCGATGTGGGCCTGTCCTATTTGTCCCTGGACCGCCAAAGCCGCACCCTGTCTGGCGGCGAAGTACAGCGTATCAACCTGACCACAGCGCTGGGCACCTCGCTGGTGAATACCTTGTTCGTGCTGGATGAGCCTTCGATTGGCCTGCACCCGCGCGACATGCACCGCATTATTGAAGTGATGCACCGTCTGCGCGGCAATGGCAACACCTTGGTGGTGGTTGAGCATGACCCACAAGTGATGGTGGCTGCCGACCGTATTCTGGACATGGGCCCCGGCCCTGGCGAGCGTGGTGGCCAGATTCTGTTTGATGGTTCGCCCCAAGCCTTGCGCGGCGCGCAAACGCTGACTGGCCGCTACCTGAGTGGCGAGCTGAGCATCGAATCGCCCCGCCCAATGCCGGTGGCCGAGAACACGCCCCGCCTGCTGCTGGAAGACGTCAGCGCGCACAATCTGTGCCATATCTCCGTGTCCATTCCGCTAGGCCGTCTAGTCTGCGTGACGGGCGTATCCGGCTCGGGCAAATCCACGCTGATTCAGGACGTGCTCTACCCGGCCATCCTGAAACAACAAGGCAAACCGACCGAAGCCCCAGGCCCTTACGGCGCCTTGCTGGGTGCCGAGCAAATTGCCGAAGTGGTGATGGTGGACCAGACGCCAATCGGCAAGACGGCCCGCTCCAACCCGGCCAGCTATGTCGGTGCCTTTGACCCTATCCGCAAGCTGTTCGCCCAGGCTCCGCTGTCCAAAGAACGCAGCTACACGCCCGGCACCTTCAGCTTCAATAGTGGTGATGGTCGCTGCCCGACGTGTGGTGGCACGGGCTTTGAACATATCGAAATGCAGTTCCTGTCCGATGTGTACCTGCGCTGCCCGGATTGCGATGGCAAACGCTTCCGCCCCGAGGTGCTGGAAGTGCGTATCGAACACTTTGGTCGCAGCGCCTCGATTGACGAGGTACTGGACATGACCGTGCATCAGGCCATGGAATTCTTTGAAGGCCTGCGCGATGTGCAAACCGGCCTGGCGCCGCTGGCCGATGTAGGTCTGGATTACCTGAAACTGGGCCAGCCTGTGCCCACACTCTCGGGCGGTGAGGCACAACGTCTGAAGTTGGCGGCTTATCTGGCCCAGGCTTCGCGCACTCGCTTGAGTCAAGTGAAGGTCGCCAAGAAAGGCAATCTGTTCCTGTTCGACGAGCCCACCACCGGCCTGCACTTTGACGATATTGCCCGCCTGATGCGCGCCTTCCGCAAGCTGTTGGCTGCCGGCCACAGCCTGCTGATTATTGAGCACAACCTGGACCTGATCCGCGCGGCCGACTGGATTATTGATCTGGGTCCAGAAGGTGGCGAACATGGTGGTCAATTGTTAGGCGCGGGAACACCGGCGGACATCATGGCCCTGGAGCACTCGCACACCGGCCATGCCCTGAAAGAGTACGAGCAAGCCACCATCGGTTCAGGCTCGGCTCTGTTCCAGGAACCTGCGGTGGACTACAAAGCCAGCTCGGGCGGCAGCAACGATGGCCAGATCGCCATCCTGAATGCGCGCGAACACAACCTGAAAAACATCTCGGTACACATCCCGCACAACACCTTCACGGTGGTGACGGGTGTATCCGGTTCGGGCAAATCCACCCTGGCCTTCGACATTCTGTTTAACGAAGGCCAGCGCCGCTATCTGGAATCCCTGAATGCTTATGCCCGTGCCATTGTGCAGCCAGCCGGTCAGCCCGATGTGGACGCGATTTACGGCATTCCGCCCACTGTTGCCATTGAGCAGCGCACCAGCCGGGGGGGACGCAAGTCCACCGTGGCGACCATGACGGAAATTCACCACTTCCTGCGCTTGCTGTACGTGAAGCTGGCCACCCAATACTGCCCGGACTGCCGCGTGCCCGTGGCCCCACAGACCGCCGAGCAAATCGCCGCGCAACTGCTGCGCGATCACAAGGGTGAGCATATTGGTTTGCTGGCTCCCTTGGTCACGGCCCGCAAGGGGTACTACACCGACCTGGCCAAATGGGCGCAGGGCAAGGGCTATACGCATTTGCGCGTGGATGGCGAGTTCATCCCCGTCAACCCTTGGCCCCGTCTGGACCGTTACAGCGAACACACGCTGGAACTGCCAGTAGCCGATCTGATCATTGACCCTCGCCACGAACTGCAACTGCGCCAAGCCATACGCGAAGCGCTGGAACTGGGTCACGGCTCCTTTAGTGTGCTGGCCCCCTTGACGCCGTCGGGCACCCTGTCACTGGAGCAACGCCGACAAGGTCAACCGCTGTCCAATGCCAGCCAGCAACATTTCTCCGTCAAACGGGCCTGCCCCTGCTGCGGCACCAGCTTCCCCGAGCCGGACCCGCGCATGTTCTCCTACAACTCCAAGCACGGCTGGTGTAAGGACTGCTTTGGTACAGGTTTGAAGCTGACTGGCTTCGACCAGGAACAAACGGGCGAGGAAAACAACTGGAACAACGGCTACGATGGCGAAGCGGTGGAATGCCCAAGTTGCCATGGTCAACGCTTGAACCCGGTCTCGCTGGCGTTTGAATGGCGCGACCAGTCCATTGCCAAGCTGGCCGGTCTGCCCGTGGACGAGGCACAGACTTTTTTTGGCAACCTGAACATGAGTGGCCGCGAAGCCGATATTGCGCGCGACATTCTGAACGAGATACGTAGCCGTCTGGACTTCATGCATGAAGTGGGCCTGGGTTATCTGGCGCTGGATCGTGCCGCCCCCACCTTATCGGGTGGTGAGGCCCAGCGCATCCGTCTGGCCGCCCAATTAGGCTCGAACCTGCAGGGCGTGTGCTATGTGCTGGACGAACCCACCATTGGCTTACACCCCCGCGATAACCAGATTCTGCTCAACGCCATGGCGCGTCTGGAAGGCAATGGCAACACGCTCGTGGTCGTTGAACACGACGAAGACACCATACGCCGTGCTCAGCACCTTATTGATATGGGCCCCGGTGCCGGCAAACGAGGGGGTGAAGTCATCGCCCAGGGCACACTGGCAGAAATCGAGGCCAACCCCAATTCACTGACTGGCCGCTATCTGCGCGAACCACTCAAACACCCCATGCAGGCACGCCGCCCTGTTCAGGCCGATGTGCCCATGCTAACGGTGCACGATGCCAGCCTGCACAACCTGAACAAGGTAAAGGCCGGTATTCCACTAGGCAAGCTCAGTCTGGTAACGGGCGTGTCGGGCTCCGGCAAATCCACCTTTGCCCGTGATGTGCTGCTGGATAATTTGCAGCGCGTTGTCGGCAGCAAAGAAAAGCCTGTGTGGCAGGGTTGCGCCAGCATCAGCGGCTGGGAAAGCCTGGACCGCGTGCTGGAAGTGGACCAGACCCCGATCGGCAAAACCCCCCGCTCCTGCCCGGCCACCTACATCGGCTTCTGGGACGAGGTGCGCAAACTGTTTGCCAACACCAACGATGCCCGCCTGCGGGGCTGGAGCGCCTCACGCTTTTCCTTCAATACTGGCGATGGTCGCTGCCCTTTGTGCGAAGGCCAAGGCATGCGCACCCTGGAAATGAGCTTCCTGCCGGACGTAAAGGTGCCTTGTGACGCCTGCCACGGCCAGCGCTTCAATCCGGAAACACTGGCGGTGACCTGGCGCGATGTCTCCGCCGGCCAGCTTTTGCAAATGGATGTGGACGAAGCTGTTGAATACTTTGCCGCACATCCTAAAATATTGCGCCCGCTGCAATTGATGCAAAGTGTGGGCCTGGGTTATCTGACCCTGGGCCAACCTTCCCCCACCCTGTCCGGTGGCGAAGCGCAGCGCGTCAAGCTGGTCAGCGAACTGGTCAAGGCCCGCCTGGACGAGGGCCTGACCCGTACGGGCCGCGCCTACAAGGCGCCGCATACGCTATATGTACTGGACGAACCCAGCGTGGGCCTGTCCATGGCAGATGTGGAAAAGCTGATTGTGGTGCTGCACCGACTGGTCGATGCCGGTCACACCGTGCTGGTCATTGAACATAATCTGGATTTGATTGCCGAAGCAGACTGGATTGTCGATCTGGGCCCCGAAGGCGGCTCGGGCGGCGGCAGGCTGGTGGTGCAAGGCACGCCAGATCAAGTACAAGCCAACCCTGCCTCGCATACCGGCATGGCCTTGGCGGAATTTTTAAAGGAACACGGCGCATGTATGGCCGATTTGAAGACAGACTAAAAGGCTATGCGCTGGAAATGCAGGGCTACCTGGGCCATATCCAGGCCCGTCGCCCTGAAGACTTAAGTACTGCTTTTGAACAAATCGAACAGGCTCGCCAGGCGGGCCACTGGGTGGCCCTGGCACTGGACTACGAACTGGCCGAACTGTTCGAACCCCGTCTACCCGCTCGTGATACTGCGCCACATGCGCTTCTGAACGCACTGGTATTTGAACAGGCACAGGAAGTGGCGTTATGGGATAGCCAGGCCACACCCGAGCTGACGGTCAAACTGCCAATCAACCAGCAAGACTATCGGGATGCGCTGGCCCAGGTTCAGCAGGGTTTGCAGGCTGGGGATTTTTACCAGATCAACTACACCATGCCCTTGAGCATTCAATCAGGCATGGCTCCGCGTGATCTCTATACCGCACTGGCCAGCCGCCACCCGGTGGCCTACGGTGCTTATCTGGATCTGGGTGATCGCCATATCCTGTCGCTGTCACCCGAGCTGTTTCTGGAAAAACGTGGGAACACCGTGCGGACCCGCCCCATGAAAGGCACACGCCCGCGCGATACCGACCCTGTTCAAGATCAGAAAAACGCCCAGGAGCTGCAAAGCAGCCTGAAAGACCGGGCCGAAAACCTGATGATTGTGGATTTGCTACGTAACGATCTGGGCCAAGTGGCCCGCACCGGCACCGTGCAAACCACCAGCCTGTTCGATGTAGAGCAATATGCCTCGGTCTGGACCATGACTTCCAGCATTCAGGCCGAAGTCGAGCCGGATTGCACGCTGGAAGCCTTGCTACGCGCCCTGTTCCCCTGTGGTTCGATTACCGGCGCCCCAAAGCTGGCCGCCATGCAATGCATACGTCAGCTGGAGACGCAGCGACGCGGTATTTACTGTGGCTCGGTAGGCTACCTGAACCCTAACGGCGACCTGTCCCTGAATGTCAGCATCCGCAGTCTGGAGCTGGACAATCACGGCCAAGGAAGGTTTGGCGTGGGTGGTGGCATCGTTCTGGACTCGGACCCGGACCAGGAGTGGTTGGAGTGCTTGTGGAAAGCACGTGTATTGCAGGCCCCTGTAACACTGACTTAAAGGCAGCATCATGAGCCAAAGCAAACCTGAATTGATAGAAACCTTGCGGGTAGACGCAGACGGCCAGATCCCCCTGTTGGAACTGCATCTGGAACGCGTGGCACGCAGTTGCGCGGAACTGGGCTACGACTGGGACGCACAAACCTGGCTGCAAGCCATGCATACGGCGCTGGGCCAGGCTCCCGTCAATACTCCCTTGCGGCTACGCATTCTGTGGAACGCAAAAGCCAGTGCGCAGGCCGAGGCGCAGGCCTTGCCCGCTCTGGAAGGGCCCTTGCAACTATGCTTATCCAAGACCCCTTTGCCGGCCCAGGACCCACTGCTCTCGCACAAAACCACGCATCGCCCCTGGTATCAGGACGCCGCTGCCCTGCTGGAAAAGCATCCCCAACTTTTTGATGTAATTTTTCTGGATACGCAAAACCGGGTTTGCGAAGGCAGCCGCAGCAATATCTATATCCAGGATGAGCAGGGCCACTGGTGGACGCCACCCGCACAAGGCTGGCTCCTGCCTGGTGTGCAACGACAGGCGCTCCTAAATAGCGGTCTGGCGCGTGAAACGGAGCTTTTTCTGGATGACTTGCTGCATGCACGGGCGATTCGTATTTCGAACGCCCTGCGCGGCTGGCAGAACGCCTTACTGGTTCAGAATCCGGTTTAAGGCGTAGTCGGCGGCCTGCATCCCCATGCTGGCCGTAATCGTCACTCCGGAGCCATAGCCTGCGCAGGCCAAACCTTGCAGGGCACCGTCTTCAGCCTGGGTCCAGTTTTGCGGCAAGCGGGTTTCCTGCTCGAACCACAAGCAATCCACACCCATGCGAGGCACGCGCTTCAAGGCACGGCCCTGGGCATCGCTGCCACGCGCAAAGCCATGCTGCTTGCGCAGGATCTGCCGCAGTTTGCCTAACAGGGCATCGTGGCGTGCCACCGACAAATCTCCCCGGCGCAAGGTTAAAGGGTCGGTTTTTCCGCCCGCCCCGCCACAACTCAATAAGGGGACGTTCAAACGCCTAGCCTGCAAGATCAGGGCGATCTTGGCACTGGCCTGATCGGTGCAATCCAGAAATACGTCGGGACGCTGCTCCAGCAGACTGGCTGCATTGTCCTCGGTGACGAAATCTTCGATCAATTGCAGTTGACAGTGTGGATTGATCTGCGCAATGCGCTGGGCCATGGCTTCAATCTTGGCCATCCCCAAAGTGCTGTCCAGGGCAGGCAATTGGCGGTTGATGTTGGACTCGGCAATATTATCCAGATCAATCAAGGTGATTCGGCCCACGGCAGAACGGGCCAAAGCCTCCACTGCCCAGGTCCCTACGCCCCCGATACCCGCCACCATCACATGGGCGGCAGCCAGACGCTCACGCGCGCCGGCTCCATACAAACGATCCAAACCACCGAAGCGGCGTTCGGCATCCATGTTGTGCTGCTCTGTCATGCAATCTGTCCATCACCGGCCCATGCGGCCAAACCCGTTCATTCTACGTCTAATTGCGCCTGCCCAGCCCCGGAAACAGGCCTTATGCCCTGGTGGCTTGACGGTGCTCTGCCAAATAGCAACACTCATATAAGCAAATTAGTATTTTTCCTTAGTTATCAGCGGCAAAGCCCGCTACAGTGGACTGTGCTTGCTCTACAATTGCCATAGGTTTCAAGCATCTGTGATTTTGGCTTACCACTTCTTTACGCCGTGAACATCGATTCTATTTCCGCCTCGCCTTCCGCCGTACCCACACCGTGCAGCTTTCGTGTCCTGACTGACGAAGAGCGCAACGCCTCTTTGCGTCAATCCCTGGAAGAGGCGCAATGGTGTGAAAAACAAGACCTGTGGGTCTACGGCTACGGCTCCCTGATCTGGCGTCCCGATTTTGAATTTGCCGAGCAGCGCCAAGCCTTGCTGCGCGGCTACCACCGGGCGCTGTGCTTGTGGTCACGAATCAACCGTGGAACGCCCGAGCAGCCCGGTCTGGTCTTTGGGCTGGATGTCGGTGGTTCTTGCCGTGGCATGGCCTTCCGTATTCCTGCCGAAAGCGTACCCAAAGTATTCGATGCCCTGTGGCTGCGCGAGATGCCCAGCGGGGCTTATATCCCCCGCTGGTTGCGCTGCCGCACCAGCCAAGGCGACATTCGCGCCCTGGTCTTTACCATGAACCGCAAGACCGATGCTTACGTACCCCGTATGCCGGACGAACAGTTGCGACAGGTGGTGTATTCGGCCCAGGGAACCAACGGCCCTTGCATCGAATACGTCATGGAAACCGCCTCGGCGCTGCAACGCTCTAAAATTCTGGATAAACGCCTGCAATCAGTGGTTCAATTACTACAAAGCCAGACTGCACTGCTTAATCCTCAACAAGCCTAAGAGCGCCCCATGTCCCTTGCCGATTTGCGTAACGAATACGAACGCTTTTCCCTGAGCGAAAACGAACTGTGTGCCGACCCTCGCCAGCAATTCCAACGCTGGCTGGATCAGGCCATTGAACTGAAGGAAGTCGAACCCACGGCGATGACGCTGGCCACGGTGAACCCAGAAGGTCGCCCATCGGCGCGCGTTGTCCTGCTCAAGGCTTACGATGAACAAGGCTTGGTGTTCTTTACGAACTACCTGTCTCGCAAGGGAACGGACCTGGACCACAACCCTTGGGCCAGCCTGTCCTTTTTCTGGTCTTCCATGCAGCGCCAGGTGCGCTTTGAGGGCCGCATCAGCCGCATCAGCGCGGCCGAATCCGACGAATACTTTCACAGTCGTCCTCTGGGCTCGCGCATTGGTGCCTGGGCCTCACCACAAAGCCAACCCATCAGCCGCGCAGAGCTGGATGCCCGTGCCAAGCAGTACACTGAAAGCTTAGGTGAACATCCCGCCCGCCCTGAACACTGGGGTGGCTTCCGACTGACTCCAGACCATGTCGAATTCTGGCAAGGCCGTGCTTCGCGCCTGCACGACAGGCTGGTGTTCGACCGCAAGGACCCATCTGATTGGCAGGTGAGCCGACTGGCTCCTTAACACGTTCCCTTGGGGACGCCTGCCCTCAGACTCGATGCAATGACTGTTTTTTCTTCTACTTTCGATAGCGACTTCTTTCGTTCGGCACTGGGCCGTTTCGCCACAGGCGTGACGGTCGTGACCGGCGCCAATAAAGACCATCCGGATCAGGCCATTGGCCTGACCGTCAGCTCCTTTAACTCTGTGTCTCTGGACCCGCCTCTGGTGCTGTGGTCGCTGGCCAAACGCTCCCAGTCCCTGCCGCATTTTGTGGATGGCGAAGGTTATGTGATTCACGTTTTAGGAGCCAGTCAGCTATCGCTGGCCAAACGCTTTGCCTGGGGCAGCCAGGCCGAGCGCTTTCACGATCACCCCACTAAACGCTCCCCGCACGGCTTACTCATGCTGGACGACGAGCGTTGCAGCGCCTGGTTTGAGTGCAAGCCTTATGCCGTTCATGAGGCCGGCGACCACCTGATCTTTATCGGTGAAGTCACCCATTGCGAACGCAGCGCTCACCAGCCCCTGATCTACCACGCGGGCGACTTTGACCTGACCCCTTCCCTGGCGTGACAGGGTGTTGCAAGGCCCCCCTGACGAGGGCTGCATGGCAGGAGTACACTACGCCTTTTGCTCTTACACGCCAATAAGGTCCTGATCATGGCAAACGACGTTGATTGCATAGTGCTGGGAGCAGGGGTAGTAGGGTTAGCCTGTGCCCGACAAATGGCCCAACAAGGCATGGAAGTTCTGCTGATCGAGCAAACCGCCAGCATTGGCAATGGCGTCAGCTCGCGCAACTCAGAGGTCATACACGCGGGCATTTACTACACTCCCGGCAGCCTGAAGGCCCGCTTGTGTGTAGAAGGCAAAGCCCAACTGTATGACTACTGCCAGAAACACCATATAGACCACGCCCGTTGCGGCAAACTCATTGTGGCGACCACGCCCGAACAACAAGCCGATCTGCTGAAGCTGCAGGCGCAAGCGCGTGCCTGTGGAGTGGACGATTTGCAGTGGCTGGATGCGGCCCAAGCCCAGGCTCTGGAGCCGGCCTTGAATTGCAGCGCTGCCCTGCTTTCCCCTTCTACCGGCATTGTGGACACCCATGCCTTGATGCTGGCTTTGCAAGGCGATGCAGAGAATAACGGTGCTCAGTTGGTTTTCAATACGCCCTTTGTCAGTGCTCGTGTCCTGCCCGGACAAGGCTTTGAAGTACACGTCGGTGGCGCAGAGCCGTTCAGCCTGACAAGCACCTGCCTGATCAATGCGGCCGGTCTGGGCGCTGTCGCCGCTGCACGCCAGATCGAAGGGCTGGATGCCAGCCATATCCCGAACGCCTATCTGTGCAAAGGCAGCTATTTCTCGTTGGCGGGTCGCTCCCCCTTCAAGCACCTGATTTACCCCATGCCCAATAAAGCCGGACTGGGTGTGCATCTGACGCTGGATCTGGCCGGTCAGGCCCGCTTTGGCCCGGACACCGAATGGGTGCAGGATGAGAACTACGATATGGACCCGCAACGAGGCCACTCTTTTTACGCCGCCGTGCGCGAGTACTGGCCCGCTTTACCCGATAACAGCCTAAACCCCGCCTATAGCGGCATCCGGCCTAAAATTGTGCCCGCCGGCCATGCGGCTGCCGACTTTGTCTTTTCCGGGCCTGCCACCCACGGCATCCCCGGACTGCTGAATCTGTTCGGCATCGAATCCCCTGGCCTGACCGCGTGTTTAGCGATTGCACGTCACGGCCAGGAAACCCTGGCCCAGGCAGCTTAAAAACTTTTCTGAAATCTTTACAATACTGTTGATGAACGATTACATCTTGACCCTATCCTGCCCGGATCGTACCGGCATTGTCCACAACGTTTCGGGCTGGCTGCTTGAGCAGAACGGCAACATTGTTGAGGCACAGCAGTTTGGCGACGCCGCCACCAACCGCTTTTTCCTGCGCATCCAGTTTTCCCTGCCTGAAAAGCAGGATGTGAACGCATTGCAAACCAGCTTCGCGCCCATTGCCGAAAAATTCAGCATGGATGCCAATATTTATGACGCCCAGCGCAAAGCCCGCCTGCTGATTCTGGTCAGCCGCCAGGGCCACTGCCTGAACGATCTGCTGTTTCGCGCCCATAGCGGCCAATTGCCGGTTGAAATTGCGGCCGTGGCTTCCAACCACACCGACCACGCTGGCCTGGCTTCCTCCTACGGCATTCCTTTCCATCACCTGCCTGTGACACCGGAAACCCGTCCCCAGCAAGAGCAACAGATCATCGACCTGGCTCGTGACCTGAAGATTGATCTGGTTGTGCTGGCCCGCTACATGCAGATTCTGTCCACCAATCTGTGTCAGTCCCTGTCTGGCCGCGCCATCAATATCCACCACAGCTTCCTGCCCAGCTTCAAGGGCGCGCGTCCCTACCACCAGGCCCATGCTCGCGGTGTGAAGATTATTGGCGCTACTGCTCACTACGTGACGGCGGATCTGGACGAAGGCCCGATCATCGAACAGGACGTGGAACACGTCACCCATGCTGTCAGCCCAGCTGAGCTGACCCAGATCGGTAGCGATGTGGAGTCTCTGGTTCTGGCCCGTGCCGTGCGCGCCCACGTTGAGCACCGTATCTTGCTGAACGATCAGCGCACCGTGGTATTTCGCTAAGCGACACGATCAGGTCTGTCTCAAGACTTAAAAAAAAGCCCTCAATGCTGTGGATATAGATCCACGCATTGAGGGCTTTTTACTGGTCACCCATTTTTTCAAAAGCCAGACGACTTGAGCCTGCTAGCTACTTGGCAATTAGTTCTACCAGCCTCTGGCAACGATCGACTGCTGTCTCTGCCAATCTCTGACGAGTATCTGCTTCACATCGCCAACAGCCTCTCCCGAATACTGACTGCTTCCCCAAGTCCGCCATGCGCTTGCAACATGTCTCGTAGGCAAGACCATGTTTACCTGGGGTACACGGCTACAAGCTCTGCTTACTGCCCTAGCGCCAAGCCTTCCCGTCGAGGATCTACCCCCGCCTCCAGTCCTTTCTGGGTCCAGCGAATCACATGCGTACCGCTGGGAAAAGGCTGCTCTCGTACTTCATGACCCATCGCTCTCAAAGCTTGGGCCTGCGTGGTCACCGCCGTTCCCGCTTCCAGCTCGGTCGCCCAGTTGCGGCTGCCGTAATGCGGCAGGCTGACTGCCCGTTGAGCGTCCAGATCCCACATCAACATGCCGGTCAGGGCCTGAGCCACGTAAGGAATGATGGCACTGCCACCCGGTGAACCCAGGGCAATGACTGGACGCCCCTGTTGCAACACCATCATCGGGGCCATGGAACTGCGTGGACGCTTACCTGGCTCCACCCGATTCACAGACAGGCGTCCCATCTCGTCCTTGGGACTCAAGGCAAAGTCCGTTAACTGATTGTTCAACAAAAAACCACGCACCATGATTTTGCTGCCAAAAGCAGACTCTATTGACGTGGTCATGGATACCACCTGCCCCTGAGCATCCGCTACGGATAAATGCGTGGTGGACGGCAGCTCGGGCGTGTTGTCACTGGCGGCTTGTGAGTCAGCCAACGGCTTGCCTGGTTGAGCATGCCCCATGGAACGGTCTGGCTGGATCAAGGCAGCGCGTGATTTCAGATACGCTGGAGCCAGCAAAGCCTGCTGGGGCACAGACACAAATGCCGGATCCGCCACCCAGGCATCCCGATCCGCAAAAGCCAAACGCCCTGCTTCAGAAAAATAATGAATCGCTTCCACAGATTGCGGTTCTGCGTCAGCAATGGGGGTGTGCTGTAAGATGCCCAGCATCTGCATCACACTGATAGCCCCCGAGCTGGGTGGTGCCATGCCACAGAGCGCCAACTGCTGCCAGTCCATACAGAGGGGTTCACGTCGCAGCGCACGGTACTGCTTCAAGTCGGACTCTGCCAAGTCACCCGCAATCGGGTCGGCGGCAACGGCAGCCACCATATCCTGGGCAAGCTCACCTTGATAGAAAGCCTGTGCGCCCTGTCTGGCCAAAAGGCGCAGCACCTGGGCGTATTCCTTGTTCTGTAAACGATGGCCGACGGGCCAAGGCCTGCCCTGTTCGTCCAGAAAATAGGCGCGTGTAGCGGCCTTGTCTGCCAGCTCAGGATTATCGGCAATCAAGGTATTCAAACGGGGGCTGACCTCAAAGCCGACCTCGGCCAGCTCAATCGCCGGATCAAACAAATTCGCCCACGGCAGCACGCCACCATCTTTATGCATCAACTCCAGGGCACGCAGCAAACCCGGTACGCCTACCGAACGACCACTATTGACCGCCTGTTTGAAGGACATGGTTTGGCCGTCCAGCTCGAAGCGATCCAGACTGCTGGCTGCAGGCACGGTTTCCCGTCCGTCATAGCTCATCAAGCCGGTCTTGGGCTGAAACATCAGTAAAAAGCCGCCGCCGCCAATACCGGAGGACTGTGGCTCGACCAGCCCCAGCACCAACTGGGCCGCAATGGCCGCATCCACCGCACTGCCGCCCTGGTCCAGAATGCGCAAACCGGCCTGAGTAGCCAACGGATTGGCCGTCACCACCATACTTTTTTGTGTGACGAGCTTGTCACGTTGCACGGCCCTGCTGGCGGTCTCCGGATTCAAATGCTGGCTGGCCGCTTCCCGAGCATGCGCAGGCAGCACCAAGGCTAGGGTCAAGGCCGCCGACAGCAACGCCGGTTTCCAGTGCAATCTCATGTATTCTCCTTTTCGTGCTCAAGCAGCCATTGTTCCAGCAAACGCACCGCCTCGCTGGGTTCATTGGCCGTGGGGTAACTAAAAAAGTAAGCCTCGCTCACTGGCATGGCATGGTCCAGCGGCATAATCAGCTCGCCCTGCTCCAGCGCCTGCTGCACCAAAAAGCGCGGCATCAAAGCCACTCCCATATCGGCATGCAAGGCCGCCATCACCAGGCTGAACAGCTCATAACGCGGGCCGGAGCTGACGCGCAGATCCGGCTCCAGCCCGGCAGACCGATACCAGTCCGACCAGCTATCGGGGCGTGTAGACATATGCAAGTGAATCAGCTTTTGCCAGTGGCCACTGGCAGCCAGCGTGGGCGAGCACACCGGCACCAGCTCGCCTTCGTCAAACAGCTTGATACCCTCGGTTTGGGGCCATAACTGCCGTCCATGATAAATGGCGGCATCAAAGGGATGGTCGCCAAACTGAAACGGAGTGGTACGCACAGACAGACTGACCGTAATGTCAGGATATTGCCGGGAGAAACGGGCCAGACGCGGCATCAACCACACCGTGGACAAGGTAGGCAGCACCGCCAGATGAATGCTGCGGCCCACGCCAGCACGCGCAATCAGGCTGAAGGTGTCTTTGCCGATTTGCTCCAGATGGTGACGGATACGGGCGGCATAATCGCGCCCCGCCGGGGTCAGCACCAGACGCCGCCGCACCCGTGTCAGCAAAGTCACACCCAGACGCTGCTCCAGGCCGCTTACCTGCCGGTACACCGCACTATGCGTCAAGGACAATTCCTCGGCCGCACGGGAAAAGGTCCCCAGGCGGGCCGTCGCCTCAAAGGCCTGTAATGCGCCCAGACTGGGCACGCCTTGTCTCATTAGACACTCTCCTGATTGTGAAACCTCTTCCCTGCCCACCCGTCGCTAGGCGGGATCGTTACGCCAGCACACGACATTGTGCAATTTTATCAATTGATTTGTGCGCTTTATGCACATTATGCTGAGACCTTACATGGATATCGCTTGTGCGCAGCCGCCTGACCATGCGCCACCTCTAACGCTATTGCCCACCGTTGCCAGTGCCAGCGATACTCACATGGCTCTTTTCTATTTCCCAGACCGATGGCGCCCATGTTGGCCCCACTTAACTGACCGTCTTTGATCTTCCCGGAGTACCTCTATGTCTGCCAATCCCTCTTTTCATTGGGACGACCCTCTGCTACTGAATCAGCAGTTGAGCGATGAAGAACGTATGGTGCGCGATGCCGCCCATGCCTATGCGCAGGAAAAGCTGTTGCCGCGCGTGCTGCAAGCCTTTCGTCACGAGCAGACCGACCCCGCCATCTTTGCCGAAATGGGCGCGCTGGGCTTGTTGGGAGCCACCATTCCTGAAGCCTACGGGGGTGCCGGTCTGAACTACGTCAGCTACGGTTTGATCGCCCGCGAAGTGGAGCGTGTGGATTCGGGCTACCGCTCCATGATGAGCGTACAGTCCTCTTTGGTGATGGTGCCGATTTTTGAATTTGGCAGCGAAGAGCAGAAACAGAAGTACCTGCCCAAGCTGGCCAGCGGGCAATGGATTGGTTGCTTTGGCCTGACTGAACCCAATCACGGTTCGGACCCCGGCGCCATGGAAAGCCGCGCTGTCAAAGTAGACGGCGGCTATCGCCTGAGCGGCAATAAAACCTGGATTACCAACTCCCCCATTGCCGATGTGCTGGTGGTTTGGGCCAAAGTCGTGGGTGGTGAAGACGACGGCAAGATCCGTGGCTTCATTCTGGAAAAAGGCATGAAAGGCCTGTCCACCCCGGCCATTCACGGCAAAGTAGGCTTGCGCGCTTCCCTGACCGGCGAGATTGTCATGGCCGATGTGGACATTGCAGACAGCCAAATGCTGCCGCATGTCTCGGGTTTGCGTGGTCCCTTCACCTGCCTGAACTCGGCCCGCTTCGGGATTGCCTGGGGTGCCTTGGGTGCGGCTGAATCCTGCTGGCATACCGCCCGCCAGTACACCCTGGACCGCAAACAGTTTGGTCGCCCCTTGGCCGCCAATCAGCTGATTCAGAAAAAACTGGCCGATATGCAAACCGAGATTACGTTGGCGTTGCAAGGCTGCCTGCGTCTGGGGCGCATGAAAGACGAAGGCACGGCGGCGGTGGAAATTACGTCCATCATGAAACGCAACTCCTGCGGCAAGGCACTGGATATTGCCCGTCTGGCACGCGACATGCTGGGCGGCAACGGCATCTCTGACGAGTTCGGCATTGCCCGCCATCTAGTCAATCTGGAAGTGGTGAACACGTACGAAGGTACTCACGATGTCCACGCCCTGATTCTGGGACGTGCGCAAACCGGGATTCAGGCCTTTTTCTAAGCGAAGCTCAATAAGGGCAAAGCAAAAAGCTTTGCCCTCTTTCATTCAGAATCTAATCAAACTTGCCGATTACATGCGGTGGGAGCGCATCGCCAGCTTGCATCCTTTTTACACCAAGCAAGCTCAAGGTAAAAAGTGTCCTCCAGGCAAGCAGTCTGCGAACCGTGTCGCGTGGCGACTTTTCTCTTACCACCGCGCCGTTCCCAAGATACCCCCTTCAGAGCGAGTAAGCCCAAAGCGTAGCGCGGAAGTTTTCTCGTGTCGCCAAGCCGTTCCAAAAATAAAAACCGGCCCCTCGAAGAGCAACAGGCCAAATAGATAAGTGGGTGGTCTTTCTTAGTCTTGTAAAACCTTCAACTCAAACATACTGGTGGCTTCCAGCTCCAGCACCCGTTCATCACGCTGGTTAAACACATCCCAATTCCAACGGATGATGCCTAAATCTGACCGGCTGCTGGACACACGCTTCGATATAACGGTGGCCTCCAGACGGATAGAGTCACCTGCCCGTACGGGCAGCACCCAGCGCAAACGTTCCAAACCTGGCGAGCCAAAGGACTCGGAGTCGTGCAAAGCAGAATCCACAGCCATGCGCATGGCTTTGCCACAAGTGAGCCAGCCGCTGGCAATCAAGCCGCCCCAATGGCCTTCTTCGGCTTGCTTATCGTCAATATGAAAGGACTGCGGATCGTATTTCTGAGCAAAATCGAGCATCTCTTCGCGAGTCACAGGTACAAGTGGGTGCTTGATGACCATACCCACTTCAAATTCAGCAAATTTCATGTTGTGGTGCAATGAAAAAGAGCCCCCACGCTGCACCTTCGGCTTGCGCTCCACCTCGCGGCTTGTATGCCGCTCGGATTCGCTAGGCACACAGCAGTCCGCAATGGACTGCTGTGTGTCCAGGCTCATCCCCGAGGGGGAGCTTTTTGCCTTAGGGCGGCCCGGCGGCAAAGAAAAAGCCCCCTCGCTACGCCTTCGGCTTGCGCTCCACCTCGCGGCTTGTATGCCGCTCGGATTCGCCAGGCACACAGCAGTCCACAATGGACTGCTGTGTGTCCAGGCTCATCCCCAAGGGGGAGCTTTTTGCCTTGGGGCGGCCCGGCGGCAAAAAAGACCGAGAGCGCCACTCTACCATCTCTGTCAAAATTTGCAGCACCTGCCCCTAAAGCGCCACAAACCGCAGCAAACTGTCCACATCGGGTATCGGGAAAAGCAAGCCTGTGCGTCCTCTACCAATCTATGGCATAAAGAGAGTTTCCTAATTACTTGAACGCCCAATTTGTTTGGGGTTTATGCACATCAACCGCTATGACAACACTAGCTTCATCTTTGCAATTTGCAAGCCTGACTCAAGGCACGCAAGCCATTGAACTGGAATATCAACGCATTTTCCCCGAGCGGGTCGCGGCTCCTTTGCTGGTGTTTCTGCATGAGGGTCTGGGTTCGATTGCCATGTGGAAAGACTGGCCAGCACAGTTGTGCGAACAAACCGGTTGTAGCGGTCTGATGTACTCACGTTACGGATATGGCCGCAGTACCCCGCGCCCCGACAATAGCCCCAAAGAGCCCGACTATCTGCACGAACAGGCACTGGACGTACTGCCGCAATTGCTGGAACAACTGGGCGAGGACGGCCAAAAGCGCCCGATTATGCTGGTCGGCCACAGTGATGGTGGCTCGATTGCCCTGCTGGCAGCCAGCGGCTTTGGCGACAAGCTGCAAGGCATTGTGGTGATGGCCCCGCACCTGTTTGTGGAAGACATTTCCTTGCGCGGCATTCTGGTCGCCCGCGAAGCCTACGAGCAAGGTTTTTTACGCGAGCGACTGGCACGCTATCACGATGATGTGGAGTCCGCCTTCTGGGGCTGGAACGCCACCTGGACGGAACCCCAATTCCGCGACTGGAATATCGAAGAGGACGTCAGCCGCATCACCTGCCCGATTCTGGCCATTCAGGGCGTGGATGATGAATACGGCACGCTGGAGCAAATCCGTCGCATCAAGAAGCTGGTGCCGCACACGGAGCTGCTGGAGCTGGAGCAATGCGGTCACCTGCCCTACCGGGATAAGGAAGCGCAGGTGAACCAGGCAATTGTGGATTTTCTGAAGCGAACAGCCCGCTAAACAGCGAACTCACCCAGTCCCTAAGCTCAGTCCCTAAAGCACACACGCCTACTAAACAGCAGCCTTACTCAAAGGCGGCGGCTGCTCGGCCCAGGCGGTCATTGACCGCCTGCCAGTCTGGCGTATCCGGGCAACGCTGCACCCAAATATGCTGATACTGGCCTTGGTCCAGACGACGCAACATGGCGTACAAATCCTGGGCATAAAGCTGCGCATCCGGGCTGCACACATACCAGTCGTGTACATCCGCCGAAAAGGGCGGCAAAGAGGCAAAGGCAACAATGGCCTGCTTGCCCCCTTCGGCCAAAGCAGCCTGCACCGTTGGCGCACTGCTTTCATCAAATAAAGACAAAGGGGTACGCGGCGCATAATGCGCTTTCAAGCTGCCCGACACTTGTGGGGCTTGTTGATCCGGACTGGCGGGTTCGTAGCCGATGACCTCGGCAATCATGGCTGCCGTGATATGGCCGGGCCGCAACAGCACCGCACCCACGCCTTGATGGGTACGCGAGACGTCCACAATGGTGGACTCGATACCCACTTCCGACGGGCCCGCTTCCACAATCAGCAGTTCCTCTGCGCTCATGTCCGCAAATTCATCGCGCACATGCTTGGCGGCCGTAGGCGATACCTGACCAAACTTGTTGGCCGAAGGCGCCGCCACACCGGCCTGACCGCTGGGCTTGAGTTCCGCCATGCGCTTGAGCAAGGCTTGAGCCACCGGATGGGAAGGACAACGAATACCAATGCTGCTTTGTCCGCCACTGACCGTATCCGGAATAGCCGGATTGCGCGGCAAGATCAGCGTCAACGGACCGGGCCAGAAGGCATCCATCAATTGCTGCGCCACGGGCGGAATATCCGTCACCCAGTAACGCAGGTCAGCACCAGGGGCCACATGCACAATCAAGGGATGATTCGCAGGGCGGCCCTTGGCCTTGTAAATCAGTTGCACTGCAGCCGGGTTTTCTGCATCCGCGCCCAGACCGTAGACTGTCTCAGTCGGAAAGGCCACCAGCCCCCCTTGTGCCAGCACACGGGCGGCTTGCTCTATCTGCTGCTCGGAAGGGCTGGAGGGGGTGTCAGTCATGATCAAAAGCGATGTGCAAAGCGGCGGCAGCTCGGGCAGTGCGCTCGCGCACTTGCTGATCCGACTCGCCCACAATATTCACGTGCCCCATCTTGCGGCCAACACGGGCCTCGGCCTTGCCATACAAGTGCAAGGACACACCAGGCACAGCCAGCAAGGCAGCCCAATCCGGCTCACGCATCTGGCCTTGTTCGTCAAACCAGATATCGCCCAAGATATTGAGCATCATGGAAGGACACAAAGCGCGGGTATCGCCCAAAGGCAAAGCGGCCATCACGCGGGCCTGTTGTTCAAACTGACTGGTGACGCAAGCATTCATGGTGTAGTGGCCGCTATTGTGCGGACGAGGAGCCACTTCGTTGGCCAGCAAACGGCCGTCTTCCAGAATGAAGAACTCCACACACAACACACCCACATAATCCAGCGTACGGGCAATAGCAGCCGCTGCCTGACGAGCCTGTTCGGACAAGGCATCGTCCTGAAACTGGGCACTGATCGTGGACACGGCCAAAATGCCGTCACGGTGCTCGTTACGGGCACATGGGAAGGTTTTGACCTGATCGTCCAGGCCACGGGCTAGGACCACCGAAATTTCGGATTTCAAAGGTTGCAGGGCTTCCAGCACACAGGCCTGGGAGCCGAACTCCTTGAAGGCAGCCAGCGCCTGCTCCCGGTCTGCCACACGCGCCTGCCCCTTGCCGTCGTAACCAAAGCGCGCTGTCTTCAGAATGCCGGGGAACAAGGCGCTGTCAGCGGCCTGCAAATCGTCCAGGCTTTCGATGGCGGCATAGGGAGCCACCGGCACACCGGCCTGCGAAATAAAGGCTTTCTCACGAATGCGATCCTGCACAATGCCCACAGCATCACCGGACGGCGTGACTCGGGTGTGCTGAGCCAGAGTCAGCAAGGACTGCGCCGGGACGTTTTCGAACTCGGTACTGACGGCTTGGCACAGTTCCCCCAGTTGAACCAATGCTTGTGCATCATCGTAGGCCGCACAGATATGCAGATCCGCCACGGCACCGGCCGGGCTATGGGTGTCGGGGTCCAGTACCGCCACTTTATAGCCCAGGCTTTGAGCGCTATGGCAGAACATGCGGCCCAGTTGGCCGCCTCCAATCATGCCCAGCCAGGAGCCAGGGACTAGTAGGACAGCATCAGTCATGGGGGTCATCATCACAAAATAAAATCAGGCAGTGGCAGGCGGAACACGCATCGCGCGGGCGGCCTCAGTCTGGCGGGCACGGTACGCAATCAGTTTTTCAGTCAGGATCGTATCGTTGACGGCCAGATTGGCAATCACGTGCAGCGCGGCATTGGCGGCACCCGCCTCACCGATGGCGAAGGTGGCAACCGGCACGCCCTTGGGCATTTGCACAATCGACAACAGAGAATCTTCACCGCGCAGATAGCGCGAAGGCACGGGTACGCCGAACACGGGCAAGTGCGTCAGGGCCGCCAGCATACCGGGCAAGTGAGCCGCACCGCCTGCACCGGCAATAATGGCTTTCAGGCCACGGGCTGGGGCCTGGGCGCCGTAATCCACCATATCAATCGGCATGCGGTGGGCAGAGACCACGCGGCACTCATAGGACACGCCAAATTCATCCAGAATGGCCACGGCCTGGCTCATGACATCCCAGTCGCTGGAAGAACCCATCACAATACCCACGGTGGGGGTCGCAGGAGTTTGTACGCTCATTAGAGATACGCCCTAAAAGGAAGAAGGCGCCATGCTACCAGGCGCCTTGGTCAATAGAAAAACAGCAGGGTCCATCCAAGGATGGGTTTTCCGGCGAGGCAGACTTTGCTCTGCCCATCGCCCTCCCCCAAAGCCCGGCTCGCTGTAGCAAGTCGTCCACGGACATGAGCCGCTTGGCACCCTGCGAAGGACGAGCAGGCAGCTCGTTGACGATGAGTGCCTGTCCGGGCTGCAAACCGTTCACGCCGTCAGGCGTTCCAGGGCTTCACGATATTTGTCAGCCGTACGCTGGGCCACTTCAACAGGCAAGCGCGGTGCGGGCGGCGTCTTGTCCCAGACCTGGGTTTCCAGCCAATCGCGCACAAATTGCTTGTCGTAGGACGGTGGGCTGATACCTTCGGCATAGCTGTCGGCTGGCCAGAAACGCGAGGAATCCGGAGTCAACACTTCGTCCATCAAATGTAGTTGGCCTTGATCATCCAGGCCAAATTCAAATTTGGTATCGGCGATAAGAATGCCACGGCTGGCTGCATAGTCGGCAGCTTCGGTATACAAACGCAGGGTCACGTCACGGATTTGCTCGGCCAGTTCCTGACCGACTTCCTTGACCACGTGAGCAAAATCCACATTCTCGTCGTGCGAGCCCATTTCAGCCTTGGCCGCTGGAGTAAACAACACGTGGGGCAGCTTGGCAGCCTGCTTCAAACCTGCAGGCAAGGTGATGCCGCAAACCGCACCAGTCGCCTGGTAGTCTTTCCAACCCGAACCAATCAGGTAACCACGAGCCACCGCTTCCACCATGATGGGCTTCAAGCGCTTGACCACCATGGAGCGGCCTTCGACTTGAGCACGCTCCTCAGGCGCCACCACATCAACCGGGTTCACGCCCGTCGTGTGATTAGGGATGATGTGTGCCAGCTTGTTCAGCCAGAATTCGGTCATCTGCGTCAAGACAGCGCCCTTGCCGGGAATGGGGTCGTCCAGAATCACGTCGAATGCCGAAATGCGATCACTGGCCACAATCAACAACTTATCCTCACCCACCGCATACATGTCCCGAACTTTGCCGCGCGCGAGTAGCGGCAAGGAGCTCAGGCTGGATTGATGTAAGGGCTCTTGCACGATTTCATCCTTAAAACGAAAACATCCCGCTGACTATGGATGCAGGCGGGACGACAATCCCGGCGCCTGCGGCACCGGGCAAAGACGCGGAGACCGAGGCGGGCAGTCGTGCTGCCCACTCCTGCCGCCGCCTGACAAAATTACTGAACGATCTGGGACAGCTCGCCGGTGCTGTACTGGCGGGCAATTTCCTGCAAAGGAATAGCCTTGATCTTGGAAGCCTGACCGGCGGCGCCGAACTGCTGGTAACGGGCCACACACACTTTCTTGGCGGCTTCGCGAGCAGGTTTCAGGTATTCGCGCGGGTCGAACTTCTCTGGGTTTTCAAACAGGAAACGACGGATGGCGGCAGTCATGGCCAAACGGATATCGGTGTCGATATTGACCTTGCGCACGCCGTACTTGATGGCTTCCTGAATTTCTTCCACAGGCACGCCGTAGGTTTCTTTCATGTCACCACCGAACTGACGGATTTCCGCCAGCAATTCCTGAGGCACGCTGGAGCTGCCATGCATCACCAGGTGGGTGTTAGGTAAGCGACGGTGAATTTCTTTCACACGCTCGATGGACAGAATGTCGCCAGTAGGCTTGCGGGTGAACTTGTAAGCGCCGTGGCTGGTACCGATGGCAATAGCCAGTGCGTCCAGTTGGGTGCGGGTCACAAATTCAGCCGCTTGCTCGGGGTCGGTCAGCAGTTGGTCCAGGGTCAGAACGCCGTCGGCACCGTGGCCGTCTTCCTTGTCGCCCTGCATGGTTTCCAGAGAACCCAGGCAACCCAGTTCACCTTCAACGGTCACGCCCAGTTTGTGAGCCATATCGACCACTTTGCGGGTCACTTCCACGTTGTATTCAAAGTCGGCAATGGTTTTGCCGTCGGGCAGCAAGGAGCCGTCCATCATCACGCTGGAAAAACCCAGTTCGATGGCGCCTTTGCAAATCTCGGGGGACTGGCCGTGATCCTGGTGCATCACCACAGGGATGTTGGGGTAGGACTCGACAGCCGCTTCGATCAGGTGACGCAGGAACGCTTCGCCTGCATATTTACGAGCACCAGCCGACGCCTGCATGATGACGGGGCTGTCCGTCTCCGAGGCGGCTTCCATAATGGCCTGGACCTGCTCCAGGTTATTGACGTTGAACGCTGGAATACCATAACCGTGCTCGGCCGCATGATCGAGCAGCTGGCGCATGGAAACTAGGGCCATGAGAAGACCTCCTGAAGACGAAAATAATTGAAAAACTTGGCTGGGCACGGTTCGTGTCCAGCCGATTGTTTGTAAGCGTATTAACTGGCGGTCCGGCGCGCCGACTTGGGGCGGAACGCTTGCACCACATGCTCGTGAGTTTGTGCGTAAGGTCCGCCAATCAGGTCGATGCAATACGGGACAGCTGCAAAAATACCCGGCACCAATACTTGTCCGGTTTCCGTATCCCGTAATCCTTCCAGAGTTTCCTGAATGGCTTTGGGCTGCCCAGGCAGATTGATAATCAGAGCAGCGTGGTCCTGAATTTCTCGGATGACCGCAACTTGCCGCGACAAAATCGCTGTTGGTACGAATTTTAAACTGATTTGACGCATCTGTTCACCGAATCCGGGCATTTCGCGCGTTCCCGCGTCCACCGTGGCCTCCGGGGTCACGTCACGACGGGCCGGGCCAGTGCCACCGGTGGTCAAAATCAGATCGCAACCGGCGTCCACCAGCTCGACCAAAGTGCCGGTAATCTGGGCTCGCTCATCAGGAATCAAGCGCTCCAGATAGGCAGGTGCGACCGTCAAGGCGGAATCCAGCCAGCGGCGCAGCGCCGGTATACCTTGATCCTGGTACTGTCCGTTGGAGGCGCGATCCGAAACCGACACCAAGCCGATACGCAATTGATCCGGATGCTCGCGGGGAGACTGTCGATTGAATGTCATGCTTTTCCTTGGAAGCGAAATAAATTACAGGCCCTGAACGGGCCTGCCAACCGCAGGATTGTAACGAATCGCAGTGGGGCTTAAATACAACGGCCGCCATCGACCTCGATGCAGGTGCCGGTCACAAACTCGGCCTCGTCCGAGGCCAGATACAGCGCTGCCGCCGCCACGTCCTTGGGTGTGCAAAAACGGCCCAGCGGAATTCCCGCCAAAAAGCGGCTGCGATTTTCCGGCGTATCGGGCATACCCATGAATTGTTCCAGCAATGCCGTGTCACCAATCACCGGATTAATGCAGTTGACCCGAATATTATCCGGGCCCAATTCGGCTGCCATCCCCTTGCTGATCGTCACCACTGCACCTTTGGTGCCGTTGTACCAGACCAATCCGGGGCGCGGACGCAAAGCGGCGGTGGAGGCAATATTGATGAACGACCCCGAACCTTGAGCCCGCAAGTACGGCACAAAGTGTTTGGCACTCCAGTAAATGCTTTTCACATTGACGGCATAGACCAGATCGAACTCGCTTTCGCTGACCTCCAGCAAAGGCTTGTTGCGGTGTGTAGTGCCTGCATTGTTCACCACAATGTGCAGCCCACCGCACTCACGCAAAGCAATATCCAACAGGGCATGCACTTCGTCCCCTTGCGAGACATCACAAGCGGCAAAAATGGCCTGACCACCCGCAGCCTGAATCTGGGCAGCGGCGGCTTTGCCTTGCTCCTCATTCAGGTCGGCAATCAATACACGCGCTCCTTCACGTGCAAAACGTTGCGCGATACCCAGGCCAAAACCCGATGCACCGCCCGTCACGATAGCCACTTTGTCTTGCAATCGCATCTTTGTCTCCTTCTGCTTTCTATATAAAAAATGGCGGCTTTGCGCCGCCATTAATGAAACCTGTTTAGCGTTCAGCTGCCATGCTGCCAGAAAACCCGGCCCACCACAGCCACGCTTACCCTAGATTCCCTCAAGATCAGTTCGCAGCATGACGCAGCGCAACTGTTTTCAAGGACGTCAGCGCATACAGAGCCTCAAACCCTTTTTCGCGTCCTATGCCAGACTGGCCGGTTCCACCAAAAGGCAGCTCTACCCCACCTGCCGCGCCGTAATTATTCACAAAGACCTGCCCGGCCCGAAGTTGTCTGGCCATGCGTACCTGACGGGCTCCGTCGCGGGTCCAGACCCCGGCCACCAGACTGTAAGGCGTACCATTGGCCATGGCGATCGCGTCCTCCTCGGTGCCGAAAGGCTGAGCGACCAGAACCGGACCAAATATTTCCTCCTGCGCCAGGCGATGATCAACTGGCACATGCCCCAATAAGACAGGCACTTGATAAAAACCACCAGCCGGGGCCTTGGAGTCCAGCTTGCCTTTGGCAAGCACCACAATGCCGTCCTGGTCCAGATTTTCCAGATAGGAGCGCACTCGCGCTTGCTGCTGGGCGCTGATCAGCGGACCGCAATCCAGATTGTCGCTTGCCGCCCCGGTCAGCAAGGCTTTAAAGGCCTCGATCAAACGCTCGGTAAAATCACCATAAATAGCGCGCTGAATCAGCACCCGGCTGCCTGCCGAGCACGTTTGCCCTGCGTTCTGCACAATCGCGTTGACCACGACCGGCAAGGCCGCATCCAGATCCGCATCCGAGAACACGATTTGCGGAGACTTGCCGCCCAGCTCCAAGGTGACTGGCACAAAGTTACGCGCCGCTTGCACGGCTACCTGACGGCCCGTGCCGGGAGAACCAGTGAAAGAAATATGATTGATGTCGGGATGTGCGGACAGGGCCTGCCCCGCCTCGCTCCCCAGCCCCGTGCAGATATTGAGCACACCCGCCGGCAAGCCCGCTTCGTGCAACAACTCGGCCACCCGCAGCAAGGACAGGCTGGCATCTTCCGCCGGTTTCACCACGCAGGTGTTGCCTGCCGCCAGGGACGCGGCCACGCTGCGCCCAAAAATTTGCAAGGGGTAATTCCAGGGAATGATATGCGCGGTAACCCCCAAGGGTTCACGCAAGGTAAAGGCCGTCATTTCCCAGCCCAATGGGATGGTTTGACCGTGCAGCTTGTCCACCGCGCCCGCATAGAACTCAAAATAGCGGACAATGGCAGCAGCATCGGACTGGGCCTGGCGTAAAGGCTTGCCGGTATCGCGGGACTCCAGCCGCGCCAATTCCTCGCGGGCATCAGACAGGGTTCGGGCGCAGCGCAGCAGCAATTGGCTGCGCTGGGCGGCAGTAAGATGGCTCCAGGGCCCCTGACTGGCACGTCGGGCGGCCTGTACAGCCCAATCAATATCCACCTCGGACGATTGTGCTAGCCGGGCAAAGATTTCGCCCGTGGAGGGGTCGATAACCGGTAGCAAACCACCGCCCTCCGCGCCAAGCTGCTGTCCGTCAATCCAATTGCGACACTCCATGACCGCCTCCAATGCTATTGTTATCCCAGCCAATCGAGCTTTGCTCGAGATCATTCTACTCAAGGACTTGCCGCTTTGGACTCTCGACAACGTACTTTGCTCTTAGCGGGCGCTGGCGATCTGGGCACCCGCACCGGTATGCTGGCCCGCCATCACGACTGGCCGGTGATCGGTCTGCGCCGTCATCCCCCTTTGGACGATGACAGCGGGATTGAATGGGTGCAGGCTGATTTAAGTGAGCCCTCCTCCCTGCGCCTGAAACACCGCAAAATCAGCCACGTACTTTACGCTGTCTCCCCCGGCCAGCGTAGTCAGGCTGCTTATGAACAGGTATTTCTGCACGGTCTGGAAAACCTGCTCAACGAACTGGACCTGAAAGCCCTGAAACGCTTCGTCTTTGTTTCATCCACCGCCGTCTACGGGCCAAGCAATGAATGGGTGGACGAGAACTCGCCCACCGAACCGGCACAATTTAACGGGCAAGTGCTGCTGCAGGCCGAGCAGTTGCTGCACCACCGGATTCCAGCCCAGGCTGTCGTCATCCGACCCAGCGGCCTGTACGGGCCAGGACGCACCCAATTACTGGATCGTCTGCGTGAAGGCCGCGCCACCGTGCCAGACGACCCTGAACATTGGGCCAACCGCCTGCATATTGAAGATGCTGCGCGCGCCTGCTGGCACCTGCTACGTGCTCCTGCGCCCTTCCCTTGCTATATAGGCACTGATAGCCGTCCTTACCGGATTACGGAACTGTATGACGGACTGGCTGATTTGCTGAAAGTACCGCATCCCGAACGGCGTCAGTCCAATGAAGGTGGCAAACGCCTGAGCAACCAGCGACTGCTGGACAGCGGCTTTCAGCTGGACTGGCCCGATGCCATGCAAGGGTATGCGCAGTTGATTAAAGATGGGGCGTAAGCGCAGCTCATACTCTATCCCATCCACGTACACAAAGAAGAACATAGCGCCTATGGTGCATCCTTTCCGGACTTTCCAGGTTGTTTTGCAGCGGCTGACGAATTACAGGATCTACCTAAGGCGGCTCAAGAAGCCGTTGAGGCCCATTTCTTCGGCGACAGCTCATCCATTCCTGCTCCGACCACACCTGAAAGCTGGTCTTGGCACGATGACTATAAAGACGGATTTTGGATGATGGTTGATATTGACCTATCCAAAGTCAACAACAAAGCCATTCGCTTGAATATCAGTCTGCCGGAGTCCTTAGTCCACCGCATTGATGCTGTCGCAAAAGCCCAGCATCTATCCCGCTCTGCATTCCTGGCAAAAACTGCTGAACGCGAAATGGCCAATGCCTGAACCATAAAAGCTATGCACACAAAAAAGCCAGTCAACTTGCGTTGACTGGCTTTTTCTTATGCAGCCAAAACTGACTTAAGCCTTGTCTTCCAACGCAGCCACAGCAGGCAAACGCTTGCCTTCCAGGAATTCCAGGAATGCACCGCCGCCGGTGGAGATGTAGTCCACATCCTCACCAATATTGAACTGGGCAATCGCGGCCAGGGTGTCACCACCGCCAGCAATCGAGAAGGCCTTGGAGTCTGCAATCGCGCGTGACAGGGTTTCGGTGCCTTGTGCGAAGGCCGGGAACTCGAACACGCCCAGAGGGCCATTCCAGACCACGGTGCCAGCCTTGGCAATGATGTCAGCGATCTGCTGAGCCGTTTGTGGGCCCACGTCCAGAATCATGTCATCGTCCTGGACTTGATCAGCAGCCTTGATTTCAGCCGCTGCATCAGCAGCAAAGGACTTGGCGCACACCACATCCACAGGGATAGGCACTTCCGCACCGCGCTCTTTCATGATGCGGATCACTTCGCGGGCTTCTTCCAACTGGCTGTCTTCCACCAGGGATTTGCCCACGGACAGGCCGCTGGCCATCATGAAGGTATTGGCAATGCCGCCACCGACCACCAGTTGGTCAACCTTTTCGGCCAAAGCGCGCAGGATGGACAGTTTGGTGGATACCTTGGCACCACCCACAATCGCGACCAGAGGACGTGCAGGCTGATTCAGGGCACGGCCCAAGGCTTTCAACTCGGCTTCCAGCAAGGGACCGGCGCAAGCTACAGGAGCAAAGCGGGCGATCCCTTCGGTAGTCGCTTCAGCACGGTGAGCCGTACCAAAGGCGTCGTTTACGTAAACGTCACACAAGGCTGCCATTTTACGGGCCAACTCGGGATCGTTCTTCTTTTCCCCCACGTTACAGCGGCAGTTCTCCAGCAAGACCACCTGACCGGGCGACACTTGGACGCCATCGAGCCAATTGCGACGCAGCTCAACGGGCATGCCCAACAACTCGGATAAACGTTGCACCACGGGTTCCAGCGAATCCACAGGCTGGCACTCGCCTTCTTTAGGGCGACCCAGGTGAGACGTGACCATCACCGCAGCGCCGGCATCCAGCGCCATGCGAATGGCAGGTACCGAGGCACGCACGCGCGTGTCTTCGGTAATACGTCCGTCTTGCAGAGGGACATTCAGATCAGAGCGGATAAATACCCGCTTGCCTCGCAGCGCGTCCGTTTCGGCCAGCGCAGACAAGGTCTTGATGCTTGTAGACATGGTTTTTTGTTCTGGGAATTAACGTGACAGGGGCGGGAAATCCCGCCCCTGCTATTCAGATCTTACTTGGCCGACATCAGTGCGATGGTGCTGTCGAGCATACGAATGGAGAAAGCCCATTCGTTGTCGTACCAGGCCGCCACTTTGACCATATTGCCGCCGGTAACTTTGGTCAGCAGGGAATCAACCGTGCTGGAAGCGGTGGTGTGGTTAAAGTCGATGGACACCAGAGGCTCGGTGCAGTAGTCCAGAATACCCTTCATGGCGCCTTCCGAAGCTGCCTTCAGAATGCCGTTCACTTCTTCAACGCTGGTGTTGCGGCTGGCCACGAAAGTCAGGTCAACCATGGACACGTTGATGGTAGGAACGCGCACAGCGTAACCGTCCAGCTTGCCATTGAGTTCTGGCAACACCAGACCCACAGCCGCAGCCGCGCCGGTCTTGGTAGGAATCATGCTGCTGGTGGCCGAACGGGCACGGCGCATGTCCTTGTGACGCACGTCGGTCAGGACCTGGTCATTGGTGTACGCGTGGATGGTGGTCATCAGACCGCTGACCACGCCCAGTTCCTTATGCAAAGGAGCAACCAGGGGAGCCAGGCAGTTGGTGGTGCACGATGCGTTGGAGATAACGGTGTCGGTGCTTTTCAGAATGTCGTGGTTCACGCCGTACACGATGGTGGCATCCACATCCTTGCCACCGGGGGCCGAGATGATGACTTTCTTGGCACCGGCTTGAATGTGCTCACTGGCTTTTTCCTTGGTGGTGAACGCGCCGGTACATTCCAGCACCACGTCCACACCCAGTTCAGCCCAAGGCAGGGTCAGCGCATCGCGCTGGCTCAGCAGGCGGATACGGTCACCGTTGACCACCAGGTAGTCGCCATCCAGCGACACATCGGCGTTGAAACGGCCATGCACGGAGTCATAGCGAGTCAGGTGTTCATTGATCTCGGCACCGCCCGAGGCGTTGATGGCCACGATCTCGATATCGTGTTTTTTGCCGTACTCGTAGTGGGCACGCAAGATCATGCGGCCGATACGACCATAACCATTGATTGCGACGCGAATCGTCATGTCAGACTCCAATTACAAAATTTCTTGAACGGCCGCAGCGACCTTCTCTGCTGTCAGACCAAAATGCTTGAACAGGACGCCAGCCGGGGCGGATTCACCGTAGGTATCAATACCCACTACGGCGCCTTCCAGACCCACGTACTTGAACCACAGACCGGTGGTCCCGGCTTCAACTGCAACGCGTGGAATGCCTGGGGTCAGGACCTGATCGCGCCACTGCTTGTCTTGAGCATCGAAAAGGTTGGTACAAGGCATGGACACCACGCGGGTCGCAATCCCTTGCTGAGCCAACTGTTCCTGGGCTTGCAGCGCCAAACCGACTTCCGAGCCGGTTGCCATGATAATGGCGCGCGCATCTTGCGCGTCACGCAGCACGTAGCCACCACGACGGATGTTCTGGATGGTTTGCGCATCGCGTTCGACGAAGGGCAGATTCTGGCGCGACAAGAGCAAGGCGCTAGGACCGCCGCTCTGTACGTCCATGCCGATGCTGGTAGGACGCTCGACCGAACATGCCCAGGCCACGGCAGTTTCCGTGGTATCACAAGGACGCCAGACGTGCAGGTTGGGGATCAGGCGCAGGCTGTTGGCGTGTTCAATGGACTGGTGTGTAGGACCGTCTTCGCCCAGACCGATGGAGTCGTGGGTAAAGACGTGCACAACGCGCTGCTTCATCAAGGCAGCCATACGAATGGCGTTACGCGAGTAATCGGAGAAAGTCAGGAAGGTGCCGCCAAAAGGCAGGTAGCCACCATGCAGGGCGAGACCATTCATGATGGCGGCCATGCCGAATTCACGCACACCGTAGTTGATGTGGCGACCAAAATGCAGACCATCAGCGTGAGCGCGAACCGCTTCGGCCCCTTTCCAGTCGGTGAAGTTCGAGCCGGTCAGGTCAGCCGAGCCGCCCAGCATTTCTGGCAGCACATTGACCAAGGCGCTGATGGCCAATTGCGAGGCTTTACGCGATGCAATGGTTTCGGCCTTCTGAGCGGTTTCTTCAATAAAGGCCTGGACTTTGGCGCTGTAGTCAGCAGGCAGTTCGCCTTTCAGACGACGGGCCAGTTCGGCGGCCAGTTCAGGATAAGCCTGGCTGTAGGCGTCAAAACGCTTTTGCCATTCGGCTTGCTGAGCACCACCTTTTTCGCGGCCATCCCAGCCTTGGTAGACTTCCTGAGGGATTTCAAACGGACCGTGGTTCCAGTCCAGTGCAGCACGGGTGGCAGCGATTTCATCAGCGCCCAGTGGAGCACCGTGGACTTTCTCGGAACCGGCGGCATTAGGAGCGCCCTTGCCGATCACGGTACGGCAGCAAATCAGGGTAGGTCCCGTGCCCTCTTTCGCGTTGCGGCGAGCCTGTTCAATCGCGCTATTGATCGAAGCGGTATCGTGGCCATCAACCGCGCGAATCACGTTCCAGCCGTAGCTTTCAAAGCGGGCGGGAGTGTCATCACCAAACCAGTTCTCGACCTTACCGTCGATAGAGATGCCGTTGTCGTCGTACATCACGACCAGCTTGGAGAGCTTCCAGGTACCGGCCAAGGAGCAAGCCTCGTGCGAGATACCTTCCATCAAACAGCCGTCGCCAGCGAAAACCCAGGTCAGGTGGTCGACCACATCGTGGCCTTCGCGGTTGAACTCGCGCGCCAGCAAGGCTTCAGCCAGTGCAAAACCGACCGCGTTACCCAAACCCTGGCCCAAAGGACCCGTGGTGGTTTCCACGCCAGCGGTAATACCCACTTCAGGGTGGCCCGGAGTGCGCGAATGCATCTGACGGAAGTTGCGCAGCTCGTCCATGGGCAGGTCGTAGCCGCTAAGGTGCAACAAAGCGTAGATCAGCATGGAACCGTGGCCGTTTGACAACACAAAACGGTCACGATCAAACCAGGCAGGGTCGGCAGGGTTGTGTTTCAGGTGCCGGGACCAGAGAACCTGGGCGATATCGGCCATGCCCATGGGCGCACCGGGGTGGCCCGAATTAGCTTGTTGCACGGCATCCATAGACAAGGCACGGACGGCATTGGCTAGGGTTTTATCAGAGGCTGACGCAATATCCATTAGAAGCTCATTGGGGCGGCGGCGCGACAATTCCGGCAAGCGGACGGCTCACGACCCTGATTAGTTTATAAAACGCGCTATTTTAGCATTGCTGGCGCTAAATCGCCCCCACTAGAGCTGGGGCCTTGTGCTTTCTCCCCCAAGCCCGGGTACGGTATGCTTGTGCGGTTTTTTATGCTTGATGGTGTCTTGATATGGCAGCTCCCCGCTTCTACCACCCCTTGGGCCTGACGGCCCAGACCGAGATCGCCCTGCCCGAGGCACTGGCGCATCATGCCATCCGGGTGCTGCGTTTAAAGGACGGCCAGGACATCGTCCTGTTTGACGGACTCGGGACTCAATACCCCGCCACCTTGCGCATTGATGGCAAAAAAGGTTTCGCCGCCCTGGGCGCTGCCCAAACACCGGTCCGCGAGCTGGCCGGTCGCATTACCGTCCTGCAAGGCATTGCCTCCAGCGACAAGATGGACTGGATTATCGAAAAAGCCGTGGAAATGGGCGTCAGCCGCCTTGTGCCGATTCGCGCGCAACGCAGCGTACTGCAACTGAATGCGGAGCGGCAGGCCAAACGCATGGGCCATTGGCAAAGAGTGATCGAGTCGGCCAGCGAGCAATGTGGTCGCAACCGCTTGATGGAACTGTCTGCGCCGCTGACATTGGCCGAGTACTTTCGCGAGGCTGAAACTGGCCTGCATCTGTTTTGTGATCCCGATGCGCCCCTGCAACTGGCGCAGGCCATTGGACCGCAGGATCAGGCCATGACGATATTGATTGGCCCCGAAGGCGGTTGGTCGCCCGAAGAGCAAAAGGTGGCACTGGGTGCCCAGGCTCGGGCGATTCGTTTCGGGCATCGCGTGCTGCGAACCGAAACTGCCGCCTTGGCGCTGACAGCAGCGATCAGCGCCTTGCAAGGCTGGGAATAAAACCGATAACTTATTCCTCGTCCTGGCTGGAGTAGGAAGCAGGCGTCTCGCCCGGTTCGGGGTCAGGGTGCTTGCCAGCGTGTAGAACGACACAAACAAAACGGCGCTCGTTGTTCGAGGCCCAGGCATGTACATCTTCACACACGCCCAAAATAGCCTGAGCGTCTTTTTCCAATGCGGGATCACCACTGTGCAGATTGTCCAGCCACAGGGCCAGGCCTGCTTTCTGGTCCAGCACGGTGTCACACAGGCAATCGTAGAGCGCATCCAGATTGCCACCAAAAAACTCAGGGTAATCGACAGCCTTGGCGACTGCTCGCAGCACAGCGGAACGATTGCGCGCACGATCGCAACTTACTTCCAGGGCGGTAAGCCCCTGGTCCTGTGCCTGCTCCAGAAAATCAGCAGCCGTCAGGCCCGTTGCGTCGAGCACGCCGCCTTGTTGCAAAGCCTCTTGCAAAGTCAGGGATTGGCTCATCAGGACGCTTCCTTAAAAAACGCTAATACTTCTTCACGACGACTCATGGTATCGGTCTTTCCTAACTCGATCAGCTCTTGGGTATAGCCGGACTCGAATAACAAATATGAGATTAATGCACCGCCTGTGGTCGGACCGGACTTTGAAGATACACCAAGTACTCGAAATAGGGTACGTGCAGCAGTTGGCATCTGATGAATATGCCGAGTGGCAATTTCATCCAGCGAGCGGCTGGGAGTGATGGCAAACGTGCTGACAGGACGCAGCGATTGGCTTTGTAATACATTTGCAGGCATATAGGCAAGCAATGTATTGATGCGTTCCATACGCTCAATATCCGTTGACACACTATCGAGGAATATGTTGGATAAGGCATAGCCACTGATCTGCGCCAAAGAGGGATAGGGCGGATCCTTGCACTCTTGCTCGTGGTAGGTGTTGTCCGCGTATCCCGTCCCTACAATCAGGACCTTACGCGCCCCCAGATGAATCGCCGGGCTGATAGGGGCCAACTGACGCATCGTCCCGTCCCCACACCACTGGGTTTGCTTGCCTACCCGCAAGGACTGGGCCGGAAACATGAAGGGAATCGCACTGGAAGCCATCAGGTGATCCACCCCGATCACACCGGGGATGGCTCGGCGCAGATTACGCGTCCAAGGGCGAATACGCTCGTCACATTGATAAAAAGTCAGGTGCTCACCCGTGGTGTAGGCAGCCGCCGTAATCGCCAACGCCCCCAGGTGCTGTTGAGCCAGATTGCGCTGCAAACGATCAAAGTCCAGATTGTCTTCCAGCAAGTCGCGCAGCGGCGAATTGTCCAGCATGGAGTGCGGCACATGGTCACGCAGACGCGGGGCCAGCCAGCCCAAAGCCAGCGTAGCCACCCAGTGCGCACTGGTGGCCAGCAACTGCAACGGGTCGGCATGAAAAATATCGTTAGTGTGCAACGAGCCCCACAGCTGTTGTATATGGTCGACAGCCTCGTGAGGCTTGTCAGCACGGCAAGCCAATCCGGCAGCATTGATGGAGCCTGCCGAAGAGCCACAAATAATATCGAAAGGGTTACGAAACTGAGGGTTGCGGTCCGGGTCCAGCAGTTCCAGCAAACCAGCCAACACCCCGGCCTGATACGCGCCGCGCGCCCCGCCCCCATTCAAGATCAATGCCACGGAAGCGGGAGAGCGCTGGATCATGACAGGTATCAGCCTTCAGTAGCAACGTTGGCATCGACCACCGTGACCGCCGTCATATTGACGATACGGCGCACCGAGGAGGTGGACGTCATGATGTGAACCGGTGCCCGTGCCCCCAACAAGAAGGGACCGATCGCCACGTTGCCACCGGCCGCCGTCTTGAGCAGGTTGTAGGCAATATTGCCCGCTTCCACGTTGGGGCAGACCAGCAAGTTCGCCTCGCCAGTCAGGGCCGAGGTGGGCAGGATTTGATGGCGGGCCTTTTCATCCAGCGCGCAATCGCCGTGCATTTCCCCGTCCACCTCCAAACTGGGATCGAGCTTGCGCACGCGCTCCAGCGCACCACGCATGGTGACCGCCGCGGGCGAATCATTGGTCCCGAAGTTCGAGCTGGACAGCAACGCCACCTTGGGTTCGATATTGAACTGGCGCATCTTGCGAGCCGCCGCCAAGGTGATCTCGGCCACCTGATCCGAATCGGGATCGTGGTTGATATGCGTATCGGTCAGGGCCACGCTGCGCTCACTGAGCAGCAGAATATTCATGGCGGCATAGGTTTTGACGCCGGGGGCTTTGCCAATTACCTGATCCACCAACTCCAAATGGTTTTCGTAACGCCCCACCGTGCCGCAAATCATGCCATCGGCATCGCCCAGGTGCAGCATCATGGCGCCGATCAAAGTCGGACGACGACGCATTTCAACACGTGCCATCTCTTTGCTGATGCCACGACGCGACATGATTTCCCAATAGCTGGTCCAGTAACGGTGAAAACGATCATCCTGCTCGGGGTTGGTCACTTCCACATCAATGCCTAGACGCAGGCGCAGGCCGTAGCGCTCAATACGTTGCTGCAGGACAGCGGGACGGCCCACCAGAATGGGGCTGGCCAGCCCTTCGTCCACAATAATCTGTACGGCACGCAACACGCGCTCGTCCTCGCCTTCGCTGAACACCACACGCGACTTGGCGCCGTCTTGCACCAGGCCACGGGCCAGCGAGTAAATCGGCTTCATGAACGAGCCGGACTTGTAGACGAACTGACGCAGCTGATAGATGTAGCTGTTCAGATCCGCAATCGGACGGGTCGCCACGCCCTCTTCCATGGCCGCTTTGGCAACCGCAGGAGCGATACGCATAATCAGGCGCGAATCAAAAGGGCGGGGAATAAAGAAGGACGGACCGAAAGACACTTCTTCCAGACCATAAGCGGCAGCAACGCCTTCATCCTGCTCTTCACGTGCCAACTGACAAATGGCCAGCACAGCGGCTTTTTCCATGCCGCGCGTAATCGTGGTGGCGCCCACGTCCAGTGCGCCACGGAAGATATAAGGGAAGCACAGCACATTATTGACCTGGTTCGGATAATCCGAACGGCCAGTTGCCATAACCACATCATCACGCACGGCGTGAGCATCTTCAGGCAAGATCTCGGGGTTCGGATTGGCCAAGGCCAGGATCAAGGGCCGGGGAGCCATTTTCTTCAGCATCTCGGGCTTGAGCACGCCACCGGCGGACAAGCCCAGAAACACATCGGCCCCATCAATCACGTCACTCAAAGTACGGGCGTCGGTCTGTTTGGCAAAGCGGGCCAGCTCGGGCACCGGATTACCGGGACGGCCTTCGTACAACACGCCCTCAATATCCGTCACCCAGATATTTTCCAGCGGCAGCCCCATATCAATCATCAGGTCCAAACAAGCCAGCGCGGCAGCACCTGCACCCGAGGTCACTACTTTGACCTGCTTAAGGTCTTTTTCCACCACGCTCAGGCCATTCAGAAAGGCAGCTGTCACGCAAATTGCGGTGCCATGCTGGTCGTCGTGAAAAACAGGAATGCTCATGCGCTGGCGAAGCTTGCGCTCTACCTCGAAACACTCGGGCGCTTTGATGTCTTCCAGATTGATGCCGCCAAAGGTCGGCTCCAGGCCTGCAATAATATCGACCAGCTTGTCAGGGTCGGTTTCATTGATCTCGATATCAAACACATCCAGACCGGCAAAGCTCTTGAACAGCACGGCCTTGCCTTCCATAACCGGTTTGGCAGCCAGAGGGCCAATATTGCCCAGGCCCAGCACCGCAGTGCCATTGGAAATCACTCCAACCAGATTACCCCGACCGGTATAGCGAAAGGCATTTTGCGGGTCGTTGACGATTTCCTCGCAAGCAGCCGCAACCCCGGGCGAATACGCCAGCGCCAGATCCCGCTGGTTAGAGAGTTGCTTGGTCGGCGTGACCGATAACTTTCCGGGCCTGCCCTGCTCATGATATTCCAGAGCTGCTTTCCGAAAATTGGCGTCCATGCTGTATACCTACCAAAAAATCCATTTAAAACGGACCGGGATCGCCAGAAAGCGGCCATTGCCTGTCAGCGTGAATTCAAACCAGCGCGTGGCTTGATACGCTAAATGCTGTTCTTGTCTCCGAAACCCCGATCGCCTTGCCTGGCCCTCAAGGCCAAAGCAAGGACCATTCTAGCCCTTGAGTTACAAGCTGGGTCAAGCGCAGGCCAGGACAAACTTACAGCGTCTGGCCTGGGTAAGAAAACCGGTCAGTAGGATCAAACAACGCCTTGATACGGCTATCCACATCCTGAGCCTGCCAGGATTGCTCCTGATTCGGCCAGGACCAGTCTTGCGGGTCCGAGCCGCTTAACACAGCCTCATCCAGCACCAGCCATTCCACCCAGGCCAAATCACCGCCGTGGCCTAGCATTAAATGAGCCAGATTGATGCCCTCGCCTTCAACCGGTTCCAGCGCGTCCAGCCTATAGCGGCAAGGCCATTGCTCTTGTCGCAGGGCCTGGGTGTCCGACTCGCCCATCAACTGGAACAAGGCAGGAATCAATTGCTGCATGCGCAGGCTATCAAGGGGATTGCGATTGTCCTGTCCAAAAGGGCCCAGGGCCGCTTGCGTGTTGTCCGCCAGAATGACTGAACAATGCAACACACCTGACAAGGCCGTGCGACCACTGGGCCAATCATGCTGACGCCGGTCGGCCAACCAGGCAGCGACGGTCATGCCTGCCGGGGCATTGGCCAGACCTTGAAAACCTTTGGCTTCCATCTCGCCCAGCAGACAGCCGGGCTGAACAAACCAGCGATTGGAGTTCGGTTCCAGACGGTCACAGCGGGCCATCTGTCGGCCTGGGGCCAGGACTATCATGGGGTCATCGGTTTCACTGGCCTGCGGCACGCCTTCCAGACACACCGTCACGCCGTACTCGGCCGCCAGCGTCAACACCATATGCACGTCCGCACTGGAAGCGGGCTCCAGACGAGCCTGCTCGTGATGCGCTTCAGTGCCAAGTTCGGACCACTGGCCCTGCACTCGGGCTTTCAGGCGCGAACAAAATGTCTGCCAAGCCGTCTGGGGAGGACGACGCCCCATCAAAAATGCACGCCGCGACGAAGAAACCATAGACTTTTCCTGCAACAAACCTAAACTTGAGTCTCACTGGCCCGCCGGTTTGCACCCCTACTGGGCACACGCACACGCCACAGCCACCTGACGCCCTTTTGAGCAAGGTCCTACAATACACTTTTTACCCGAGATTTGCCGCATGTCCCGCCTCGCCCGTCGTACCGAACACGTTCTTCCCTTTCACGCTGTTGAACTCTTCAAACAGGCCAATGCCTTAAAGGCCACTGGCCGCGACATCATCAGCCTGGGCATAGGCGAGCCGGACTTTACCGCCCCGCAAGCCGTGGTCGATGCACTGCATCAGGCCAGCAATCAAGGTTTAGGCCAATACACCGCCCCTGCCGGTCTGACCGCTCTACGTGAACGCATCGCCCTGTATTACGAGCAGCAGTTCCAGGCCCGTGTCGACCCCTCGCGTATTGTGGTCACGGCGGGCGCATCGGGTGCCCTGTCTCTGGCTACGCTGGCCCTGATCAATCCCGGTGACGAAGTACTGATGCCCGATCCGTCCTACCCAGCCAACCAGAACTTCATCATGGCCGCTGGCGGCACAGCCCGCCTGATTCCCGCATCGGCAGACGAACGCTTTCAGCTAAGCGCCCAGCATATTCGTGAACACTGGGGTCCCAAGACCCGTGGCGTTCTGATTGCTTCGCCCAACAATCCCACTGGCGCGACGATTTCCCGCCCTGCCCTGCAAGAACTGATCAAGGAAGTGCGCGCCCGTGACGGCTTCATCATCATGGACGAGATTTATCTGGGTCTGTTTTATGAAGAAGCCCCCCTGAGCGCCCTGACCTTGGATCAGGACATTATTGTGATCAATAGCTTTTCCAAGTACTTCCACATGACGGGCTGGCGTCTGGGCTGGTTGATTCTGCCCACCTGGATGACCGAAGCCTGCGAGCGCATGGCCGCCAGTCTGGCAATCTGCGCCCCCTCCCTGGCCCAACATGCCGCCCTGGCCTGCTTCGAGCCGGAAACCATGGCCATTTATGAAGAGCGTCGTCTGGCCTTTAAACAGCGCCGTGATTACCTGCTGCCCGAGCTGGAGCGTCTGGGTCTGCGCGTGCCCGTACGCCCGGATGGCGCTTTCTATATTTATACGGATATTCGCGAATACAGCCAGGACAGCGATGCCTTCTCGCAGCAACTGCTGCACGAGGCGGGTGTGGCGGCGGTGCCGGGCCGGGACTTTGGTACGGCCCATGCGCCTTATACCTTGCGTCTGTCCTACGCAACCGGCATGGATCGCCTGCAAGAAGCGATCAGCCGTCTGGGGCAGTTTCTGGGCCGCTAAGCCCAGCCTCTTTTCCGTCTGTCGGGCGATCAAGCCCGATTCCATAAAAGTATTTCGGGCCGCAAGGCCCGATTTCTTTTTCTATCCAGACTGCTTAGCGTGCCCGAATCGGAATACCCGAGGCCAAGGCAATACGACGGCGTTCAGCCAGTACCTTCGCGCCATAACCACCATCGCTAGGACCGGTGGCTCCCACATAACAGGCCAACCCCCCCTCCAAAGACCCACGGCGACGGATGCAGTCCGACAGAATCTGCCCGCCCACCCGAATATTCGCTTCCGGGCTAAGCACGGCCAGCGTGCCTTCCATATAGATATCAAACTTCTCTTTATGGACTTTGGTCATCACCTGCATCAGGCCCTGCGCACCCACATGGCTTTCTGCATAGGGGTTGTAGCGCGACTCAATGGCAATCACCGCCAGAATCAGTTGCGGGTCCAGGTTCTTTTCCTTGCCCACAATAAAAGCGGTGTGAATCAAAGCACCCGCCACCGAATAGGCAATCTTGTACTTGCGCGCCAGGTAACTGCGCAAAGCCTGCTGCTGAGCCGCCGTGACGCCGGCAATAGGCTGCCCGGTGACCGACGCACGCAGATTCTTCATGAAGCCCTGATAGGTAGAGACCGCTTGCTGCTGCTCCGCCTGACTCAAGTCTTCGCCTCCTTCCGACAGGTTGGGCTGAGTTTTATCCGCAGGCCAGACTGCCTGGCTGTACGCATCGTATTTCAGCGCCTCAGGGCGCAGGGTTTGCACGAGACCGGTGTAAAGCTGGTTAAACTGAGCGCGCATCGATGGCACAACCACACAAGCTGCGATCGTGACCAGTACGGCAATGCCCAGGTACATGGCACATACGTGCACGAACTCGCCGATGCGATACGTCAGGGTGCGGGCCGAGCGACTAAGTACATAGTCCATATCTTGGAAGCCCATGGGATCATCCTTAGTATTGCTAACTGCCCGATGTTAACCTTAGAACCTGTTCAAGGTCTTAACCAAACATATCTGCAAGCGGAGCCCCGTTCTTCTGTGAAATACCGTGACTTGAGAGACTTTATTGCCCAGTTGGAAGCCAAGGGCGATCTGAAGCGGATTACGCAGCCAGTTTCCACCTCGCTGGAAATGACTGAAATCAGTGACCGGGTACTACGTGCCGGTGGTCCGGCGCTTTTGTTTGAGAACGCCCAGCATCAAGGCGCTAAAGCTGCCATGCCTGTCCTGGCCAATTTGTTCGGTACGCCGCAACGCGTCGCCTGGGGTATGGGCGCGCAGGATGTGTCGGCATTACGCGACACTGGCGAACTGCTGGCCAATCTGAAAGAGCCGCAAGCGCCCACCGGAATGCGCGATGCGCTGTCCAAAGTGTCCATGCTCAAGTCCGCCCTGTGGGATATGAGCCCCAAGAACGTTCGCTCTCCCGCTTGTCAGGAAGTAGTGCTGGAAGGCAAGGATGTGGACCTGAACCAGATCCCCTTGCAACTGTGCTGGCCCGGCGACGTGGCCCCCTTGCTGACCTGGGGCTTGGTGATTACCAAAGGCCCCCATGCCAAACGCCAGAACCTGGGCATTTATCGCCAGCAACTGATTGGCCGCAACAAGCTGATCATGCGCTGGTTGTCCCACCGAGGCGGGGCGCTGGATTTCCGCGATCACGCCCTGACCAACCCCGGCAAACCCTTCCCGATTGCTGTGGCTCTGGGCACTGACCCTGCAACTATTCTGGGTGCAGTCACCCCCGTGCCTGATAGCCTGTCCGAATACCAATTTGCCGGTTTGCTACGCGGCTCGCGCACCGAAGTGGCCAAAGCCTTGGGGAGCGACCTATCCGTGCCCGCCTGGGCCGAGATTGTGCTGGAAGGCCATATCCTGCCCAGTGATCACCCGGAGGCTCTGGCCCCCGACGTGCCCGAAGGCATGAAACCGCCCGCAGACAGCAGCTATGAAATGGCACTGGAAGGCCCTTACGGCGACCACACCGGCTACTACAACGAGCAGGACTGGTTCCCGGTCTTTACCGTCGAGCGCATCACGATGCGCCGTAATCCGATTTACCACAGCACCTACACTGGCAAACCACCCGATGAACCTGCCGTTCTGGGTGTGGCACTGAACGAAGTCTTTGTGCCCCTCCTGCGCAAGCAATTGCCTGAAATTGTGGATTTCTACCTGCCACCCGAAGGCTGCAGCTATCGCCTGGCCGTCGTGTCGATTCGCAAGCAATACGCAGGCCATGCCAA
Source organism: Alcaligenes sp. LTN-3 (assembly GCF_059735605.1). Classification (NCBI taxonomy): domain Bacteria; kingdom Pseudomonadati; phylum Pseudomonadota; class Betaproteobacteria; order Burkholderiales; family Alcaligenaceae; genus Alcaligenes; species Alcaligenes sp. LTN-3. Next base: position 546,200 of record NZ_JCAPDN010000002.1, on the reverse strand, counting down.
GCGCGTGATGTTTGGCGTCTGGAGCATCTTGCGCCAGTTCATGTACACCAAGTTCATCGTCGTGGTGGACGAGGATGTGAACACGCGTGACTGGAAAGAAGTGATCTGGGCCATGACTACCCGTATGGACCCGGTGCGCGACACCGTGCTGGTGGAGAACACACCTATCGACTATCTGGACTTTGCCTCGCCGGTCTCGGGACTAGGCGGCAAGATGGGCATGGATGCCACCAACAAGTGGCCCGGAGAAACCCAGCGCGAATGGGGTACGCCTATCAAGATGGATGAGGCCACCAAGAAAAAAGTGGACGATATGTGGGGATCGCTGGGGCTGTAAACCAGAACGCACCTTCATCCGGCGCATTCAACAACAAACAAAGACCATCACCGCAAGGGTGCATGGTCTTTGTTTTATTCAGCTCATCAAAGCGAGCCATCCCACACGGCGCCCACAACCGACGCTAGGTCGGCAAGGCCAGTGGCTCCACCAGCTCAATCAGGTACTCATCCGGGTCAAGCACAAAGGCAATCGTGCGTTTGCCGTGATTCATCTGCTTGGGAGGCGTCTTGACCCTGACGCCCTGCTCTTCCAGATAACGCACGGCCTGATGCACGTCCTGGACCATCAAGGCCAGATGACCAAAAGCCCCGCCCTTCTCATATGACTCTTTTTGGTCCCAGTTCCAGGTCAGCTCCAGACTGGACTGCGTGCCCTGATCAAAACTGAGAAACACATTGGTGAAGCGGCCGGACTCATAGTCCGTATGGCGCACAACATGCATGCCCAGAATATCGCGGTAGAACGCCAGGGATTGTTCCAGATCCAGGACGCGCAACATGACATGATCAAGGCCAAACTGTATTTCGGAAGTGCTCATAGCGAGGGGCAGAGGGTGGAAAATTGCAATGTAGCAAAACCGCCCCCCTTGCATCATGACCGCTCATCAAGGGTCCATGAGAAATACTCAAGCCTTACGCACTGGCCGCCATCAGCTCCGACGAGATGGTCTGGATGAATAAAGGCACACAGGGATTGGCATTGCTTTCCTGCCACATGATGTTGATGAAGGACTGCGGATGCTGCCCCGATAAGTCCAGATCAATGGCCACCAAATCACGGTGTACGTACTTGCGCAAGGACTGCGATAAGACAGCAATGCCAATATTGGCCGCCACCATGCTCATGATGCCGGTAATGGTGCTGGCTTCCTGCACGGAATTGGGATGAAAACCGGCATGTCGGCACAGTGAATAAAAATAGCGCCGCCAGACCTGCCAATGCGTCTTGCTGCCCACCACAAAACGCTCATTGGCCAGTTCCACCAAGGGGATGGATTTTTCCTTTGCCAAAGGGTGATCGCTCTGCAAAAGAACGATAGGGTCATCATGACAGACCGGCTTCCACTGCACGCCCAGTTCCTCGGGATCATCAGAGAAAGCAAAGCCAAAGCCCAAGTCCAGGCTGCCCTGCTGCAAGCCCTGAATTTGCTGCTGCGTGGGCATATATAACAAATCGGTTGTGATGTTCGAATACTGCTGCTTGAAGTGCTCCAGCGTTCTGGGTAACACGTCCTGCACCGCGTAGTCGTTATAGGCAATGATCAGGTGTCCGATATCGCCAAACTTGGCTTTCTGGGCCAGTTCGATACCGCGCTCCAGATGCACAAAAACCTGCTCGATTTCCTGCAGCAGCAAAAAGCCTGCCGCTGTCAGCCTGACTTGGCGGGTGCTGCGTTCAAACAGATCCACCTGCAAGTCCTCTTCCAGCTTTTTGATGATGCGCGTCAGCCCCGGTTGCGTGATGTGCAACCGCTCCGCCGCCTTCTTGAAATGCAACTGTTCGGCCACCGTTTTAAAGGCGCGCAGGTGATGCAAGTCCAGGCGTGCGGGAATCATGGTTTCGCTCATTTTTTAGATTGATAACATCGCGATCAATAATAGTGCGCGAATAGTGAATGGACAAGCAATTTGCAGAGGATTAGCTTATCTAGCACGCACTGGATGGCGCTTTGCAAGCATGCCAGGAGCGGATGCCCAGCCCCACAGAAAGGAGGAACTCATCCTGTTGCAGCCGATGCTCTAACCGAGCTTTCAACCAATACCAAGAAAAGACAGACACGTATAAATAATAAAAAAACCAGCTACCCCCACAGGGTTTGATTTCAAAAAACAGATAGTCCCAATACTTGAGGAGACATAAGTATGCAAAGGGAAAGCACCGTGGCCGAATCGGAACATACCGATACGGGTCACATCAAGAAAGTAATGATGGGTTCAGCGGCCGGTACGATCGTTGAATGGTTCGACTTTGCCTTGTTCGGCTATATGGCCGTGTACATTGCACAAAACTTCTTCCCCACGGAAGACAAGATGGCGGGCTTGCTGGCCACCTTTGCAGTATTTCTGGTGTCCTTTATTGTTCGCCCCCTGGGCGGGATCTACTTTGGCCGACTGGGCGACCGCATTGGCCGCAAGAAGATTCTGGCCCTGACCGTCTTGCTGATGTCCGGCTCGACCGCGGCCATTGGTCTGATTCCAACCTATGACAGCATTGGCATCTGGGCTCCGGTTCTGCTGATCATCATCCGCTGTATTCAGGGGCTGTCGGCCGGTGGCGAATATACCGGCGCCACCATCTACACCGTTGAACACAGTCCCATGAACAAACGCAACTCCTACGCTTGGGCGATGTCCGGTGCCACCTATTTTGCGTTTGCACTGGCAGCAGGGATCAGCGCCGGTCTGGCCGCCATTGTCGGTACCGAGGCCATGGGCGATTGGGGCTGGCGCACCATCTTCCTGCTGGCCGTTCCCATGGGCATCGTGGCCTTTTTCATTCGCGACCACCTGGCCGAATCGCCCGAGTTCCAGCAGATGCGTGCGGAAAAGAAAGGTCAGCTCAGCTACAGCGCTTCCCAGGTGTTCAAGGCAGAGGGTTCCAATATTGTGAAGCTGGGTGGCTTTATCGTGCTGTACGCCCTGTCCTTCTACATTTTCTCTACCTATATGAACACCTTCTTGCGCACGGTCATTGGCTTGTCCTCCGTCCAGTCCCTGACTGCGAACATGGTTGCCCTGCTGTTCGTCACTGCCCTGACCCCGCTTGCCGGTGTGATCTCGGACCGGGTGGGCCGCCGTCGCATGATGCAATTTGCCGCTGTCTGGCATGCGCTGTTCACCATTCCGGCCTATATGATCGTCAGCAAGGGAGCTTCTTTGGAGGCCGCTATTTTCGGCATGCTGATTATCGGTATTGGTCAGGTGGCAGCCAGTGTGGTGGCCGTCACTCTGCTCTCGGAGATGTTCCCTACCGACATGCGCTATACCGCTTCCAGCATGTGCTACAACATCACCTTCGCGATTTTTGGTGGTACTGCACCGTACCTGGCCATCTGGCTGACGGCGCAGACAGGCAGCTATCTGGCCCCGGCGTTTTATGTCACGGTGGTCGCGGTTCTGTGCTTTTTCTGGGTGACGGTGCTGATGCCCGAAACCGCCAACAAGCCTTTACGCCGCTATCACACCGAACCGGCTCATGATGCCAAACCGGCAGTCAGCATGGGCAAGGCAAGCGCCAGTTAAGCCCTCACCATTCCCGCTGGTTTTCCGTCATCAACAGCCCTGATTTACAGGGCTGTTTTTTTTATGGAAAAAGAGCATTGATTTACATTAAAAGCAATTCACATAAAGCTGATTCTGCCTATACAGAAACCGTATTACCATACCGGCTTCTATAGAATAGCCTTCTATAGCCCGCGTCAAATATAGACTCACCTCCTGCCTTAAGCAGGCAGAAGAATACGCTTGCACTGCCCAAGGAATTTGCACCATGACCACCATCAGCCTCACCAACGTAACCGTAAGCAGCGACGCCAACTCGCATGCCCAAGGGTGGCTGACGGTTCAATTCAGCAATGGCTACAGCATCCAGGCCTACTGCCCCGAAAGCAGTGACAACTGGGCCCAAGGAGCCCGGCAGCTGTGCAAACCAGGACATCACGACGGTCTGGCCCCCACGCAGGTAGACGAGCTGCTGATGCAAGCGGCCGACGATGGCAGCTATGTCGTCCTGCAAGCCACTCTGCCCAAGGCTGCCGTTCCCATGACTTATGCCCGGCCCGCTGACGAGCACGTCTATATGGAGCTGTCCCACAAACAGCAAAGCGTTTTCAGCGCGGATTTCCTGGCCATTGCCGCGATTATTTTCGGGGCGCTGTATGGTTTGAAATGGCTATTGGAAAAGTATCTGCTGCCAAAACTATAAAAAAACGCAGCCTAAAAAAAAAGCGCCCTGTAAAAACAGGACGCCTAAAAAAAAAGAAAACTACGCCGTCAGCACTGAGCTGCTATTTAAAAAGCGCTGCTGCAACTGACGCGCCTGTAAAAGCAAAACATCATCCTGATGCGGTTTACCAATCAACTGCAAACCCATGGGCAGTTTCTGGAAATAACCCAAAGGCAAGGACACCACGGGCAAGCCCAATAACTGCCAGGCACGACTCATGAATGGCGCCCCCGTTCCTTCGGTTTTATAAGGCGCAACACCGGCTGCCGCAGGCGCCAGAATGAAATCCGCCCCACTATCTGCAAACCACTGCAACACTGCCTGTTTGAGCGTGTCCGCTCTTTGCAAGGCAGCAATGTACTCCATGTAGGGAAAAGCCAGACCCGTGCTCATCAAGGACTGCATATGGGCACTCAAGGTTTCATGCTGCTGTTGCTCGTACACCAGATTCCGGGCCACTTCATATGCCATGATCTGGGCATGCAAGGCCGTCAACTCAACGACGGCATCCTGCAAGGGGAAATCAACCAACGTATGTCCCTGTTCCGACAAATCCTTCTGGCACGCCTGCAAGGTCTCCAGCATCTTGCCCTGAACTTCGCCCAATGCTTGCCCAGAGAAAACACCGAACACACAAGCCGCCTGCGCTCCCGGCGTGCTCAAACTCAAGGGTTTGTGCAGCAGGATGTTGCGCAGCAAGAGCGTGTCGAGCACATCGTTGCTGAGTATGCCCAAAGAATCCAGCGACTGCGCCAGCGGTTGAATATTACGCAAGGAAAACTCGTTCTTGCTGCCTACATAGCCAATGCAGCCGCAGTAGGATGCGGGCCGTATGACCGATGCCGCCGTCTGTGTGCCGAAGGCTACCGGCACCATGAAATCGGCCACGGCAGCAGCAGAGCCGCTGGAGGAGCCGCCGGGTGTACGTTCAGCATCATGCGGGTTATTCGTCTTGCCAGCCTGAAAGTAAGCAAACTCGGTTGTGACCGTCTTGCCCATCAAAATGCCCCCTGCCGCTTTCATCGCGGTAACGCAGGAAGCATCCATATCCGGAATCCGATCCTGGTGAATGGCTGAGCCCATTGTGGTGGGAATACCGGCCGTATCAATTACGTCCTTGACCGCAAAGGGCAGGCCCATCAAGGGCGAGGCCTTGTAAAAATCGCTGCGGCTTTCGTACTCGGCCAGATAGTCGTCTTGATCAATCAGATACTGCCAGGCACCAATCTTGTCATCGCGTGTGGCAATGCGCTCGTAGAAGGAAGCCACGATCTCCGGCAGACTGGCTTCGCCCGTATGCAGAGCGTGCAGCAATTGATGCAAAGGCAGCTTAAACCACTGTCGTTTCATGCTGCCACTCCTTGAGAGCTTGAAATAAAGAGGCATCCACCGTCGCCACTCCACCGCCAATACGACCGCGCTCTCCGGCACCGTCGATCATGCCCAGCAACACCAAAGGCCCGGTATTGCTGGCAATCACTTGCGCAAAATCACTGATGCCATTGCGCCCGGCCAGAAAGGGCAAGCGGGTTTTCAGAAACAGGCTTTGACGAGTCAGGTAGTTCGAGGGCAAAAAGGCATGCAAATTCTTCGCACTAATCCCGGCCAGATCCAGACACTGACCACCCAGCCCTACAAAATCCACCACCGCACTATCGCCCAAGGCTCCCAGCGCGTTTGCCTGTTCATTGCCGGGTTCTTTATTGCCAGCAATAACAGGGGCATCCGTAACCAACCAAGTTGTCGAACTGGCCAATTGCAGACCAAAGCGCAAGCCATTGCCGCCGACTTTAACGATGGCATCCGCGCCATCAGCGGGCGTCTGGTTTGCCAGAATCAAGGCACTGGCGGCCATCCAGTAATTCAAGGCCCAGGCCATCGCACCGTACAGAAAGCTCTGGCTGGCTTGGTCATTAATGCCCCAGGAGACAATAATGTCGGCCAGTTGCCTGGAGCCATGCATGGTACGAGCATGGCCATCATCACCATTGAGCAAGGAAGCCTGGACAATGGAGGCCAGATCTACCGGCCCCTGAAACTGTGCAGCCAGCCGTGCGCCCAAATCCTGATGCAGCCAACGCAGATGCGGCACCATTTCATCAGCAAAAATACCCAGGCGGGTGCACCACTGCATGCCTTCATTCAGCACCGAGTATTTCTTGTTTTCGGGCTGATTGCTGTCGCTGACCTCAATCAAATACATGGACGGCGTGACGACTCCGGCCAATGGCACCACCACGCCGTAATCCTGCGCGGGAGCCAGTTGCACGCCCCCTGCGTCCAGCAAGGCTTGCGCCTCTTGTTTGTTGCCCGCCCAGCCCTCATACAGAATGCCGATCAAAACCGAATTTCGGATTGCGGCAGGCAGCTCCTGCGCATCCCGAAACGGTGGCCCGGCATGCAGGACCAGGCGGCTTTGCGAGGGCAAAATGGATTGCAGGGGACGGACTCCCGTCCAGGCTGGCATCACGGCCTGCGTCTCTACATGCTGAGCCATATCGTCTCCTTACGCTACGCGCACCCAGGTTTCACTATTCGCCAGGCTGGCGGACTGCGCACGCGAGCCGTTAAAGTCTCGCTCTATGGTGTTGCCTGGCAAGGCCTTGCCATTGATCAGCACTCTGGCTTGCTGCGCCGGATGGAATACACACATCATTTCGTGCTTCTGGGTTTGGGTCTGGCTTTGCGGCAGGTCCACACAAATCGCGGGCTGCGTCATTTGATGCCATTGCAATTCCACCGTCAGACCTGCACTGGCGGAGGAGACAGACTCGCTGACCAGCTCAGGGAAACGGTTCACCGTCTGGAAAACGCCGTCACCCAAGACCTGCAACTTATCCAGCGCCACCGCCTTGCGAAACAAGCCAAAATGGCGCACAAAATCCCGTACCAGATACTCGGCCAAAGGCTGGTTGTCTGTAATCAGCAAACGTGCGTCGCTGTCCTGCCCGTCCTCGTAGGGCTTGTCCAATACCAGAATGGCCTGGCCGCTGCCATACGCCGAGCTGGCAATGCGAAAGTACAGGGACAAGGACGACCAGTCCTGCTCAGGGTCGGTCTTCAAGTAAATAAAAGGGTTGTCACCCGTCCAATCCAAGGTGCCGGTTTTAATTCCCGTCATGCTCAAGTCTCCGTGTTCAATGTATTCGTTATGGGAGCCTGGGCGTTTCACGCCAGGTCTTTTTCCACCGCGTATTCCTGGCGCAGTTGCTGAAAATCCGTGCTCGGCTGCCAGCCCAGAATTTCCTTGGCCGCATGGCTGCTGAAAATAGAGGCACGGGGATTATTCTGATACCAGCGCGGGTTCTTGATTTCAGGCACAGGGCCAATAATCTGCTGATACCAGTCTGTGGTTGCCAAGGGGTGGGAGCTATCGTCTGCGCTGATGAAAAACACGCCGTAGCGCAAACCTTGCAGATTCACGGCGGCCTCAAAAGCACGCGCCAGATCCGCAGCCCAGATGTAATAGAACAGCCAGTTACGCTGCGGGCTGTCAACGAACTGGATGTACTCGGCAATGGTTTCCGGCAGCACCACAGCCAGCGGACGCAGGCAGATCACTTCCATATCACCGGCATCGCTAAAGCTTTTTGCCATCTGCTCCATGACAATCTTGCTGACGCTGTAGGCCTGATAAGGCTTGTTTTCATGGGCCTCGTCTACAGGCAGATACTGAGGTTTCCAATCGGCGCGCATCTCCGACAGACCGCAGGCTGAAATACTGGAACACAGCACCACTTTCTTGACGCCGTTTTCACGACAGGCTTGCAGCACATGCCAGGTGCCGCGCACATTGACGTTGATGTACTGCTCCTCAGCAGCCTTCCAGTCGAAATCAATCGCCGCCAGGTGAATCACGGCATCGGCATCTTTGGTGGCCGCACGCACGGCCTCCAGATCCATCACATCCGTTTGAATAAAAGAAACCTGATGCTGGCTGGGTTTCAGATCCGCCACGACCACATCCATGGTCTGCATCAATTGCTGTACGACGTACGAGCCCACACGGCCCGAGCCACCTGTAACCACCACTTTCTTCATGGTGTTTCTCCTGTTTATTGTTATAGATCCAAAACCAATTCAGCCGACAAGGCGCGCGAAACGCAGATCATCATGGTTTCATTCAGCCGCCGTTCTTCTGGCGACAGCACAAAATCCCGATGCTCCGGCAAGCCGGAAATCACTACGGTCTCGCAGGTGCCGCAGGTGCCGTTCTGGCATGAGCACTTGACCCGTATGCCTTCCCGTTTCAAGGCGGCCAGAATCGTTTCATCCCCCGCTACCGCGATGCTTTTGCCCGACTTCTTCAGGGTCACGGTAAAGCCCTTGCCTTGCAACATGGCCGGATCGGTCTCTACCGAGAAGCGCTCCAGCACCAGTTGCCAGCCAATATCGGCCTGTTCCTGTTGATAGTTTTCCAAGGCGGTCAGCAAAGGCTGCGGACCGCAGGAATAAACGACGGTTTGCGCATCCAGCGCTTGCAATGCGCCTTGCAGATCAAACAGACCGTCCTGATTGGAGGCATGCGTGGTGATACGCGCGCCATCCACTTCTTGCAGCTCTTGCAGAAAAATAAAATCCGCTGCGTTTCTTGCCAGATACAGCAAGTGCCAGTCCAGACCCGCTGCCGCAGCGGCCTGGACCATGGGCACGATAGGCGTGATGCCTATGCCCCCGGCAATAAAGAAGCACTTCTTGTTTGCAGCAAAGGGAAAGTGATTTTTCGGAATGCTGACGGCCAGTGCATCACCTTCCTGCAATACCTCATGGATATACGCAGAGCCGCCCCGCCCGGCATCCTCTTTCAGAACGGCAATTTGCCATTCGCGGGTATTGGCCTGTTGGCCACACAGCGAATACTGACGGTAAAGCGGCTCGGTCTGCGACACCGCCAGTTCCAGCTCAATGTGCGCCCCTGGCTCCCAGACGGGAAACGCGCCCCCGTTTTGCAAACCCAGAGTCAGACCCACAACGCGCTCTGACAGCCTGGTTTTCTTCAGCACGCGTGTTTGCAAAGTTTGCTGCATGATGCTGCTCCTGCTCCCTTAGGCAATCGCTCGGATCGGCAATACCCGGCTTTGCTCGTCCGCACGGCGCTCTTCGGCGCGGTACAGATCAATCAGCCAGTTTTGCAAACGCTTGATGACCAGCTCTTCATTGGTCAAGCGGCCACGGGAAGCAAAGTTCGATTGCATGCCCTGATGCGAACGACGCCAGGCAAACAAATCCTCGATCATCACGGGGTACAAATCATCGTGTTCCTGATCGAACTTCTCTTTGTGATCCTCGCGCTCCAGTGTTTCTTGCGGATACATCCAGGACACGCCGTAGGTCGATTGCTTGGCGCTTTTGGGTAGCCACATGAAGTACTTCACCTTATCGGGCATGGCCACCAGCAAGAGGTTAGGAGCCACCGTCACGTAAGAAAGCTGGGTCCGCTCCTGATCGGTCAGACCATCCATGGGCGGCTGCAAGATGGAACCGGTATGCGTCGGCGCGGCGTCCTTGTGGGTGGAGAGCAGGTTGTAGGACACAATGCCATTGGCTACGTCATTAAAGACAGCAGTTTCATCGACACGATCCGGATTGGTTTCGTACATGCCGCCCCAGGACGAAGCGTGCAGGAAGCTGCAGTGGTAGCACTCGTCATTGAAGATCTTCCAGTTCCAGTCGAAGCTCTCCATCTTCAGAGGCTCCGAGGACTTCAACTCGGACATGCGGTAGTTCGCCAGTTGCTTACCCAAATTGCCCAGGCGGGTATGCAAGGCAGGCGCCATGGCGTCGTAGTTGATGAAGATGAAGCCTTCCCAAACCTCGGCACGGATTTTGGGCAGACAGACGCTCTTGGGGTCAAAGCTGGCGCCGGTATCAGTCAGACCAGGGGCGGAAACCAGTTCACCTTCCATGTTGTAGACCCAGGCGTGCAAAGGGCAACTGATACGGCGCACATTCCCTGCCCCTTCCAGCAACAGCATATTGCGGTGACGACAGACGTTGGATAGCACATTGATGCCACCTTCACGAGTGCGGATAGCGAACAGCGCATCATTACCTACGTCAAAGGTGAAAAAGTCACCGGCATTGGGAATGTCAGTCGCACGGCCCACACAGAACCACTGTTTTTTCCAGACGGCATTCAGTTCAAACTGGAAAAACTCTTCTGAGTTGAAACACTCGGGGGGCAAGGCGAAAACCTCATCGGTTTCCTGTTGAAAGTAGCTGCGGTCAAATTCTTCAATCGCAATGGGTGAGCGTAGAGCGGTAGTCATCTCAATATCTCCTCTGGTTTGCATGAGCACCATGAATGGCTTTTATTAGGTCAGGCCAATCATGCGACAGGGAGCGACCCTTGAAAATTGAGCAAATTTGACGGAACGATGAGTTTTTTTTGTTGTTGAATTGGACTAAGGGAAAGCGGTGGATCGCAAACACTGCAAAATGAAGCCGTTCTCGACGACGTAAAGTCCGATTGAGGACTGCGTGTCAGCTACTTGGGACTAGGTATGAGCGATGTGAGAACTAGGCGGAGCTTGATAAAACCTCCAGCCACGCGCGTCAGATCGGGTTTCCACACCCTGATCGATGAGAAATGAGCAATGAACGAAGTGCGATGTGCATCCAGCCTGGTTCGGGAAGGCCGATACATAAAAAAACCTGCATATTTGCAGGTTTTTTAAAGACGCAGGCACAGCGACACGGTCAGCAAAGAACAAAGAAAGCCCAGTCACCGAACGCAGTATAGGGGCGTCGCCAATCAACTACCGCCTAACGAATTGCAATCGACGCGACCCAATCCACAAACTCCTGCTCCTGTCGGCTAAGGTTCGCCTCCTTGGGGTAGGCCAGGAAATAGGCGTACTCTTCCAGGCAAACATCGAAAAGCTGGACGATCTCTTTCTTGTCGATCAAAGGCTGCAGCAAGGCCGGACAGCCCAGCATCACCCCTTGGCCGTTCAAGACGGCATTCATGCGCACATTGGTGTCATCAATGTGAAAGCTCTTCTTGGCCGTCAGCTCCTGCCCCGCCGCCTTGCGTAACCACTGCTCCCAACAAAGCTGATTTTCCTCGTGAATCAGCACATGCTGGTTCAGATCCGCCGGAAATGTGATCTGGCCATGCGCCTGCAAATAAGACGGCGCACACACAGGCGTCAAATTGCCGGGAATGATGCGCAAGGTCTGCAACTGCGGCCAGTCGCCCTGCTTGCCCCAGACAATTGCAAAATTGATGTTGTCCCTGAAAAAGTCCGGTGCCTGCAACCTGTGAAGCAAGTTGATTTCAATGTCCGGATGCTTCAGCCAGAAATCCCCCAGTTGCCCAGTAAACCACATGCTGGACACAAAGGGCCGCAGGGACAGATTGATGCGGCTCTTGCCGTGCGGCATGCGCAATTCACTCAAGGCCTGATTGATCTCGTAAAAAGGCCGTTGCAAACGGTCGAACAAAAACTGGCCCTGATCCGTCAACTCCAGGGAACGGTTTTTACGCAGAAACAGCTTGCAGCCCAGATACTCCTCCAGCACCTTGATCTGGTGACTGACTGCCGAAGGAGAGACCAGCAGGTCTTCTGCCGCCTTGGTGAAGTTCAACCTTTGCGCGGATACCGTAAAGGTTCTTAAGGCATTCAGTAATGGCACCTGCATGACGGGCTATGTCTCCTGATGTGGCTAGCTTTGTTCTGAAATTATTTATTATCGGAGCATAAGCCTTGCCGTCTTCAAAAACCAGTCGGCTGAACACGGGGTCCCTCAAGCGCGCATAAAAAAACCGGCCTGGGCCGGTTTTTGAAAATACAAACAGACTTACTCGTTCGCATCGGTTTTGCGCCGTACCGGAACCAGAACATTGCGTGCTTGCTCGCGTGCCGACTTGGAAGCATCAAACAATTTCCAGGCTCCCAGAGCCAAGGCTCCGATACGCAGCCAGCGCCCGCCAAAGCTACTGAGCACCGCCGAGGCACCAGATAACAGAAACGGATAACGGCGTGACAAGGACAATGCACTGGCCACCACACCGCCCATGCTCAAACCCGACGGCTTGACGCTGTTCCACAAGTTGCCGGGGCTTAAATCTTCCCCCAGGGAATGGATCTGGGACGACATGGCCTGCCGCTCCAAGGAGGCGCGGACTCGCAACAGTTCAATACGCACCGCCCGCTCCTGGGCGGACATGCTCTCTTGCTTCGTGCTCATTTCCCGTCTCCCTCGGAATCCCTCAAGCGCTCAATAAACGCGACATCGCGACGCAGCTCGGACAAGGTCGCTGAAAAAGGAATTGGACCTGTCGTCAGACGACGACGTACGGCCAGGAAAAGCCCCACTCCCAAACCGGCATACAAAACGACCAGTCCCCCCAAGGCCCAGTAACGATACTCCGTAGGCCAGAAGTACAAGGCCAGCAACAAGCTGAACACCAGCACCGCCAGAGTGGAGAACAGCAGTGCGCCAAACACCATAGTGAAAATAGTGATCAGGCTCGCCTTTTGCTGGCCGGCCTCCAGAGCAAACAGCTCCAGCCGAGTACTGACAGCTCCTATCAAGGTAGAACCAAGCTGACTGATAGTTTGCCTAAGCGCCATGATTTATCCCTGCTCTGCGACATCTTGTCCTTACCTGCAAGGACAAGAGCCTGGTTTCTAAAAGGCTGCCGATCTGGACGGCAAAGTCCAGATCGGCAGGGTCGCTTTTTATGCTGCTGCAGCCCTACGAAAGGCCCGCAGCGCAGAGCACAGACAGATTAACGACGACTGATCAGCATGCCGAACATCAGGCCCACAATACCGGCCACGCCAATAGCTTGCCAGGGCTTGTCGTGGACATAATTGTCGGTTGCTTTGGCTGCACGCAGGCTGTGATCAACCACCGCTTCCTGGGCATCGTGCAAGGAATCCCGGGTCAGACGCAATGAGCGCAAGGCTTTTTCCCGCAATTCACCGGCTTTGTCGCCCGTGGCTTCGGCTGCTTCACGCATCAGTTGTTCTGCTTCATCCAAGCTCGCTTTCACTTCCTCGATGAATTTGTCTCCGCTGTTTTCCAGACTTTTCTTGGTAGCCATAAATAACTCCTTGCCGTTGAAAGGGACACGCGACAAATACGTATCGCCAAGTGAATGGCGCCATAGCAGCGCCGCACAAAATTCTTTAACCCGCACTTTTCAGGATAAAGATACTCGGTGAACCTGTGAGATATTCATCACAAGCTTACTTCAGTTGGGTTACCTCTACCGTAGACGGTACACCGTTCTGAATACTTTCTTGCTTCATGACCATCTGCACCTCCGGACAATACCAATCGGTAACCTGTGAATTGATTCCCGGAATAGGCAGGCTGATGCCACTGAAACTGGCCTGGGTAGGCTCAATCTCGCGTTGATAGCGAATAGGCCAGCACTGGTAATTGCCCAATGCAGTCTGTATGGATTGTTGGGAGCCGACCGTCTTGGCACCAGTATGAATGCGCAGAACATTGGCCTGGCTACGCTTGTCCAGATTGATCTGATAGCTCTGACGGGGGAAAGTCTGTCCGTCTTGCAGACCACCATGTTCGTAAGAGAACAGCCCCAGCAAACGCAGGTCAAACGAGCCTGGAACGGCTTGCAGACCACCCCGGCCATCATCACGTTGGAAACGGGTGCGACCATCGCGCACGGTCATGACATAGTCAATATTAGGCTTGCTGGCAGGCAAACCCGCCAAGGCCACGCTGGCCTTGCCCTGTACGCGAGCCTGGCACTGATCGCCGCCCTGCTTTTTCACATCAGAAAACGCCAGATCAGCGCCCAAGGCCAGAAAACCCGAGCCAGTCAGTTGCACCTGACCGCCGTCACGCATAAAGGGGACGTCACACAAGCCGGCCTGGGCCGAACCCAGGCCCAAGGTAAGCAACAGAGGAGCAGCCATCCAAGCATTCAGTTTCATATGCATTCTGGATTCAGTGAAACGTAGACTTAACGCTTTATTATGCCTATCCCCCCTGCCATGCTGGCAAGGGATTGTAAAAAAGCACAACAAGTTCCGGAATTACACCTCGCCGTCCTGAACCTTCTGACGCGTACCAAAAATACGGTCGCCCGCATCGCCCAGGCCCGGCACGATATAACCGTGTTCGTCCAAATGCTGATCAATGGACGCAGTATAGATATGCACGTCAGGATGGTGTTTTTCAAGAGTGGCGATGCCTTCAGGGGCCGCCACCAGCACCAGGGCACGAATATTCTTGCAACCCGCTTTTTTCAGCAGATCGATCGTGGCAACCATAGAGCCGCCGGTGGCCAACATGGGGTCGATAATCAGGGCCAGGCGCTGGTCCAGCTCACCGACCAACCGTTCCAGATAAGTCTGGGCCTCAAAGGTTTCTTCATTTCGGGCGATACCGATCACGCTGACCTTGGCGCCGGGAATCAAGCTCAACACCCCGTCCAACATGCCAATACCGGCGCGCAAGATGGGAACAACCGTCACTTTCTTACCAGCCAGCTTTTCCACTTCCACATTGCCACACCAGCCTTCAATAGTGGTGGGTTCCAAGGGCAAATCCTTGCAAGCCTCGTAGGTCAGCAAAGAAGCAATTTCCTGGGACATTTCGCGGAAATTTTTTGTGCTCAGATCTGCCTTGCGCATCAAACCCAGTTTATGGCGGATCAAAGGGTGGCGTATTTCGTGTATGGGCATGATTGCTTCATCAAATTAGGGACTAACTAAAAACGGGGCTGCTGCACAGCAGCCCGCACTATCGTGATCGTTAACGCACTGCCAACCACTTCACCACCGAGTCAAAAAAGGGCCGGGCAGCGGCAGAACGTTCGTCATTGACCATCATGACAACAATATACCGCTTTCCGCTGGCTCCCAGCACGTAACCGGCCAGCGCACGACTATCGCGCAGTGTGCCGGTTTTCAGGTGAGCACGGCCCTGAACCTCGTCATCGCGCAAGCGCGAACGCACCGTGCCATCCACACCGGAAATCGCGAAGGAGGAAATGTACTCGGGCATCCAGTTCGAGCGCCAGGCAACCTTCAGCATGTCGGCCATCCCGCCCGCCGTAACGCGTCCATTACGCGACAGACCGGAGCCATTGTCTACCGTCCAGCCAGCCGTGTTGACACCCTGACGGCCTAATACTCCCATGACTGCCCGTTCACCACTGGCGACGGTCGCACCCGGACCGCTCATCTCAGCGCCCACGGTCAGCAAAATGGTCCGAGCCATCACGTTATTGCTTTGCTTATTAACAAGGCGAATCAAATCAGACAATGACCGCGAGTCATGCCAGGTAATCGCCTGGGCACGGGCAGGCACGCGGCCTGTCTTGATATCGCGGGCCAAGGTGCCGCCCAGATCGCGCCACAGGCTACGAAACAGTTTGTCGAAAAATTCGGTTTGGGAATGCACCAGTCGGTACACGCTGAACTCACCGCAAGAAGCAGCGGCCTTGCCACTGACACGCACCACCATGCCACCGGCTTCAGGCTGAATCTGGGTTCCAACTACAGGTGAACCAGGGCAGGTGGCCGTCGACCACTCGACTTCACCCTGAACGCGCACACCCGGCAGGGGCGGGTCAATAATCGCAATCCATTTGCGCGCCTGGGTATCGGGTTGGAACACCAGGCGGGACGCCCCCAGCCCTACCATCATGGCGTCCGGGCTGGCGTTATAGGGACGGTCACCCGCATTATCGAAGTCGCCCGGATTAATGGTGACGTTACCGAAAATGGAACGATCCACAATAACGTCGGTCAGATTCTTCACCCCACGCAAGCGGAGCTCGCGCAACATGTCCCACAACTGCGGCACGGTCAAAAACGGATCGCCCCCGGCCTTGATATACAAAGGCCCTTTCAGCGTGCCTTGCTCGTCCACTTGCAGGCCATCCTGGGCCATCAAGGTCGTGCGCCACGTGTATTCTGGCCCCAGAGCGGACAGACCAGCCCAGGTGCTGACCAGTTTCATCACCGAGGCAGGGTTACGCGGCTCTTGGGCGTTGACGCCAATCAGACGCGGGCCATCAGCCTCGTCCACCACGATGGACAGGGACGATTGTGGCAAACGGCTGGCATTCCAGACCGAAGCCAGCTCGGGCGGCAAGGCCTGGGCCAGGGCTAGCGATGCGCCTTGCACCATGAGCAAGGTGGCCAAAGCCACATGCTTGCAACGACTCAAAACAGGCTTTGCCTTTAAAACGCCCATGCCCTCGTCTCCAACAGATCAATTCAGGAAAGATCCAAGCATACCGAAAGAAAAACACCACGGATATGGCCGTTTCAGCAATCTGGCGGCAAAGCGTTAAAATAGTCGGTTACCCCACCAGGCCCGGTCTTTTGGCCCACGGCCCTTTACGACAAACCATGAGCATCGACCCCTCTTTAACTATCGCCCAGTTCGACTACGAGCTTCCCCCTGATCTGATCGCTCAAAGCCCGCCGGCCCAGCGCCAGGGCAGCCGTTTGCTGCATCTGGACAGTGCCAGCCAATTGCATGACCGCCAATTCACCGACCTGCCCAGCCTGCTGCGCAAGGGTGACCTGCTGGTCTTTAACGACACGCGCGTTATCAAGGCCCGCCTGCACGGCCAAAAAAGCAGCGGCGGCAAGGTGGAAGTGCTGATCGAGCGCGTGACCGGCCCTGATACGGCCCTGGCCCATATCCGCGCCAGCAAATCCCCCAAACCCGGCACCTTGCTGGAACTGGCCGAAGGCCGCGTACTGGCCGACTGCACCGGACGGGAAGACGCCTTGTTTGCCCTGCGCTTTCACGAGCCTGTGCTGGACATGCTGGAGCAGTACGGCGCAACACCTCTGCCGCCCTACATTACCCACGCGGCCGATGAACAGGACGACTCGCGCTACCAGACTGTCTACGCCCGTCACCCCGGTGCCGTAGCCGCCCCCACAGCAGGCCTGCACTTTACCGACGACATGCTGGCCACCTTGCGCGAGCAAGGCGTGGACCAGGCCTTTGTGACCTTGCACGTGGGTGCAGGCACGTTCCAGCCTGTGCGCGTGGACAATATCAGCGAGCACGTCATGCACGCCGAACGCTACCACGTCCCCGCCGCCACCCTGACCAAGATTGAAGCCACCCGCGCTGCTGGTGGCCGCGTCATTGCCGTGGGCACCACCAGCGTGCGTTCGCTGGAATCTGCCGCCAGCAAAGAGCCCGGCATGAACCAGCGCTGCGCCGATGGCAGCATTGAAGGCGACACGCGTCTCTTTATTACCCCCGGCTTCCAGTACCAGTGGGTAGATGCGCTGATCACCAACTTTCATTTGCCCCAGTCCACCTTGCTGATGCTGGTATCGGCTCTGGCGGGGATCGAACCCATACAACGTGCCTACCAGCACGCCGTCCAATCCCGGTATCGCTTCTTTAGTTACGGCGATGCTATGTTCATTGAGCCCCCTACCCCATGAGTGGACTGAAGTTTGACCTTTTAAGCACCGATGGCGGCGCTCGCCGTGGCCAGATCACCCTGAACCACGGTGTGGTGCAGACCCCCATCTTCATGCCGGTAGGCACGTATGGCAGCGTCAAGGCCATGATGCCGCACGAGTTGAACGAGATTGGCTCGCAGATCATTTTGGGTAACACCTTTCACCTGTGGCTGCGTCCAGGCACGGAAGTCATGGACAAGTACCAGGGCCTGCATAACTTCATGCAGTGGGACAAGCCCATCCTGACGGATTCGGGCGGTTTTCAGGTGTTCAGCCTGAAAGGCATGCGTAAAATTACCGAGGAAGGGGTGAAGTTTGCCTCCCCCATCACCGGCGAGCGCCTGTTTCTGACACCTGAAGTGTCCATGCAAATCCAGTACTCCTTGAACTCCGACATTTCCATGGTGTTCGACGAGTGCACTCCCTACCTGATTGATGATCGCCCCGCTACGCATGATGAAGCGGCCAAATCCATGCGTATGTCTCTGCGCTGGGCGCGTCGTTCGCGCGAGGAATTCAAGCGTCTGACCAACCCCAATGCCCTGTTTGGTATTGTGCAAGGCGGCATGTACGAAGATTTGCGCGACGAATCCCTGGCCGGTCTGACCGACATCGGCTTTGAAGGCTACGCCATTGGTGGCCTGTCCGTAGGCGAGCCCAAAGAAGACATGATGCGCATTCTGGCGCACACCACACCCAAACTGCCCACCAACGCCCCCCGCTATCTCATGGGGGTCGGTACGCCAGAAGATCTGGTGGAAGGGGTCAGCCAGGGTGTGGACATGTTTGACTGCGTGATGCCCACCCGCAACGCCCGCAATGGCTGGCTTTTTACGCGCTACGGCGACATCAAAATTCGCAATGCCCGCTACCGTGACGACACACGCCCGCTGGACCCAAGCTGCACTTGCCATACGTGTCAGCATTTCTCACGGGGCTACTTGCATCATTTGCAGCGTTCCAATGAAATTACCGGCTCGCGTTTGAATACCTTGCACAACCTGCATTTCTATCTGCAGATCATGCAAGAGATGCGTGATGCCATTGAGCAAAAGCGTTTTGCGGCCTGGCGCGAGCAATTCCACCAGGATCGAGCACGCGGCATTGAATGACACGCGGTTTGTGATACCGCAATAAAGTGCCGCTACAATACACCGTTAGTTTTTGACAACCCACACAAAAAAATCCTCAGGAGCCCCACATGTCCGCTGTTGACATTCTGACTCTCATCCCCGCCCAGGCAGCTGCCGGCGGCGAAAATGCCTTGATGGGCATGCTGCCCATCATCTTGATGTTCGTTGTGCTGTACTTCTTGATGATTCGCCCTCAAATGAAGCGTCAGAAAGAGCACCGCAATCTGGTGTCCAACCTGGCCAAAGGCGACGAAGTCATCACCTCCGGCGGTTTGCTGGGCAAAGTCAGCAAAGTTCACGACAACTACCTGACCGTTGAAGTGGCCAACCTGACCGACAAGCCTGTTGAAGTTCTGGTCCAACGCGTGGCCGTTACGACTGTTCTGCCTAAAGGCACCATCAAGTCGCTGTAATGCCTCCGACCCCGGACCTCGGTCCGGGGTTGCCATTTCTGCACCCGTCGTAGATATCCCATGAATCGTTATCCCCTCTGGAAATATGTCATCGTCTTGGTCGCGCTGGCGATCGGCCTGATCTATACCTTGCCCAATCTGTTTGGTGAGTCTCCTGCTGTGCAGGTTTCCAGCGCCAAATCCACGGTCCGGCTTGAAACCAGCCTGATCAGCCATGTTGAAGAGCTGCTCAAGCAAAACAATATTCCTACGACGGGCTCGTATTTTGAGCAAAACGGACCCAACGCCACCGCGCGTTTCCGTTTTGAGTCCACCGATGTTCAGCTCAAAGCCAAAGATCTGATCGAGCGCGAGCTGAACAAGGACTCCACAGCGACCGCTCCCGACTACACCGTCGCTCTGAACCTGGTGTCCGCGTCGCCTGCCTGGCTGACCGCATTGGGCGCGCATCCCATGCACCTGGGTCTGGACTTGCGCGGCGGCGTTCACTTTCTGCTGCAAGTCGATATGCAGGGCGCACTGCAAGCCCGCTACGACTCCATGGTGGCTGATGCCCGCAGCGTGCTGCGCGAAGCCAAAGTACCTGTCGGGACCATCGAGCGCGATGGCCAGTCCCTGCGTATGGACTTTGCCTCGGCTGAGAATCGCGACCGCGCCCAGTCCGAAATGCGCCGCGCCATGCCTGATCTGGAGTTCATTCCTGCCGGCGATAGCGGCTTGACCGCTCGTTTGACGGAAACCGCCACCATCCAGGTACAGACCAACGCGCTGACACAAAACATCACCACCTTGCACAACCGCATCAACGAGCTGGGCGTGGCCGAACCCGTTATTCAACAACAGGGTTCGGACCGCATCGTGGTTCAGTTGCCCGGGGTACAGGATGTAGCGAAAGCCAAAGAAATTCTGGGCCGTACCGCCACGCTGGAACTGCGCATGGTGGAAGACTCCCCCGCTGCCGTTGCCGCGTTGAACTCGGGCACCGTGCCCTTTGGCCTGGAGCGCTACACCGAACGTGGCGGTGCTCCTTTGCTGCTGCGCCGTCAGGTCATCCTGACCGGTGAGAACCTGCAGGACGCCCAGCCTGGCCGCGACTCGCAAACCCAGCAGCCCACCGTCAACCTGACGCTGGACAACAAGGGTTCACGTATCTTTCGCGACATTACCCGCAACAATATCAACAAGCGCATGGCTATTGTGCTGTTTGAAAACGGCGTGGGTGAAGTGGTGACAGCTCCGGTTATCCGCAGCGAAATTCCTAACGGCCAGGTACAGATCAGCGGCAGCATGAATGCTCAGGAAGCCGCCGATATTTCCCTGCTGTTGCGCGCCGGTTCGCTGGCCGCCCCCATGAGCATTATTGAAGAACGCACGATTGGCCCAAGCCTGGGTGCCGACAATATTCGCCAAGGCTTTAACGCCACGCTGTACGGCTTTATTGCAATTGCCATCTTCATCATGCTGTATTACCACTTGATTGGCCTGTTCTCCACCATTGGCCTGACCTTCAACGTGCTTTTGCTGCTGGCTGTGCTGTCCATGCTGCAAGCGACCTTGACCTTGCCCGGTATTGCGGCCATTGCCTTGACACTGGGTATGGCCATTGACGCCAACGTGCTGATCAACGAGCGTATCCGCGAAGAATTACGCAATGGCGCCTCACCGCAACAAGCCATTCACCAGGGTTTTGATCGTGCCTGGGCCACTATTTTCGACTCCAACCTGACCAGTCTGATTGTGGGCGTTGCTTTGCTGGCCTTTGGCTCGGGCCCCATCCGTGGTTTTGCGGTGGTACACGTGATCGGTATTCTGACCTCCATGTTCTCTTCGGTGGTTGGGGTCCGTGCCCTGGTCAATCTCTGGTATGGCAACCGTCGTCGCCTGCAAGGGATTTCTATCGGCCAGGTCTGGAAGCCACAGGACAAGAAGTAAAGCGCCGGGGCCGGTGCAAACCGGCCAGGCCCAACTACAGGCATAAAGCATCATGGAATTTTTTCGTATTCACCGCACTATCCCGTTCATGCGCCATGCTTTGGTGCTGAACCTGATCAGTTTTC
The DNA here is from genome assembly GCF_059735605.1 of Alcaligenes sp. LTN-3. NCBI lineage: Bacteria > Pseudomonadati > Pseudomonadota > Betaproteobacteria > Burkholderiales > Alcaligenaceae > Alcaligenes > Alcaligenes sp. LTN-3. The sequence goes on along the minus strand of NZ_JCAPDN010000002.1, from coordinate 524,879 downwards.
TGACGTTTATCGCAGCGGTCGTTTTCATTATCTTGCGCGGCTTTCACCTGTCCATCGAATTTACCGGTGGTACGGTCATCGAAGTGCACTATCAGCAAACTGTACAGGTTGAGGATGTGCGCCGCTCGGTTCAGTCTTTGGGCTATACCGATTTTCAGGTGCAGAACTTTGGAACGTCGCAGGACATCATGATCCGCTTGCCCGTTCTGGACGGACAAGATTCGACCCAGCAAAGCGAACAAGTGCTCCAGGCCCTGAAGCAGCAACACTCAGATGTAGAGCTGCGCCGCGTGGAGTTCGTCGGCCCTCAGGTCGGGCAGGAGTTGTTAAATAACGGCTTGATGGCCCTGGCCTTTGTGGTTGCAGGCATCTTGCTGTACCTGGGTTTTCGCTTTGAGTGGAAGCTGGCTTTGGCATGTGCCCTTGCCAACTTGCACGACGTGGTCATCATTCTGGGCTTTTTCGCGTTCTTCCAATGGGAGTTCTCGCTGTCAGTGCTGGCCGGTGTTCTGGCTGTCCTGGGTTACTCGGTGAACGAATCCGTTGTGGTGATGGACCGTATCCGTGAAAACTTCCGCAAGCAGCGCAAGATGTCGGTATCGGAGATTATTGACCTGTCCATTACCCAGAACATCTCGCGTACCATCATCACCCACGGTTCTACCCAGATGATGGTGCTGTCGATTTTCTTCTTCGGTGGCCCCACGCTGCACAACTTCTCGCTGGCGCTGACCATCGGTATCTGGTTTGGTATTTACTCCTCCGTGTTCGTGGCCGCCGCTATTTCCATGTGGCTGGGCGTGAAACGTGAGGATCTGGTCAAGCCAATCAAGAAAGACGAAGGCGGCGAGGTTGTAGAAGGTTAAGTTGCTTCTTTAGTCGTTGTTCAAGACTAGCCCGACATTGTTGTGATGCCGGGCTTTTTTGTTTCTGGAGCTGCTAGATTGCGGGTAATAGGGTGGCAGGCGTTTGTTTTATTGAGGGCCGGAGCAGGTCGGCTTGGCGGGTTATTCGCCCGTGCTGCGCACGGGTCCCCTTGTCAGAGGCCAGATGCGGGCGGGTCGTGAACTCGGAGCGCGGTTTGTCCCCCGGACAAACCGCAAGCGTGCTCCTCAAACAGCACGCCCCTTGCACCCCGCATCCAGCCTCCGCCCACGGCGAACAACCTGACTCGCCCGCCGACCTGCTCCGGCCCTCAATAAAACAAAAAGGGGTTTACTGCTGCCACCCTATATTCGGAATACTTCGGCACGATGGCTATACAACAAGCGATATTGCGATGGCAATATGGCGGAACTTCACTACTGTAGCGATCACGACAATGTCTACAGAGAAGCTCATTTCCATCAGGCTGATAGAACTTGCCGCAGTCATTTTCAGATCACAAGCAGCAAGGATCGGATAAGGCACGACAAGCCGACGGTGTGGGGAACGAAATGGTCGCAGACGACTTAATTAATGCGGGATGGTTTCATCCGGCCGCAACGTCAATACGCGCACACCACTTTCCGTCACAGCCACCGTGTGTTCAAACTGTGCCGACAGCAAGCCATCGCACGTACGTACGGTCCAGCCATCTTTCCCGGTTTGCACCGCATGGCCGCCTTGATTCAGCATAGGTTCAATGGTGAACACCATGCCCTCTTTCAGTCTCAAGCCTGTCCGCGGTGTCCCCCAATGCAGAACCTCGGGGGCTTCGTGCATTTCTCGCCCGATGCCATGCCCGCAGTAATCGCGCACAACGGAGTAGCCATTCTTGCGTGCGTACTGCGAGATGGCAAATCCTACATCGCCCAAAGTCGCACCGGGACGTACGGCTTGTATGCCCTTCCACATCGCCCTATAGCAGGCATCGACCAGTTTTTGCGCAGCAGGAGCAACCTGCCCCACCATGTAGGTTTTGCTGGAATCCGCAATAAAGTCGTTCTTCTCCAGGGTGATATCGAAGTTCACGATGTCTCCCTCTTTGAGCACATCCGCCGTGGACGGCATACCGTGGCACACCACCTGATTAGGCGAGGCATTCAGAACATAGGCATAACCGTACTGCCCTTTGCTGGCGGGCCGGGCTTGCAGATCTTCCACGATGTAGCTCTCGACCAGATCATTGATCTGCATGGTGCTCATGCCAATCAGATCCAACTGATCCAGGTGCGTGAACACTTGAGCCAACAAACGACCTGACTCGGCCATCAAGGCAATTTCATCCGCCGTCTTGATCATGCTGACTCCATCTGATCCAGCGGCACAGCAGGCTCACCCAAACCGGCCGCCTTCATTTCACGAGCAACAATGTCGTTAAAGCTCAAGGTCGGATTCAGTTCGCACAGCAGCCCCATACGTATCCAGAAAGCGGCCTGCGCATTGATGGAGCGACATGAAACGGTGCTCGCTTTGCGTAACTGATCGTGCAGCTCGTCATCAATATTCACGATACCCATTTCCCAACCCCTATATGATTCATATACGAATCATATATTTCACAAAAACAGGACGCAAGCAAAACCTGGCCGAGAATCCTTATCCAACTCGATGCCCTGGCAAGGCTGCTTCCAGTTATCACCAGCCAAAGGGCGGCTTGTCTGCAACAAGTCCCACCACAGGAATCCCTGCTTGCTTGTGGCTCAAGCGAAGCTGGGCGTTATAATGCTCGATTCATCATTTTCAATGGCCCGCGGGATATACACCCGTCACGGCTCCTTCTATGACCGACACCACAATCTCTCCCCCCGCCAGCGCGGACGCTGCCACCAAGCCTGCCCGCAAGCTCTTCATCCGCACCTTTGGCTGTCAGATGAACGAGTACGACTCCGAAAAAATGGCCGACATCCTGAATCAGGATCGCCCTGTGGAGTTAACCACCAACCCCGAAGAAGCAGACATCATCCTGTTCAATACCTGTTCGGTGCGCGAGAAAGCGCAAGAAAAGGTGTTCTCGGATCTGGGCCGGGTTCAGCATCTGAAAGCGCTCAACCCTGATCTGGTGATTGGTGTGGGTGGCTGTGTCGCCAGTCAGGAAGGCGACACGATTATTCGCCGTGCTCCCTACGTGGACGTGGTGTTCGGGCCACAGACCTTGCACCGCCTGCCCGAGCTGATCGTCAAGCGACGCAACAGTGGCCGCTCGCAAGTGGACATCAGCTTTCCGGAAATCGAAAAATTCGATGCCCTGCCCCCAGCACGTGTGGAGGGATACTCGGCCTTTGTGTCCATCATGGAAGGTTGCAGCAAATACTGCAGCTTCTGCGTGGTGCCCTATACTCGTGGCCCCGAGGTCTCCCGCCCCTTTGACGACGTCCTGATGGAAGTGGCCGATCTGGCCGACCAGGGTGTGCGTGAAGTCACACTGCTGGGCCAGAATGTGAACGCCTACCGTGGCCCGACCGACGTCGCGGGCGAGATTGCCGACTTTGCCATGCTGCTGGAATACGTACACGAGATCCCCGGTATCGAGCGCATTCGTTACACCACCTCGCACCCCAAGGAAATGACCTCGCGCCTGATTGCCGCGCACGGCAACCTGCCCAAACTGGTGCCCTTCCTGCACTTGCCCGTACAGGCCGGCAGCGACCGTATTCTGGCTGCAATGAAACGCGGCTACACTTCGCTGGAGTTCAAATCCATCGTGCGCCGCCTGCGCGAAGCCCGCCCAGACATTGTCTTGTCCTCGGACTTTATCGTGGGCTTTCCCGGTGAGACTGAAGAAGATTTCCAGAAAACACTGAAGCTGATTCGCGATGTGAATTTCGACCAGTCTTTCTCTTTTGTATATTCCCGTCGCCCCGGTACGCCTGCCGCTGACCTGGAAGACACCACCACCAAAGAGGAAAAGCTGGACCGCCTGCATCGCTTGCAAGCGCAAATCAACGAGCAGGCACAGGCCATCAGCCAGGCCATGATTGGCAGCGTGCAACGCATTCTGGTCGAAGGCACCTCGCGCAAAGACGACTCGGAACTGAAAGGCCGTACCGAAAACAACCGCATCATCAACTTCCCCGGCGATACTCGCCTGATCGGACAAATTGTGGATGTGCATGTGACCCAAGTACTGACCAACACCCTGCGCGGAGAAATTGTGACCCATGACCGGGTTGCAGGAGCCTAATCGATGACTAGCCAACGCCGCCGCATGCCCACTGCCTTGCGTCTGGATGGAGACAATACCCATCTGGCCAATCTGTGTGGCCCTTTGGACGAAAACATCAAGCAAATTGCCATTGCCTACGGGGTCACCTTGCGTCGGCGTGGCAGCCATGTTTCGATTGAAGGCGAGCGCGCGGACGAAGCCGCCAAGGCCATTGACTGGTTCCATTCGCGTGCCGTACACCGTGCGCTGAATATCGACGATATTCAATTGGGCCTGGTCGAGCTGGGTGCCAGTCGTAGCCACGAAAAAGAGGACAAACCCGAGCCCCTGCCCGAGCTGCCCCCCGTAGGTCAGGAAGAAATTTCCCTGCGGACCGCCAAGCGCGACCTGCGTCCTCGCACACCCGGCCAACGCGAATACCTGCGCAATATCCTAAGCAACGACATCAACTTCGGCGTCGGTCCGGCCGGTACCGGAAAAACCTGGCTGGCAGTGGCCTGCGCCATTGATGCTCTGGAGCGCGAAGCCGTCCACCGTCTAGTGCTGACACGGCCCGCCGTAGAAGCCGGTGAGCGTCTGGGGTTTTTGCCCGGCGATCTGGCCCAAAAAGTAGACCCCTATCTGCGGCCACTGTACGACGCGCTCTACGACTTGATGGGCGTGGAAAAAGTACAGCGTCTGTTCGAGAAGCAAGTCATCGAGATCGCACCACTGGCCTATATGCGCGGCCGCACCCTGAACCACGCTTTTGTGATTCTGGACGAAGCCCAGAACACCACACCGGAACAAATGAAAATGTTCCTGACCCGCATCGGTTTTGGCAGCAAGGCCGTAATTACCGGCGACCCCACCCAGGTGGACTTGCCCAAAGGCCAGCGCAGTGGTTTGAATCACGCCGTCCAGGTACTGGAAAACGTGCAGGGTATTTCCTGCTCGCGTTTCAGCAGCCGCGATGTGGTGCGTCACCCCCTGGTGGCGCGAATTGTGGACGCCTACGAGCGAGCCGGTGATGCCTGATCTGTCCCTGAGCGTCCAGTACGCTGTTGATTGCCCCGAGCTAAGCCGCTCCCGTATCCGCCGCTGGATGCAGCGCACCATTGACATGGCCGTTGAACGCATCCACCCCGAGGATCGCTTCACCGCGCTGTCCGCCACCTTGCGCATTGTGGATACCGAAGAAGGCCAAAGCCTGAACCTCAGTTACCGGGAACGCGACTACGCCACCAATGTGCTGACTTTTGAATATGGTCAGGACGAAGACGGTGTGGTCAGCGGCGATATCGTGCTTTGCCTGCCAGTGCTGGAACGTGAAGCCCAGGAACAGCAGAAACCGTTTCTGCACCACGCAGCCCACCTGGTCGTGCACGGCTGTCTGCACTCCCTGGGCTACGACCACCTTGAAGAGGATGAGGCCAAAGACATGGAAGCACTGGAAACTGCAATCCTGGCCAGTTTTCGCATCCCCAATCCCTATGAAGAGCGCTAGACCATCTGGGTACAGCGACTCGCGGTCAGCCATCAAAAAACAGCCCCAACACTGACCGTCCTGTGCGCATTCCGAATGATGACAGGTACATACCTTGTCATCGTTTTTCGGTTATGCTTAATTATTCCTTAACTCGTCCTTCGGACAATGTCAGACTCTGCTCCCGACCCCGAGCCCCGTCCTTCAAAGACCAGCTCAAGCAATCCCATCTCTCGCTTAAGTGCTTTTTTCAATCGGCGTCACGAACCCGAAGACCGAGAAGACCTTAAGTCTGTCTTGGTTGCGGCCCACGCCCGCAACGTTATCGACGACGAATCGCTGTCCATGATTGCCGGCACGTTGGACATGGCCAACAAAACCGTGGCCGATATCATGGTGCCACGATCCAAAATCGATATGCTGGACATCGCCAAACCGTTGACCGAGATGCTGCCCATCATTATTGAGACGGGCCACAGTCGCTTTCCGATCTACGAGACAGAACGCGACAACATCATCGGTATTTTGCTGGCCAAGGACTTGCTGCTCTCGATTGCCAATCCCACGCTGGATTTGCGACCGCTGATCCGTCCTGCCGTATTTATCCCCGAGACCAAGCGCCTGAACGTCTTGCTGCACGAGTTCCGTGGCAGCCGCAACCATCTGGCCGTCGTGATTGACGAGCACGGCGGTACGGCAGGCCTGGTCACCATGGAAGACGTGCTGGAACAGATTGTGGGCGACATCGAAGATGAATACGATGAGGACGCCGAGCAGACTATCTTCCAGGCCGGCCCCGACAGTTGGCGTGTCATGGCACTGACTGAAATTCCCGATTTCAACGAAGCATTCCATACCAGGCTTCCTAACGACGACTTCGATACAGTCGGTGGTTGGCTGGCATCCGAATTAGGGCACATCCCTCGCCGGGGCGATGTGGCCCAACTCGATGGCATCAGCATCACCGTTGTACGCGCCGACGCCAAGCGAGCCTTATGGTTGCACGTTCAGCGAGCCACACCCGCCGAGCCCGATCTTGAACAAAGCTGATTCCAAACCCTTACCCCAGGCGCTAAGCGTCGCTTTATTGCTGGTCCTGGGGGGCTTGCACGCCCTGTCCTTCTCCATTGGCCCGCTGCCATCCTGGCTTCTGCCCTTCTACCAGATCACCTTGCTGGCTATCGCCTGCTCACAGATCATGGGCTCCAGGTCGGTGCGCCAAGCGTTTGGACGCAGCTACTTGTTTGGGCTTGGCCATTTTGGTGTAGGAATTTACTGGCTATACATCAGCATGCACCAATATGGTGGCATGCCTTCCTGGATGGCCGCTTTGGGTGTTCTATTGCTAGCCGCTGCCCTGGCCCTCTTTCCGGCCCTGGCTTCAGCGGTATGGCAAAGATTGCGACCCAAGCACGATAGTGATTCCTGGTTACCACGATTGCTATTGTCCGCAGGCTGGGCAAGCTGTTGGGCACTCAGCGAATGGCTGCGCGGCAATTTACTCACTGGTTTTCCTTGGCTCAATATCGGCTACGCCCACGCGGAAGGGATGTTTACCGGCTGGGCACCCGTTGTGGGTGTATATGGTCTGGCCTGGTTGTCGGCTTTCAGTGCCGCTGTGATTGCACAATTTGCCGCGTCCAAAGACAAGAACCAAAGCCCGTCCAGCGCGATCGGCATTGGTATCGCCATGATTTTCGGCCTGATCGGCATCAGCCTGCCGCATATTGCCTGGGTCCAATCGCATGGCGCGCCCTTTATTGCCCGCCTGGTGCAAGGCAATGTCGACCAAAGCGCCAAGTTCGGCCCTGATATGAGCGAGGGCATAGAGCGTTACTACGAGCTGGCGAACTTGCCCGCCAAATCCCCCGAAGACGCTCCGCGACTGATCGTTCTACCTGAAACCGTCATCCCTATCTTGCAAAACCGCTTAGAGAGCAGCTTCTGGCTGCGCTGGACGGAACTGGCACAGCGACATCAAGCCAATCTGGTGCTGGGCGTCCCCATGGACCGTGGCACCGTCAACGGCAAGCTCAGCTATACCAATAGCGCTTTGCTGATCAGTCCCGAAACTCAACCCCAAGACATCATCAACAGCACGGCCAGCTACTACGACAAACATCATCTGGTGCCTTTTGGTGAATTCATCCCCACCGGCTTTCAATGGTTTGTGGACATGATGAACATCCCCCTGGGGGATTTCCATCGCGGCGCTTTACCTCAAGCCCCCTTCAAAATGGCAGAGGGCCGAGTGGCCCCCAACATCTGTTATGAAGACGTGTTTGGCGAAGAGATCATCCGGGCTGTCCAAGGCGGCCCTGATCAGGAAGGTGCCACTTTGCTGCTGAACATCAGCAATCTGGGTTGGTTCGGCGATTCCTGGGCTTTGAGCCAACATTTGCAAATCTCCCGCATGCGGGCTTTGGAAACTGGCCGCCCCATGCTACGTGCGACCAATACCGGCATGACAGCCGCCATTGATCCTTATGGCCGGATTCGCGCAGTCTTGCCACCGCTGACCCCAGGTGTGCTGGATGTGGAAGTACAAGGCACTACCGGCCTGACGCCCTATGTCAAGTACGGCAATTTGCCCTTTTTGATTTGGGCGGGTCTGATTCTGCTTGTTTTCGCCTGGCGGTCTCGCCGCCACCAACCTTAAGCGGCACACACGCCCTCGCAGGTGTTGCGACTTGCCACTGAGCATGAAACGCCTCTACTACTGCAAAGTCTGGGGGGCATTGGCGGTGATATTGAATCGTCCCACGAACCCGCCTGCCTGCCTTTGGTTCCAGGCTTTACACCAGTCCACAAATTCATTGGCTGGGATAGGTGCGGAACACAAATAGCCCTGCATGAAGTCGCATCCCGCGCCGTTCAACAAATCCAGCTGCTCTTGAGTAGTCACCCCTTCTGCCACGACATGCAAGCCCAGCTTTTGGGCCATGACGATCATGGCCTGGGTCAGTACCAGATCCTCGCTACTCAATGCCAGATTACGGATATAGCACTGGTCGATTTTGAGCACATTGATAGAAAACCGCTTCAGGTGCGACAGAGACGAATATCCCGTACCAAAATCATCCAGCGCCACACTCATACCGTATTCACGCAAGAAGCTTAGTTGTTGCAAAGCCTGCCCTTGATCGTCCAACAGCAAGCGCTCGGTAATTTCTACCACCAGCGCATCGCCCGGGATACCTTCGGCTTGCAAATACTGCACCCATTCGCGCGCACAAGAGCCATTCAGTTTGAATTGTGCAGGCGATACATTCAAACTGACTCTGAAGGCAGGGTCCAACTCTTGTCGTAGCTGAACAGCGGCCTGAGCAGCCGTCTCAAACACCCACTCACCGATCAGGACAATCAGCCCGGAATCCTCGGAAAAGGGGATGAACTCTGACGGTGGCACCAAGCCCAGTTGCGGGTGCTCCCAGCGAATCAGGGCCTCGGCACGCGTGACACGCCCGGTACGCAAATCGACAATGGGTTGGTAATAAAGCTGAAACTGCTGCTCGCTCAAGGCGTTTTGCAAATCCTGGGAGAACCGAAGACGCGCCTCCACGGCTTCGCTCATGGCAGGCAAAAAGCGGCAGTATTGATTGCGGCCACACGCCTTGGCGGCGTACATGGCCATATCCGCATTTTTCAAAAGCTGCCCAGCATCGTCGCCATCCTCGGGAAACAGAGTAATGCCCACGCTGGCAGAGACGGATACCGAGTTATTGTCCAACTGAAACGGCTCCTCAATCGTATCCAGCAAACAGCGACAAGTACGTTCCACAATTGAAGTATCACTGATATCCGAGATGATGACAGTAAACTCGTCCCCGCCAATTCTGGCCACGGTATCCGTTACCCGCACGCAGCGCTGCAAGCGCTGCGCCACTTCCTGCAAAAGTACGTCGCCCTTTTCGTGCCCCAAGGAGTCGTTCACATCCTTGAAAAAATCCAGATCCATAAAGATGAGCGCAAAGGGTAAACCGGTGCGGCGGGAGCGTTCTCGAGCTTGCTGCAAACGATCCTGGAACATCTGACGGTTGGGCAAACCCGTCAAATGATCGTAATGCGCTTGCTTCCACATCTGTGCTTCACGCTTTTTATGACTGGTAATGTCGGTGAACAAGCCAATGTGGCGATACACCGTACCATCCGGATTCCAGGCGGTACTGATAGTCAAACGTTCGGCAAAGTCCTCACCATTCTTGCGACGATTCCAGATATCGCCCTGCCACCGCCCCGTCTCTAAGATCTCGCGCCACATCTTGCGGTAGAACTCGTTGTCCTGCCGTCCGGAATTCAAAATAGACAGGGTACGGCCACGAACTTCGTCCAGCTCATAGCCCGTAATGCGGCTGAAAGCCGGGTTGGCATCGACCACATGACCAAAACGATCCGTCACCACGATAGCTTCACAGGTGTTCTCATACACTACGGCGGCCAAGCGCCCTGTCACCTCATTGCGCACCCGGGTGGTGATGTCCTGCACCACCGCCACCACGGCCATACGTCCGTCCAGTTGGATGGGAATAGCACAAATCTCTACATCAATGGATTTGCCGTCATAGCGCAATGCCCGTGTTTCATAACGCAAACTGCTACCACCAGAACGCGAATCGGGCACTACTTGTGTCAGGGACGGGAATCGAGGTGACAAAAAAACTTGATCAACCGTGAACTCCTGACGCAATTGTGAACGGCTATAGCCCAATGTTTCAGCAAGCTTTTTATTGACGAAATCAAAGCGGCCATCGCGAGATATATAAACCCCCAATAAAGGGTTGTGACTCAAACTACGGTATATGGCGTTGAGCTGAGATAAATGACGTTGCTGAATAGAAAGCTGTGCATCCAGCTGTTGGATCTTCAAACCGCAGGCATTCAAAATTTGCGACAAATAGCGCGTTTCGCTGGTACCGGAACTGGTACTTTTGGCCCGATAATTACCATTCGTAAAGGCATGCCCTTGGGTCATCAACTGTCGCAAGGGATCGGCAGCCCAGGCACGCAACATGAAGTAAAACAGGCACAAAGCGACCAAATCCAGACCCAACATGAAAAACACGGTCCAGCGGTGCTGAGCCAGTGTGCTTTCGCGTGAGGCGTCAAAGGCATCCAGCAATTGCTGGGTATTATGGCGAAACAGGGAGTCTTCCGCATTCAGGCTGGCAGCCGGCAAGAGCACCTGTTCCGAGCTGACCGGAAAGTCCAGACGCATCAAACGCCGCTGCCATTCATTGGTCAGCTGTGACACCAGCCCCAGCAAGGGTTTGTCCAACGGCAGCAGCATGACGCCATCGACCATGCCCCCTTCTCTGAGCAGATGCACTACCCCCTGGAACTGTTGATCCACTTGACGCAAGCGAGCGGGGGTTGAACTGGACGGTACCGCCAAGGCGACGGAATAGCTGATATCCGAGAGCTGGCGCAAGAGGCCGCTACTGGCTTGCAGACGCGTCTGTGCCTGATTCTGCTTGTAAATGACCGTAACCGTTGCCGAGATCAACAACAACCAGGCCAACAGCACCCAAATCAGCAAGGCACTCAAACTGATTCGTCTTTGTGCATCCACTGGAACTGGCAGAGGTGATGATATGCACTGCTTTGCTGACATAGCGCCATTAAATAAGAAAATGCAGGCTAAGAGATCGACCTACAAAACGTAATTATTGCAGGTGAAATGTTACTCAACGAAGCATAACATCATTAGATTACAGAGCAGCGAAAATTTCCTATAAACCCTTCATTTATGCGCCTAAGGAGCGGCGTAATGTTCCTTTGAAGGAACAAAAAAGCGATGCTAATACAGGAAATCATTTTCTTTTATTAGCCCATAAATGAAATACTACGACACAAATAGGCACAAAGTTTTGTAACAAACAAAAAGATACAAGAACCTCCCAGGACTAGGCCCCCCCTTTACCCCCTCCCCCGGCTGGGACATCATTTTCTGCCCCCCCAAACCGCGTCATCTAAAGTTTTTTCACTTTATTTTGTTTTTTTTCTTCAAAAGACTTGCACAAAGGCAAAAACATCTTCATAATCTCAATTCTTCGTTGGTGGTCAACACAAAGAACACCGAAATGGGGGTATAGCTCAGCTGGGAGAGCGCTTGCATGGCATGCAAGAGGTCAGCGGTTCGATCCCGCTTACCTCCACCAAAACGAAGATTAGCTGTAAGTCCTGTCCCCTTCGTCTAGAGGCCTAGGACACCACCCTTTCACGGTGGGTACAGGGGTTCGAATCCCCTAGGGGACGCCAAAGCTTTTGCTTGGCAACCGCTGCGGAGCGGTAGTTCAGTTGGTTAGAATACCGGCCTGTCACGCCGGGGGTCGCGGGTTCGAGTCCCGTCCGCTCCGCCAAAAGATTTTAAAAATCAGTCTTGTACTGGTTTTAGCAGTTTGAAGTGGCAAGCCTCGTCAAGCCTGACACTTATTTCGATACTTGGGTGTTTTGACACAGTCAAAATACAAAGTAAAGAAAATTGGGGGTATAGCTCAGCTGGGAGAGCGCTTGCATGGCATGCAAGAGGTCAGCGGTTCGATCCCGCTTACCTCCACCAAAACGAAGATTAGCTGTAAGTCCTGTCCCCTTCGTCTAGAGGCCTAGGACACCACCCTTTCACGGTGGGTACAGGGGTTCGAATCCCCTAGGGGACGCCAAAGCTTTTGCTTGGCAACCGCTGCGGAGCGGTAGTTCAGTTGGTTAGAATACCGGCCTGTCACGCCGGGGGTCGCGGGTTCGAGTCCCGTCCGCTCCGCCAAAGAATTCAAAAAGCCTGATAGATTTCGATCTATCAGGCTTTTTTCATGCCCGCTACTCAAGTTACCTAGCTTCAGCACCAGACACACCTCAAAATGGCAGCTCTGGTCCATTATCAGATCTCGATCCTCTATAGCTGGCACGCTCATCAGACTCCCAGAAAGCCAGATAGCTCTGCTGACATCCAGCAGGTTCCTCACCTTCTTTCTCGCCAATCCACAAGCACGTTGCTGCGTAGCCGGACGCGGCACCCCAACCACCAACCCCTCCGCGACCAAACAGTCAATTCGTGGTTTCAGGCACGCAATTATCTTGCCCCTGAGACGCAAGGAAGTTAATGTATTGCGTTATCGTTACTTCAACATTCAACTTCCATGTCCGCCAGCACCTTGGGCCAGCGAGGCCCGACCGAGCACCATCGCCGCGAACAGATTATTGAGCAAGCCAATGCTCATTTCCGGCTCTACGGATATCGCAAGACCTCGGTTGCCAGCCTGGCCAAGTCCATAGGCGTATCCAGCGCCTATCTTTATCGTTTTTTCGACTCCAAACAGGCCATTGGCCAAGCAATTTGTCATTCCGTGCTCAATGGCATGCACGTGCAACTGCAGCAAATTGTTGAAGGCGATTTACCGCCTATTGAACGCCTGCGCCATTTCATTGAAACCGCCTGCAATCTAAGCCTGGAGCTGTTCTTGCGGGAAGGCCGCATGCAAGAGGTGGTGATTGAGGCTCTGCAAAACAACTGGGCCACAGTCAACCAGCACAGAGAGGATTTGCTGACCCAAATTACCGCACTGGTGCGTGCGGGTCGGGAAAGTGGCGACTTTGAGCGTCGTACTCCCCTGGACGAAGTGGTCCAAGGCATCTTGTTTGCCTTGACCGCCTGCCTGCACCCCGTCTTGCTAGAAATACACCCCCCTGAAAAAACCCGTCAAGGCTTGCTGGTGGTCACCCAGCTAATCCTGCGCAGCCTGATGCCCTGAGCATCAAATCCCAAGTTACAGTTCATCCAACTCTTTACTTACCCGGAGTCCTGCATGGCTCTTTTCCGCTCTCTTAGCCCCGTTTTAAGTTTGTCTGCCGCCCTTGTACTGATGGGGTGTAGTCAGCAGACCCAAGAGGCAGACCCTCGCACTCAGGCTCCTTTGGTAATTCAAAGTGTTGTTGCGCCCAAGGCCGATCAGCAGCGGCGTTTCCTGGGCTTGGTTAGCGCGCGAATCGAGAGCCCGCTGGCATTTCGGGTAGGCGGCAAGATTGATACGCGCCAGGTCCAAAACGGCGAGCATGTAAAAAAGGGTCAGCTCTTGATGACTCTGGATCCCAAGGATCTGCAACTGGATCATCGCGCTCGTCTGGCTGCCGTGCAGGCGGCCCAAGCTCAGGCAGAACAAGCCCAGTCAGACTACAAGCGTTTATCCCTGCTTGTCGATCAGGGGGGTGTCTCCCGTCAGGCCCATGAGCAAAGCAGACAAGCGCTACGCAGCGCCCAGGCGAACTTGAAGTCAGCGCAAGCACAGGCTGACCTTGCCCGCAACGCAGGCCAGTACAGTTCCCTGAAGGCTGAGGCCAGCGGCATCATTACCGCCCAGTTGGCTGATGTCGGTCAGGTTGTCAGTGCGGGGCAAGCCGTGCTGCGCCTGGCCCAGGACGGCCCACGTGATGTCATCGTCAGTTTGCCCGAACAATGGGATCTTCCACTGGGCACCCGCGCCACGATCGAGCTGACTGACTCCCAGGAAAGCCTGCCCGCCCAACTGCGTGAGTTGGCACAATCCTCTGACCCCGCCACTCGCAGCTATCAGGCCCGCTTTTCCTTCGAGGGTGAGAACGTCACTGCCCGACTAGGCTCCAGCGCCATCGTGCATTTGACACCTCCCGATGCAGACGCCTTGAATCAGGTGCCACTGACCGCCATTTACGATGCAGGCAAAGGCCCCGGCGTATGGGTCATTGATAATCAGAAAACCGTGCACTGGCAGCCTGTGACGATTGCCAAACTGGCCCAAGAGTACGCCTACCTTTCCAAAGGCCCTGAAACCGGTACAACCATTGTGGCCCTGGGTGCCAATCTACTGCACGAAGGCCAGGAAGTACGCCCAGAAATGCGCGGGGCCAAACCATGACAGGCCGCTTCAATCTTTCAGCATTGGCCGTGCGCGAACGGGCCATCACACTGTTCCTGATCATTGCTCTGGCAGCCTCCGGCATTTACTCCTTCGTGAAACTGGGACGAGCCGAAGACCCGGCGTTTACCGTAAAAGTGCTGACGGTCACTGCCATGTGGCCCGGAGCGACGGCTCAGGAAATGCAGGATCTCGTGGCCGAACCCATGGAAAAACGCATGCAGGAGCTGCGCTGGTTTGACAGGGTAGAGACGGTTACCCGCCCTGGCACAGCCCTGATGGTCGTGACCTTGAAAGACACCATGCCGCCGGCGGACGTCCAAAGCGAGTTTTATCAACTACGCAAAAAGCTGCAAGATCAAGCTCCACGTCTGCCCAAAGGCGTGCAAGGCCCCTTCGTGAACGATGAATACTCGGACGTGTCCTTTAGCCTGTTCGCCCTGCAAGCCCCAGGCTTGCCACCGCGATTACTGACTCGCGAAGCCGAGAAGGTGCGCAGCCAGTTGCTGCAGGTTCCCGGCGTCAAGAAAGTCAACATTCTGGGCGAGCAAAGCGAGCGCATCTTTGTCGATCTGGACGAGGCCAAGTTGCACAATCTGCAACTGAATCCTCAACAGATCCTGGAAGCCTTGTCCAAACGCAGCGCCATGACCGCCAGTGGTGCGGTCAGCACCGATGGACCACGCATTCATCTTCGCCTCAGTGCCGGACTGGATGATATAGAGGCCATCAGCAATACCTATATCTACGTACAAGGTCACACCTTGCGACTGGGCGATATTGCCACAGTCAGCCGGGGTTACGAGGACCCGCCCAGCTTCGAGATTCATCACAACGCCCAATTTGCCATGCTGCTGGATGTCGTGATGCAGGAGGGCTACAACGGCCTGTATCTGGGCAAGGATCTGGAAAAGGCACGGGAAGATATTGCCGCTGCCCTGCCTCTGGGTTTCTCGCTGGAGACCGTGACCAACCAGTCGGTGAATATTGCTTCGGCCGTGGGCGAGTTCATGTTCAAGTTCTTCGCAGCACTCAGCGTCGTGCTGCTGGTGTGTCTGATCAGCATGGGCTGGCGTGTGGGAATTGTGGTGGCAGCAGCCGTCCCCCTGACGCTGGCCATGGTGTTTGTCATCATGATGATGACGGGCAAGGTGTTTGACCGGGTGACGCTGGGCGCGCTGATTATCTCGCTGGGCCTGCTAGTGGACGACGCCATTATTGCGATCGAGATCATGATCGTCAAAATGGAAGAAGGCATGGACCGCCTGAAAGCCGCTGCCTATGCCTGGAACCATACGGCTGCACCCATGCTGTCCGGCACACTGGTGACGATCATCGGCTTTCTGCCAGTGGGTTTTGCCCGTTCCTCTGCTGGAGAATACGCGGGCAATATCTTCTGGATTCTGGCCGCCGCCTTACTGACTTCCTGGCTGGTTGCCGTGGCTTTCACTCCCTATATGGGCGTGAAACTGCTGCCCGCCATTCCTGCCCGTCCAGGCGGTCACCAAGCCATTTATGACACCCCCAACTACAAGCGTCTGCGCCGCATGATTGCCTGGTCGGTACACCACAAGTTTCTGGTGGCCGGCATTGTGGTGGGTGCCTTCGTGCTGGCAGTTGTAGGCATGGGTTTCGTCAAACAGCAATTCTTCCCCACCTCCGATCGGCCCGAGCTGCTGGTAGAAGTGCAGTTGCCTGAAGGCAGCAGCATTCAGTCCACGCAGGCCGTTACTCGCAAGGTCGAGAGTTGGTTGCGCGAGCAGCCCGAGACCAAGCTGGTGACCAGCTATACCGGGCAAGGCGCACCGCGCTTCTTTCTGTCCTACAACCCAGAACTGCCCGACCCTTCTTTTGCCCGTCTGGTGGTGCTGACCGCCGATTATCACGACCGCGATGCTCTGCTGCAACGCTTTCGCCAGGTGGTGGCCGATGGTTTGACGCCAGAAGCTCGAGTGCGCGCAACGCAACTGGTGTTCGGCCCATCCACCAAATACCCCGTGGAGTTTCTGGTGCGCGGCCCCGACCTGAACACGCTACGCGATATTTCCGAGCAGGCCATGACGATTATGCGTGCCGACAAGGACATGCGTCAGGTGAACGTGGATTGGGGTTCGCGTGTGCCCGTCTTAAAGCTAAATGTAGACCCTCAACGCCTGCAGGCACTAGGCCTGAATCGTCAGAGTCTGGCAGAACAAATCCAGTTGCAGTTGGACGGCGCAACGGTTGCGGAATACCGCGAGGATTTACGTAATGTACTGGTCGTAGCGCGCAGCTCGGCCGTCAACCGCCATGATCCCACTCGCCTGTCCGGCCTGACCGTCATGAATGATCAGGGCCAGAATCTACCTTTGGAGCAAGTCGGCAAGCTGGAAGTCATGCAGGAAGAACCCAAGCTGGCACGTCGCAACCGCCTGCCTACCATGACGGTACGGGGTGATATTGCTCCGCACGTACAACCGGCAGAGGTCGCCAACCGGGTGATGAAGGAGTTTGCCTCCTTGCAAGCTTCCCTGCCCCCTGGCTACCTGATCGAGATGAGCGGCATTACCGCCGAGGCCAAGAAATCCAACGACGCGCTGCTGCCCGTTTTCCCGGTCATGATTGCGCTGATGCTGCTGGTTATCGTGATTCAAGTGCGTTCGCTATCGAACATGATCATGGTGTTCCTGACGGCCCCCTTGGGCCTGATCGGCAGCGTACCTGCCTTGCTGATTTTCCAGCAGCCCTTTGGCTTTACCGCGATTCTGGGGCTGATCGGTCTGGCGGGGATTTTGATGCGCAATACCTTGATTTTGATTGAGCAGATCAAGACCAACCGGGCCGAGGGTGCCTCGCCCTACGACGCCGTAATCGAGGCCACCGTACAGCGTGCCCGCCCCGTTATTCTGACGGCGCTGGCGGCGGTACTGGCCTTCATCCCGCTGTCCTTCTCCGTGTTCTGGGGCTCCATGGCCCTGACGCTGATCGGTGGCACGGCGATTGGCACCATCCTGACCCTCCTGTTTTTACCCAGCTTGTATTCGATCTGGAATCGAATCCAGGACCCGCGCGTCTCATCACTTGCTTGAAGGCTGAAACTATGTAAATAATGGATGCATGGTTTGGACCGAACCCCGCACGCGAGGCAGGCATACCGCCTGCCAGCCGCCCCCACAAAAGGGAGCATTTTTTGCCCACGGACGGGGGTTTGTGAGGGAAAAACCATGTGTCCCACGGCCAGTCTTGTGGGCCTGGAGAACAGAACGACGCCAGTTAGCTTATGTCTACACCGAACAACTTGCCCGCCGCCCTGTCTCACGCTTTCGAGAAGGCAATTTACCGAGTACACAGCCCTCAGGGCGATATAGACGTGCGCATCGGCCAGCTCAACCGCACTCTGAATCAATTGCTGGAACAAGAAAACAGTTGTGGCGCAGCGATTTTGACCGCCTGCAATCCAGGCGCCCAAATTTGCAGCCGCGCCTTTAACGATGCCGTTCAGGAAACCCTGCTACGCGATTTGCAAAAACAGGACCTTCATTGGTGGCCCGCCGTGAACCTGGACCCCAAAGGCAAATGGCCGGATGAACCCAGCTTGCTGGTATTGGACATCAGTCTGCAACAAGCGCGCTGGCAAGCACGCCTGTTCAAGCAATTGGCTTTTGTCTATATCCCGACCAATGGCAAACCACAGTTGCACCACGTGCAGCAGCGACTGCCTGTCTCCAATCAGGCTGATTTAAACAGCCCTGCTCCCTTCTAGACGCTGACGGAAACCATCGGCAATGGCAGCTCCTTTCAGCCGCCCCTCCGGCAAGACCCGCGCCCAGGCACGCCACTCGTGGCCAGTTGCTACCAGCACACCATCCATATTGAAGACTTGATATTCAAGCTTGAAACGCCGCTCCAGCCATTGGGTCACATGCACACAAACGCGAATTTCGCGGTCATAGGTAACAGGTGCGCGGAAGTTGGCACCGACATCCACCAACGGGGTTACGGCATCGTATTCTTGTCGCAAGACACGCTGGCTCAAACCAGCCTGCCGCAGCCACGCCTGATACGTGCAATCAAACCAGTAAAAATAGTTGGGATAAAAAACAATCCCGGCCTCATCGCAATCACCCCACTCCACCGTGATGCGGCGCTCGAACACGTGCATGTTTATCCTTTCGCAAAATCACCGGTCAGTTTACCGCGGATAAAAAGGTGGAAACCACGCTAATCAGGTACTAAACCAGCAACAGAAACATTTTGCAAACACTGACCAAGAAACAATTTGTATCGCGATCAGGCATATCAATTAAGCGAAGTTAGCAACAATTTCGCTTAATTATCACTGAAAAAAGCCTCTGAAGAGGGAAAACCGTCACGCCCAAGCAGGGACAGAAGTCGTCTTTCACAGGCAGAGCACCTAGCATAGCCGCGTCACTGAATAAGGTAGCCTGCCATGTCTGTAAATAACCCCGCGCCCTGGACAATTCGTCGCATCATGGAGCTTTACGAACTGCCCTTTATGGATCTCGTATTCCAGGCGCAAAGCGTACATAGACAGCACCACCCCGCCAATCAAATCCAGCTCTCCAGCCTGCTGTCCATCAAGACTGGCGCCTGTCCCGAGGATTGCTCCTACTGCCCGCAATCCTCCAAATATCAGACCGAGCTGGAACCCGAACCCTTGATGCCTCTGGAACAGGTACTGGAGGCGGCCCGCGCGGCCCAGGCACAGGGCGCACAGCGTTTTTGCATGGGTGCCGCCTGGCGTTCCCCTACAGAAAAGCAGTTGGACCAAGTCATTGATATGGTCAGTGCCGTCAAAGCGATGGGGCTGGAAACCTGTGTCACTTTGGGCATGCTGAAAGACGGTCAGGCCGAACGCCTAAAAGAGGCTGGGCTGGATTACTACAATCACAACCTGGACACCTCTCCCGAGTTCTATGGCCAGATCATCAGCACACGCACCTACCAGGACCGCCTGGACACGCTGGAGCGCGTACGTGCAGCCGGCTTGAACAGTTGCTGTGGCGGGATCATTGGCATGGGCGAAAGTCGCCGCGAGCGTGCCGGCCTGCTGGCCCAGTTGGCCAATATGCGCCCCTACCCCGAGTCCGTGCCCATCAACCAATTGGTAAAAGTGCCAGGCACACCGCTCGATCAGGTCGATGACCTGGACCCCTTCGAGTTTGTACGCACTATCGCCATTGCACGTATCCTCATGCCCACCAGCGCCGTGCGCCTGTCAGCGGGCCGCGAAACCATGGATGACAGCACACAGGCCCTGTGCTTTATGGCGGGGGCCAATTCCATTTTCTATGGCGAGCAATTGCTGACCACCGGCAACCCGCAGTTTGTAGCGGACCAGGATCTGTTTGCCCGCCTGCAACTGGAAGCGGCCAAAACCACACTGTCCGAACCTCCTTTGTCTTTGGAACAAACCCGTCCACGCGCGATGGTCGAGGCCCTTTAATATGCTCACTTTGATCGCCAGTATTCTGTGCAGTGTTGCTGTTTCCATTCTGCTCAAAGTTGCCCGCCAGCGGCAGATCGATGTCGCCCAGGCCATCATGGTCAACTACGGCGTGGCAGTAACCTTAAGCCTGGTCTTGCTGCAACCACACCCCAGCAGCCTGCTCAATCCCGCCACACCCTGGTGGATTCTGATTGCCTTGGGCGTGCTTTTGCCTAGTGTCTTTCTGTTCATGGCGGCAGCCGTACGCCAGGCCGGTATTGTATTGAGCGATGCCGCCCAACGCCTGTCTCTGTTCATCCCCTTGCTGGCGGCCTTTCTGCTGTTTGGCGAACATCTGGGCGGACAGAAACTATTGGGCATAGGCTTGGCCCTGACCGCCCTGCTGTGCTTGCTGATACGTCCCCACCAAACCAGTAAGCAGGACGCGGGTTCCGGACATCCGGCCCTGATGCTGCTGGCGGTCTGGCTGGGCTATGGCGTGATCGACATCATGTTCAAGCAGCTCTCCAAAGCCGGCGCCGCTTTCTCCAGCAGTCTGGTGGTGTCCTTCTCCTTGGCAGGAGTGCTGATGCTGTGCTGGCTGCTGGCCAAGCGCACCAGTTGGCACAAAGGCAGTCTCTTGGCTGGTCTGGTACTAGGCCTGCTGAACTTCGGAAATATTTTCTTTTACATCCGCGCCCACCAAATCTTCCCGGAAAACCCCACCCTGGTGTTCTCGGCCATGAATATTGGCGTCATTGCCTTGGGGGCCATTGTTGGAGCGGGCTTCTTCAAAGAAAAACTCAGCGCCCTCAATATCGTGGGGGTTGCCCTGGCAATAGGCGCGATCGTGGCCCTGATTCCACGTTAAACAGTCCCAGGCGTATCTCATACACGCCTGCGTAGTGCAGCGCGGCAGCAGGATATTCTGGCTGGCAAGATTGAGCTTGAAGCTAAATCTAACGGGCTTGAATTCCAGATTTAAGATCCGGGCAAAGAAAAAACCCAGGCCTGGCCTGGGTTTTTTTGAGTGAATCATGGTCGTAAAGCGCCACGAAAACAGGCTCGATTCTGTCGACTGTTTACGGAGCTGGATCTGACGGTTTCCGCTTGCTCTCTGCCTCTTGCGCACCGCCCGGGCTATCCACATCTGCCGGGTTCCCAGAATCATCCAAGCCTCCGGAACTCCCGGAACTTCCCACAACAGGATCAACCCTCTTGTCGTCCTCGGCAAGTGTCGCTTCTACGGCCTCATCCTCCGCCTGGCGCTCTACCGCAGTACTTTCCGTTGTCGCAGGCACGCGCTCCTCAACCGGGGGCAGATCCTCGAACACCGGGTCGTGTGACACGTCAGAACTGATATCGACCCGAGGATCCAATGCCACCGCCGCAGCCGAGCTTTGCAAGCTATCGGGCATAGGCACAAAGTTGGTTGGCGCATCCTGGCTCAAGTGATCGCCCAGCACTTTTTGCGGACGAACCAACAGAACCAGTGCCAAACCACAGGCCGCCACGAAAATGTAGTACAGGTTGCTGCCGATGTAAGTCATCAGGCCGCCGGCAAGCAGCGGCCCCAAACAGGCCCCCAAGCCATACACCATGTACAGGATGGCGCTCAACCCGACCCGCCGCTCTGGGTCCACGTTATCGTTGGCAAACGCCGCCCCCAAGGGGTAGAGCGTAAATTGCAGAATCCCGAACAGCGCGGAAAAAACCAGCAAGAACCAGAACGGTGCCTCGAACCAGCCCCACAAGGGAATAGCCAAGACCAGCAAACAGATTGCATTGATGCGGATGAGCTTGACGCGATTCATGCGATCTGCCAACCAGCCTACCGGCCACTGAGCCAACACCCCGGCTGCCACCGACACCGCAACAAACAAGGCCGCCTGCTCACTACTTAAATGGACACGCACCGCATATACCGGGGCCAGCCCGTAGAAGGCCCCGGTCAACATGCCAGCCACCAGCAGCACCATCAAGGACAAGGGCACGCGGTCTACGTAGTAACGCGCATTAATGGGTGCGGGGACTTGCAAAGGCGGATGACTGCGACGGGTAATCGCCACCGGCACAAGACTGAAGGCCGAACAGATCGCCACAAAAACCAGGGGTTCGTAATTCAGATGCGGGAACAGCGTTAACGACAACTGTCCCAACACCGTGCCCAGACTGGAGAACACCATGTAAATGGCAAAAATTGTACCGCGCTGGCTATTGTCGCTTTGCTCGTTCAGCCAGCTTTCAATACCCATGAACTGCACTACCATCGCTGCGCCCGCCAAAAAACGCAACAGCAGCCAGACATACATGGAGTCGATCAGAATCTGCACCAGCACACAGATGGTGACAATGGCAGCACTGGCGGCGTACGCACGAATATGGCCCACGCCCATGATCAGGCGATGGCCCATACGAGCACCAAATACCAGGCCCAGGTAATACACCGCAATCAGCCCACCAATCCATACCTCTGACACGGAGATGGCCGTCAGGCGCACCCCCATGAAGGTGTTGAATAGGCCCGAGCTGAGCAAGAGCATCAGGGTCGCAAAGTACAGGGACGAAAACGCACCCACCGATGACAGCATTCACACATCCTATAAAAAACAGCAGCACCGTGCTTACTCTGGCTATCCCCCACACTCCAGCCGGGGTGCCACGACAAAAGCACGGTAAAAAAAGCGCCAGCTTGCAGCCAGCGCTTTGTAAGCTTTCACTCCCACGCCTGGCCGGACTGGCGCAGGGTCAGATACTTAAGACTGTACCTGTTTGAGCAGAGTATCTGCATCCGACGTATGCAGGCCTCCGTCGTTCTCAATGTTCAATTGTTTAACAACGCCATCATCGAGCAAGGCGGAAAAACGTTTGGAACGAACGCCCAGACCTTTGGCCGTCAGATCAAACTCCAGACCCAGTTTCTTGGTCCAGACCGCACTGCCGTCAGCCAACAAGCGCACTTTGCCATTGACATTCAGGGACTTACCCCATGCACCCATCACGAAAGCATCGTTCACAGACACGCACCAGATTTCATCCACGCCAGCAGCCTTGAACTCATCTGCCTTGGCGACAAAGCCAGGCAAGTGCTGTTCGGAGCAGGTGGGAGTGAAAGCACCAGGGACGGCAAATACGGCAATTTTCTTGCCTTTAACCAGATCAGCCACCTGAAAGTTATTGGGGCCCATCGGGCAACTTTCTGTGGCGGTTTCAATGTACTCACTAAGGGTCGCGTCTGGAACGCGCTCACCGACTGAAATGGACATAAGGTCTCCGTATGAATAAACACCGCCAGTATGGCGGCCCGATCAAACTATGATACTAATAGACTAGCGTGTCTGATAGACAAATAATACTTATCAGTACGTTTCATTTGCCTACACAGCCAAGAAAAACTATTCAGCGCTGAAAGACAATCAGACCAGCACACGTAGACAGCAACCTTTGGTGGATGCTGGAATCAGCCAGTCCCGGCACTCAAAAAATACAGTCCATACAGCAAAAAATCTGTCAATACCAAAACACTCACCCACAAAAAAAGCCGGGCTTTTTGCCCGGCCTTCCAGGTGATTCACGTTTTACGCCGATTGCATAAAGCCGTACTGCCCCATCATGGGCTCACCTTGCCCTGCTCGCCGATAGCGATCAGGACCTCTACAGCCATCCCATCATGCGGGGCAGCCAAAGCGTAATTCCTGGAATGAAGGTAATCATCAAGAGGAAGGCCAGGCCCGTCAGCAACCACGGCATGGTGGACTTGGTCACTTCGGTCAGGCCCAGCTTCGATATGCTGGACGCCACATACAGATTCAAGCCAACCGGCGGCGTCGCCAGCCCGATCTCCATATTCACCACCATCATAATGCCGAAGTGAACCGGGTCCATGCCCAGCTTCATGGCAACCGGGAACAAAATGGGGGCCATGATCAGGATCAGCCCCGATGGCTCCATGACCATACCGATCACCAGCAACAAGACATTGACGAACAGCAAGAAGGCAATCAGCCCCATCCCTTGCGACACAATCCATTCGGCAATCGCTTGTGGAATCTGCTCGGAGGTCAAAATGAAGGCAAACATGACCGCGTTCGTGATGATGTACAGCAGCATGGCACTCATGGCCGCCGACTCCAGCACAATGCGTTTTACCTCGCGCAGCTTCACATCCTTGTAGACCCAGACCGCAATCACAAAGGCGTACACGGCACTGATGGCGGCAGCTTCGGTCGGCGTGAACACACCGGAGTAAATTCCCCCCATCACAATAACGATCAGCATCAACCCCCAGATGGAATCCATGAAGGCACGCCAGCGCTCTTTGAAAGAAGCACGCGGCATACGGGGGTAGTTCATTTTCCAGGCGCGGAACATGGTGGTCGCACCCAGGGCAAGCGCCAAGATCAAGCCCGGCACCACACCTGCAATAAATAGCTGACCAATCGAGGCGGTGCCTACTTTGGCTCCATCCGGGCCTTCGACCATCATGCCGCTGGTAGCCACCGCGTACATCACCATCACAATTGAAGGTGGCAGCAAGATACCCAGACCACCAGAGGTAGCCACAATGCCGGTTCCGAACTGTGCGGGATAGCCTTGTTTGACCATCGCCGGAATCATGATCGACCCAATGGCCGCCACGGTAGCTGGCGAAGAACCACTGATCGAGGCAAACAAGGCGCAAGCCAGTACCGCTGCCAAGCCCATGCCGCCGGGCAAATGGCCCACCATGGAGGCCGCAAAGCGAATCATGCGCTGCGCGACCCCACCATGCGTCAGGAAGCTACCGGCCAGAATGAAGAACGGAATCGCCATGATCTCGAACTTCTCGATGCCGGTAAACAGCTTCAGAGCAATACTGTCCATGGGCACGTCTGTCATGGTGAACAGGAACCCCATCACCGTCAGACCCAGGGCAATCGACACGGGCATGCCTGTCAACAGCAGGATAGCCAGCAAGGCAAAAATAATCAGGGCGGTCATGCGCGCGCTCCTTCGGATTCAGATACACCGCGCTCTGTTTCAGCGATCAGATCAGCCGCAGGCTCGTGATGGGGCAACTGGCCAGTCTGAATGAAATTCATCAAGGCTTGCAGGAAACGAAAACACATCAGCAGGGAACCCGCAGGCACCGCCAGGTACACAATCCAGACAGGCACTTCCAGGTCAGCCGACACTTGAGCTGTATGGGCAATGTCGTAGACAAAGCTGCCGCCAATCCAGGCAACCATGGCGGTAAACAAGGCACCGGCGAACAGGGAAATCACCACCAGCAGATGGCGCCAACGCGGCCCTACCGCGTTAACCAGCACGTCCACACCCACGTGGATACCCACGCGTACGCCGTATGCGGCACCAAACTTGGCCATCCAGACAAACAGGTAAATACACAGCTCCTGCGCCCAGAGCAAATTGATGCCAGCCACACTGCGATAGCTTGAACGGGCCATCGCCATCACGGATTCGTAACCCTGAGCCCGCGACCAGGACACCAGATCAGCCAGCATGCTGACCGAGTAACGCTGGCAGACCGCTACGAAAATAATCACCACGGCGGCCACCATGAGAAGCGAGATGAACGCCTCCTCAAAGCGGTCCAGAATACGTAAGAACATGGGTAGCTCCAGACTACAGCGGGCCCACCCGGATCACGGGCAGGCGCGGCGCAGTAGCGGGAAGAAAAACGGAGCAGGTCTGAAACAGACCTGTACAAGATAAGCGGAGAAAACCGACTTTATTCGGTCGCCTTGTAAAAGGCATCGATCACGTCCTGGCCGATACGAGATGCCATTTCCTTATGAACAGGATGCAGTTGCTT
This sequence comes from Alcaligenes sp. LTN-3, assembly GCF_059735605.1. Classification (NCBI taxonomy): domain Bacteria; kingdom Pseudomonadati; phylum Pseudomonadota; class Betaproteobacteria; order Burkholderiales; family Alcaligenaceae; genus Alcaligenes; species Alcaligenes sp. LTN-3. The sequence goes on along the minus strand of NZ_JCAPDN010000002.1, from coordinate 499,199 downwards.
GACCCACTCCTGACGCTCGGCATCGCTCAACTGATAGAACTGAGTCTTGCCGGACTCTTGCATAGCCTTCATGGAATCGTTGTTCTCTTGCTCGGCAATATCGTTGGCGTAAACCGTGGCTTCGGCCATGGCCTTTTCCATGCCTTGGCGGATATCGTCAGGCAGACCTTCCCAGAACTTCTTGTTCACAATCACGGCATAGCCCAGATAACCGTGATTGGACACGGTGGCGTGCTTTTGCACTTCATGCATTTTCTGGGTGTACATATTGGACGGCGGGTTCTCGGTGCCATCGACCACACCGGTTTGCAGGGCTTGGTACACCTCCGAGAACGCCATCACCTGAGGCACGGCATCCAGTGCCTTGAACTGGGCTTCCAGAACCTTGGAGGACTGAATACGCATCTTCAGGCCCAGGAAATCGTCCACGCTTTTCAGGGGCGTATTAGCGCTCATGACCTTAAAACCGTTGTCCCAGTAAGCCAGGCCCTTGATGCCCTTGGGCTCCAGTTTGTCCAGCAGCATGCGGCCCACAGGCCCTTCGGTGACCTTACGCAGATCGTTGCGGTCATTGAAGATGAAAGGCAGGTCGAACACCTCAAATTCACGTACGCCCAAAGGACCGAACTTGGCCAGCGATGGGGCCAGCATGTGTACCGCGCCCAGTTGCAGGGCTTCAAGCTCTTCCTTGTCTTTGTACAGTTGCGAGTTCGGGTAGACTTCGACAACGACCTTGCCCTCGGTGTATTTTTCGGCCAGTTCCTTAAAGCGCACAGCGCCCTTGCCCTTGGGTGTGTCTGGCGACACAACGTGGCTGAACTTGATGATCATGGGGTTGGCCAGAACAGGCGCGGACAGGAATACGGACGCCAGCAAGCTGGCCACAAGGGTCTTTTTCATGTTTGCCTCCGGTCGGTGGGGAACCGACACGTGTTATTGATTGATTTGCTTGAAAGCGTGTAGCTTAAAAAAGCAGTCCCGAATTATCTATTGTGGAAATCCGAAACCTTTTGTCATGATGCGTCTTGCCCGTCCGTCCGGATTCATGCGCCAGGCTGCCTCACGCACCCTGGCCGCCCACCCGATCAGCACCTATGTGCCTATTTTGGCCATTCTGATTATTGTGCTGCTGATGGGCGTGTTTGCCTGGGCAGTCAGCAAGGAGCGCCATGAGGAGCAATCCAACGAGCTGATACGCAATGCCCTGTGGGTGGAGCAGTCCCTGTCCTTTCAATTGCGCTCGCACGAGAACAATTTAAGCCGCATTGCCAGTGAAATTGAAGTTCACTCCCAGCCCGCCACCACCCAGACGGCACTGACACAGTTACAGCACTTCAAAACCATTCACCCCGATCTGCTCAAAGTCGCGGTACAAGATCGCTTTGGCACCACTTTGCTGGTGCGCCCTCCCGGTGCCGACACCCGGATTGCGGCCCACGTCAGCACGCCCCGCACGTCCACCTGGTTACCTGCCTACTACTCCAATGAGCACCAGGAAAGTGTGCTGGATCTGGTGGTGCCCATTTACGAGGACAACGAGATTGTCGGCACCTTGCGCGCCACCTTTTCCCTGGCCACCATTCTGATGGAAAACGTGCCCTGGTGGATCGCCGAGCAGTATCACGTCTCCCTGATCGACCAGGGCGACCAGACGCTGGCTACACGCTCCAAAGGCGAGCCGGGGCAAAGCGAATTACGTTACGCCATGTCGGTAGACCCGCCTTTGCATGGCGTACGTTTGCTGATGACACCCTATCCGCAAAAAAACATTCCCACCTTCACCTTGCTGCTGACCGTCATTGCCGGTCTGGCTTTACTGGCTGTGGTGAACCTGGCCATGCAACATCACTACGCACGCAAACGCCGTGATGCCGAGCTGGCCTTGAGACAGGAACAAGCCTTTCGCAGTGCCATCGAGAACTCCATGGTGACCGGCATGCGCGCCCGCGATCTGGACGGCAAGGTGCTGTATGTGAACCCGGCGTTTTGCGAACTGGTCGGGCGCAGCAGCGAAGAAATTATTGGTCTGGCACCGCCCATGCCCTGGTGGGTGCCGGAGATGATGGATGAAACGCTGGAGCGCCGGGACCGCCTGAAGTCCTCCCGCTCCGTGCAAGTCTTTGACACGCTGTTCCAACGTCCGGACGGCTCGCGCGTCGATGTACAGGTCTTTGAGTCCCCGCTGATTGACGCCCAGAAACAGCATGTGGGCTGGATCAGTTCCATCATTGACATCAGCTCGCGCAAGCAGGCCGAAGCCCTGGCCAGCTCACAGTCCGAACAATTGCACCACACGGCCAAACTCATCACCATGGGCGAGATGGCCTCCACGCTGGCCCATGAACTGAACCAGCCGCTATCGGCCATTGCCAGCTATGCAGCCGGCTCCCTGAACCTGCTGGGTAATGAACCACTGGATCCGACACTGCTGCGTCGAGGCCTGGAAAGTCTGGCCGAACAAACACGCCGTGCCGGGCAAATCATCCACCGCATTCACGACTTTGTACGTAAACGCGATCCGCAGCTCAGCCCCCTGAATTTGCCCGATGCCTTGCAAGGCGCCTTGGCCATGGCCAAGGCGGGCCTGCGTCATCATCAGATTCAGTTGATCGTGCCCTCTCACCCCGAGAACCTGCCCGTGATGGGCGACAAGGTGCTGCTGGAACAACTGATTTTCAACCTGCTGCGTAATGCTGCCGAAGCCATGTCCGGCCTGGAGCCGGAACGCCGGGTACTGGAAGTCAGCATGCAGGCCAGCAACGGTGTGGTGCTGGTGATGGTGGCCGACCAAGGCCCCGGTGTAGCAGCGACCATCATGGCCGAGGTGTTCCAGGCCTTTACCACCACCAAAGCTCAGGGCCTGGGCATTGGTCTGAATATTTGCCGCTCCATTGTGGAGCTGCACCATGGCAAACTCTGGTTTGAAAACGGGGTTCCCCACGGTGCCACCTTCCTGTTTTCCTTACCCTTGATCGAACATGACTAAGCACGCCCCTTTGGTCCACATCGTGGACGACGACCCGGCCATCCGCGATGCCCTGTCCTGGCTCTTTGCTACCCGTCAGGTCAATACCGAACGCTGGGAATGCGGCGAGGCCTTTCTCAATGCGCTTGGCCCCGAAACCCAAGGCTGCATTCTGCTCGACATACGCATGGATGGCCTGTCCGGCCTGGAGGTGTTTGAGCAACTACGCCAGCGCCAGTCCTGCCTGCCCGTTATTTTTCTGACCGGCCACGGCGACCTGCCCCTGGCCGTGACCGCGCTGAAACAAGGCGCGGCAGATTTCATCGAAAAGCCTTTTAACGATAACGATCTGGTGGACCGCGTGCTGGAGGTGCTGCGCAACTACGAGGCCAGCCAGAAAGCACGAGACCACGAGCAGGCTTTGGAACAACGGCTGGATACCCTGTCTCAGCGCGAACGTGAAGTGTTGGCCCTGGCGCTGGAGGGACGACTGAACAAACAGATTGCCCAGGACCTGAACATCACCATGCGCACGGTGGAAGTACACCGTGCCCGAGCACTGGAAAAGATGCAGGCCCGCACGCTGATCGAGCTGGCCCGACTACTGGACCCAGCCCGCCTGCGGGAAGACCGCAACCCGCCGGGGCCTTAGTCAAAGCCACCGGGGCGGGTGTATATAATGCAGCCATAAACTATTAGAACCGCGCACTAGGCCCGGTCCCCGGAGCGATCATGAGCACCACTACCGAAAACACCGATTTGCACCTTTCCCATCTGGATGAAGATGGCAAAGTTCAGATGGTCGATGTCAGCCACAAATCGGCGACATCCCGTTCTGCCACTGCCCGCGCCGTGGTACGTTTGAGCCCGGCTGCCTATCAACTGCTGTCAGCCCAGCACAATGCCAAGGGCGAAGTGCTCAACACCGCCCGTGTGGCAGGTGTGCTGGCCGCCAAACGCTGTGCCGAACTGATACCCATGTGCCACAGCCTGCCCCTGGATTTTGTCGGCATTGATTTTGAAAGTGATGCGGCGGCGGGCACCATTGCGGTGCTGGCTACCTGCCGCACCCGCTATACCACTGGCGTTGAAATGGAAGCCATGACGGCCTGCTCCATTGCCGCCCTGACCATTTACGATATGTGCAAAGCGGCCGACAAAGGCATTGTGATTGAACAGACCCGTTTGCTGGAGAAAACCGGCGGCAAAAGCGGGACCTGGACAGCTTTTGCCTAAGCCCTTTCACGGAGATAGCATGACAAGCCCTTTAACATTGCGCGTCCTGTACTTCGCCCAAGTGGCCGAACGCACAGGCCAGCGCCAGGAAAACTGGGAATGGCCCCAGGAAGGCACCGTCCAGCAATGGACTGAGGCCCTGCTGCAACGCCACCCGAATTTGAGCGATATGGCAGGCCGCCTGCATGTGGCGGTGAACCAGTTTCACGCCAAGCCCACCGACCCTGTCCGACCCGGCGATGAAGTGGCTGTGTTCGAGCCCGTCACCGGAGGTTGAGATGATTCGCATCCAGACCGAAGATTTTGATGTTGCCACCCTGAACGCCGAACTGCGTACCACGGCTGGCGGCAAGGCCGGTGCCATGGTGACCTTTACCGGCTATGTGCGCGATCAGGTCGATGGCACTGCCACCGAATCCCTGTTCCTGGAACACTACCCTGGCATGTGCGAGCGCGAGATCGAAGCGGTTTGCGATCAGGCCCGCCAACGCTGGCCCATTTTGGATACGCTGGTCGTACACCGTGTGGGCGAACTGCATCTGACCGAACAAATCGTTTATGTTGGCGTGACCAGCGCCCACCGGGGCGATGCTTTTCGTGCCTGCGAATTCATCATGGATGTGCTGAAAACCCGCGCTCCTTTCTGGAAACGCGAAACCCTGGCTGACGGCAAACGTTTCTGGGTACAGCAGCGCGACAGCGACGCCCAGAAAACCGATGCCTGGAATACTTCTGCGGACACCAACAAGCATGTCTAAAGCCAAGAGCGACTTACCCGCTGCCCGATTGAATGTGGCCGTCCTGACAATTTCAGACCGCCGTGGCCCAGATGAAGACACATCCGGCGACTATCTGGCAGCCAGCCTGACGGACAGCGGCCACTACTGCGTACGGAGAGCCATCAGCAAGGACAATATCTACGCCATCCGCGCCCTGCTCAGCCAATGGATTCTGGACCCGGAAATCAACGTCATCATCTGCAATGGCGGTACGGGTTTCAGCCATAAAAAATCCACGATTGCCGCAATCACGCCTTTGCTCGATCAGGTCATTACCGGCTTTGGCGAACAGTTCCGCTACCTGTCCTATCAGGATATTGGCTCCTCGGCCTTGCAATCCGATGCGCTGGCTGGAACGGCCAACCGGACCTTGTTGTTCTGCATTCCCGGCTCGGGCGGTGCCTGCAAACTAGCCTGGGAAAAAATCCTGAAAGAACAACTGGACAGCCGTCATCGCCCGTGCAATTTTGCCTCTGAATATCTGGAGCCAGCCAAGTCCTGATGCCTGCAAAGGCATGGCAGTGGCTGCTCCGGAACGACCTCCTTTCCACCGTGCTCTGACGCCCTGAGCCACGAATTGTTTTATCGAATTTATCCATCCTATGATCGAATTTGACGTAGCACAGCAAAGGCTGGCCCAGGCAGGGCAAGTTCCCACCCAAATCGAGACCTGCGACTTGTCGCAAGCCTTGGGACGTATTCTGGCCCAGGATATTCAGGCCCAGTTGGACATGCCGCCCGCTGACAATAGCGCCATGGACGGCTATGCCCTGCGCTTGGCTGATATTGCCGATGGCAAGGTATTGCCCATTCAGCAACGCTGCTATGCCGGCGATATTCCTGAAACGCTGCAAGAGAACATGGCGATTCGCATCTTTACCGGCAGCATGCTGCCGCCCGGTGCCGATACCGTGGTGATTCAGGAGAACTGCCAGGAAGACGAACAGGGCGTGCGCATTCTGGAAATGCCCGTGGCAGGCGTGAACATCCGCCGCCGTGGTGAAGACATGCGCATCGGTGAGGTGCTGATCACCACAGGCACCAAGCTGACAGCAGCCCATATTGCCCAACTGGCTGCGCAAGGCCACGCTCAGCTACAGGTCTACCCTCGCCTGACGGTGGGCATTCTGACTACAGGTGACGAACTGACCCCCGCCGGTCAGCCCCTGAAAACCGGCCAGATCTACAACTCCAACGCCCCCATGCTGCGTGCACAGCTTCAAGCACTAGGGGTTGAAACAGTCCATGCTGTCCATGCCAAAGACACACTGGAAGCCATTCAGGACGCCCTGAAAGCACTACTGCAACGCTGCGATCTGGTGCTGACCGTAGGCGGTGTCTCGGTCGGTGAAAAGGACTTTGTGAAGCCAGCCATCGAAGGGATAGGCGGTCAGCTAGATCTGTGGAAAGTGCGCATGAAGCCCGGCAAACCGCTGGCACTGGCGTACATAGACAACAAGCCCCTGGTCTGCCTACCCGGCAATCCGGTGTCCTCTTACGCGGTGTTTTCCTTGATGGTGTCACCGCTGATTCGTCGCCTGCAAGGCCGCCACCAAGTACTGCCTGCGATTCGCTACGGCATTTTGCAAGGCGAGCGCCACTTTGAAGGTGACCGCGAAGAGTTCATCCGAGTACAAGTGGATAGCGACGAACAAGGCCGCCTGCTGGCGCGGCCATTCAATAATCAGGGTTCGGGCGTGATCAGCTCCCTGCCCTGGGCGCAAGCACTGGCCCGCATCCCTGCCGACTCCCATGTCTCCCCCGGCGATGTGGTGCGTCTGTACGAATACAGCCAGTGGCAGGCTTGAGAGCTACCACTTCAGCCTTGGCTTCGCCATAAAAAAAATCGCCCTGATCAGGGCGATTTTTCGTGCTGTTTATTTGGTGCTATTTACTGGTCGACGAAAGCACCACAACCGGCTTACCAGCTTTGTGCCTGATCCAGATCCTGCGGCGTATTGATATTGAAAAAAGCATGTTCCGGTGCATCGCGAAAGTCCACTGCCACCGCAGCTATGCTTTCCAACCAGCTCATGACGCGGCGTTCACCGCTCAGCAGATACTGTTTCAAGCTAGCAGCCTGATCAGTACGCAGCAGCAGACAAAGAGGATGGCTGCGTTCAGCTTGCGCATAAGCGGCGACAGCGCCCTGCTCTTCTACAGCTTTGATCAAGCGTTTGCCCAGATCCTTTGGCACAAAGGGCAAGTCCACGGGACAGGACAAGGCCCACGGGGTAGAAATCTGATCCAGCACACTGGCCAGACCGGCCAAGGGGCCCAGATAGCCTTCCAGCTCCAGCGCATCGGGCACCACCCGCCCCCAATGGACATACTGTTCAGGATTGCGATTGGCACTGATCAAGATAGTCCCCACCTGCGGGCGCAGGCGACGTACCAGATGCTGAACCAAAGGCTGGCCCTGTAAAAGCAGCAAGCCTTTATCGACCTGGCCCGACAAATCAAAACGCCGGGCCTGTCCGCCTGCCAGCACAATACCGCTGATGTCCTGTGTGCTTATCATCCGCCGATGTAACTCATTTCTATACGGTCACGACTCGTGGTGTGCTCACCCCGAATCTCGGAATATCGGTCTTGCCGCCCCGTCCAAACACCGTGCATATAGGCGGCTAACTGGTCGTCGGAAGCACCCGAGCGCAATTGCGCCCGCACATCATAACCTTGAGAGGCAAACAGACACAGAAACAGACGTCCCTCCGGGGAAAGACGCATGCGTGAACAGTCCCCACAGAAGGGTTGCGTCACGCTGGTAATCACGCCCACTTCCCCTGTGCCATCCTTGAAACGCCAGCGGCTGGCTACTTCGCCACGGTATTGGGCCGCTACCGGCTCCAGCGCGAAACGGGACTGGATACGTTCCACAATCTGCGCACCGCTGACGACCTCTTCCAAATTCCAGCCATTGCTGGTGCCCACGTCCATATATTCAATAAAGCGCAGAATCTGACCCGAGCCTTTGAAGTGCTCCACCATAGGCAGAATCTGGTCATCGTTCAGCCCTTTGCGCACCACCATATTGACCTTCACCGGGCTCAAACCTGCTGCCTGCGCCTTGGCAATGCCATCCAGCACGGTGGACACGGACACGCCGCTGTCGCTGAGTTGCGTAAAGCGGGCATCGTCCAAGGCATCCAGGCTGACAGTGACACGATTCAAGCCCGCGTCTTTCAACACCTGAGCTTTGCGACCCAACAAGGTGCCATTGGTGGTCAAAGTCAGCTCTACCGGATCACCTTCCGGTGTGCGCAGCTTGGCCAGCATGGCAATCAGCACTTCAATATTTCGACGCAAGAGCGGCTCGCCGCCCGTCAGGCGCAGCTTGCGCACGCCCAGGGAAACCGCCTGCCGTGCCACGCGCTCGATCTCTTCAAAGCTGAGCAGGGAAGAATGAGGCAGGAACTCGTAGTCCGTGCCAAACACTTCCCTGGGCATACAGTAGGTACAGCGAAAATTGCACTTGTCGGTCAGAGAAATACGCAGATCGTGAAACGGACGGTGGCGCTTGTCCAACGGTTGCTCAGACACCGCCGCCATGCGCACGGTGGGACGGCGCGCAGGTTCAGCAGCACTCGTTTGAATCCCCTGTTCAATGCCTGACAGTACAAGCCCCGATCCAGCAGGCGCCGCGTCAGTCCGCCCCGACGACAAAGCCCCGGCGCCTGGAGGAGCCGCTTTTTGATGTGGCCCGGTCGAACCCCCGCCTTCAGGCGGGGATTCAAACGTTGGCCCATGATCATCGCTCATGGTGTTCTCTTTCGTTCAAGGACAGGGTTGGCCCCGTCTCATGGTGTATGTGTGTTTTCGTCAAGCAAAGGGGTCTAACGCCAGAGCATGTCGGCGGCCTGGCCGAATGCCTGTTCCAGCGTCATGATCTGCCCTAAACCGCGTGGGTCATAACCCACCAGATCTTGCATGAATTGACTATACGCGGAACCGCCAATCACGTTCATCAGTTGCTGCATAGGAGCCTTATCCAGCGCTTCTTGCTCGACCGCGATGAAGTAACGCTCCTGCGCCAGGGGAATAAACTCCAGCCCGCATCGGCTGGCCGCTGTTTCCACACCCAGGCCGGTATCGGCCATGCCACTGGCAACATGGGCCGCCACCGCCATATGCGTCAATTCTGTTGTTTCAAAGCCCAGGACCGCATTCGTGTTTACCCCTAACTGACCCAGCAGCAAGGTGGCCAGAAAGCGTGTGCTGGACCCCATCTGACGGTTCACAAAGCGCACATCGGGCCGTAGCAAATCCGCCATGCCCGTGATGTTCTTGGGGTTGCCCTGTTCCACAAACAGGCCCGTTCGGCGCGTGGACAGGAAAATCAGCCGGTGACGCGCCGGTGACAGCCATTGCCCATAACGGCGCATGGCAGCCACCTCGAACTCGCCTACCGGAACCTGGAAACCGGCCAGGTCGCAGTCCCCACGCTCCAGCGAAGCCAGTGCTTCAATAGCGGTGCGATAGCGCAGTTCCAGCGGCAAGCCCTCGTGTTCGTTGGCAAAGCGCATCAAGCCTTCAATCGCAAATCCGTGACTGGCTTGAAAGCGCAAACGGTCCAGAGGCTGAGCATACAAGCGACCCAGCTCTTCTTCCAGTTCGGAGGCCATGCTCTCCAGGGTCGGCGTCAGACGCGCATCCAGGCGCCGGTTTGCCCATAGCAAACGCTGGGCAAACTCGGTCAGCTTGGTGCCTTTACGCCGGGACGTTTCCAGCAAGGCGGCATCAAACTGTTGTTCGGCATTGCGCAACAAGCCCCAGGCATGTCTGTAAGAAAACTGGCATTCCTTGCTGGCTCCCGCCAAGTGCCCCAGTCGCTCGATGGCACCCAACAGACGCAGCACATCCCCCATGAGGAGTTCCACGCCGTCTGCATTTTCCAGAATCCATTCAGAGCGCAGCCGGGCTTTGAATTTCTGTTTGGTCATGTGTTTTTGTCGACCAGTGTATTTTCGTATTTATGTTTTGTGCTGCATGTACCAAACATTATATATGCGAAATATTGCTTATTGAAGTTATGGACTTAAGTGGTTAGATTACAAGGGAAAACACTGTCAAATAATATGCACGGCTGTGCATAAAAAAACATGGAGGCGCAGGCTCCCTACTCGGGCACCGCGCACACAGGACATGCAAACAACCCCTCATCACCAGGAGCAGGACCAGTCCGGCCTGACGCCTGAAGAGGTCACCTTACAGGCCGTGCAGGAGCACGCCGGCCAGAAAGGTAACCTATTGCCTATTTTGCACACGATTCAGGACCGGATTGCCTGTATTCCCGAGTCCGTGGTGCCGGTGCTGGCCGAACAACTGGCTCTATCCCGGGCGGAAATCCATGGCGTTATCTCTTTTTACGCCCACTTTCGCACCCAGCCTCACGCGACTCATACCCTGGAAATCTGCCGGGCTGAAGCCTGTCAGGCGCGGGGCGGGCTGGAGCTGACGGCTCATGCCCGTCGCCGCCTGAACTGCGACTTCCACGAAAACAGCGACGACGGCCAGTACACACTGGAGCCCGTCTACTGCCTGGGCCTGTGCGCCCAATCCCCCGCTGTCATGCTGGACGGCGTTCCCCATGCCCGCGTCACCCCCGAAAAACTGGACGCCCTGCTAAGCAGCCAGGAGGCCCAGTCATGAGCACCATCACCGTTTACATTCCGCGCGACACTGCGGCGGTCGCCATGGGCGCCCATGAGATTGCCCAGCAACTGGCGGCCCAGGCTCAGGAGCGCGGTCTGGACATACAGATCGTGCGCAATGGCTCACGCGGCTTGCTCTGGCTGGAACCTCTGGTGGAAGTACAAACGGCAGCAGGCCGCGTCGCTTATGGCCCTGTCCAGACTGAAGATTTGCCCGGTCTGTTTGACGCCGGTTTCATGCAAGGTGGTACACATAAGTTGTGCCACGGCCTGACGGACGCCATCCCCTACCTGAAGAACCAGGAACGCCTGACATTTGCCCGCGTGGGCATTATTGATCCGGTCAGTGTGGCCAATTATCAGGCCTGTGGTGGCTTTGAGGGTTTGAGCAAAGCACTGGCCATGGAGCCGGCCGCTATTGTGAAAGAAGTGACCGACTCCGGCCTGCGTGGTCGTGGCGGTGCGGCTTTCCCCACCGGCATCAAATGGAACACGGTACTGAACACTCCGGCGCAGCAGAAATACATTGTCTGTAATGCCGACGAAGGCGACTCGGGCACCTTTTCTGACCGCATGCTGATGGAAGGCGACCCACTGTGCCTGATTGAAGGCATGACGATTGCTGGTCTGGCCGTCGGTGCGACCTATGGCTACATCTACGTGCGCTCCGAATATCCGCTGGCCGTGCAAGCGCTGAACGAAGCCATTGAGGCAGCGCGCGCGGCGGGCTGGCTGGGCAAGAATATTCAGGGCAGCGGCTACGAGTTCGACCTGGAAGTACGCAAAGCAGCCGGCGCCTACATCTGTGGCGAAGAAACCGCCCTGCTCGACAGTCTGGAAGGCAAACGCGGCATGGTGCGTGTGAAACCACCTCTGCCCGCCATCAAAGGCTTGTTCGGTCAGCCTACCGTGATCAATAACGTGGTGTCGCTGGCTTCCGTGCCGGTGATTCTGGCCAAGGGCGGTGCTTACTACCAGAACTACGGCATGGGCCGTTCGCGTGGCACCTTGGCGTTCCAGTTGACCGGCAATCTGCAAAACGGTGGCCTGGTGGAAAAAGCCTTTGGCGTCACCTTGCGTGAACTGCTGTACGACTACGGTGGCGGCAGCGCCAGCGGTCGTCCTTTGCGTGCGGTGCAAGTAGGTGGCCCATTGGGTGCCTATCTGCCCGAGCACCAGTGGGATGTCCCGCTGGACTATGAAGCCTACATGAAGATCAATGCCATGGTCGGTCACGGTGGTCTGGTGGCCTTTGACGACACAGTGGACATGGCTCACATGGCGCAGTACGCCATGGAGTTCTGTGCCATCGAATCCTGTGGCAAATGCACGCCCTGTCGAATCGGCTCTACGCGTGGCGTGGAGACCATTCAGAAAATCCGCCGCCGTGAAGATATGGACAACCATGTCGAGCTGCTGCGTGATCTGTGCGACACCATGTTCTCCGGGTCCTTGTGCGCCTTGGGCGGCATGACCCCGTATCCCGTCCTGTCCGCGCTGGAACACTTTCCCCAGGATTTTGGACTGGCCCCGCAAACCGAGCAGGACCTGGCCAAGGTCTAAGACGGAGATCACCATGAAAGAAACAGTCGCCGTACGCGAACGTGACCTGGGCACCCCAGCCTCGACCCAGACCGAGATGGTCAACCTGACCATTGACGGCAAATTGATTGAAGTGCCCGTTGGCACGTCCGTGATGCATGCGGCCGCCTTGGCCGGCATCAATATTCCCAAACTGTGCGCCACCGACTCGCTGGAAGCGTTTGGCTCCTGCCGTCTGTGCCTGGTGGACATTGAAGGCCGTCGCGGCCACCCTGCTTCCTGCACCACCCTGGTGGAAGAAGGCATGGTCGTCCAGACCGAAAACGACACCCTGCACAAGCTGCGCCGCAACGTGATGGAGCTGTACATCTCCGATCACCCGCTGGACTGTCTGACCTGTCCTGCCAACGGCAATTGCGAACTGCAGGATATGGCCGGTGTTGTGGGCCTGCGCAGCGTGCGCTATGGCTTTGAGGGTGCCAACCATCTGGACGACAGCACCGACAACTCCAACCCTTACTTTGCCTACGACTCCAGCAAGTGCATTGTCTGCAACCGCTGTGTGCGCGCCTGTGAGGAAGTTCAGGGCACCTTTGCACTGACCATCGACAAGCGCGGTTTTGAGTCGCGCGTCACCGCCGGCCAGAACGACGATTTCCTGGGCAGCGACTGCGTATCCTGTGGTGCTTGTGTCCAGGCCTGCCCGACCTCTTCCCTGATGGAAAAATCCGTTATCGATCTGGGCCAGCCCGAGCACGCCGTCATCACCACCTGCGCTTACTGCGGTGTCGGTTGCGGCTTCAAGGCCGAGATGAAGGGCGACAAGGTCATTCGCATGACCCCCTGGAAAGACGGCAAGGCCAACCGTGGCCACGCCTGCGTGAAAGGCCGTTTCGCCTGGGGTTACGCCACTCACCAGGACCGTATCCTGAGCCCCATGATCCGCAAGAGCATTACCGATCCCTGGCAGGAAGTGTCGTGGGACGAGGCCATCAATTACGCCGCGTCCGAGTTCCGTCGCATTCAGGATCAGCACGGTCGTGACGCCGTGGGCGGTATTACGTCCTCGCGTTGCACCAACGAAGAAACCTATCTGGTGCAAAAGCTGGTTCGCGCCGCCTTTGGTACCAATAACGTGGACACCTGCGCCCGCGTGTGTCACTCCCCTACCGGCTACGGCCTGAAGATGACCCTGGGTGAGTCCGCCGGTACACAAACCTTTGACTCGGTGATGCACACCGACGTGGTGATCGTGATGGGTGCCAACCCCAGCGCCGCCCACCCCGTGTTTGCATCGCGCCTGAAACGCCGCCTGCGCCAAGGTGCGCGCCTGATCGTGATCGACCCGCGCCAGACCGAACTGGTCAGCTCACCACACATCCAGGCCGACTACCACCTGCCCCTGCGCCCCGGCACCAACACCGCCATACTGACTGCCATGGCCCACGTTATCGTCACCGAAAATCTGGTGAACGAAACCTATGTGGCCGAGCGCTGCGATACTGCTGCCTTCAATGAATGGCGCAGCTTTGTCAGCCAGCCCCAGAACTCGCCAGAAGCCATGGCCGAGATTTGCGGCGTGTCCGCCGAGGACATCCGTGGCGCAGCCCGTCTGTACGCCACCGGCGGCAACGGCTCGATTTACTACGGCCTGGGCGTGACTGAACACAGCCAAGGTTCCACCACCGTGATGGCCATTGCCAATCTGGCCATGGCCACCGGCAACGTGGGCCGCGAAGGCGTGGGTGTGAACCCGCTGCGTGGTCAGAACAACGTGCAAGGCTCCTGCGATATGGGTTCCTTCCCGCACGAATTCCCTGGCTACCGTCACGTCTCCGACACCAGCGTACGTCAGCAGTTTGAAGAAGCCTGGGGCGTGTCCCTGCAATCCGAACCCGGCCTGCGCATTCCCAATATGTTTGAGGCCGCCTTAAGTGGCAGCTTCAAAGGGCTGTACTGCCAGGGCGAGGACATTGTTCAATCCGACCCGAACACCCAGCACGTAGCCGCCGCCATGGCCGCCATGGAATGTGTGGTAGTGCAGGATCTGTTCCTGAACGAAACCGCCAAATACGCTCACGTATTCCTGCCCGGTTCGTCCTTCCTGGAAAAAGACGGCACCTTCACCAACGCCGAGCGTCGTATTTCGCGCGTACGCAAAGTGATGGAACCCAAGGCAGGCATGGCCGACTGGGAAGTCACCTGCGCCCTGGCCCGTGCGCTGGGCTACCCCATGAGCTACGAGCATCCCGGCCAGATCATGGACGAGATCGCCCGCCTGACACCGACCTTTACCGGCGTGTCCTACGATCGCATTCAGGAACTGGGTGGCAGCGTGCAATGGCCTTGCAACGAGCAAGCGCCTGAAGGCACCCCCACCATGCACATTGACGAGTTCGTGCGCGGCAAAGGCCGCTTTATGCTGACCCAGTATGTGCCTACCGAAGAGCGCAGCAGCCGCAAGTTCCCCTTGCTGCTGACGACCGGCCGCATCCTGTCGCAATACAACGTGGGCGCACAAACCCGCCGTACCGACAACGTGGCCTGGCATGCCGAAGACTTGCTGGAAATTCACCCGGTGGATGCTGAAGATCGTGGCATTCGTAGTGGCGACAAAGTTTCGGTCAAGAGCCGTGCGGGCGAGACTGCCTTGCGTGCGACGGTGACCGAACGGGTACAACCTGGGGTGGTCTATACTACTTTCCACTTTCCCGAGTCGGGCGCCAACGTGGTCACCACCAACAACTCGGACTGGGCAACCAACTGCCCCGAGTACAAGGTGACGGCCGTGCAAATTCAGCGCGTGACCTCCGAGTCGGCCTGGCAAAATCGCTGGAACCGTTTCCACGATATTCAGCAACGTCTCCTGCAAGGCGAGACCGTCCCGGCCGAGGATTTGGCCCAGGCGGATCATAGCCACTCGCATGAGCCTGCCGAGGCCGTCGCGAAAGTATGATGCGTCTAAACAGGCCCTAAGGAGTTGCCCACGTGAGCCAGGCAGATTTTCGTGATGCCAGCGCCCCTGCCACCGTATGGCGGCAGGCGCGTACCCCAGCGCAAACACAAGCGGACACCCTGCCCCAAGAGGATCAGGATGCGCTGGCGCGCGAACAGGCCGTTGCCCTGGAATTCAACGGCATCAGCCATAGTGCCTTGTTGTGCAGCCCCAGCGATCTGGAGGATCTAGCTTACGGATTTTCCATGACCGAGGGCATAATCCGTACGGCTGACGATATACGCGGCGTGGATGTGCTGGAAGGCGAGCGCGGCAGTTTGCTGCAAATCGAAATTGCCAGCGCTTGCCAGCATCAGCTCAAGGCGCGTCGCCGTCAGCTCGCTGGCCGTACGGGCTGTGGCCTGTGTGGTCTGGAAAGCCTGGACGAGGTACGCCGACAACTGCCCCGCCTGGACGCCCCCGAGCACAACCCCGATGCCGCCGCCATCTTCCAGGCGCTGGATGCCTTGCGCTCCAGCCAGCCTTTGCATCGCCTGACAGGGGCTACCCACGCCGCTGCCTGGTGCAATCTGCAAGGCGATATCCTGGCCGTGCGTGAGGACGTAGGCCGCCACAACGCGCTGGACAAGCTGCTGGGCCACATGCTGCGCAACAATATTGATCCCCGCTCTGGCATGGTGCTGATCTCCAGCCGTGCCAGCTTCGAGATGGTCCAGAAAGCCGCTGCCATGGGCATCAACTTTGTGGTGGCGGTCTCCGCCCCCACCGCCTATGCCGTGCAGATTGCTGATGAACTGGGTGTCATGCTGGCCGCCTTTGCCCGTGACCGCAGCTTCACGCTGTACAGCCATCCCCACTACCTGAATTCTGCCGAGTCCCGCTCGGCCACATCACCATGAATATTGTTCCTTTGATTCCCATGGCCAACCAGATCGGCCAGTTCTTTGAAACCCTGAGCAATCGGGAGCAAGGCCTGCGCGAGATTGCGGAACATATCCAGAAATTCTGGGACCCGCGCATGCGTCGTTCCCTGCTGGACTTTGTAGAGCAAAATCCCAGCGGTAAAAGCGAAGACGGCGAGCTTTTGCCTATTGTCTTGCAGGCGGTCGTCGCCCATAAACAGCAGTTGGAGCCACGCAGCTATTAAAGTGGGCGGCTCTGGCGATCCTGAAGATCAGCCACCGCGAACAGCACGCCTCAAGAGCCAACGAACCCAGTTACGGTCAGCCACTGCCAGACTCACCGCAGACACAAAAAAACCCGCCTAAGCGGGTTTTTTCTTTGGGCTAAAACACGAATTAATCGTGCTCTTTAACGCGATACACCAGCACCGTGTTCTTGGCCATATTCAGCACTTTGATGGTTACGCTACCCAACAACAGGCGGGACAGACCACTACGGCCATGACTACCGATAAAGATCAGATCGCAGCCTTCTTGCTCGGCGACCTGCACAATACCATCGGCCACGTTAAAGTTGGACACGGATTTACCGGTTGCCTTCACACCGGCGGTTTCGGCACGGTCCAGAATCTGTTGCAGGTATTTCTGCGACTGTTCTTTGGCGGTCTTGTCGTAGTCCTCGTCGGTAATGGCATAGGCAGCAGCCATACCATCAAAACCAACGGTGGCCGCAAAAGGCTGCGTCACGTGCAAAGCCAGAACCTCGGCACCCATTTGACGGGCAAAGGTCACGCCTTTATTGGCAGCTTGGGAAGAGAGCTCGGAACCGTCAGTTGGAATCAGAATTTTCTTGAACATGGCATAACCCCTTTGAATGGAGACAGATAGCTTACCGCTGCATACCGACACAGGACAAGCTGGTATAGACCTGAACCTTGAGCCAGGTCAGGATTCGTTCAATGCACGGAACAATACGGCACAGCGAGTACCTGTGCGGCAATAGGCCAAAGTCGGGCCTGGCAAAACCTCAAGCAACTGACCAAAACGGGCAACATCAGCAGCGCTAATAGCGCTACCCACAACGGGCTGATACTCCACCTGCAAGCCTGCTGCCTGGGCCGCCTTCATGACGTCTGCCGACAAAGGCTGGTCGGGACCGCCTTCCAGATCGGGACGATTGATGATGACACTTTTAAAACCAGCATCGGCCACGGCTTGCATGTCCTCTCCCGATAACTGCGGCGCGACGGCCAATTGCTCGGTCAAAAACTGATGGGGGAAGGACATAAAAACTCCTGAAATCGGAATAAGCAAAAAGCACTGAAAGGAAAAATAGTATGTTCCCCCCCGAGAGTACGCAAGCCCCTTTCTCCCTGGCCTTGCCACAATTCAATTACGCCGGCACCTTAGTAATCCATCACGCCGCGCTGGACGATAGGGCAACGGCGCAATCCATCTTTGCCTATCATGTGCTGCACAGCACAGCGACCTGTACGCCAAGCCCGTCGAATGAACAGGAAATGCGTACACGTCTTACACACGCCCACCAGCCTGTGCATTGCCTGGGAACGGGTACTCAGGCAATACGCAGGCTGTATTGATCCAGCCATTGCTGCATTTGAGCTCCTGCCAGCACCTCGTACTCCGCCAAACGTTGCCCCCCTACAGGATCATCCTGCACACTGCGCAAGGATGGATGGCACATCATACTGTCACCATGCTGCATCACCGCCAGCCAGGCCTGGACCAAGGCGCCATAGCGCTCCTTGCCCCCCTGAAAGTCGTACACGCCGGTAAAACCGGTATTCAAGGTAACGCCCTTGGCCCTGGCCAGACGCAGCAAGTCCTTGGACCCTAGCCCGGCGATAATCTGCGCCTTGAATCTATCTTTAAACGCAAAACCCGTGGCCAGACGCTCGGCGCCGGTATAGCGCAGCCAGGGCATGGAAGCGGCATAACGGCGCTCCATTTCAGCCAGCAAGGCCTCGCGTATCATGGGCAGTTGATGCACGTGCTGATGCCCATCTATATAGTCCGGCCCCTGCCCCATCACCTCCTCAAAACGATCCAGTTGGCGGGCCACGCTGTCCTTAACCTTCTGACTATCCAGACAATGCAACAGGCTACGAATAATCACCTGCTTGAGCGGCATGGCATACACGCCCTTCTGGGAGGCAAACTCGGTAAAATTCAGGTGCAAACCTTTTTGCAGCGTGCTCTGGCGCAGTGCCGGTGCGTTTTGCACAAAGCTGTCCCCATCGACCAAGCAGGATGTTCCTGTCAGGCGTCGGGCCTGGGCCAATGTCAGTATGGCCTCGTCCACGGCAGGGGCCATCCCAAAATCATCCGCGCATATACTGATCTGCCTATCCTTGGCCACTGCTCGCTCCGCTTTATGTCTCGTCAAATCATTCTGTTCATTCTAGTCGGCACCTTGGCCGCCTTCACACACTGGGGCATTGTAATCGCCCTGGTGCAAACGCTCAGTCTATCTCCCTTGCTGGCTAATCTTTTTGGCTGGCTGATTGCATTTCTGGTGTCTTTTGGCGGCCATTACTGGCTGACGTTCCGTTCCCAGAATGCCCGTTTTTTCCCGGCTCTGACGCGTTTTTTTCTGGTGTCTGCCGCTGGCTTCGCGGTGAACGAAGCCAGCTATGCGTTTTTGCTGAATCACTCCGGCCTGCGCTATGACGTGCTGCTGGGCCTGATTCTTATCGGCCTGGCTGTGCTGACGTTTCTGGCTGGGCGGCTTTGGGCGTTTCGCCGCACATAAGCGCAAACTCATCATGATCAAAACGCCACAGCGCGATGCGCTGATCGTCATACAGGCGCTGGGCATGGTTGAGCACCTGACTTTGACGCACGGCATCTGGCGAGCCAATCAGCCAAACTACAGCCTTGCTGTCCCGGCATAGCTGCTGACGCAAGGTTTCCCGGTCTATCAAGGTCATCGCCCCACGCTGCGGCTCAAAACGGGCGGCTTCCAGCAACTCTTTACGCCAGCTATCGGTGCGCATGATCTCCGGATCATCCCAGCGTTCCATGACGCTGATGTTCTGCAGACCTGGAACGTAGAAGCCCAGATCGTAGCGGTAGGTATTCAGAAAGACGACCCGGTCCCCCTGTTGATATTCACTCGCCAGCACGCGCCCCAGGGCCTGACTATTAGCCTGTGGTCGCAATATCATCGCGCCCACCGCAACCGCACAAATAGCGACACAAACACCCAGGCTCCAGACCGCAAAGCGCTCTACCTTTGCTGCCCCATCCCGCTGGCTACGACGAATCACTCCATCGGCCAGGAAAAAAGCCCAGGGGCCAATCGCAGGCAAGACATAACCCACCAGCTTGGACGTAGGGATGGAAAAGAAAACCAGCACGGTCAGCAAGGCAGACAGCATCAAGCCCCGTACCGGCCCCAAACCATCTGGACTATTAACAGAGCCACGAAGGCGCTTGAATAAAAATGGCGTCCAACCCAAGGTAGCGACAGGCATCAGGGCAAAGTAGAACCAGAAAGGCTGAGGGTTGTTGAAGCCCGTTTCCAGAAAGCGCTGAAAGTGCTGATAGACGATGTAATAGTCAAAAAAACCGGGGTAACGTGCCTGCATGAGCCACATCCAGGGCGTGGCGACCAGCAACAAGACTCCCAGGCCGGTCAAAGAAAACAGACGCAGCAAGGTACGCCACTGTCCTCGACCCAACAGCCAGAACACCAAGATACCGCCGGGGATCAAAATCCCGATCAAGCCTTTTGCCAGGAAGGCCAAACCTGCGGTGGCATACAGCCCCATCAAGGCCCACCGATAGGGACGCCCCTGCTCCATCTGCAAGGCAGCATGGCCGCCCAATAGCACACAGCTACTGATCAAGGCAGCAACCGTCATGTCCAGATTGGCGTAATGGGAGGCTCCAAACAGCAATGGGCTGCTGACCAGAATCAGAGCCGTCCAGCCCGCATGTTGCTGGCTAGCATGGCGCTTCAGAAAGGCATGCATACCAGCAATCAACAAGGCCGCCATCAAGGCAGGCACCAGACGCGCACCCACAAAATTCACGCCCAGCACTTTCAGGCTCAGCGCAGTGAGCCAGTAATGCAGAGGGGGTTTATGGAAAAACGGCAAGCCGTCCAAACGCGGCACCAGATAATCACCGGATTCCAACATGGACAGAGCCACACCGACATAGCGCCCTTCGTCCGGAATCAGCAGGGGATAGACACCTAGGGTCAGCGCAAACCACAGCAGCGCCAGCAGACCCACAGCCAGGCTAGAGAGGGTGCCCAGGTTTCGTACGCCTTGCCCCAGCCAGTAGGCTGGGCCACGCGCGCGCCCAAGAGGCAAGGTTACGCCAGAAGGGGGAAAAGAATTCTCGATACTCATCGACTGTCGCCAAACCAAAAGGGTTAGGCAGCCACCTTCGTGGCTGTCAAAACAATTCAGAATATCGATGTAGCGTCCAATGACACTTGAAAGCAGAACGGCAATTAAACGACTGGATCAGTCCTGTTGCCGAGCCTGACTTTGGGTGCTGCCTTGATCCTGACTGTGAGCGGGTTCCTGATCCGGAGCCAAGCCTTGCCCCCGGCGACGATGCACCAAATACAAAGGTCGGTTCTTGACCTCGGCAAAGATGCTGGCGACATACTCACCTACCACGCCCAGCGAGAGCATATTCACACCCGCAAAGAACAGCACTACGGTGATCAAGGTGGTCCAGCCCCGTACGGCGTCTCCATAAATCAAATGCTTGAAGATAATGAACAAACCGTAGCTGAAAGACAGCATCGCCAGCACCGCACCCAACAAACTCAACAAACGTAGCGGCCAGGTGGTAAATGCCGTCAAACCATCCACTGCAAAGCGTAGTAGTTTGGCGGGGCGGAATCGACTGACCCCATACAAACGCTCGGCGGGGGAGTAGTAAATAGGCTCGGACGGAAAACCCACCCAGGCAAACAAGCCTTTCATGAAACGACTGCGCTCGGGCAAGGCCATCAGGGCATCGACCACACAACGATCCATCAAGCGAAAATCGCCCGCATCACGAGGTACGCGTAGGCCATTGGATGTACGCATCAACTTGTAGAACACACTGGTGCCCACACGCTTTAGCCAAACTTCGTCCTCGCGGGTTTCCCGTACGGCATAGACCATTTCCAGCCCGGTAGACCAACGCTCCAGCATGGTTTCAATCAAGGCAGGAGGATGCTGCAAATCCGCATCCATACACACGACCACCTGCCCGCGACTGGCTTCCAAGCCTGCCGTCAACGCCGCTTCTTTACCGAAGTTGCGTGATAACTGCAGATAAACCAATTGGGGGTAAGTTTGACGCAATTGCTCTATGACCAAAGGCGTTGCGTCAGTGCTGCCATCGTCAACGAAAATGATTTCAAAAGCCGGAACCAGTTCACGCAACGTTGCCACCAGAACGGGCAACAGTGCGGGCAAGTTTTCTGCTTCATTCAAACCCGGGATAACGCAAGAAAGTGTCTGCGCCTGTCTCTTTGTAATCATTATTCCTTGAGCACCATGCTGTAACAAAATTGAGGGCTAGCCAACAAAAAGTAATCGTAGCCTGCCAGCCCGACTCGTGCAATTTACCCTACGCGCTGCTTGCCTTAGCAAAAAAACGCCGCTCAAGATCATCAAGTCCTCTAAAAACCACCTTTCAAGGAAAAAACACCTGAAACACAACATCCATACTCTGAAACTTGGACTCAGTGTAGGAAGGCAGGCGTTGAATCTGCGTGAAATCCGACGTGAACATATCCCGCATCCGAGCGTTTTCTTTCCGGCTTGACCCCGGTGAGCCCTACCAATAAGATAGATAAAATATATATCTTTAAATTAAAAATATTATGACTCTCAACGCTTTGTGTACCCGCCAGGAAATTCATGACCTGGTCTGGGACTTTTACGATCGCATCCGCATGGACGAAGTCCTTGGCCCGATTTTCTCCGAGCGCATTAAGGATTGGGATACACACCTGGGTGTAATGGAAGAGTTCTGGTCGTCCCTGCTGCTCAAGACCGATGGCTTCAATGGCAACCCCATGGCCAAGCACTTGTCGCTCCAGCACATTCAGGCCAGCCACTTTGAACAATGGCTGCGTCTGTTCAAGGAAACCTGTCAGGAACGCGAAAATCAGGCTATGGCCAAGCTAGCGCTGGAGTACGCCCAGCGTATCGCCCGTAGCTTCTGGTTTGGCTACCAATTCCAGCACAACCCCACCAAAGTAGCCAGCGAACTGCAACTGCCCTGATCATGCGCCTGACCAACCTTACCGACTACGCTCTGCGTCAATTGATGTATCTGGGCCAGAACGAAGACAGGCTTTGCACCATCGCGGAAATTGCCCAGTACCACCAGATTTCCCAAGCCCACCTGATGAAAGTCACCCACCTGCTGTCCAAAGGCGGCTGGATTCAGACGCAGCGCGGGAAAAATGGCGGGATGCGGCTGGCGCGTGCTCCTGAAGATATCAATCTGGGCGAGCTGGTGCGCTATACAGAAACCGATCTGGCCGTGGTGGAGTGCTTGGGCAGTGGCACCCATTGCATCCTGAGCGGTCGCTGCAATCTAAGCAATATCCTTAAACAGGCACTGGTCCAGTTCCTGAGTTATCTGGACAACTACACGTTGCGCGACATTATTGTTCCCGGCAGCAGCCCGGAACAGACCATTTCCTGGCCCACCAAGTCGATGCACTCCGCCTGATAGCAAACGGACGGATAGCAAACGGCCCCGGATTTCAAAGAATCCGGGGCCGTTTGTCGACGGTCTGACTCAGGCCTTACGCCGGAAAAATCAGCTCGCTGCGTACGGTACTGGAGTGAGCACGCACGGCGTCCAGCAACTCCTGTTCTGGTACACGATCCAGATCTGTCATGGCATAACCCAGTTCACCTTGTGTTTGCAGCTGCTGACGAGTGATGTTGATGCCGTGTTGGGCCAAAATATTGTTCAAGCCCCCCATTGCACCAGGAACATTGCGATGGACATGCAACAAACGCACGGCGCCTTGAATATCGTAGTACGACACTTCCGGAAAGTTCACTGCGCCCTTGGTGGCACCGCTACGCAAGTAACTAACCAGTTTCTCGGCCACTTCACGGCCAATATTTTCCTGCGACTCCTGGGTGCTACCGCCAATATGCGGCGTCAGAATCACATTGGGCATGCCGATCAACGGACTCTTTAAAGGCTCGTCCACACTTTTCGGCTCAGTGGGGAAAACATCCAGTGCCGCACCTGCCAAATGACCACTGACCAGGGCCTGATGCAAGGCATCAATGTCCACCACTGTGCCGCGCGACGCGTTGATCAGGATGGAACCTGGCTTCATGGCCGCGATCGTCTCGGCATTCATGATGTTATGCGTGCCCTGCCCGCCTGGGACGTGCAAGGTCACCACATCGGACTCGGCCAGCATTTGCTTAAGGCTGCCGTAGACACGGGCATTGCTCAGCGGCAGTTTGGATTCCACATCATGGTAGAGCACGCGCATACCCAGCGCTTCAGCCAAGGTACCGACCTGAGAACCAATATTGCCGTAGCCAATCACACCCAAAGTCTTGCCACGGATCTCGAAAGCGCCATCGGCACTCTTGTCCCAGAAACCCTGGTGTACGCGCAGGTTCTTCTCGGGGATACGACGCAGCAACAAGATGGCCTCACCCAGCACCAGCTCGGCAACCGAGCGGGTGTTGGAGAACGGCGCATTAAAGACTGGTACGCCGTGGTTCTGGGCTTGGTCCAGATCCACCTGGTTGGTACCAATACAAAAACATCCCAGCACTTTAAGCTGGTCTGCGTGCTCCAGCACCCGGCTGTCAAACTGGGTACGGGAACGAATTCCGACCACTTCGGCGCCTTTGACAGCGTCCAGCAGCTCCTGACCCGACAAGGCTCCCTTGTAGGTCTGAATATCGGTCAAACCAGCAGCCTCAAAAACTTCACGGGCGCTAGGATGAATGTTCTCAAACAGGACAATGCGACTCATGATGGTTCCAGTCATTTAAATAGTATCTAAATGGTACTATTTTTTTAGCCCACCGGATCGAGCATCAACAATAGCAGCAGGGGATTCAAGTCTGACTGGCAGACCAGAACGATGAATCCAAAGCCAAATACAAAAACCCAGGCTCAGAAAACAACGTCCAAGACCTGGGTCATTCAAAGGCAGCTCAAGCCCTTAAAAGCGCTTGCTGCCTGCACAGACTGCTATCAAGAACCAAATGGCACCGGGCGTGGTGTGTTGTCACGCGAAGGGGGCAAAATGGGCAGTACGATTTCAGGCTGTTTGCCCGTCAGCGTTTTCAAAAACGCGACGATCTGGGCATTTTCCTCTGCAGAGAAACTGCGACCCAACTGCAAACGACCCATTATATCCACGGCTTCGGTCAAGGTATTTACCGCACCATCGTGGAAGTAGGGGTAGGTCAGCTCGACGTTACGCAAGGTAGGAACCTTGAAGTTGAAACGGTCGGCATCTTTACCCGTCACAGCCGCACGGCCTTCGGCAGGATTGGTGGTTTGGTAGGGCTCG
The DNA here is from genome assembly GCF_059735605.1 of Alcaligenes sp. LTN-3. Lineage (NCBI taxonomy): Bacteria > Pseudomonadati > Pseudomonadota > Betaproteobacteria > Burkholderiales > Alcaligenaceae > Alcaligenes > Alcaligenes sp. LTN-3. Next base: position 474,611 of record NZ_JCAPDN010000002.1, on the reverse strand, counting down.
ATCAGCCCCATTTTCTGAAAGGACGTACCACCCAGGTTGGGACCGTTGTGGCAAGCTACGCAACCACTACCCTTGAACAGTTGATAGCCAGCCAATTCCTGATCAGTAATGGCTTTCTTATCGCCTTTTAGCCACAGATCAAAGCGCGAATCAGGCGTCACCAAGGTTTCCTCAAACGCGGCAATCGCGGAGGTGACTTCATCAATGCCAAAGTCGGCCTTGCCAAAGACTTGCTTGAACTCGGCCTTGTACTCGGGAATGGAGCTCAGGAACTCCATGGCCAGTTCGTGCGTAAACGCCATTTCCTTGGGATTGGCAATGGGGCCGCCAGCCTGCTCTTTCAGGTCGCTAGCACGGCCATCCCAGAACTGGGCCAGATTCAGGCTGGAGTTCAAGACAGTGGGCGAGTTGATGGGGCCTTCCTGCCAGCGATCACCGATGGAGGTACGGATATTGTCCGTGCCGCCCATGCTCAGGTTGTGACAGGAATTACATGAGATAAAGCCCGAACGGGACAAGCGGGGTTCAAACCACAGCTTTTTACCCAGTTCAACACGTGCCGGGTCGCTGACAACAGCAGCGGGAATCGGCTGTACAGGTTCATTTTGCTGGGCTTGCGCGACGCTGCCAAGCAGTAAGCCGGAGGCTAGAGCCGAGAGAGTGAACAGGCGTAATTTCATAACAACTTCCTTATGGGATGACAGAGCTTCCTGCCAGTGAGGTCCGGGTAGGACCCATAACCCTGCTGGCCTTATGGATATCGTAAGGAATGCCATTTCATTACACATTGATACATCGCAAGGAAATAATCTTTCCAGAGATGCTTAGGGAACTTTCAGAGGAAAGTACAACTAAGCCGCCACGTTCTCTATAGCGCCTTGACGAAAGGCAAAAAAAATGCCGCCTGCGATCAAGCAGGCGGCACCTCAGATTTGTTGCAAATTGTGTTTTTTACACGCCCAAATAGCGCGTCCACAAAGTGCGATCGGCCCCCAATGCGTCGGAGTTCCCCTGCCAGACCAATTTGCCACGTTCCAAAATGATGTGGTGATCGGACAAGGCCATCAAACGCTCGACATATTTGTCGATCAGCAAGATGGTCTGCCCCTCTTCACGCAAGACGGCCAGACAGTTCCAGATTTCCTCACGCACCTTGGGCGCCAGGCCCTCGGAGGCTTCGTCCAGAATCAGCAGCTTGGGGTTGGTAACCAGGGCACGACCGATGGCCAGCATCTGCTGCTCCCCCCCTGAGAGCTGATTACCCATATTGGAGGCGCGTTCACGCAAGCGCGGGAAAAACTCATAGACACGCTCGGGCGTCCAGGTTTTGCTGGCTTGCGGGTTGCGGTTGCAAGCAAACGCCGTCAGGTGCTCGGCCACCGTCAGGTTGGGAAAGCACTGGCGCCCTTCGGGCACAATGGCAATCCCGGCACGGGCAATACGATCCGGATTCCAGCCCGCAATAGACTGGCCGTCGAACTTCACATCCCCACCGCGCACCGGCAACTGGCCCAGAATGGTTTTCAGCAAGGTGGTCTTGCCCATGCCATTGCGGCCCAACACCGTCACCACCTGTCCGCTGCGAATGGACAGATCTACCCCGAACAGCACTTGGCTGGCGCCATAGCCGCTTTGTAATTGAGTTGTTTCAAGCATGGCTTTCCACCTTAGTTGGCACTGGCGTGTCATCGTCACCCAGATAAGCTTGACGCACAGCCTCGTTATCACGGATTTCGGCAGCCGTACCCGTGGCAATAATGTGACCTGCCACCAGCACAGAAATCCGGTCAGCCAGACGGAAAACGGCTTCCATATCATGCTCGACCAGCAACATGGTGGCTTTGCCACGCATGGTTTCAATCAGTTCAGTCAGACGCAGTGTTTCATCCGGCCCCATCCCGGCCATAGGTTCGTCCAGCAAAAGAACGTGCGGCCGGCTGGCCAACGCTAGGGCGAACTCGACCTTGCGCTGCTCACCATGTGGCAAAACACCAGCCTGAGTGTGCAGCAGCGATGCATTAATGGCGCATTCGGCGGCCAACTCACGGGCCTGCTCATACAACTCGGTTTCCGCCTGACGAGCACGCCAGAAGCGGAAACTGCTGCCACTGCATGCCTGCAAAGCCAATACCAGATTATCCAGCACCGTGTAATTCTTGAAGATATTGGTGATCTGGAAGGAGCGCGCCAGACCGGCGGCAACACGCTCGTGACCCGACAAGGACGTCACGTCACGCCCGCCCAGCAAGAGCTGGCCCGAATCCGGACTCAAGGTGCCCGACAACAAATGAATCAAAGTGGATTTACCCGCACCGTTCGGGCCGATCAAACCATGGATTTCACCGGGCACCAGGTCCAAAGACACATCATTGGTCGCCTGCAAGGCGCCAAAGCGCTTCATCAGACCACGGGCCTGCAAGGCGGCCGAGCCACTGCCTGCCTTGGAGGTGGCTGCTATCGTATTCGTCATGTTTGCTCCTTGGCGGTAGTAGCTGGATCAGCGACCGAGCGGATACGTACCAGTCCGGCCAATCCCTTGGGAGCAAAGAACACCACCAGCAGCAATAAAATACCCAAAGGCATGTGCCAGTACTCGGTCCAGTTGCGCAGCAACTCTTCCAGCACCAGCATCACAAACGCCCCCAGCGCACCGCCATACAACAGACCAATCCCCCCCACCAGCACCATGATGATCAGGTCCGCTGATTGGGTCCAATTCATCAGGCTAGGCGAGACAAACAGGTTATGGTTGGCCAACAAAGCCCCAGCCAGCCCCATGATGGCACCACTCAAGGTGTAGGCCGTTAAGCGAATGCGGTAGACGGGGTAGCCCAAGGTCGTCATGCGACTTTCGTTTTCACGCGTGCCCATCAAGGCCTGTCCGAAACGAGCATTAACCAGACGGTTGATCAGGAACAGAACCGCCAGTAACAGAGCCAGAACCAGGTAGTAAAAGCTCAGTTCATTGCCCAAATCAATACCGGGCAAAGAGGAATGGTTGTACATGTTCAAACCGTCCTCGCCACCGTACTGCCGCAAGGAGATGAACAGATAAAAGATCATCTGCGCAAACGCCAGCGTAATCATGATGAAGTACACACCACGAGTACGCAGCGACACGGCACCAGTCAGGAAAGCCAGCAAACCGGAAATCAGCATGGCGGCTGGCCAGGTGATCAGGCCGCTTTGCACACCTTCAGTGGCCAAAATGCCCACGGTATAGGCCCCGGCGCCAAAGAAAGCAGCATGCCCCAGAGCCACCATCCCGCCATAACCGAGCACCAGATTCAAGGCAGTCGCTGCCATGGCATAGATGAAGATACGGCGTACAAAGGAAATATAAAACTCAAGCCCGTACAGCGGTGCAATCAAGGGGAAAGCCAACAAGGCCACCAGCGCCAGGACCGATAAAATACGCGAAGTAGACATACATTAACCTCGCGCCGGGAACAAGCCCGAAGGACGGAAAACAAGAACAACAGCCATCAGAACATAGATCGAAATGGCAGCAATCGTAGGCCCGACACTGGATGCCACATCCGCCGGGAAGACGTTACGCAGCAACATCGGCAGGAAGGCACGGCCAGCAGTATCAACCATACCCACCAGCAAGGCACCTACAAACGCACCACGAATCGAACCAATGCCGCCGATCACGATGCACACCAGGACCAGGATCAGGATGTCCTCGCCCATACCGATCTGAACCGCTGTAATCGGCCCGAGCAAGGCACCGGCCAGCGCAGCCAAAGCGGCTCCAAGAGTAAATACCCCCAAGAACAGGATAGGCACGCGAACCCCCATCAGGGTCGCCATTTGTCGGTTGGATGCACCTGCCCGCACGAGCACCCCGGCTCGGGTTTTGGTCACGAAGGCATACAGAGCCAGTGCCACCACCAGACCGACCGCAATAATCATCAGACGGAAGGCGGGATAGAGGAAATCAGGCAAGAGTTCGACCGGCCCGGACAACAAGGCAGGCATATTCAACATAACGGGGGTTGGGCCCCAAATCATTTTGACCACATCATTGGCGATCAAAATAACGGCGTAGGTTCCCAATACCTGAGCCAGGTGATCACGAGTGACCAGCTTGCGCAGAATGAGAATTTCCAAGGCAATACCGACCAGGGCTGTCACTGCCACCGCCACCACAATGGCGGCGGTAAAGGACCCTGTACGCTGCATGGTTTCCGCGGCCACATAGGCTCCCGCCATATAGAGGGAGCCGTGGGCCAGGTTCATGATATCCATAATGCCAAAGACCAATGTCAGGCCGGCGGCAATCAGAAACAACATCAAACCAAACTGCAAACCATTCAGCAATTGCTCGCTAATCAGAATGAGCGACATGCTTTTACCACCTGTGAATCTTAATTAAGTTTGCAATCTTTGGCGTAGACATCCTGGTAGGAGTCAAACACCTTGCTGACCATACGGTTTACAAGACGTCCGTCCTGATCCTTGACCACCTCACGTAGGTAGTAAGCCTGAATGGGGAAATTGTTGTTGCCGTAGGTAAAGGGGCCACGAACCGAGTTGTAGTCGGCCGCTTTCAATGCCTTGAGCACCGCTTCGCGGTCAGACACCTTGCCATCGACCTGTTTGACGGCGGCGTCGATCGCCAAAATCACGTCATAAGCCTGGGCGGCGTAAACCGAGGGGTATCGGCCGTCGTAGGCTTTGCGAAACTCCTCAACAAAGGTCTTGTTGGCCGGAATATCCAGATCTGGTGACCACTGGGCGGTATTGAGCATGCCCAGAATAGGCTCGCCCACGGCGGGGATAATGTCTTCATCACCCGAGAAAGCGGGGCCCAGCAAGACCACATCCTTGTTCAGGCCTGCAGCCACGAACTGTTTGATGAAGTTGATGCCCATGGCACCGGGCAGGAAAAAGAACACGGCCTGAGGCTTGGCAGCACGGATTTGTGCCAATTCAGCCGAGTAATCGATCTGGCCCAACTTGGTGTAGAGCTCATTGTCAACGGGTTTGCCATAACCTCGTTTGAAGCCGTTCAAGTGGTCTTTGCCGGCTGGGTAATCAGGGGCAATGATGAACATTTTTTCGTAATTGCGATCCGCCGCCACTTTACCGGCAGCCTCGTCAAAGGCGTCGTTCTGGTAGGACACGCCAAAGAAGTACGGATTACAACCAGCGCCGGCCAGTTGGCTGGGGCCCGGGTTGCTGGTCAGATAAGGTACTTTGGCCGAGAACAAGGCGGGAGCCACTGCCAGGGCGACGTTGGAGCCGACAGGGCCAGTAAAGAAGTCGATCTTGTCGCGTTGAACGAAACGATTGACCAATTGGCGGGCCTGATCCGGATTACCGGCCATATCCTGTGCAATGAACTCGGCAGGAAAGCCGCCCAGCTTGCCATCCAATTGCTTGATGGCCAGATTGAAGCCATCGCGAACCTCGCCCCCAACAGCCGCAAACGGACCGGATGTATCCATTGCCATCCCCACTTTGATGGTATCGGCATGAGCCAGAGAACCACCAAAAGCCGCAGCCAACGCCACGGTCAATGCAATACGTTTCATGTTATCTCCTTGCGCCACCGCGCTTATAGGCTGTCTTTCTTTAAGATGCACAGCAGATCGAAACACCAATTCAACTATGCCAACCATTCATTTATAAATAGTTTAGTTATCAAACAATTTTGCTGACAAGCTGTGGTTTTTACCTACACCCCTTCAATGTCCAGGTCATTCGACAAGAAACAGAGCACCGTACCAACTCCCTGTACGGATAAGCACTATAACGACTGTAGAGATAGCCGTTTATGCACGTTTTCCTTGATTTTGTTAACAATATTGCGCCAGACCCGCTGCTACACTGACGGCTTGCGTCATTATTGGAGATCCCATGCGTATTTCCCATTCTCTGTGTCGCCTTGTCCTTGGCAGCGCCCTGCTCGTTCCCGTCCTGAGCCATGCACAGTCCTCGGAATCCGTGTATCTGGCTGATCTGGCCAAGTCCAACAAGCAAGTGGCCCAGCAATATCAAAACCTGATGCAGGACGTTGCCAAACGCGCCAGCTGGGTAAAAGAATTTGGTACGGCTTCACCGGGTGAGACCGTTTCCCTGGATGGACGCCATTACCAGGTCTTCCAGGGCTGCAAGCCTCATGACTGCACCAGCTCCAGCTACGTTGTCCTGCTGGATGCACAAGCGCAGACCCTCTCCTACGGCGCTTTTGTCGAAAACAAGGAATCGGGCCCAGGTTGGGCCAGCAGCCAGATTCAATGGCTGGGAAATCCCGAGCTTGATCAGATCCGTTTGATGTCGCCTGCCCTGTTCTAAAGCAAACAGCACTTGACCTTGCCCCCGTGGCAAGCCTTAAGCTGGCTCCATTGTTTTTATCAAGGAGTCAGCTATGTCCACCTTCTCCGTACCCGACATGACCTGCGGCCACTGTGTACGCAGCATCACCGAAGCCATTCAGGCTGTCGCCCCTCAAGCCACCGTCAGCACGGATCTGGAAAAACACCAGGTTACTGTTCAAGGTCTGGATGGCGCGCAAGCCCTGAAAGTGATTGAAGAAGCGGGTTACACCCCCAGCGCCCTGTAAGCATGCCGCGCCTTTCATGGCGTCAATGCTGCAGAGCGAAAAAGGCCGGTTGATACCGGCCTTTTTCTATCGCGGACTTGGCGGGCACGAGCATACCGGCAATGGCTGCACACCTCTGAGACAATACCGGTCAAGCCTGCCAATATTGGCCGCAAGAATCGGAGTGCTTGCGATGAAAGACCAGCGTATTCTGGCTTCGTAATGAATGATGTCAGGACATATGCCTCATGACTAAAAAGCGTGCTTACGAAACTGAGGATCAGCGCTGGGCAGCCGTGCAAGCGCGGGACTGCGCCGCCGACGGCCAGTTCGTCTATGCGGTACGCACCACAGGCGTGTACTGCCAACCCAGCTCGACAACACGGCTTCCCAAGCGCGAAAACGTCGAGTTTTTTGATTCGGCCCAGGCTGCGGAAGCAGCGGGCTACCGTTACAGTCGTCGCGTCCGTGGCAACCAAACCAGTGCCGCAGCCGAACGAGCCGCGATCGTGGCGCGTGCCTGCCGCCTGATCGAAACGTCGGAAACACCCCCTTCGCTGAAGCAACTGGCCACCGCAGTAGGTAAGAGCCCCTTTCATTTCCACCGACTGTTCAAAGCGGAAACCGGCCTGACGCCCAAGGCATACAGCTCGGCCTATCGCGCTCGCAGACTGCGCGAGGAACTGAGCAGCCCCAACGCCTCCATCACGAACGCAATCTACGACAGCGGATTCAACTCCAACAGCCGCTTTTATGAAACCTCTGGACAGTTGTTGGGCATGCGCGCGCGCGAGTACCGGGCCGGTGGTGCCGGTGCGCTTATCCGTTTCGCGGTGGGCCAGTGTTCGCTGGGAGCCATTCTGGTCGCCCAGAGCCAACGCGGCATCTGTGCCATCCTGCTAGGCGAGGACCCCGAACAACTGGTGCGCGATCTGCAAGACCAGTTTCCCAAAGCCGAGCTTATCGGCAGCGACGGGGATTTCGAGCAATTGATCGCCCAGGTCGTGGGCTTTATCGAAACCCCTTCAATTGGTTTGCACCTACCGTTGGATGTACAGGGCACGGCCTTCCAGGAGCGTGTCTGGCGCGCCTTATGCGAGATCCCACCCGGCACCACCGTCAGCTACACAGAGATCGCCGAACGCATCGGCGCTCCCAAAGCGGTGCGCGCTGTGGCGCAGGCCTGCGCCAACAACCACATTGCCGTGGCTATCCCCTGCCATCGCGTCGTGCGGCGCAATGGCGACCTGGCCGGCTACCGCTGGGGTATAGACCGTAAACGTGAACTACTGCGTCGTGAAGTACAAGACTGATAGTCGGCTGCCTGCCCCATCATCAATAACGGGTTTTGAAGGCAAGAAACGGAGTTCCCCGTCAGGCCAGGATACATACGATATGAGCTCCCAATAGAAATACAGGAGATTTCACTCATGGCTTTGCTTGATGGAAAGGTTGCCCTTGTTACCGGAGCATCCTCTGGTATTGGACGCGCCATCGCATTGATGTTTGCTGAGCAGGGAGCGGCACTTGTTCTTACGGCAAGGCGCAGCGCTCTGCTTGAGGCCGTCGCCAAGGAAATCCGGCAGTCTGGCGGCCACGCTGAGTTTGTGGCCGGGGACATTACACAGGCCCAAACCCATGAGCAATTGATCGAAACCGCGACCAAGCAATTCGGAGGTCTGGATATTACGATCAATAACGCCGGTATTGTCGGCGCCCTCAAGCCACTGGCCGAGATGTCAGAAGAGGAATGGCAAGCAACGCTGGATACCAATCTTACAGCGGCTTTTCTGGGGGCTCGCAGCCAAATTCCGGCCATGCTCAAGCGCGGTGGCGGTTCGATTGTTTTCACATCGAGCTTTGTAGGCACCAGTGTTGGCCTGCCCGGTATGAGCGCCTATGGGGCCGCTAAGGCGGCACTCATGGGATTGGTCAAAGGCATCACTGCAGACTATGCGGCCAAAGGCATACGAGCCAATGCCCTTTTACCGGGCGGAACCGATACAGACATCGCCGGAGACCAGAGCACCAAAGAATGGGCGGCTGGGCTGCACGCCATGAAACGAATCGCCAAACCTGAAGAAATTGCATCTGCTGCGCTTTTTCTTGCCAGCCCCATGTCCAGTTTTGTTACCGGCTCCGCCCTGTTTGCGGATGGCGGCAATGCGGCTGTGAAATGACAAGGCGGTGCTTCCTGACAACAGAGGAAGCACCGCACGGATTCCAGGTAGCCGAAGGCTTAGCCCAACTGCCCTAAAACCGGGAACGTCTTGAGCACCCAGATAGCAAAACGCGCCAGTTCACCTGTGGCCATAGCCCAGCCCATTACAATCAAAACCAGACCCGCACCCCAGCGCACATAGCGCCCGATCTTCCTGATTTGCGTCATGCGTTGCAAAAACGGCGTCACAAAGCAGGCAGCCAGAATAAAAGGGACGCCCAGGCCCAAGGCGTAAACGGACAGCAGAATACTGGCTTTGCCTGCGCTGGCGGTACTGGCCCCCATCATCAGAATGCCAGCCAGAATCGGGCCGATACAGGGAGTCCAACCAAAACCGAAGGCCAGGCCCATCACCGTTGCACCGCCAGGACCCGCCGCCTTGCCGGACTCAAAGCGATAGTAGCGTTGCAGGCTCATGGGCATGCGCAGTACACCCATCACACTCAAACCTGCTAGCGCTACCATGACGCCCGCCGCCACATTCAGCTCATAACGGTAGGCCATCAACAACTGGCCCAGATACGACAGGCTGGCCCCCAAGGCGATGAACACCAGCGAAAAACCGGCGACAAAGCAAACGCTGCGCCCCAGTAGCTGGCTGCGCTTGACCTGCGTATACACCTGTCCGTCCCCAGCCAGATAAGACAAATAACCGGGGACCAGAGGCAAAACGCAGGGGGATAGAAACGAAGCCATCCCCGCCAAAAACGCCGTTGTCAGAGCGATCAAGCCCAAATCCAAAGACACTATTTCCATATCAAGGGGCCGTAGCAGGTTCCGCTGCAGGCGTGGCCGGCATACGCATACGTTCGCGCGCCAGTTGCAAGCCTTGATTCACTACCTTGGCGGTTTCCGAATCTGGCGGGAACTGCGCCAACAAACGCTGCCAATAATCGATCGCTGCCGGGTATTGCTCGTTATGCAAAGCAGCCGCTCCAGCTAGCATCAAACCCAAAGGTTCTTCGGGGTACAGATCCAGCGACCGCTTGACCAGGCGGCCTGGCAAGCCATCCAAGGTGTCGATACCTGCCAACAGCATGGACTCGGCATACTCGGCAAGCGCAGCCGGATCTCCGTCCACGACCGGCATGGCTTTGGCATAAGCTTCTGCCGCTTGCTGGTGACGGCCGTAATAGCGATGCGAACGGGCCATCATCAACCAGGCACCAGGATCATCCGGATTGTCTTTGAGACGCTGCTCCAGACGGGCCACCATGGCCTCAATATCCACGGGCTGGGCGTTGGCCTGCTGCTGCACGGCAGCCGGGTCCAGCATCACCGGATTACCCAGATAAAAATACAAGGCGATGGCGGCAAGCGGAATACTCAGCATCAAGGTCCAAGCCAGCCTGGGTGCACCGGTTTGTTGCACTGCTTCCGTTTTCAGGCCCTCGTTCTCTTCCAGTACACGTTGGCGCAAATCCATCTGCGCCTGCTCGAAATCCTGAGCAGACAACACACCCGCCTGCTTGTCTCGCTCAATCTCTTTGAGCTGCTCGCGCAAAATCGCCAGATTGGCCTGTTTGTGTTCCACCACTCGCTGCAAGGCCGGTTTGCGCTTGACGCTTAACATCAAATACAGCGCGCACACCAAGACCAGCAGTGCGGCCACGATATAAAAAACAATAGTCACGATTGTTCATCCCGAGAAGAACCTTGCAAAAGCGCATCGGCTTGACGACGCTGCTCATCGGTCAGGGCCGTGTCATCACCGGCACGGTGTCGACGGCGCAAGGTAAAGGCATAAACCAGAAAACCGATCAACAGCAACAGGGCAGGCCCCAACCAAAGCATCACCGTGCTGGCTTTGAAAGGCGGGCGATACAAGATGAAATCACCGTAGCGGTCCACCATGTATGTACGGATTTGATCCGGGGTACGGCCCTGGCCCAGCTGTTCCATGATCTGGTGGCGCAAGTCCACGGCCAGCTCGGCACGCGAAGCCGCAATAGACTCGTTCTGGCACACCAGACAACGCAGTTCAGCCGCAATTTCCAGCATCACCGACTCCTGCGCGCCTTGCACCCCCGACTGGGCTTGGGCAGACGGTAGAAAAAGCCACACACTGGCAACCAGTGCCGCCATCCATTGACGCATCATCATGGCTGCTGCTCCAAACGACGAATTAAGGGCAACAAGGTTTCCTCCATGGACTCACGCGACACGGGGCCTATGTGCTTGAAGCGCACAATGCCCTGCTTGTCGATCACAAAGGTTTCCGGCACACCATACACACCGAAATCAATGCCCACACGCCCGTCCCGATCCATAACGGAAACCTCGTAAGAGTTGCCATTGCGCAGCAACCACTCACGGCTTTCCTCGGGTACATCCTTGTAGTTCAGACCCACAACCGGCACCTTGTGCTTGGTGGACAGCTCCTTGATAAAAGGATGCTCTGTCAAACACGGATAGCACCAGGAGGCCCACACGTTCAACAGCCAGACGCGGCCTTTCATTTGCTCCCCCGAAAAACTGGCTTCAGGCTTGTGCAATTGAGGCAGGCTGAACGCCGGGGCCGGTTTATCGACCAAGGGCGAAGGCACCTCGCTGGGTTTCAAGGTCAAACCAATACCCAGAAATACCAACAACAGCACAAAGCCGATCAAAGGGACGGTAAAACGGTTCATGCCTGCACCTGCTTGTGCGTATTCATGGCCTTGTTCTGCACAGCGGTACGAGTTTGCTTGACACGATAGCGTCGATCACTGATCGCCAGTGCGCCACCCAAGGCCATCAGCAAACAACCCAGCCAGATAAAGTCCACCAGCGGTTTGTAGTACAGACGTACACTCCAGACGCCTTGGTCATACTTATCGCCCAGCGCCACGTAAATATGACGCAAGCCATTGGTATTGATCGCCGATTCCGTCATGGGCAAGGCCGAGGACAGGTAAGTGCGATTTTCCGGGTACAAGGTAGCGACCACCTTGCCATCCCGCAACAGCTCCACCGTGCCACGCTCGGCGGAGTAATTCGGACCGGGCACAATGTGTACGCCTTGGAAACGCGCGTCATACGCGCCGACCTGCGCGGTCTGTCCAGGCTGCAACAGAACGTCGGTTTCTGTTTCGTAATGACTGACCATGGTCACGCCCAGAACAAAAACCGCCACCCCCATATGCGCCAGATGCTGTCCCAGCCAGCTACGTGGTTGCGAGAACACGCCTGAACGCGTGGCGCGCACACGCTTGACCACATCGAACAAGCTGCCCAGCACGATCCACACGGCCAATCCCGCCCCCAAGGCGGCAGTGCCCTGCCATTGCCCATACAGCAACGGAATAGCGGCACCCAACACGACGCTGAACACAATCACCAAGGTCAGTTGGCGCACCAGATCCAGAAGGTTGGCTCGTTTCCAGTTCGCCAGCACACCAAAGACAATCAAGACCAAAGCCGGAATCATCAAGGGGACAAACACCTTATTGAAATAAGGCGGGCCTACCGAGATTTTGCCCAGGCCCAAGGAATCCATGATCAGCGGGTACAAGGTTCCTAGCAAGACTGTACCTGTCACCACCACCAGCAAAACATTATTGACCAGCAGCAAGGATTCACGCGACACCACGGCAAACTGCCCGCCTGCCCCGACACGCGGTGCGCGCCAGGCAAACAGAATCAGGGAGCTACCAACAATGACGGCAAACAGACTCAGAATGAACACACCACGGGCCGGGTCTGTCGCAAACGCATGCACCGACGTCAGCACACCGGAGCGCACCAGGAAGGCGCCCAAGATGGACAAGGAGAAGGTGCTGATTGCCAGCAATACGGTCCAGTTCTTGAAGCTGCCACGTTTCTCCGTGACCGCCAAAGAGTGAATCAAGGCAGTACCCGCCAACCAGGGCACAAAGGAGGAGTTCTCCACCGGATCCCAGAACCACCAGCCGCCCCACCCCAGCTCGTAATAGGCCCACCAGCTACCGACCGCAATCCCCAAGGTCAGGAACAACCAGGCCGAGGTTGTCCAGGGACGCGACCAACGTGCCCAACTGGCATCCAGACGGCCTGCCAGCAAAGCAGCAATCGCAAAGGCAAAGGCCACAGAAAAACCCACATAGCCCATATACAGCAAGGGCGGGTGAATAATCAGACCAATATCCTGCAAGAGCGTGTTCAGGTCCAAACCTTCAGCCGGCACCGGGAACATGCGCTCAAAGGGGTTGGAACTGAGCAGGACAAACAGCAGGAAACCGGCGGTGATCAGCCCCAATACACCCAGCACCCGAGCCAGCATGGCTTCAGGCAAGGAGCGCGAGTAAACACTGACGGCAAAAGCCCAGCCTGTTTGCATGAACATCCACAGCAAGAGCGAGCCTTCGTGCCCTCCCCATACTGCGGCAATGCGGTAGAACAAAGGCAGCTTGGTGCTGGAGTTCTGCGCCACATAGGCAACAGAAAAATCAAAGCTGACAAAGGACCAGGCCAGACACAGCAAGCTGAACGCCACCAGACCGAATTGCCAGCGCGCTGCCGGGCGCGCAAAGGCCATCCAGGCCAGATTGCCGCGCCAGGCCCCGTACAAGGACACAATGCCTTGAGCCAGCGCCAGCACAAAGGTAAGAATCAGGGCAAAGTGCCCAAGCTCCGGGATCATGGCTGGGCTCCTTGTTTGGCACGCTCGGCCTGCTCCATGGCATGCATGGCCTCAGGCGGCATGTAGTTTTCATCGTGCTTGGCCAGCACTTCTTCCGCTACAAAATGGCCCTGCTCGTTCAGGCGGCCTTGGGCCACCACGCCTTTCCCCTCTTGAAACAGATCCGGCAAAATTCCGGTATAGCTAACGGGCACCTGGGCCGCACCGTCTGTCACCACAAAATTCACAGCCATACCTTGGGCTCCACCACGGCGAATACTGTCCATCTGCACAATGCCGCCCACCCGGAAAGTCCGGTTTTCAGGGCTTTGCCCCTGGCTAACCTCAGTAGGGGTGAAAAAGAACACCAGACTGCTTTGAAAGGCGTTCAGGACCAAAGCCGTTGCCGCTCCCAGTACCACTAAAGCGCCCAGAATCAGGGCAAGACGATTCTGTCGCTTAGTCATGACGCTGCTCTCCCAGGGCGCGCTCATCACGCACCCGTTGCCAGGCGCGTGCCCGTCCTGCCCGTACGCTGAGCACTTCGCCCAGCAACAATACGGTACAGGCCAGCACCGAGCCCCATACGTACACGGCGTAGCCGCCCATAGCGAAAAAATCGCCCACACTCGACCAATGCATCATCAGCCCTCCGTCAAGTTGCGAACCCAGGCGGTATGCGCCTCACGTTCAAGAATCAAATTGCGCACCCGATACAGTGCGATGGCAATGCTGTAGCACCACATGGCCAGACTCATCAGCAACATGCCCGTCAGCATGACGGTCGCCATGGAAGGCGAGCTGGTCAGCGATACCGAAGCCCCCTGATGCAAGGTGTTCCACCATTGCACCGAGAAATAGATAACGGGCACATTGACCACCCCGACCAAGGCCAGAATGGAGGCGGCTTTATCCGCGCGGCGCGGGTCGTCGATCGCCCCGCGCAAACCCATGAAACCCATATACAGAAACAGCAGCAACAATTCGGACGTCAGACGGGCATCCCAGACCCACCAGGCGCCCCACATAGGCTTGCCCCACAGCGCACCAGTCACCAAGGACAAAACCGTACAGATCGCCCCGGTCGGTGCCAGTGCAGCGGCCATCATGGCTGCCGTACGGCTATTGAAAACCAGGCTGATCAAGGACCAGAAACCCATGGCCAGGTAAATCAGCATGGACATCCAGGACACCGGTACATGCAGAAAAATAATGCGGTAACCCTCGCCTTGCTGGAAATCCGTCGGGGCCAGGAAAAAGCCCACATAAGCCCCTGCCACGAACAGCAACAGGGCCAATGCAGCGGCCCACGGCACAATGCGTCCGGCCAGGACATAAAAGTTTTGAGGGGCGGCGTAACGATACAAAAAGTTCATGGAATTTACTCAAGAGCAAGGCGCAACGCCGCTGCCGTAGCAAGTGGCGCAAAGAACAAAGCCAACAGTAAAAAAGCGGCCAGAACGGACAGATGCGCTTGTGCACCCAACCCGGCCTGAACCGCTTGCACCGCCCCCGCCCCAAAGACCAGAACGGGAACGTAAAAGGGCAAAATCAATAGAGCCAGCAAGACACCTGCTGAACGCAAACCCAGCACCAAGGCCGCGCCAATCGCCCCCAACAAGGTCAGGACGGGCAGCCCCAGCGCCAGGGACACCATCAACACACCCAGACTGGACGTAGGCAGACTGAATTGCAGCCCCAGAATGGGAGCCAACAACAGCAACGGCACGCCAGTCAAAAAGGTATGCGCCAACACCTTGCCCAAAACCCAGAGGCTAAGCGGCAAATGGGAAAACAGAACCTGCTCCAACGCGCCGTCCTGCTCGTCCTGTTCAAACAGGCGGCTTAATGACAGCAGCGTGGCCAGCAAGGCCGACACCCACAGCACACCCGGGGCCATCTTGGACAACAAGGCCGCATCTGCTCCCACGCCCAAAGGGAACAGGCTGCACACCACCAGAAAGAAAACCAGGGGAATCAGCACATCGCCGGGCCGACGCATCGCCAAGCGCCACTCGCGCTTCATCAAGGCTAAAAAGAGATTCAACATGCCTGCCCCAGATCCAGGTGCTGCACCTCCAAATCCCAGGGCAAGGTCTGGTGACTGGTCAGAATGACAGCGCCCTGTTTGTGCAAATGCTGTGCAATCAACTCGCCCAGAAACTTCTGACCGGCACTATCCAGCGCGGTCAGTTGCTCGTCCAGAATCCATAAGGGACGGTTGCTGAGCGCCAGACGCACCAAAAACACACGGCGGCGTTGCCCTGCCGACAACTGCCTTACCGGCACTCGACGGTAAGCCAGCAAACTGCCTGCCAGCAGCGCCTGATCACAGGCGTCCCGCTCCAAAGGAACACGATCCTGCATAAGCAGGCTGTCCAGGTTTTCTTGCACCGATAAGCTGCCATTCAAGCCGGGGGCATGGCCGCCGTACACAAGCTGTTGCCGGTAATCGCTATCGTTGCTTTGCACAGGTCGGTCGCGCCAGATCAGTTGGCCTTCATCGGCCTGGGCGATATTGGCCAAGATACGCAGCAAGCTGGTTTTGCCGCTACCATTGGGCCCACTGACCAAAAGGCATTGGCCAGCGTCAAGCCTTAGGCTCAGCTCGGAGAACACACGACGCTGGCCCCGTTTACAGGTCAGCGAAACAGCGTCAAGCACAGCACCTCCTTATCAAGAAAGCAGACAGAGCGAAGCCGCCCATCGAAAAAGGCGGCTTGCTTAGCTCGCTAAGTAATGACGAGCCTCTTTCAAGACAGGGGATACCTGACTTAGTTCCGCAATAACCGTCAGAAACTCAAGCTTATTGATCTAGGCCAATCCTGACCCGAGTTGCCATTTTTGCTAATATGCCGCCATAGCACTTTCTTCACGTGATTGATCATGAATACTTCAATTAATCTGGTTCCCCAGCCGCTAAGCCCAGAGGCGTTTGAGCCTTATGGCTGGATGTTAGGGAAAGGCTTGGCTACTGCACCTGCGACGGCTGCTTTCAGCAATGCCGCCACAGACTTTTGGCACGAACATGCGTTTGACACAGGTCAAAACAAGCAGACCGAAGTGTTATGGGTGAATTACCGTATTCAGGATCCCACCATCACAACCCTGGAAAATCACCTGCTAACGCAACAGGCACTGATCCCGCTGACTGGCGAAGTGATCCATATCGTGGCCGAAAGCACAGCCGAAGGCCGCCCGGATTTATCCACCCTGCAAGCCTTCCGCATTGCTCAAGGGCAAGGTGTGTGCATGCGGCCCGGTTGCTGGCACAGCAGCCGTGTTGCCCAGGGTGAAGTGACCTGTTTGATGTTGACACGCATGTCAACCACAGTCGATCTGGTCGCCCATTTGAACGAGGGCAAACCGGCTGTAGAAAGCGAGCTGCGCCCTCTGGAGCAAAGTGTGCTGGTGTCGCTATAAGGTGCCTGCAGTAGCGCATCACAATCGCTCTGTCCGACACCTACTTTAAAACGTCGATGCCGCGCCGTATTTCAGCGCCAGCTCAATAAAGGCGCGCATGGCAGCGGACTGGTAAGCGCCCTTGCGCTGCATCAAAATAGCCCGCCGTTGTGGCGGGGCCGGTTCCAGACTCACCGCCACCAAATACTCGCTATTGCTGGCAATCGCAGCAGGCAGCAAGGTCGCCAGACCCGTGCGCCGCACCACCTCGATCACGGCATTGAGCGAGTTCGACTCCATCGATACCTTCAAGTCCAGATCATGTTGTCGGCAATAACGTTCGATCTGTTCACGTGTGGCAAATTCCGGCGTTAGCAACACCAAGGACTCACGCGTCAAGGTGTCTCTATCAATGCTGCGTCGCTCGGCCAAAGGGTGGGTACGACTCATGACCAACGCCAAGGTCTCCACCAATAATGGCTGGAACTCCACCGCAGTTGACGTGGGCTTTTCAAAAGCAATACCAATATCCAACTCGTCCTCGACCAGTTGCGTTTCCACGCGCTCCTGCAACATTTCCTGCACCACCAGGCGCACATTGGGATAGCGCCGGTAAAAGGCCTCCACCAAAGGACCAATCAGGTAAGAAGTAAACGTCGGTGCCACCGCCACACGCAAGGAGCCTCGACTCAAGTCACTGACATCATGCAAGGCCCGCCGCCCTTCTTCCAGATCCTGCAAGGCTTGGCGGGCATAACGCAGATAGACCTCACCCGCATCCGTTAAACGCACCAGCCGCCCAGTACGATCAAACAGTTGCACGCCCAGATGTTCCTCCAACTGACGCACCTGTTGTGACAAGGCCGGCTGAGACACGTGCAAGGCACGCGCAGCGCGGGTAAAGCTTTGATACTGGGCAACCGCCAGAAAGTAATTAAGATGGCGCAAAAGCATACAGGACCTTTCTATAAGTAAACCCAATGGAAAGCATCAGAATTCGGTATTTTACCTTATGACCGTGAAGCGTTAATCTTCTATCCAAGCCGAACTACAAGGACAAGGATGAAAGACATTATCGACGGTTTCCTGAAATTCCAACGGGAAGCCTATCCCAAGCGCGCCAAGCTCTTCAAAAATCTGGCCACACAACAAAACCCCCGCGCTTTGTTTATCTCTTGCTCCGATAGCCGTCTGGTCCCAGAGCTGGTGACACAACGTGAACCCGGTGATCTGTTCGTGATTCGTAACGCTGGCAACATCGTTCCCTCCTACGGCCCGGAACCCGGTGGGGTGACCGCCTCGGTAGAATACGCCGTGTCCGCCCTGCGCGTGTCCGATATCGTGATCTGTGGTCACTCGGACTGTGGCGCCATGACCGCGATTGCTTCCTGTCAGTGCCTGGACCACATGCCTGCCGTGGAGCACTGGCTGCGTTATGCCGACTCGGCACGTCTGGTCAATGAAGCCCGCACCCACGCCAACGAGCAGGAACGTATTGCTTCCATGGTGCGTGAAAACGTGGTGGCCCAACTGGCCAATATCCAGACCCACCCTTCGGTGCGTCTGGCCATGTCCGAAGGCCGCTTGACCTTGCATGGCTGGGTCTACGACATTGAGTCGGGCACCATCGACGCCTATGACGGTGGCAGCATGAAGTTTGTGTCCTTGGCAGACAACCCGGATGTATGTGTTGCGCCCTTAAGACGCGGCTAAGCCCTCCCAGATTTGAATAGAAAACGCCATGCTTTTGCATGGCGTTTTTAATTGCTCCTTGCCAGCCTTTTAGCCAAGCGCAGCACACTATGGCTACATGTTGATCAGCCCAACAAGGAGTCCAAGGACTGATTCAGCATTTCCAAAGGAGTCCCAACCGCAGGTAGCGGCGTCACTTCTCGACCATCCACAAACAATAAGGTCGGATAGGATTGCACGCCCAAGGCTCGCGCCAACGCGAAGTCCGCCAAGGCTTGCTCCCGACCTGAACCGTCAGTTAAATGGCGTCGAACCATCTCCACATCCAGACCACCGACAGCGGCAATCCCCAGGCAGACCTCCTGATCCGACAAGCTGCGTCCGTTCACGTAGAAGGCCTGCTGTAACTCGTGTACCCAATGAATGGCCCGCTCCGAGTCTTGCGCACGCAGCACAGCCAAGGCAGTTGCCGCATCCAGAGAGTCCATAACCGTAGTCCCTTCCTCTGCCAAAGCTTGATAAGCAGCCCCAAACCTCGCCCCTGTCATTTGCGTGATGCGCTTGTTGGACTCGGAAATGTAAGGGTAGCGGGACATGGGAGCAGCCCGATCACCCACGAACAAGCCCCCTGAAACAGCGGTAAACGGTATCCGGTGCTTGTTGGCCACCTCGAACTCGACCATGCGTTCGGCAAAACCCCAGCACCAACCGCAATACACATCCTGCACATACACAATCGAGCGGGCGGGTAAATTGAACGTGTTCATGGCATTCCTTCAAAATGGTGTGGCTTCCCGGAATGGGAGAGAAAAGGCACTCCTGATCCTGGCCTCCAGACATGAAACGACGCAGAGGATGAAAAGCCGAGAACTCCACTTTATTGAATAAACGTCAGGAAATAAACTTCGTTTCCTGCTGGGTGGCCGTCTCGCGCGGCTCGTTATTTCAAGCGATCTACAGCAACAAAGCCCCCACCGCGCTGAGACCGATAAGACAAGATCTCCAAACCGTAAGACAAGCCCAGGCTTCTGAACCCAAACCAGCTCCTGTGATGAGATGACACGACTTTCAATGCTCTCTTGAGAGCCCGGCCGGCTTTACCTTCCCGGCAAAATCCTTTTATAGTGTGGCTTCGACTCATTTCCCCTGAGGTATTCGTCCAATGCGCCACTAATGCCGCCGTCCCCTAGACGGCCAGTCTCCACCCACCCCCATCACGCAGGGGGAGTTCTTGGCATTAATGAAAGCATCTCGTATGACGAATCCTTATCTGACGCTGGAAGGCGTCTCCTATACCTTGCCGCAAGGCAAGACTCTGTTTTCCCAACTGAACGAAACCTTCGACTCGCGGCGCACAGGCCTGGTCGGACGCAATGGCGTGGGCAAAACCATTCTGGCTCAAATCCTGGCTGGGCAACTCCAACCCAGCAGCGGCCGTTGCCTGCGATCGGGAAAAGTCCATTATCTGGCGCAGCAAGTGGCGTCCGTCAGTGGCTTGCGCGTCGCTGATCTGGCGGGCGTAGGCCCAACCCTGGACGCACTGGCCCGGATTGAAGCTGGCAGTAGTGCCGTGGAAGACTTCAATCTGATCGAGAACCGTTGGGATATTCGACAACAACTCCAGGAAGCGCTGGCGCGCAATGGCTTAGGGCATCTCAATGCCGAGACACCTGCCGAAACGTTAAGCGGCGGCCAGGCTATGCGAGTATCGCTGATCAATGCCTTGCTGTCTCAGGCCGATTTCCTGATTCTGGATGAACCCAGCAACCACCTGGATCGCAACAACCGGCTTGCCTTGATCGAGCAATTACGACACTGGCCCCACGGCCTGCTGCTCATCAGCCATGACCGCCAACTGCTGGACACAATGGAGCGCATTGTGGAGCTATCTTCCCTGGGGCTGCGTAGCTATGGCGGCAATTACAGCCACTACGCCGAACAGAAAGCCCTGGAACAGCAAAGCGCCATGAACCAACTGGAGCACCGCAAGCTGGAACGTCAGCGCGCGCAAAGCACCATGCAAGAGCAACGCCAACGGCAAGAGCGTAGACAGGCACGCGGGAATCAACAAGGCAAGCAAGCCAATCAGGCCAAAATCCTGCTGGACAGGCAAAAGGGCCGCAGTGAAGCCACCACCGGCAAACTGCACCAGCAACACGTGACGGCTCAAAAGCAGTTAGCACAACGCATACAGGAAGCCGCCGAATTGATTGAGCAGGACAGCACCATCAATCTGCACGCCCTACCCTTGATGCCGCTGACCCGTCAGCGCGTTGTGGAACTGGATGAGGTGAAACTCCCCTATGTCCCGGCCGACCAAACCCCAGTCACGCTGCTACTAAACGGCCAGCAACGGGTAGGTGTCATAGGCCCGAACGGCTGCGGGAAATCCACGCTGCTCAAGGTCATTGCAGGCCAAGTGGAACCGCTTGCTGGACACTGCAAAGTCGTGCCACAACATGTTTATCTGGATCAGGGCTTGGCCGATCTGGATCCACAGCAAACCGTGCTGGAACAGATACAGGCCGTCAACCGCAAAAGCAGCGAGGGTGACTTACGCATGCGTCTGGCACAACTGGGACTGGATGCCCAAAAAACCATCGGCCCCAGCGGTGCCTTGAGCGGTGGCGAGCGGCTAAAAGCCGCTCTGGCCTGCGTGCTGTACGCTGATCCCCCACCACAACTGCTGCTTCTGGATGAACCTAGCAACCACCTGGACCTGCCGTCCACCTTGGCCCTGGAAACCATGTTGAACAGCTACCAGGGCACGCTGATGGTGGTTTCGCACGACGATGCCTTCATGAACAATCTTGGGCTGACGAAGCGTCTGGAATTTAGTGAGGAAGGTTGGAGCTTGCGGCCTTGGTAGCAAGCACAAACACCAGTGACTCGCCCCCGTTATCTATCATTAACTAGCCACCTGTCTCGTTCAAGTCAGAGACAAAATGAAGTACTGGTGAACTTACGCCATCCGACCAAGATCTCACCGCCTGAAAAAACTCAACCCTTATGCACTGGCCTCACACAGACACACCGACCATTTCGCAAGACAAGCAATAAATTGACCACCCTGCCTGTATAAAGTCTGAGCTGAATTCTCTCCAGGCTACCTTGTCTATATGACCCCAAAAGAAAAGAAGCATACGTACAAGGTGCGACATCCGTACTTTAATTCGCCAATTAAACGTGCTTATGGCACGACCAAAATGTACGGATAGATCAAGATCTATCTGGATTACTCAAACGTAAACTCTTCCAACACGCAAACGTCATTCTCCATACTAGTCACAACATCACCATCAGAAAACGTACCCATAAAATCGTACTCACAGGCGCCCGTGCCATCATCAACATTCACGATCATGGATTGACCAGACCTCAATGGCTGGCCTGCAATAATATTTTCTTCCCAATCCCCAACCTTCGAACGCGAAGCGTGGAACTCCACCAAGGTAACACCCGACTTGTTAACGAGTTTTACGCGCCGGTCCGCTGCCGAAGCTGTCGTAGGCAACACGCTACCACCCAACACAACAACAGAAAGCAAAAATGAGCTGACTTTAAACATAGTAGATCCGTAATTGAATATAAATAGACCATCAAATGGGAACGCTGAGTCATAGAACCACCTCACGACCCAGCAATTTAGTTAATGTCCAGATATTACGGTGCTGACATTTTTTGCCATATCCCTGAAACCCGGTAATTTGCAATCCCCACTGCAAGATTTCAGCTTTGCTCATGTCCAAAGCGTATTAATACTCTTAGAATGCCAGGACACTAAGAGATGTGGATTCCACCCTCCCCCTTCTACAGCCACCACTCCGATTTCAGGCATGAGCGATTCTTTATTCCTTCCCGTTGATATTGCCCTGCCGGTCCCTGTCCTGGTCGTCGAGGATGAGCCGTTGCTGCAGCGGCGTTTACAAGACATTTTGCTGCAACTCGGCTACCCACAAGACGCCTTACTATTTGCGGGTTCATTGGCACAAGCCAGGGACTGCCTAGATATGGGCCCTGTCGCTCTAGCCCTAGTCGACTTGATGCTGCCCGATGGCAACGGACTAAGCCTGATAGAAGCGATGCGCAAAGATGACCCAGGACTGGGGATACTGGTTATCTCGGCCTGGAGCACGGAAGAATCCATCTTGAGCGCGTTGCGTGCAGGGGCTACCGGTTATGTTTTGAAGGAACGGGATGATATTGAGGTAGCTATGTCAATACGCAGTGTGCTGCGGGGTGGTGCCCCGATCGATCCATTTATTGCGCGACGCATCCTCGAGCTATTGCCAACCCTCCCTACCACCATCAGCGCCCCCCAAGAAGAGCGACTGAGTGACCGTGAACGACAAATACTACTTCTGGTGGCTGATGGCCTGACCAATAGGGAAATAGCCGAACGGTTGTTTCTATCGCACCATACGGTAGAAAGCCACGTCAAACGGATTTATCGCAAATTGGCAGTTTCCTCACGAACGCTGGCCATCAAGACTGCACGGGCACGTGGGGTCATTCCATGAGCCTGCGCGCTGGAGCGCACTTACTGTATTTATTGCTAATCACACTGAGCCTCTGGGGTAAGCCCGCCTTAGGAAATCCAAATTGCATCCCCAACAACCTCTTAATCAGCGCGGCTCCTGAAACCAATAAGCTCGCAGTCAAACCAGATACCGGGTGGACGACTATTACCCTGCCTGATCTGTGGACAACACGCTGGCCAAGGCATGAAGGAGCTGTCTGGTATCAACTCACCTGGGCTACAAATTGCCCTTTTGAGGAACTACTCCGCACCCCCATTGGCGTAAGTGTGGACGGCATCAGCATGGCCGGAGAAATTTACATTAACTCCACCTTACTCTGGCGAGATAGATCACTTACCGAACCTCTATCCATGAGTTGGAATATGCCCCGCTGGTGGACACTGCCTGCCCCTGCCTTACTGGCCGGAGAAAACACCATCTGGATACGTACTTCCGGCCCCGCCACCTTGTCACCAGGCTTGGGGAGAGTCAAGATCGGTTTGGCCACCGATATTCAACAAACGCACACTCAAAGTGTCTGGCGTCAACGCTTGATTTACTACATCACCCTGGGCCTATCCAGTGCACTGGGCTGCGTGTTCTTTGCTGTCTGGTGCTTGCGCCGTAGCGAACGGGCCTACGGCTGGTACGCTGTCATGTCCTTATGTTGGGTAGTCTATCTGTCTACTATTCTGGCTCTGTCTCCTTGGCCATTTAACTCAACACTCTGGTACTCCCGCGCCAACAATATCAGCTTTCAACTTTATGTATTGAGCTTTTGCTTGTTCACATGGCGCTTCACCGGACAAACACTGCCACGCATAGAACGCATCCTCTGGTTATGTAACGCCTTGGGTATACTGATCTCGCTTTTCGCCCCCCGTCCGCTAGTTGAACTGGTTTGGCTAACGTCTGCCCTGATCTTTCTAGCTACGTGTGTGCACTGCCAAATCATCGCCTGGCGCAACCCACAGCCTCAGCACCTGTTATTGGCCGCATGTTGGCTCATTTTCCTTATCGTCGGCATTCATGACTTAATACGTCTGTTGGGAGGCTGGCAAGCCCATCAAATGTGGGGGGCCATAGCGGGTCTCATGGCCACTTTAGTCATGGCATCCCTGCTAGGAGCACGTCTAGTTCTATACATGCAACGTATTGAATCGTTCAATACTGAACTGGAGCAAGGTATCGCCCTTGCTCGCCAGAGTCTGAAAGACGTTTTGGAGCGAGAACATGCGCAGGCCATCCGACACGCCACACTCCGTGAACGCCTGGACATCGTGCATGATCTGCACGACGGCCTAGGTGGTAGTCTGGTGCGCAGTATGGCCTTTGTTGAACAGTCGTCCGTAGCACTGTCTAACGAACGTATGCTCTCTTTGCTAAAAACCTTGCGGGACGACTTGCGTCAGGTCATTGACCACGGCTCCAGCGCTGGGGCCAATGCTCCGACCTCCCCCATTCAATGGGCTGCTCCGTTACGCCATCGCTTCACGCGATTATTCGAGCAATTGAATATTCAGTCCACTTGGCAACTGGATCAACATTGGAAAACACAGCCTAGCACCCTGATATGTCTGGCCCTGACTCGTTTGATCGAAGAAGCGTTGGCCAACGTTATTAAACACAGCGCCGCCCGATCAGTCACTATTGTCTGCTCTCAAGCCGACACAGACTCACTACATATACGTATTCAGGATGATGGCATTGGATTTAACGTGGACTCCGTACTCAATGCCGGACTCAGTGTAGGCATGCGGAGCATGGCTGCTCGCGCTCAGCGTCTGGGGGGAAGTTTCAATATTGAATCAAACTCACAGGGAACCCTGGTTTTCCTCAGTATCAATCTAAACACACCTACAAGCTGAAGCGGGGGCTCTTGAACACCAATACCCCCACTCCAGCCTTACTCTATTGCCTCGGCACAGGTCAGACGTTGAACAAGAAGTTCTGCACGCCGCCATCTTTGACGCCTGCGGTGAAGTAGGTTTGCAGACCCAGCAGGCTGTAGGCGGCGCGGATAACACTGGAGACGACTACCCTGGTAGCGATGAAAAAACATGGGTGACTCGTCCCCGTCATCTTGACTGCGAACACTGAGGGCGGTGGATCCGAGGGCCGAATTCAGCAGCAATTGCCCACTGACAACAAGGTCTTGAAGCTATTGTGCTTAGCGAATTGAAATATCACGATCAAACTCACTGCCTCTATGCGAGAAACCTGACGCTTTCCAAAGCATCAAAGCCGCGTGATTTTTGACGCACCCTTACAAAGCCTGCTTAAGGCTCCCAAGTAGTTCCCGCGCCAAACGTTCTGCTTCCTCTCCCCTTGTGTCACAGCGATCCGCCACCTGACCGACATAAGCCAGACGCGCATACTCCAAAGTCTAGGCTGACTCCGTAGACAGCTTCTCGTACAAGGACTCTGCGCCTACTGGCAAACCCCAAAGCTCCTAACGCGTCGCTGAATAGGAAACCGGACGCATCGGCCCTTTATAAAGCCCAAAGGCCAGACCCGCAATAATGGCGCTGATAGACAGGGCCTCCACAAAGCTAACCTGCTCGCCCAGTATCAGCATGGAACTACCCAGCCCAAACACCGGGATCAACAAAGACAAAGGCGCCACCGTGGAAACCGGGTACAGCTTGAGCAAGGAATTCCAGCCCCAGTAAGAAAAATGCGTTGCCAGATAGACCTGAAACAGAATCGACATCACCGACATCAGGTTGATCGCCTCTGGCAAGGTGGTGAAAGGCTCGGCCCCATGCAGCCAGTACGAGACGATAAATAGCGGGATAGGCGGGAACAAGCTGGCCCACACCATGAACGAGAAAATCTCCTTCACACCAGAGAGCTTGATGATCACATTCCCGATACTCCAGGACACGGCACTGAGCACGACCAGCACCAGCCCAAAGGTGGCATCCCCACCACCTTGCGACAAGAGGATCCCCACCAGCCCCACAAACGCGATCACGGCTCCCAGCAACTGCGTGGCTCGCAAGCGCTCCTTGAACAGCAAGGCGCCCCAGCCCATGGTAAAGAAGGCGCTAAGCTGAATCAGCAGCGAGGCCACGCCCGGATGGACACCCACCTCAATGCCATAGTTGATAATCCCCCACATGCCCAGACCAAAGATAAAGCCATAAATGACGACATAGCGGAATGGAATATTCGGCTTGGGGATAAAGAACACCAACGGCAAAGCCGCCAAGGTAAAGCGTATCCCCGTCAGCAGAAAAGGCTCCATGGATAGCAGCCCTAGCTTGGTGATCGGGAAATTCACTCCCCAAACCAGCGTGACCAAAATGGCAAGAATCAGGTGTTTTTTTTGCATGTCCGACAGCTCCAGACAAGACCGGGGGTTCGAATCCCCCGGCCTGCTTCACTAGTTGATTGAAAACCGCTTCTGCATCAAGCAAAGCCCCGCGATTTCCATCAACAAGTGATCGGCAGACAAGCGCTGCTCGCTGGAAAGCGAGGGGATTTTCTTCAGGAAATTTCTGACTCGACCGGCATCAAAAAAGGGCACACGATTCAAAAGATCGCTATGCAAGGTGTCGCTGACAAATTGATGTAGTCGGGACTGAGGCGCCAAGCTAGCTGGCGGCGCACGAAAGTACTGCTTTTTGCGCCCGTAGATTTCAGCAGGCAGATAAGGCCGCATTGCTTCACGCAACGCGTACTTCTCCGTCTTGCCGCGCACCTTCATGGGTACAGCCAGGCTGCACGCATATTCCACGACTCGGTGATCGAGCAAGGGCGGCCGCCCTTCCAGGCTGCCTGCCATCTCCATACGGTCACCTAGCGAAGTCAGCACCAGATTGGGCAGACTGGATTTGGCGACCATATACAAGGCGCGATTCACGGGCGACCAAGCCGCAAAGGAATGCGGTTTAAGGCGGTTGTAGAACTGACCGTAAGGATCGCGATACGCGTTTCTGTCCATAAAGCCGGTGCTGTACAGACTAGCCAAAGGATCAAAAATCCCTGCCTGTCCGTCCAGCCAGGAAACCTTGTGCCCCAACTCGCGGTTCACCCAGGCAGTTCCCACTTCCTGGCTGTCCAGATAACGGCTGGAACCAGCACCCATCTGCTGCAAGAGCTCGGAGACCACGGCCTGATCCTGCCCCTGGTTGTCGTACAAGACCATGTCCCGACGGCTATAGGGATAACCGGCAAAGACCTCGTCGGCCCCTTCCCCCGTAATCACCGCCCGCATGCCATTGTTTTGCACGAATTTGCACAGCAAGTACTTGCCTACGCTGTGTGCATTGGTGAACGGCACTTCAGCATGCCAGAGAGCATGTTCATAATTGTCTGCAAGGTCGTTGGAGCTGACGCTAAGTACATTCATGTGCGCCTGATTATGCTGGGCGGCAATCTCGGCAAAATGGCGCTCGTCATAGCCCTCTTCCCCTTCAAAGGAAAGGTGGAACGCCTGCAACTGCTGACCTTGCAATTGAGTACACATGCCCAGCATGGCCGAAGAATCCAGACCACCACTCAGACACACCCCGATGGGTACATCCGCATGCAGACGCAGCTTGACGGACTCCTCAATCACCGCGCGCAAACCTTCAATTTGCTCTTGCTCAGAGCGGGCTTCCATGGCCTTGGCAGAATCCGGGAAACTCCAATCCCAATAGCTCTCGGTCTGGACTCCGCTTTGATCCACAATCAGCCAGGAGCCTGGTCGCACGCTACGGATTTTCTGAAACACCGTACGATCGCGCAAAATGAAGTAGCGATTCGCGTACGAGTCCTCATCCCACTGGGCAGGAACGCCGGCTGCCAGCAAGGCCTTGATCTCGGACCCAAAGTACCAGCGACCATTGTGCTCGGCGTAGTACAAGGGTTTGACACCGATCCGGTCCCGAATCGCAATCAGTTGACGACGTGCGCGATCATACAAAAGAATCGAGAACTCGCCACGCAGCTCTTTAAGAGCGCGCACGCCATGACGCCGGTACAAATGCAGCGCAATTTCACTGTCCGAAGACGTCTTGAAGCGGCAGCCGCTCTCTTCCAGCTCTTTGCGAATGCGCTTGTAGTCATAAAACTCACCATTCACCATCAGGACCAGGTCGCCCTCGTCTGCAACGATAGGCTGGGTACCATTTCCCAACCCCACCAAGCCAAGTCGTACATAACCAAAACCCACTTGCCCCATGGGATCAAACCAGGTGCTGGAACTATCTGGCCCGCGATGATGGATTTCACGCAGTGCCTGATCAAACATATTTCTAGGCAAGTCCGTAGGGACTGCAGAGAACATCCCGACATAACCACACATACAGATCTCCCTTACTGCTCATTTGTTTTTGATGCCAAGTCATAGCAATTGCTTGATTGGCGATTTAGTTGAGAAACTTCTGCTTCTTGTCGATGCCGGGTTTAGCTCACCTTGTTCTTTTTCTTGTCCAAAAAGTCAGCCAGCCTGGTGCTGGTTTCCGGATCAGACTGAACAACGGCGGCAATCAAGGCCTCGGTCAGCAAGCCGTCTTGCTGACTTTGATCGGTAATACGCGGCAATACATGAGTGATGGCGTAATTCGTCATGGGCAGATTGGAGGCAATCGTCTTGGCCAACTCCTTGGCCTTGCTCAAGGCTTCACCAACAGGAGTCAGGTATTGAGCAATACCTCTGGCAAGGCTTTCCTCGGCATAAACGCTACGTCCCGTCAGCATCATGTCTGTCATCAAACTCAAACCCGCCAGACGCGGCAGACGCACGGAGCCACCCACGCCGACGTAAAGACCACGCATCCCTTCAGGCAAAGAAAAAAATGCGGTTTCATCGACCACGCGGATATGGCAGGCCGTGGCAATTTCCAGACCGCCACCAATGGCGGCACCCGACATCGCGGCTACCACGGGCACCTTGCCGTACTGGATCAACTCAAAGGTGTCGTGCCATTCGCGAAAGAAGTGCACGCAATCAATCACCGACTGATTACGCACTTCACCCAAATCCAGGCCAGCACAAAAATGCTTGCTGGTGCTGTAGAGCACGGCGGCCCCAATCTCGCTACCTATAGTGGAAAAAACCCGCCGCAATTCATGCATCACTGCCAAGGACATGGCGTTGCGTTTTTCTGGTCGGTTCAAGCCCACCAGCAGCACCGCGCCTTCCCGTTGCACCGTTAAATACTCAAAATCCTCCATTCCCTCTTATCCCCAAGTAATTGATGTTTGCTGATCTTATGGGGACTACCAAATTCACACCTTTAAAAGCGGGTCAGTTTTTGGCAAAATTGGGCCATGAGTATTTCTCTGAATGACTACCCTCTGGAAAACTCGAACTGGGATGTGGAAGTCAGCCTGCGCGCCTTCACATCAGGATCGATTTTTCCCAACCACGTGCACCAGTGCGGGCAACTGGCTTATGCGGCGTCGGGGGTCCTGTCGATGTTCACGGAGAAAGGAAATTGGGTAGTGCCCAGCAAACGGGCGCTGTGGGTACCACCGGGTGTGGCGCATGAAATGCACATGCGCGGTGATGTCACCATGGTGAACACTTATCTGACACCCCAAGCCATCGAGCAGGCGCAACTGCCGGATAATTGCCAGGTGTTCGGCGTCTCCCCCCTGCTGCGGCACCTGTTCAGCGCGGCCATGGAGCTACCGGCTGAACGGACTGACTGCGGACGTACTCATCACGTCATTGGTTTGCTGGTGGAAGAAATCCGGCTGATGCCCAGACTGGGCCTGAGTGCTCCCCTGCCCTCTGACAGCAGATTAGGGGCCGCATGCCAGCGCTTTCTGGATAATCCGACCCAGAACATCTCTACAGACGAAATGGCCGCCTGGGCCATGCTAAGCCGCCGCACCTTCACCCGCCGCTTCAAGGAGCATATGGGCATGACCTACCTGGCCTGGCGGCAGCAAATGTGCCTGCTGGTGTCAATTACTCGTTTGGGGAATGGGGAGCCGATAACCCGAGTGGCCTCGGATCTGGGCTTTAGCAGCCCCAGCGCGTTTTCTACTATTTTTCGTCGTGCATTAGGGCAGCCGCCCAGTCAGTATCTGGCGACGAGCAAGGAAACGCCGGTTTATTGAGCGGATGTGTTGCTTGAGCAAGCAGCGGGAAGATGATCAGGCGATTGCTTGAAAGCAAAACACCCGATGAGTTTCATCGGGTGTTCAGTCCATAAGGTGCTGACGAATACTGCCCAGTGGGCAGGGCTCACATTACTGTGTTTCGTAATGCGGCGAACGGGGGCCATAAAGTATGCCGCCAGGCTGGCCTGCGCTAAGCAGCGCCTGGTTTGTCATCCCGGCCACCTGATAGCCACGATCCGACAAGGTGTTGATCACCTGATCGACCACAGCCTGAATCAACATGCCCAGAATCCCACCACCACTACCACCCGCATAGCTGACCAACTTCTGTCCGCTCCACAGCTTGGTACCCGTGCGCAGATCTACCAAGTCGGCCTCAATACTAACTGTGACCGTACTGGCCAGCACGACGTACTGCGCACCGTACTCTTTCACCGTCATATATAGTGCCGAGTCTGCGCCAAATATCTCGCGCAATTTGGGTGCTGGCACATCGTGGATATCTGTTGGTGTGACCAACCCGTTCTGCCTAAACGTTTCTTCCATCACCGCGACAGGCAGGACGTAGTAACCGGACTCTGCCAATGGCATAGTAGCTTGCGACAGCACCGCCGAAGTGGCAGCCACATCCACAGAATCGTTAAGCGGCGGAAGCACCAGAATAGAAGCAGGTTTGCTTTCACGAAATGCCGAGTAGTCAACTTCGGCCTGTGGAGCAGCACACCCTACCAAAGTCATCGCCAGGGATAGCATTGCTACCCGCATCAAATTATTGATCATGGAATAACCTTTTATTGAGCTTGGGCGGGTACATCTGCTTGCGCCGTGGTGTGGCGCAACAAGAAGTTCATGAATGGCGACGACTCCGGGAAAGCATTCTTTTCACCTTCCCATTGCTCCACGGCCTTCGCTCCATCACCCAGCTTCAAATAGAGCAAGCCCAAATGTGCTCGAAAACCGGGCGGCAAGGCCTGGTCAGCCGCACGCGCCGACTCTACATTCTCTTCAAGAGTTTGGACTTGTGCTGCATAGTCCTCACCCTCTTCTTGCAGATACGCATACACCATAGGCTGGTAAGAGTCCCAGCTATACAGGCTTTTGGGTTGTGCGCAGGCCGTCAGCACACCGACTGACAGGCAGATACCCGCCCAGCGCAGACCACGCCACAGGCGCGGACACCGTGGGGCCTTGTTGGAAAACATAAGTGAACTCATGGCCGCCTCTTATTTGCCAGCAGGCTTCCAGGCGCCTCGTTCAATGCCTTCGATCAAGTGATCAACCGCTTCACGAATAGCCAGATCCAGGACTTTCCCGTTCAGGGTGGAGTCGTAGCCGGCAGTGCCACCAAAGCCAATGACTTCCCGGTTCGACAAAACGTATTCACCCGCACCCGAAGCAGAGAAAACCACTTCCGATGTGCTGACATCGACCACATTCAGATCAACCTTGGCATAGGCCGTCTGTTCCTTGCCGCGCCCGAGAATCCCGAACAACTGCTGGTCCCCAGTCACTTTGCGGCCAAACGCCGTCACGTCGCCCGTCACAACGTAACGCGCTCCCTTGATCTGACTGGCTTGTTTATTGAAACCC
This sequence comes from Alcaligenes sp. LTN-3, assembly GCF_059735605.1. NCBI lineage: Bacteria > Pseudomonadati > Pseudomonadota > Betaproteobacteria > Burkholderiales > Alcaligenaceae > Alcaligenes > Alcaligenes sp. LTN-3. The sequence goes on along the minus strand of NZ_JCAPDN010000002.1, from coordinate 442,989 downwards.
GCCTCTTGAGCAATCTCGGACAGGTTGTCACGATCCAGCACCTGGAAACGGCCTGTTTGCTGCAAATGGCTAGTCAGGATTGTTTTGGCTTGTCCTCCCAAACGATCCACGCCGTCGGAAAACACACCACGCAAGTAGTTGGTACGGTTATCAAACTTACCAATGGAAATCGGGCTACGCTCACCTTGGTAGGTAGCACGAGTGGCTGCGGCTGCCGTTGTTGGAACAACTACACTTTGTGAGCGCTCGGTAGCGCATCCTGCGATTACAGCAGACAGGCTGAGCACCACGCCCACCTTGATCAAACCATTCAGCATCGTATCTCCAAGTACGTAGGTCATAGCACATACCAACGCTATGCATTAGAACAAGCGAGCCGACACTATAACAAAAAGATACACTTTGGGCTTTGCGTTTTCCCTAGGGGAAAACGCCTTCGATTCTTTATGGGCAGATGCCGGGCATCATGTTGGCCACTGATCATATTGGTGGTGATGCAAAGTGCTGTTTTCAGACATCAATGAACAAAAAAACGCTTGGAAGGCCAATATGTATGGCAAGCCCTTGATTTCAAAAGGTCTAACCATACACACGGCACTACCAAGCGTTCCTGACTTCTGAAAAATCCTTAAACGTTGAACAGGAAGTTCAGCACGTCGCCATCTTTGACGACATATTCCTTACCTTCAGCGCGCATCTTGCCGGCTTCCTTGGCGCCTTGCTCACCTTTGCAAGCGACAAAGTCCTCAAAGGCGATAGTCTGTGCACGAATGAAACCACGCTCGAAATCGGTGTGGATCACGCCAGCGGCTTGAGGGGCCGTATCGCCCACGCGGATCGTCCAGGCGCGAACTTCTTTGACGCCTGCGGTGAAGTAGGTTTGCAGACCCAGCAGGCTGTAGGCGGCGCGGATAACACGGTTCAGGCCGGGCTCTTCCATGCCCAGGTCGGACAGAAATTCGAGCTTGTCGGCGTCGTCCAGTTCAGCAATTTCAGCTTCTACGGCAGCACAGACGGCCACCACTGGAGCGCCATCAGCCGCAGCGTAGTTCTGCACGGCTTCCAGGTGCGGGTTGTTGGTAAAGCCATCTTCTTTCACGTTAGCCACGTACATAGTGGGCTTGGCGGTGATGAAGCCGTAGGATTTAATCTGGTGCAGCTCGTCTTCGTCCAACTTCAGCGAACGCACGGACTTGCCTTCGCCCAGCGCTTTCTCGATACGTTCGAGCAAGGCTACCAGCTTGGCAGCGTCTTTATCGCCTGAGCGAGCCAACTTCTGATTACGGTGTAAGGCTTTTTCAACCACGCCCAGGTCAGCCAGCGCCAATTCGGTGTTGATGATTTCGATATCAGCCAGGGGGTCCACTTTACCGGCTACGTGAATGACGTTCTCATCGGCAAAACAGCGCACTACATGCACGGTAGCGTCGGTTTCGCGGATGTTGGCCAGGAACTGGTTACCCAAACCTTCGCCCTTGGAAGCACCAGCAACCAGACCAGCGATGTCTACAAATTCCACCACGGCAGGCAAAATGCGCTCGGGGTTCACAATCTTGGCCAGATCTTGCAAACGCTGATCTGGAACCTCGACCACGCCGACGTTCGGTTCAATGGTGCAGAAAGGGTAGTTTTCAGCCGCAATGCCGGCTTTGGTCAGAGCGTTGAACAGAGTGGATTTACCAACGTTGGGCAAGCCAACGATGCCGCATTGCAGTGCCATGAGTATCCTGAAAATCAAAGAGTTATATAAACGATGCGCTATTGTAGCGCCCTTGGGCGCTACAGAGCCTGTAGACGGATCAGAACAGTCGTGCCGGGGACACAGGATAGCGCCTTGAAACGCGGGCTTGCTTAGACAGGAATGCCGTCAAACAGCTTGAGCAGGCCAATAATCAGCAAGACCGGGCCACCATTAAAGATGGCATGAAGTACGATCGAGGCACCAATGCCGCGACGCACTCGCAGCCAGGCCAGTACCAGCCCTGTCAGGCACTGGGGCAACACCAGCAAAGGCAGCAAATACCAGCTCATGCTGTTGAGCTGAAAGTTATACAAATGCAGCGCGCCAAAGGCCAGTGTTGCACCATAAAACACCCAGGGAAAGAAACGCCAATAGCGTCGCATAGACGAAAAGCGCCACGCCCTTCCCTGCAAGGCACCCACCAGTTTGCGCCACCAACGGCTGCCGGCGGGCAAAGCCTGGCGTGGCATGCCGGTATAACGGCTGATCCAGACCGCCAGGCACAAGACCAGCAAACCTTGTATCAACCACCAGCTTGGTCCCTGAAACATCAGAAACACCGCCAGCGGAACAACTGTCAGCCATTGTGATGGCCGTCTAAGCACAAAACGAAAAACCAGTTCTTCCACAATAGGTGCCCAGATAATGGCTTGCACCCAGGGAATACGCGTCGGGTCCAGACGATGCTGCGCGCCGCCCACACCCGCTACCGAGACAGCAATTGGCCCCAGTACCAGCGCATTAATCAACCAAAGCATGCCCGCCCATTGCAGCAGACGTTTCCAGGGCAAGGGGGCAAACCAGTCCAGATACCAGCCATCGCCCTGCGCTCTGCCAGGCAAGCGCCGGGCGCTGCGTGGGTGACGCAGAAAGTAAAAGAAATCTTTAAGCTCGTCCCGGAAACGCATCTGGCTGCTTGGCGCTGGCTTCATGCGTCAAGCCTTCTGGGGTGCATAAAGCTGGCGGGTCGCCTGCTCAAAGTCGCCACGCAGCAAAGCAGGCATCATGACTCGGCAACGATTCATACCGTCTTCAATCTCACGCAGCTCTTCATTGCGGGGGGTATGCAGAACAAAATTCACCACTTGCTGAGCCAAGCCCAAGGTGCGGGGGTGACCAATGCCTAAGCGCAAGCGCCAGAAATCTGGTGTACCAAAGGCAGACTGGATGTCACGCAGACCATTATGTCCGGCGTGTCCACCGCCTTTTTTTATCTTGACCTGACCCGGCAATAAATCCAGCTCATCGTGCAGAACCAGCACTTGTTCGGGCTTGAGTTTGTAAAAACGCATCAAAGCACCGGCGGCTTGTCCGGACTTGTTCATGAAGGTAATAGGTTTGGCGATGATGACGTTCTCACCTTCAAAACGCGCTTTAGCCACCCAGGCGAAAAAGGACTTTTCCAGGTTGAACGTCGCATGCAGATCATCGGCCAACTGGTCTGCCAACCAAAACCCCGCATTGTGACGGGTGGTTTCATACTCGGGGCCAGGATTACCCAGGCCAACAATCAAACGGATAGGCTCAGACATGAATGTTTTCGCAGAAAGCGCCTACGCCAGCAAGGGCGCAGGCACAAATAACAAACCCCCGCCAGCATACGCTGACAGGGGTTGATTCGCCAAGCTGCAAGCCGACCGAAGCCGGCTGGCAATCTTGATTACTCGGCGCTTTCTTCTGTTTCTTCCGAAGCAGCAGCACCACCGCCAACTGGCAAAGCAGCAGCCAGCAGAGGGTTGGTGTCATTGCCAGCGTAAGTCACGCCACGTGGCAGCTTGATGCTGTCCAGGTGCAGGTTGGCGTTGGCAGTCATGCCGCTCAGGTCCACAGTGATGGACGCAGGCAGGTTAGCTGGCAAGCAGGTGATTTCCAGCTCAGTCAGGATGTGGCTGATGACTTGGCCGCTCAGCTTGACGGCTGGGCACACATCGCCACCTTCAAAGTTCAGAGGAACTTTGGTGGTAATAGCTTGCGAAGCCAGAACGCGCTGGAAATCAACGTGCAGAACTTGCTGTTTGTAGGGGTGCCACTGAACCGAGCGCAACAGCACTTTCTCAGCTTTGCCGTCCAGCTCCATGGTCAGAATGGAAGCGTGGAAGGCTTCTTTGCGCAGGTTGTGGTAGATCTCGTTATGATCCAAAGAGATCACGACGGGCTGTTCTTCGCCACCGTAAACAATAGCAGGAACTTGGCCAGCGTGACGCAGGCGGCGGCTCGCACTCGTACCTTGTACATCACGCGACGTAGCGGTGAATTTCATGGAAAACTCCAATTTGCAGGATCATAAGATCACTGCGAAAAAACGGTAGTTGCCTACCTAGTTGACGTACGCCGCGACCAGCGCACGCTAAAAAACTTAGTCAGAGAACAAGGAGCTGACGGACTCGGCGTTCGAGATGCGCAAGATGGTCTCGCCCAACAGAGCTGCACAGGACAACTGGCGAATCTTGCTGCACTCGCGAGCTTTGGCGGACAAAGGAATGGTGTCCGTCACCACCAGCTCGTTCAACTGGGAATGCGTAATACGTTCGATGGCCTCGCCCGAGAGCACAGGGTGCGTACAGTAAGCGTAAACTGCCTTGGCACCGCGCTCTTTCAGGGCTTCAGCCGCTTTGCACAGCGTACCGGCTGTATCCACCATGTCGTCCATCAAAATGCAGGTGCGTCCGTTGACGTCACCAATGATGTTCATGACTTCGGATACGTTGGCACGTGGGCGGCGCTTGTCGATAATGGCCAGATCTACTTCCAGTTGCTTGGCCAGTGCTCGTGCGCGCACCACACCACCGATGTCAGGCGAGACAACCACCATGTCCTGGTAGTTACAACGCCAGATATCGCCCAGCAAAATGGGGGAAGCGTAGATATTGTCGACAGGGATATCGAAGAAACCCTGGATTTGGTCAGCGTGCAGATCCATCATCATGACACGATCAACACCGACCACTTGCAACATATTGGCTACGACCTTGGCAGAGATCGACACACGCGCCGAACGGGGGCGTCGATCCTGGCGGGCATAACCAAAGTAAGGGATGGCAGCGGTGATGCGACCGGCCGAAGCGCGGCGCAAGGCATCGACCATCACCATGATTTCCATCAGATTGTCGTTGGTGGGAGCACAGGTGGGTTGCAGAACAAAAACATCGCGACCGCGCACGTTCTCGTTGATTTCAACCATGGCTTCCCCGTCAGAGAAGCGACCCACCGTCATTTTCCCCAGCGACATATCAAGGTGGTTGACGACATCGACAGCAAGGCGAGGATTAGCCGTGCCGGTGAAGATCATGAATCGGTCTTGTGCCATGATGGGAGATAGATTTTGATGCAGGAAAAGCAAAGCTGTTGATCGAGACCCCTACAAGGAAACGACTCAACAGCTTTACATTATCGCAGGCTAGGCCTGAAAGGTGGCTGGGGAAGAAGGATTCGAACCTTCGCATGCTGGAATCAAAATCCAGTGCCTTAACCAGCTTGGCGATTCCCCAAATGCTTACTTAATCCAGTAGCGTAGCGGATGATCTTGCAATCCTGAACAAACCCAAGTTTGTTCGACCAGCAATTTACCACCACTTGTTTCTGCGCTACCAGAAAAATCTATTTTACTGCTATTTCGATCAATTTCAACCTGACCGATCTTGGCGCTTTGCTTGTCTCTGCACTCAACAAACAAACAAGAACCTGAGCCCGTCATTCTAGCATTCAATTTTAAACTTTGCAAACCCTGCTTTAAATTTTTTAAACCAGGATAAAGACTGAATGCCACTGACTCCAGATTATTTCTACCAAAATAAGGATTATTATCCTTGGCTTGCCAGAATTTTTCTTGCCAATCAGTAAAGAACGTCATTGTGATGGGTTTTTCATCACGTGTCAAGCATTCGGAGCTAAATATTTTTCCCGTGGATATAAATTGCGGTGGACGGATGATGATGTAATCCCGGGGCGGCATCTGAATGGCTTGCAGTTGCTCGCCCACCCCTTGCGCAAAAGCAGCCTGTCCAAAGACAAAAACCGGCACATCAGCGCCCAGGGGCAAGCCAATATCCATCAAGGCCTGACGGCTCAGGCCCAGGTTCCATAAACGGTTCAAGGCAATCAAGGTCGTGGCCGCATCGCTGGAGCCACCGCCCATCCCTGCTCCTGAAGGAATGTTCTTGATACAAGAGATGTCTACGCCTTGCCGGGTGCCTGTCGCTTGTTGCAGGGCGCGAGCGGCTTTGATCACCAGATCCTGTTGGGGCTCTACATCACTTAAGGTGCTGTGTGTCCGATGAATCTGCCCGTCGCTGCGCGGCACAAAGCTTAGGTAATCATTCAGATCGACGAAACGAAAGGCGGTTTGCAAAAAGTGATAGCCGTCTTCACGACGCCCGGTAACGTGCAAAAACAAATTGATCTTGGCCGGAGCCGGGACGTTGTAGAGCGCCATTACACAAACCTGCTCGGGCTTTACTGATCCACAACCAAACGCACGCTGATGGAGCGGTTGGCTTCGTGTCGATTCAATTGCAGCAAACGCGGGCCTTGTTCGTCGTAACGCGACAGCGTCACACGCCAGCCGGACTGCTCGAAACTGCTCAGCTTTTGTTGATCGTCTCTGCGCTCGCTTTGAACAGGGGCACTGCCCGTGCGGCCATGCAGCCAGTCACGCAAGCCTGCCACAGGAACGGGACTGCCCAAGACCTGTTCAACCAGGGCATCGGGATGGGAGGCAACTTCCTGACTGCCATCCGTGCGCTCCAGCAGGGCCTGACCTGGTAACACCCAGACACGCGCCAAGGTATTGCCCAAAGGATTGCTCAGGTCCAACATCAGCTTGCGACCATCATCGCGCCAGGAAAAGCCCCCCTGCACAGCCTCCACCTGGGAACTGGAGTGAGTCACGCTCAGCGCAAAGCGACCGGAACGAGACAAAGCGCTTGCCGCTTGGGACGCATCTGCAGCATTGCCAACATCGGGTTTGGGCGGTGTCGCACATGCGCTTAGCAAGGCAAACAGGACCAAGGCCCCTGCCCGGTTCCAGACTCGCTGTTTCAAGATACTCACGGCAGCGGTACTCCCAGACGCTTAATGGTTTCTTTCAACGTTCGGTTTTCGGCGTCCTTGCTCAGAGCAGCCCGAAATACCAGCATGGCATCATCACGACGGCCTTTTACCCACAGCACTTCACCCAGATGGGCGGCAACGTCAGCTTCAGGCAGGCGTTCGTAGGAGCGCTGCAAATACTCCAGTGCCGCTTGCAGATCACCCATACGGAACAGGTACCAACCTACGCTATCCAGAATATAGGGATTGTCCGGCTCCAGCTCCATCGCGCGTTCCAGCAAGTCCTGAGCCTCGTCCATGCGACGATTCTGATCCGCATAGGTGTAGCCCAAGGCGTTATACGCATTGGCATGGTCCGGGCGCAGTTCAATGACACGACGCATCAAGGCTTCAAACTTGTCGTGCTTGGCACGCTGCTCGTACAGCATGGCCAGGTTGTATTTGATCTCAGCGCTATCGGGCAACTCACGATCGGCGCGCTCCAGCACTTCCAGCGCCTGATCGGTACGACCGCTCTCTTGGTAAATAGAGGAATACGTCAAAGCCACGACGACCTGTTCACTCATATCGCGTGGGCGAGAGTTTTCCAAGGTAAGACGTGCTTGCGGCAGATTCCCTTGGCGGGCTTGCAGGACGGCTTTATGAATCTGGGCCTGAAAACGCAGCGCCGGTTCCTCTATCAAATCCAATTGACGAATCGCCTCGTTCATATCGCCTTGGGCTTCGGCGATTTGCACCAACGACAAACGCGCTTCGGAAATACTGGCCAAGGCGGTGTTAACGGCATCGTTCAAGGACTGGCGTCGCTGCTGCTGAACCGCAATATATTGCTCCAGCAATTTACGGGCTTGGTCATACTCTTTGGCACGAATATGAATTTCAGCCTGGGTATACAACAGATCAAAATCTTCGGGATTGGCACGCTGCAAGGCCCCCACAATAGCCTGGGCTTCGCCAAACTGCTGGCGCTCAACCAGACGGTTGGCCAGCAATAGTTGCAGCTTGCGGCTGTCCGGGTTGTCTCGCACAAAAACGCGGGCACTTTGCAAAGCAGCCGAAGGATCAACTTTGATACCGTATTCCAGCACGCGCTGCGCGGCCGCTTCAGAATGTGGGTCCAGTTTCAGGGCTTCACGCGCTTCGCGTTCCGCACGGTTCACATCACCGGCACTCCAGGCGGTGTCTGCCAAAGCCAGACGAGCGATAGGCAAGGAACGTACGGGCTGCTGCAAGGCCTTGTCCAGCACTTCCAGCGCTAGACGACGATCCACCATTTTGCTGACCATGCTCATGGCCTGCACCACGGCTTGCTCTTTATCCTGGGCACGGGAGATACGCAGCCACAAGGCATCGGCCAAACCTTCAGTCTGACCGCTGGAAGCTTCCAGCGCCAGGGCCGTCGCTTTGGCTTCGGGATCGTTGGGGGCCAGCAAGGCCCACTCTTTGGCCGCACGCAGCGCACGGCCTAAATCACGATCGGCCATGGCGTACTGAAAGGCACTTTGAGCCAGGCGCGGATCGCTGGTATCTCTTGCCAAAGCAAGAAACGTCTGGCTGGCAATATCATATTCACCGCGCGTCGCGGCGATCTCAGCAACCAAAATGCGATACAGAATATCCGGGGTCAAACCGACCAAGGGCAATTGCCCACTACGCAAACGGATGGTGTCTGCTGGCGGCTCCGCCTTGAGGATGGGAAGAGAGGTTTGTGCTTGCGCCGAAACCGCTGCAAGCAACGACATCAGGCCCAGCTTTAGTGCTAAGGTCAGAGCATTCATCCAGAAAAACCCGTGCCCTGATACGCGCGAGAAAACGCCCGATGGCACAATAAAGGAATCAGATTTGTTGATGGTATCACCCCCCCATGCCTGAACTGCCAGAAGTTGAAACAACTCGTCGCGGAATTGCGACGCTTATCCAGGGAAAAAATGTCCGACAATTCCTGGTTCACGAGCCTCGTCTGCGCTGGCCCGTGCCTGCCTGTTTACCGCAATGGATTGAAGGCCAGGCCGTCAACAATTGCACGCGTCGAGGCAAATACTTGTTGTTGCATTTTGAACAAGGCGTCCAGATCATCCATTTAGGCATGTCCGGCTCCTTGCGTCGTGTGGATCAGAACGAAGAACGCCGCAAACATGATCATGCGGAATGGATTTTTGATCAGGCCCGCTTCCTGCTGCACGACCCACGACGGTTTGGTGCGATATTATGGCACGCCCATAGGGACGGCCCTCTGGAAAACCACCCTTTACTACGTACTTTAGGGATCGAACCGTTTGATCCCTTGTTCACCCCGCAATACCTGCACCGCTACTTGCAAGGACGACGCATCGCCATCAAGCAAGCTCTACTGGGCGGCAAGATTGTGGTGGGGGTAGGCAATATTTATGCGTCCGAGTCCCTGTTCCTGGCCGGTATTCACCCCGAGCTGCCTGCCGGTGAGGTCTCCTTGCATCGCTGCGAAAAACTGCATTCGGCCATCTTGAGCACCTTGCAATCTGCTCTGGACTCAGGCGGCAGTACCTTGCGCGATTACGTCAACGCCAGTGGCGAACCGGGTGCCTACTTCGATATTCACGCCAATGTGTATGAGCGTGTGGGCAAACCCTGCACTCGCTGCCAACAGCCTATCAAACGGATAGTCCAAGGCCAACGCGCAACGTATTACTGCTCGCGCTGCCAGCGCCGCTAAGCCTCCTCTCCCCCCTCTCTAAAACACCTGATGCCCAATAAGGCAGGCAGGCGCTCGTCCGCCTGTTTCCCATCAAGCCTGCCCTATTCAGGTATTCACCTATATCTAACTGATTCGCCATAAACTAATCTGACACCATCCCTATCGACTGTGGAGTCATTTTCATGAGCAAGTCCTTCGCCTCGCATAACGACCTGGAAGACAAAGTCGTTGCCTTTGAAAAACTGTCCGACAACGCCTACGCCTACACGGCTGAAGGTGATCCCAACACGGGCATCATCATCGGTGACGAGGCCATTATGGTGATCGACACCCAGGCCACGCCTGTCATGGCTGAAGACGTGATTCGCCGCATCCGTGAAGTCAGCGACAAGCCCATCAAGTATGTCTTGCTGTCGCACTACCACGCCGTACGTGTGTTGGGCGCCTCGGCCTACGACGCCCAGGAAATCCTGGCCAGCCGCGACACCTACGACTTGATTGTGGAGCGCGGCGAGCAAGACAAGGCCAGCGAAATTGGCCGCTTCCCCCGCTTGTTCCGCAATGCCGAGTCCATTCCCCCCGGCCTGACCTGGCCCACCATGACCTTTGAAGGTCACATGACGGTAGACCTGGGCAATCTGGAAGTACACCTGATGCAAGTGGGCCGTGGCCACACCAAGGGCGACACCATTGCCTGGCTGCCCAAGCAGAAAATCCTGTTCGCCGGTGACCTGGTTGAATACCAATCCACCCCTTACGCCGGCGACTGCTACTTCCGCGAATGGCCCCGCACACTGGATCGCCTGGGCGAGTTCAACGCTGAACAAATGGTGCCAGGCCGTGGCCCGGCACTGAAAAATGCCACCGAGGTGCGTCAGGCTCTGGCCGGCACGCGCGCATTTTTGACAGACCTGTACGCCAGCGTGCAGCAAGGCGCGGCAGCCGGTAAAGATCTAAAGACCATTTACCGCGAAACCTACGATTTCATGAAGCCTCGCTACGCAGACTGGGTCATTTTTGATCACTGCATGCCCTTTGACGTGTCCCGTGCCTACGACGAAGTCAACGGTCACGAAGACCCACGCATCTGGACTGCCGAGCGCGATCTGGAAATGTGGAAACAGCTCGAAGGTCAGTAAGACGCAAGGCCGGGGAGAAAGAAAATGGGAGACATTAATTACCAGACCCTGGAGCTGACGCAAGCGCCCCCACCGGCTACCCATGCCCGCCACCCGGTGGTGGTGGTGGGTGCTGGCCCGGTGGGGCTGACCATGGCTCTGGATCTGGCGGCCAAAGGCCACCAGGTCGTGATTCTGGACGACGACACCAGTCTGTCCAAGGGATCACGGGCCATTTGCTTTGCCAAACGCACTCTGGATATCTGGGACCGATTGGGCGTGGGCTCACGCATGATGGACAAAGGTGTGTCCTGGAATGTGGGCAAGGTTTTTTTCCGCAACCAGGAAGTCTGGAGCTTTAATCTGCGGCCCGAAGAAGGCCACCAGCGCCCTGCCTTTATCAATTTGCAGCAGTACTACTGCGAAGGCTATCTATACGAGGCCGTCTGCGCCCAGCCCCTGATCGAGCTGCGTTCCGGCCATAAAGTGCTGAACGTGGTGAACCAGGCGGAAGGTGTACATCTGGACGTAGAAACCCAGCAAGGCAATTACACCCTGGAAGCAGAATGGCTGCTGGCCTGCGACGGCTCGCGCTCGGCCATTCGCCGTGCCTTGGGTGAAAGCAGCAGCGGACGCGTGTTCAAAGACCGCTTCCTGATTGCCGATGTACGCATGCAGGCCGACTTCCCCGCTGAACGCTGGTTCTGGTTTGACCCGCCTTTCCATCCCAATCAATCTGTTCTGCTGCACAGCCAGCCGGACAATGTCTGGCGCATCGACTTCCAATTGGGCTGGGATGCCGACCCGGTTGAAGCCGTCAAACCCGAAAACGTGCTGCCCCGCATTCGCGCTCTCCTGGGAGCCGACGCCCCCTTTGAGCTGGAATGGGTCAGCATTTACACCTTTGCCTGCGAGCGCATGGAACGCTTCCGCCATGGCCGTATTCTGTTTGCCGGGGACTCGGCCCACCGTGTCTCGCCTTTTGGTGCACGCGGCGCCAATAGCGGTATCCAGGACGCCGACAATCTAGCCTGGAAGCTGAATCTGGTTCTGAATGCCCAGGCTCCCGACAGCCTGCTGGACAGCTATAGCCATGAACGTGAACTGGCCGCGGACGAGAACATCCGCCACTCCAGCCGTTCAACCGATTTCATTACCCCTAAAAGCGAAGTCAGCCGCCTGTTCCGTGATGCGGCCCTGATCCTGGCACGTCGCCACGCCTTTGCCCGTGTACTGGTCAATAGCGGCCGCCTGTCTTTGCCCAGCGCCTATCCGGACAGCCCCTTGAATACGGCTGACACACACGAGTTTTCTGCAAGTGCCACCGCGCTAGGCGCCTGCGTGCCCGATGCACCTGTTCAAAAGAACGGTCAGGACGATTGGTGGCTCGCTCAATTAGGAGCCGGTTTCACCCTGCTGGAGTTTGGCGAAGGCCAGGTCAAACAACCTGAAGCAATCGAGGAACTGGTCGCCCAAGGGCTGTTGACCCGCCTGCGCGTCTGGCCCGCAGGCACTAGCGCAGCCCAGGCCCAAGGCGGCATCATCGACAGCCAGGATATGCTGCGCCAACGTTACGACGCTCAGCCCGGTTCCTGCTATCTGATCCGCCCTGATCAACACCTGTGCGCCCGCTGGCGTCATCTGGACGGACAAGCTGTCCAGACTGCCATACACAAAGCCTGTGGCCATTTCCTGGAGAGTGCTTCATGTCTACACTGAATACCGATACCCCCCTGGAACGGGCTGACGATTTCTACCAAATGTTGATCGATGCCCACCAAGGCCTGAGCACGGCACAAAGTCATGCCATGAATGCCGCTTTGGTACTTTTGCTGTGCAATCATGTCGGCTCGCTGGATGTGATCAAGCAAGCCTTGGATGCCGCCCGCCAGACCTGCCTGGAGCAGGCTGCCTGAATCTGGAGACCCCTAATGAGCTCGTTGAACTATCAGATTGGTTTTGGTAACGCTTTTGCCACCGAGGCGCTGCCCGGTGCGCTGCCCATTGGACGCAATTCGCCCCAAAAGTGTCCGTATGGCTTGTATGCCGAGCAGTTGTCCGGCACAGCCTTTACCGCGCCGCGTGCCGACAACCGCCGCTCCTGGCTGTACCGCATTCGCCCCAGCGCCAAGCAAGGGGCATTTACGGCCTTTGAAGGCGCTCCTTATTGGAATGAAGACTTCGGACAAGGCCCGGCCAACCCCAACCGTTTGCGCTGGAACCCGCTGAACCTACCCGGCAAGCCAACCGATTTTCTGGCCGGCGTCCATACCTGGGCAGGCAATGGCAGCAGTGATTCGCAAAGCGGCATTGCCATCCATCTGTACGCCATCAACCAGTCCATGGGACGGCGCGTGTTCTATAACGCCGACGCCGAAATGATGTTCGTGCCTGAACAGGGTCGCCTGCGTCTGGTCAGCGAACTGGGCATCATGGAAATCGAGCCTTGCGAGATTGCCGTCATGCCGCGTGGCGTACGCTTCAAGGTCGAGTTGCTGGACGACGTGGCACGCGGTTATCTGCTGGAAAACTTCGGTGCTCCCCTGCGTTTACCTGAACTGGGCCCGATCGGCTCTAACGGCCTGGCCAATGCCCGTGACTTCAAGACACCCGTGGCCTGGTATGAGGACGTGAACGAGCCTCATGAGCTGGTCACCAAATTCACAGGCGGCTTCTGGGTTGCCCAACTGACGCACTCACCGTTGGATGTGGTGGCCTGGCATGGCACGCACGCCCCCTACAAATACGATTTGCGCGACTTTAACGTGATCGGCTCGATCAGCTATGATCACCCCGACCCGTGCATTTTCAGCGTACTGACCTCGCCCTCCGACACCCCCGGCACGGCCAACCTGGACTTCGCCATTTTCCCTCCACGCATTCTGGCCATGGAAAACACCTTCCGCCCACCGTGGTTCCACCGTAACTTCGCCAGCGAATTCATGGGACTGATACACGGTGTGTACGATGCCAAGGCCGACGGCTTTGCACCGGGCGGCTCCAGCCTGCACAATTGCATGAGCCCGCATGGCCCCGACGCCAACACCTTTGACAAGGCCAGCTCTGCGGACCTGAGCAAGGCGGACTATCTGCGCGGTACCATGGCCTTTATGTTCGAGACACGCAAAGTTATCCGCCCCTCGCCACAGGCCTTGCAAAGCGGCAGTCTGCAAGCCAATTACGATGCCGTCTGGGACGGACTGGAAAAACACTTCTCTACGGAACAAAAGGCATGACCCGACCTTATCTGAATGACACTCACGACCCCAAGCTGCAAAGCTGGGTGCCCGGCGCGAACGAGGCCGATAACGGTTTCCCCATCCAGAACCTGCCCTTTGCCGTGGCCCGTCGCCGTGACAGTCAGGAGGACTTTCGCGTCATGGTGGCCATTGGCCCTTACGCGCTGGACCTGGGGCTGTTGGCCAGCGATACTCCCTGGCACGGCCAAGCCGCCGACGCCTTGGCCGCTTGCGTCAAACCTGCACTCAATGAGCTGATGGCCTTGGGCCAGGAATACTGGAGCGCGCTACGTGCGGCCTTGTCGCATGACCTGCGCCAGGGTGCTTCGGCCGAGTCGCGCCTGCGCCCCATGCTGATCGAGCGCAGCAAGCTGGAATACGCCCTGCCCGCCCAAATTGGCGACTACACCGACTTCTACATTTCCGTGCACCACGCAACGGCGATAGGAAAACAGTTCCGCCCCGATGCGCCCTTGCTGCCCAACTACAAGTGGGTCCCGATTGGCTACCACGGTCGCGCCTCCAGCATCGGCGTATCCGGCCAGCAGTTCCCACGTCCTGTCGGCCAGACCCGCCCACCCGAGGGGCAGGAGCAGCCCAACTTTGGTCCTTGCCAACGCCTGGACTTCGAGCTGGAAATGGGCATTCTGATTGGCAAAGGCAACGAAGCGGGTCACCGTATCCCTATCGCTCAGGCAGACGAGCACGTTTTTGGTCTGTGCCTGTTCAATGACTGGTCGGCCCGCGATCTGCAGGCCTGGGAATACCAACCTTTGGGCCCTTTCCTGGCCAAGAACTTTGCCTCGACGATCTCCCCTTGGGTGGTGACGCTGGAAGCCCTGGCTCCCTTCCGTCGCCCATTCAACCGCCCCGAGTCCGATCCTCAGCCTCTGCCCTATTTGCAGGATCAGGCCAACCAGGAAAGTGGCGTTCTGGACGTGGAACTGGAGGTGTACCTGAGCACCGAGCAGTCTCGTCAGCAAAAGAAAGATCCGGCCTTACTCTCGCGCAGCAACTTCAAGGAAGCCTATTGGACCGTGGCCCAACTGGTCGCCCACCACAGCGTCAACGGCTGCAATCTGCAAACCGGCGACCTGCTGGGTACCGGCACCTTGTCCGGCCCAGCCAAAGGTCAGGAAGGCTCCTTACTGGAGATGAACCAGGGCGGTAAAAACCCCATTGATCTGCCTTGGGGCGAACAACGCAAGTTCCTGGAAGATCAGGACGAGATCATCTTGAAGGGCCAGTGCCGTCAAGAGGGCTACCCGACCCTGTCTTTCGGTGAGTGCGCCGGACGCGTATTGCCTGCCATACCTTAAGCACAGGCGGCCCATGCCTGCCAAGGTCTGATTGGCAAGAGACGCTTGCTTGTGAACGACACCCCGAAGCCCGCATCTGGCTTCGGGGTGTTTTTACGTACCAGCTCTCAAAAACAGGACTCGTTAAAACGACAAAGGGGACTTGACGTCCCCTTTTGCAGATTAAAAACCACTAAGCAGGCAATTGCTTGCGTCTGGCCCAAGACCACAGGATATAAAACAGCGCACAGCCGTACAACCCTAAAACAGCACCTGAGGCCAACACTTGGCTAATGAAATGGTAGCCCTGCATAATGCGCAAAAAACCAAACAGCAAACCTGCGCTGATACCCAGCACAAAGCCCCCGATGGCCAACTTGCGGCACCCTATCATGAGGCCTACAAAAAACAGGGACAAGAGCACAAAGCCAGATGCGGCATGGGCACTGGGCAAGGCATTGCCCGCCTGCGCCCAAGAGTGCGCCCAAAAATAGTCAGGCATGGATTCTGTACCACCAAACATGGCCAAATTAAAGGGACGCGGCATAGCGGTCAGATGTTTCAGCACACCCACTAACAAGGGGCCACTGCCCATGAAGAAAGCCGCCCCCGCCCAAGCCAATTGGCGGCACGAGCCCTTGGGCTGGCGCCAAGCCACCATCGTCCATATGACTGCACCGCCAAAAGGGACGAACCACACCAGTCTGCGCCCGAACAAATCCACAAAAGGCTGCAGACGCCAGGAGAAGTCCTGGACTTGCGAATCATAGAAATAGGCGCTGAGTGACAGATCCGTTGCCGAACCCATCGTCACTGCCGCGACGATTCCCAAAACCGTAAACAAGACGGCACTGGCAACGATATAAGGACGAAAAAACATCTACACACCAAGTAACTTCGGTCAGTCGGGCAATACCTTACCGGGGTTCATGATTCCCAAAGGATCCAGCGCCGTCTTGATTTGCTTCATCAAGGCCAGGGAAACGGGATCTTTATAACGTGGCAGCAGTTGGCGCTTGAGTTGACCCACACCATGCTCGGCGCTGATCGAACCATTGAAGCGGTACACGCTGTCATGTACCAGGGCGTAAATCTCGTCCTGGCGCTTTAACAGCTCTTGTTCCGTGAAAGCCGTCCCACGCGCCACGTTGTAGTGCAAGTTGCCGTCGCCCAGGTGCCCGAACGTTACGTTTTCCAGACCGGGGAAGGCTTCCTGCAAGGCCTTGTCCGTCTCATGCACAAATTGGGACATCACAGACACGGGAAGGGAAACATCATGCTTGATGCTTTTGCCATAGGTTTTTTCAGCCAGCGGAATGCTTTCACGCAAGTGCCAGAGCGCCTTGCTTTGTGCAATGGTCTCGGCAATGACGGCGTCTTGCACCAAGTCTTGCTCCAGGGCCTGACCGATCACGCTTTCAAAGCGCTCGCGGGCATGCTCCAGGCTCTCGCTGTCGGACAGCTCCAGCAAGGCATACCAGGCCGCTTTTTCTGCCGGGCCCTGGAAGGGCATGCGTTGATCAGGATAGCAATGCAGCACGGCTTGCAGGCAATTGCCTGCAATCAGCTCAAAGCCGGTCAAGGAAGCGGCCAGACCCTGACGGGCCAGCGCCAACACTTGTATGGCATCTTCAATGGTGTTCAGCGCCAGCAAGGCGGTACATGCCGCTACTGGCTGGGGATAGAGCTTGATGGTGGCGGCGGTGATGATGCCCAGGGTACCTTCGCTACCAATGAACAGGTTGCGCAGGTCGTAGCCGGTATTGTCTTTACGCAAGCCAAGCAGACCATGCAGGATCTCGCCCTGGGCCGTCACGACCTCCAGCCCCAAAGTCAGGTCACGAGCATTACCGTAACGCAGAACCTGTGTACCACCCGCATTGGTGGCCAGATTACCACCAATGGTGCAACTGCCTTCTGCGGCCAGACTTAAGGGAAACAGGCGCTGATGGTCGCGAGCAGCTTGCTGCACGTTTTGCAAAATGCAGCCTGCTTCCACCACCATGGTGTCGTTTTCCGTATCCACACTGCGAATCTTGTTCAAGCGCTCCAAAGACAGCACTAGTGCTGTCGCGCTATTGTCCGGCGTCGCCCCCCCACACAAGCCGGTATTGCCGCCTTGAGGGACGATGGGCACACGATGCTCGGCGCATAGACGCACGACCTGGGCCACTTCTTGCGTCGTTGCAGGCCGGGCCACCGCCAAAGCAGTACCGATATAGCGTCCACGCCAATCTTCCAGGTACTGCTGCATGGATTGTCCCGTCAGCACGTGCTGCTGACCAATACGCTGTTCAAGTTCGTTCAGAAAAGTCATGACCCAAGCCACTCAAGAAAAACAATCAGGCGCTCTTGCTGTCGCGCTACAGCTCTTAATGGTAACTCACGAAAGCCGGGGACATTCGCGCTAAACTGCTTTCTTTGTTTATCCCCTTCAGGACGCGACGTGACCCAACTTCCTGCCCTACCGACTGCCGTATTCAAAGCCTACGATATTCGAGGCACGGTCCCCGAACAACTGAATCCTGACTTTGCCTACCAGCTCGGCCTGGCGTTGGCCGCCTCTGCCCGTGAACAAGCCGTCCAAACCTTAGTCGTGGGCTATGACGGCCGTCACAGCAGCCCGGCCTTGTCTCAAGCCCTGCAAAAAGGCATTCAGGCCGGTGGGGTCAATACCGTAGATCTGGGCATGGTTCCTACTCCCGTCGTCTATTTTGCGGCCAATGTGCTGGAAACCGGCTCGGGCGTGGCCATCACGGGCAGCCATAATCCGTCCAACTACAACGGCTTCAAGATGATGATGGCTGGCAAAACCTTGCACGGCCAGGACATCCAGAGCCTGATGAAGCGCATGCAAGCCGGTATTGAACCAACGGCTCAGGCAGGCACGGGCGAGAAAAAGGACTTGCTGGGCCAGTATGTCAACACGATCGCTGAACGTGTCAAACTGGCCCGTCCCATGAAAATTGCCCTGGACTGTGGCAACGGCGTGGGTGGCGTTGTGGCCGCCCGCCTGTTCAAAGCTCTGGGCTGCGACGTGGATATGCTGTTTGAAGAGGTCGATGGCAGCTTCCCCAACCACCACCCTGACCCGGCCGAGCCGCACAATCTGCAAGACCTGATCGCCCATGTTCAAAACACGGACTGCGAAGTGGGCCTGGCCTTTGACGGCGATGCCGACCGCCTGGGTGTGGTGACACGCTCCGGTCAGATCATCTGGCCCGACCGTCAATTGATTCTGTACGCACGCGACATTTTGCAGCGTGAACCCGGCTCCACCATTATTTTTGACGTGAAATGCAGCCGCCACGTTGCCCTGGAAATTGCCAAGGCCGGTGGTGAACCTTTGATGTGGCAAACCGGCCATTCGCTGATCAAGGCCAAACTGGCCGAGACAGGCGCTCCTTTAGCTGGCGAGATGAGCGGCCACGTGTTCTTCAAGGAAGGCTGGTACGGCTTTGACGATGGCCTGTATACCGGTGCACGCCTTCTAGCGATTCTTTCACGCGGCGACAACCCGACGGCCGAGCTGGAAGCCTTGCCACAAGACCTGTCTACACCGGAACTGAAGCTGCCTCTGGCCGAGGGCGAGCCGCATGCCTTGATTGCCCGCCTGCAAAAAGAAGGCCGTTTCCCCAGTTCCAATCAACTCAATACGATTGATGGTGTACGTGCCGAGTACCCGGATGGCTTCGGCCTGGCTCGTGCCTCCAACACCACACCGGTCATTGTGCTGCGCTTTGAAGCGCAGTCCCAAGAGGCGCTGGATCGAATTCAGGGTGAATTCCGCGCGGCACTGCTGGCCTTGAAGCCGGATGCTGCTTTGCCTTTCTAAGCTTGCTGCCCCCAAGGGGGCACTTTTTACCAGGGGCGACTAGCCTTGGCGCGACCCGGCGGTAAGAAAAGAGCTGAACTGTCTCTGAAACCGTGGATTCAACCCCAAGTCACAGCAAACAGTTCAGCCCGTTTTTTATGCCTTGGTCCAGGACCAAGGAAGTCCAAGTCTTAACGACTCAAGTACTGATACAGATTCAGATGAGCCGCACTGATGCGGTCAATATCAAAAGCCTCTTGCGCCAAGCGGCGGCTTTCCGCCCCCATGGCTTGTCGCTTGGCCGTATCCTCGCCCAGTTCCATCACGGCTGCCGCCAAGGCCTGTGCATTACGCACTGGTACCAGCACACCCGTTACTCCAGGCTCAATGGCATCCCGACAACCGGGTACATCAGTCGTCACCACCGCCCGCCCGCAAGCCGCAGCTTCCACCAAGGATTTAGGCAAACCTTCACGATAGGACGGCAGCACGGCAATGTGCGATTGAGCATACAACTGCGCAATATCGCTACGTTCACCCAGGCACTGCACCACACCCTGCTTTTGCCAGCTCTGCCACTCCTGCTCGCTGATACTGGCGGGGTTGCCGGGATCCGGGCTGCCCGCCAATACCCATTTCACCGGGCTGCCTTGAGCAGCACTGATGCGTGCTGCTTCAACGAACTCTCGTACCCCCTTGTCCACCAATAGGCGCGACACCATCAAAGCGACGGGGGGGCCTTCTGGCTCTGGCACCGCCTGAAACTCGTTCAGATCTACGCCGGAACCACGAATCAGGACACACTGATCGCGTTTGACCACACGATCCTCCAGCAAGACATCACGGTCATTGCTGTTCTGGAAAATCACTCGGCTATTGGGATGTCCCAGAGCAATGCGATAAAGCTGCAGAGCAATCCAGCGCACGGGATCAAATGATTTGTCGCGCTTGGTAAATACATAACCCAAGCCAGATACGGCAGCCAGAAAACCCGGCACACCGGCCAGTCGCGCAGCAATACCGCCGTACAAAACAGGTTTGATGGTGACCGCGTGTACCAGTTCGGGGCGCTCCCGACGAAACAGACGCCACAAGGCCCAGATGGTTTGCAATTCTTGCAAGGGATTGGTTCCGCTACGCGTCATGGGCAAAGCATGATGGTGCAAGCCGTGACGCTCGATCTGGGCGACTGCCGGGCCATCCATGGTGGCCACATGCACGTCATAGCCTTCACGCCGCGCAGCTTGCGCCAAAGGCAAACGGTGTGACAGGAAAAAAGCGGGGTTATTGACCACGAACATCAGCATGCGTGTTTTCTTGCTGGAATCGTCCGTCAACACATTCAAGGCTTGCCGACTACGCTTGCGTTTGGGCGGATACTGCGCTGTCAGTGTCTTCCAGGCCTGTGTGTAGTTCTTGACCATGCCTTCCAGAGAAAACAGACGGGCAACCCGTTCACGGGCATGCTCATGGCGAGCCTGCCAGGAAGGCGCACCCAGCTCATCAACCGCACTATTGATGGCACCAGCCAAGGCTTCGGCATTACTGGGAGGCACAATCCAGCCCTCATTGCCCACGATCAAGGCAGCATCACCCACATCGGTAACGACATTGGACACACCGGCAGCCATGGCTTCACATACCACGTTCGGAAAGCCCTCCGCCGAGCTTGACAGTACATGCACGTCCAGCGCATTCATCAAGCGGGGTACGTCGGTGCGTCGCCCCATCAGGATGACGCTCTCGCGAAGTTGATGCTGATCCAGCAAGCGCATCAAGGTTTCGTTATCGCTGTCCATACCGTCACCAATCAGCAGGCAACGCAAGCCAGGATGACGATGCAGACTACGGGCTAAAGCGGCCAGCAAATTAGGGTGGTCTTTCAGTGGATTCCAGCGGGCCACACTACCGATAACAGGCGTATCCAGTGACAACCCCAATTCATCACGTACTTCCTCGCGTGCTTGCTGATCGGGGTGCCAACGGCTCAGGTCGTAGCCATTGGGGATTACCTTCATGATGTCGGCGCGATAACCCCATTGCTTATGGCGTCGGGCAGCGTTTTCTGCGCAGGACACAATCAGATTAGGGATAAAGCGTGACAAACGGGCACACAACCAGGCCACCATACGAGCCTTCGGGCTGCCTTGATACAGATTCGCGCCGGAGTTGCGAATACCCCAGGACACTGCGGGAATGCCAACCAGTCGGGCGGCGGCGCCACCAATCAGGTCGGAGTGATACATCCAGGTCTGCACCACATCGGGCTGCACCTCACGCAACACGCGTGTCAAGGATCGCAAGCCCTTCAAAAAGCCCAGCGGCGAGTGCATATGCAGGCAGTACAAAGGAATGTCAGCAGCACGCAATTGCGGTCCAAAAACATCCTCCTCGCCCAGAGAAATCACAATATGTTCGGTATCTTGGCCAGGAGCCGTCACCAGACGGAACAAGACCGTCTCTGCCCCGCCCTGCCCCAGTCCCGCAATAATGTGCACGACACGCAAAGGCGGCGTTGTTTTCTCCAGCGCGCCATCCACGGCGTTTGTTTCCTGATTCAACGACCTTGGCTGCAATGCACTCATGCTTTGGCTCCTTCTTCTATACCGCCACGGGCGGCCTGAAAGACCTGGTCCCAGTTACGCAAAACCTGCTCTAGTTCATAACGCTGGCGCACCGCTGCAGCGGCACGTCGGCCCAATACACCCCGAAACACGCCATCACCCATCAATTCGGCCAGGGCAGCGGTCAAGGCGCCTTCGTCCCCCACCGGAACCAACAAGGCGTCTTTGCCATCGGAGCTGATCTCGCGCGGGCCGCTGGGGCAATCAACCGTCACGGTGGGCAAGCCCATCGCCATGGCCTCCAGCAGCACGTTCGGGAAACCTTCCACTTCCGAAGTCATAACAAAAGCATGGGAGCGCGCCATTTCCTGCCAGGGCTGGGCCGTTTTTCCAGCCAGCTCGATACGGTCAGCAGCACCGGACATGGCAATCTGCTGCACCAATTGGGCCCGCTGCGGACCATCGCCCCAGATTTTCAATTTCCATTCCGGGTACTCGGCAGCCAGTCCTGCAAACACGCGGATCAAAACATCAAAGCGCTTGGAAGGCACCAGACGCCCCATCGCCATCAAGGTGCAGTGTCGGTTCTCTTCTACCCGTACCTCGCGTTGCACGGCATCCAAAGCCTGCGGCAAAGGGTTGGGCACGACCATGACCTGTTTCATGCCCGGCACCATGGCCTGAAACGCCGCGACACTGGCTCGGGTCTGAACGGTGACCACCTGAGCCTTGGGATACAGACGACGGCGCAGACTTTGCAACAGCTTGCCCGCACTGCTGCTAAAGGCCGGGTTGGTACGCTCGCCCACCACAATAGGGACGCCCATGCCGCCCAGTCCCAGCAAAACATTGATATTCACATTGGTCAGAAACGACACGATGACATCGGGCTGTTTTTCACGCACCAACTTGCGCATGGCGCGCAGCTTGGTCAAAGGTTTAGGCAGCCAACTGCCACGCATGCGGTGGGCCAACCACACCAGCTCCACCTTGGAGTCGATAGGGTAAAAAGCACTGCCCCCACCGCTGTAGGTCGGCACCAGGGTGACCTGATCGCCTCGCAGCCCCCAGGCATTGGCCAAGGTAGAAGCGACACGCTCGGCACCGCCTGCGTTCAGGGAGCTGACGAAAAACAGAATATTCACTGGGCCTCCATGGGCTCATCGACCGGGTAGTTTGAGCCTGCTGGCACTAAGAAAAGCGCCATTTTAAGGCCGACGCCAACACTGTTCCAACACTTGCTGCCACAGCGCCAGAACGCGGGCCGAGGAAAAGCGGTCGCGCACATCTATGGCACGACGCGCCAACCTCTGGCGTTTGTCCTCGTTGGACATCAGATCGGATAAATGGGCGGCCAGCGCTTCCACATCTTCGACCGGACGTACCAAGACACCGTCGATATTGGCGCGAATGATCTCACGCGGGCCGGTGTCGCAATCAAAGGCTACCGCCGTCAAACCACTGGCCATCGCTTCCAACAAACTGTTGGACAAGCCTTCCATTCGGGAACTGAGCACATACAGATCAGACTGCTCGTACCAGTCCGCCATATTGCCGACCCGACCGGGCAGCGCAATCCGCTCTTGCAGCTCCAGCTCTTCAATACGTGCTTCCAAAGGAGCGCGCTGCTCGCCTTCGCCCAGAATCACCAAATCCCAATCGGGCAAATAGTTGGACAGCATGGCAAACGATTCAATCAGGGTGTCAAACCCCTTGACCGGGTGCAGTCGCCCTACGGCCAATAAGCGTTTACGCCCTTTTGGCAGCTCGGGCACGGGCACAACAGGTTCGGTGCTGTCCATAGGCCAACGCACGGCATTGGGGATCACCTGCACCTGACTGCCGGGCACATGCTCGCGCAGCCAGTCTGCCGTACCGGCAGTCAGGGCAATCACCGCATGGGCTTGGGGATAAGTACGCAAACGGGCCTTTTGCCAGAAAGAAGACATGGACTGGGAGGGAGGATGTGTATGCTCGGTCGCAATCACCTTGCAGGGCAAGCCTTTGGCGGCAGAAATGGCCAGAACCGAGGAGGTTGTCATCATACCCAGCACCACATCGGGCTTGGTTTTGCGTATCAGCGAGCGTACTCGGCGTACTCGGCGCCAGTTCTTCCACAAGGCATCCAGACGCCCACGACTGCTACCTGCCGTCCCGAGCACATGGCGCTCCACGCCTTCTGCCACGGTATACGCATCTTTATCACGGCCAGCCTGAGTCACCAAAGACACTCGATAGCCACGCGCCACCCAGGCTGCGCTTAAATCGACGGCAACACGTTCTGCCCCGCCTCCACCCAAAGAGTGGATAAGCAGCATGATATGAGGGCGAACGACCGAATGACTACTGTGCACGTTTTCCTATTCCTGCGAACCAGACGCGAAGGCACTGGCTGGCCTCAAGGCCAAGATGAAATAACAAGTGAAAGAAGCCGCATACATCAGACTGGTCGCCAGCATGATGCCCGACGGGCCCATGCGCGCCGCCAGAATCGGGTTCAGGGCCGCTTTCACCAAAAAATTGATCACGGCAATGATTGCCATGGATTTATAACGGTTCTGACTGGCCAGCAACTGCACCAGAATCAGCACCCCAAAATAAAAGGGCAGTTGCACCAACCCCCAGCTAAACACCTGGGCGACAGTGGCCGTATCCTGCGCCGTGAACGCACCACGCTCAAACAGCAGTGCCACCCCCCAAGGAGCCAACAGAACGCCAATAGCGGCAGCCACCCCACCGGCCAGCAACATCATGACCGACCACTTCAAGGCCATGGAGCGAGCACGGGCGTTATCACCCCGACTTTGAATATCAGCCAGTACAGGCAAGGCAGCACGGCCTACGGAGGCAGCACCCACCCCCAGCACCAGAGCCAGCAAACGAGTGGCGTAGCCCAACGTCGCGTTGGCATTAGCCCCCAAATTGGCCGCCGTATATTGGTCGATAGGGCCGACAAAGCTCATGGCAACCTGCCCCACCAGCATGATGGTGGCGGCCTTGAGCAAATCCGGCCACTGCTCGGCACGCAGGCTGATTGTGGGGCGAGCCCAGATCTGATCGGCCCGTGAGGCCAGAATCATCAGCCACACCGCCTGAATGGTCATGCCCAGTAAGGTGCCCCAAAGCAAGGGACCAATACCGGCATTCCCGCCCGCTGCCAGCACCCAGATCAGAATGACAAAGGCTGGGACACTTTCCAGCAAGGTATTGATATGCCGCTCATGTGCCCGCAAGCGGGCGGCACTCAGGCCAATCATCAGCGTTAGAACCGCCGCAGGCGCAAAGGCAAACAACAACTCCCGGCTCATTTCATGAACGGCAGGGCTTAGCCCTTGTCCGGTCCATTGCAGCACCCAGGGCCAGCTAATCCAGATCAAGACTCCCAATACGCAGCCCAGCACAATGCACCAGGCTTTGAGCTCACCCAGAAAACGGCTGCGCGCAGCCGGTTCCAGGCGATGCAAGCGTACCAGCACGGGAATCAACACTACAGACATAGAGCCGACAATCGTCACTGGCAACCAGTTGGCCATGACCATTGTGAACTGGTAGGCATCGACGACATCGCTTACACCGTAGCGATAGGCCACCGCCATTTCTTTGAAAGCGCCCGCTGCCTTGCCCAGCAATAGAAAAAACGCCACTCGCATCGCCCCCAGGGCGATGCGGCGGTGGTCGTCATGCAGACTAGACAGACGTGCTTTCAGGCCGGCCCAAATCAACTCAGAAACGCCACGTACCAGGGCATGGCTGTATTCAAGCCCTGCAACATCGTGTGAGTCGGCTCGTAACCCAATTGTGTACGAGCCTTGGTGATATCCGCTTGGGAGTGCAGTACATCACCGGCGCGAAAATCGGCATAGATGGGCTGCTTGGTGTAATTCACACCATTGCTGCTCAAGGTCTGCTTCAAGTGCTCGAACAACTCGTTCAGGCTGGTGCGGGCATTGACAGCGACGTTATACACCTCAGCCACAGCCGGCTTTTGCTGCACGGCGGCCAGGATATTCATTTGAATGACGTTGTCGATAAAGCAGAAATCGCGGCTGGTTTGGCCATCCCCATTAATTTGCACATCCTGGTTCTGGATCATGGCCGAGACCCATTTGGGAATCACTGCGGCGTATGCACCGTTAGGGTCCTGACGTTTACCAAACACGTTGAAGTAACGCAGGCCCACGCTGGAAAAGCCATAGGCACGGGCAAACACATCCGCATACAGCTCGTTCACGAATTTGGTGACCGCGTAGGGGGACAAAGGGCGACCAATCGTATCTTCCACCTTGGGCAAGCCGGGGTGATCACCATACGTAGAGCTGGAAGCCGCATACACAAAGGCTTTAACCTGTTCGTCACGCGCTGCCACCATCATATTCAGGGCACCGCTCACATTGACCTCGTTGGACGTGAGCGGATCGTTCAAGGAACGTGGTACCGAACCCAGAGCCGCCTGGTGCAGCACATAGTCCACGCCCTTGACGGCTTCGCGACAGGTATCCAGGCTGCGAATATCTCCTTCAATAAAGCGAAAACGGGCCCAGCGCTCGGCACCGACCTGATCACGCACTTCATCCAGATTGTATTGGTGGCCGGTTGCAAAGTTGTCCAGGCCCACCACCTGCTGATCCATTTTCAGCAGAGCTTCCAGCAGGTTGGACCCGATAAAGCCGGCACAGCCCGTAACCAGCCAGGTTTTGGGCTGGTTACGCAGTTGCTGGGTCGCCTGTTCAAATGCAGAGCTCATAAAATGCTTTCCAAGATTAAAGGCGCAGATCGGACTGATCGCGATCAAACACATACTTTAAATCGTAGAGCACATGCTCAGGCTTGCCCCACTGGCGCACGCCCTCGACACCCAGATCCTTGAACTGCTTGTGAGCTACGGCCACGATCACACCGTCGTACTCACCCGCTTGGGGAGCTTCGATTGGAGTAATGCCATACTCGTGCTGTGCCTCTGCGGGATCAACCCATGGGTCATACACGTCTACATGGACATCGTATTGCTTGAGTTCATGCACGATATCGACAATTCGGGTATTACGCAGATCCGGGCAGTTTTCCTTAAAGGCCAGACCCAATAACAGGACGCGCGCACCTTGCACCTGGATGCGGCGCTTGGTCATAGCTTTAACCAGTTGTGAAGCCACGTAGCCGCCCATCGAGTCGTTCAGACGACGACCAGCCAGAATGATCTCGGGGTGGTAACCGATGGCTTGCGCCTTGTGGGTCAGGTAGTAGGGGTCTACGCCAATGCAGTGACCGCCCACCAGACCGGGACGGAAAGGCAGGAAGTTCCACTTGGTGCCCGCCGCTTCCAGCACGTCCAGGGTATCGATGCCCAGACGGTTGAAAATCAGGGCCAATTCGTTGATCAGAGCGATATTCACGTCACGCTGGGTGTTCTCGATCACCTTGGCAGCCTCAGCCACACGAATGGAGCTGGCCTTGAAGGTGCCCACCACAATGATTTCGCGATACAAGGCATCCACTAACTCAGCCACTTCAGGCGTCGAGCCGGACGTTACTTTTTTGATGGTGGAAACGCGGTGTTCCTTGTCACCCGGATTGATACGCTCCGGACTGTAACCGGCGTAAAAATCCTCGTTAAAACGCAGACCCGACACTTGTTCCAGCACGGGCACACACACTTCTTCGGTAGCGCCAGGGTAAACCGTGGATTCGTATATGACGATATCGCCACGCTTGAGCACTTTACCGATCGTCTCGGAAGCACGGACCAGCGGGGTCAGATCAGGCTGCTTGAATTGATCAATAGGTGTCGGCACGGTCACGATGAACACATTGGCCTGAGCCAGCTCATCAGCCTCGCAGGAATAGCTCAGACCACTAGCCTGGGCCAGCTCTACGCTCTCGACCTCCAAAGTACGGTCTACCCCTTCCTTGAGTTCGGCGACACGACGCGCGTTAATGTCAAAACCAATAACGGAACGCTTTTTGCCAAACTCTACCGCCAAAGGCAAACCGACATATCCCAAGCCGACTACGGCCAGTTTCACATTCTCAAGTTGCAACTTCATTCTCCAGTTAGCGCTGTGCGCAAGGAATAATCTTGAACGCCTGACAGTATCAGTCCCGATCTACTCGCCGCCGTACCGAGGGCAACAGCAACCAGGAAGGGCGACGCCACGAAACCAGACGGGAATAGAGCCAGATATAAACCAATGAGAAGGCCAGCATGCTGGCACACAACGCCCAGGTATTGTCCCACCAGATCGTGGCCGGAACCAAACCGATCAAGGCCAAAACCCATAAATAAGGCGAAGTCATGGCATTACAAAACGTGGGCAAGGCCCCACCGCTGTCACGACTGAACGTGGAACGCACCAGACGACGAAACACCAGTTGGTGCAGATGCAGTGCATCGGGCTGATCCACGGGCACGCCACGCTTGAAGCGGCGCCGCCAGATCGAAAACATCGTTTCAAAAACAGGATAAAACAGCACGGCCAAGGCGTAAAACGGCGACACACTGGGGTTGCGCACCACCAGTTGCACAGCCAGTTCAGCCAGCATGAATCCCAGGAAATACGCGCCGCCATCCCCCAGGAAAACTCGTCCGAATGGAAAATTCCACACCAGAAAGCCCAAGGTGGCCGAGGCCAGTGAGGCCGCAATCAGAAAAATAGGAATGTCCTGCACCTGCAAAGCCACCAACGCCAGCGACAGAGCCATCAAGGTGGCGATCATGCCCGCCAGGCCGTTCATCCCGTCAATAATATTGAGGGCATGTGTACAGCCGCCCACGGCAATCATGGTAAAGAGCAGCGAAATGGGCCAGAAGCCCAGAACCCAATCGGCCCAGCTGACTCCAACGCGCGACACGCCACCCAGCAACCACCAGGCAATCGCCGCCGACAGGAAGGCAGCCAGCAAACGCTTCAAGGAGCCGACGTCCTTGGTAATGTCCTCGACCAGACCCGCCACAAAGACCGGCATGGCTGCCAGAAACAAGACCGGCCACAGCCAGGTCAGTGTCATATTGCTGGGACCCAGAACCAGCAAACCGGCCAAACTGCCTGCAACCACGGCCAGCCCACCCACGCGAGGGGTCGGGCGGGAGTGGGACGCTTGAGGTTTACTAAGGTCGCTGTCCCCAGTCAGACGGCCATGCCAACGCTCGGAGGCCACAATAAGCCCGCCGACCATAAAAGCCACGACACAGATATACAACCAAGTTAGGGACTCCCCCATCTGAGGTAAAGACACCGCAAAACACCCTGCAAGGTTAGGAACTACATCATTATCAACCTGCCTTCCGGCTTGTGTCCGTGACCAGTCGCTTTAAATGCAACAGTTTCCGTCAAGTTCCGTATCACTTTTGTGTCGGCAGGAGTAGCTCGCTAATTTGCCCGAGCACGGGCCTGAAAGCAAGTATTTTAGGGGTTTAGGGCTCAGGAATCGGGTTGCGACAACGGTTCTGTCGAGGCCAACTGATTCCCGCACTCGGTCAGGAGCCGCCGTAACCAGCGATGGCTGGGCGAATGCCGATTACGTTCATGCCAGAGCTGATAAAAACGCATGGGAGGAAACTCCAGCGGTGCCTCCAAAATAGCCAGGGGCAATAAACGGCAATAGAACTCGGCAAAATGACGTGAAGTCGTAAAAATCAGGTCTGTATTCTGTAGCAAATACGGCGCTGCCGAGAAGGACTGCACCGCTACGCTTTCATCGCGCTGAATACGCAAGCTGGCCAAGGTCGTGTCGATCACACCGCGTTGGTTGATGGAGTACGGCATGGGCACCACGTGACGCGCCCGCACGTAATCGTCCATGGTCAAGCCCTTGCGCGCCAAAGGATGCGTCGCGGCAACCAGGCAGACGATCTGATCTTCCAGCAACACGGACAAGTGCATGCGATCCGGCGGTTCGGGCCAGTTGCCAATAACCATATCCAGATCGCCTTCAGCCAAAGAACGCTCGAAATCAAAACTGGCATCCAGAGAGTGCAGATTCAAACGCGCGCCCGGTGCCTCACGGCGCATGCGCTCGACCACACCACCGATAAAGACAGGGGCCAGATAGTCCGGCGCTCCGATATGAAACTCACTACGGCTGACCTGAGGATCAAAACTGTCTGGCGCGTTGACCATGCAGTCGATCTCGGCCAAGGCTCCTTTGGCATGAGCCAGCAGACCCATGGCACGCTCGGTGGGCACCATGCCCCCTTTTTCGCGCACCAGCAAAGGATCGCCAATAATGTCACGCAAGCGTCGTAAGGCCGCACTGATAGCAGGCTGCGACTGGTTCATTTTGAACGCGGTACGCGAGACGCTGCGCTCGGTAACGAGTAAGCAAAATACCCTCAAGAGATAGGTATCAAGCGGGTTATCCCCACGTCGGGCGGCCATCTTATTCTCTCCTTCTTATGCTTTTTTCCAGCATGATAATGACATACATGCACAATACGAGATGGCGTATATCATTTATACGCCTAATTCTATTTTATTTATAAACAGAAAACTTAAACTGGTCCCATATAAGAAAATCATAGCCCACAGGCGGTGGTTTATAAGGGTTTGAATACATCAAACAGACTGTATAAACGTCCACCCACCACCCTTGATAAAACGGTCCCCAGGCCTGATCCTGGAGCCGCCTGGGCTCGCACTCTTTACGCTTAGACAATCGGACTGACACATGACCACTCAAACCCTTACCACCACACATGCGCTAGCTGAACTCTCCAGCCTGGATCAGAGGCAATTTGTGGATAGACTCGAAGGTATTTTCGAACACTCCCCTTGGGTCCCTGAGCGTAGTTGGAACCAGCGTCCGTTTGACAGCGTGGATCAACTGCATGCCTGCATGGTGCAGGTGGTCCAGGACGCCTCGTACGAAGAACAAAAGAACCTGATCTGTGCTCACCCCGAACTGGCTGGCAAAGAAGCCGAGCAAGGGACACTGACCAGCGCGTCAACCGGAGAACAACGTGGCGCCGGCCTGGACCAATGCTCGGCCGAAGAATTGGCCCGCCTACGTGGCCTGAACGCCCAGTACCGTGAGCGTTTCGGCTTTCCCTTCGTGATTGCCGTCAAGGGTTTGAGCCGTTACCAAATCATGGATACAGTAGAAGCCCGCCTGAACAACGATGCTGAGCTTGAGTTTCAAACTTGTCTGACCGAAATCGGCAAGATTGCCCGTTTCCGTCTGGATGCGTTGCTGGCCTGATTTTCCCGCCTGCTGGCTCGTCCAGAAGATCCATCCCGTTCACGGGGTAGCACCAGCCTTCGGGTACGCTCCCCCTTGTTTGCTCTGAGCTTTCGTGGCGCGGCTGCCTACCGCCCCACGCGAGTCTGTCTTATCAAGGACCTCTGCCATGACAATCACATTGAAGTTGGAAACCCTGACAGCCGAAGCCTTCGCCCCTTTTGGTGATGTCATCGAGGCCTGCGACACGGTTCAGCACTTCACCATCAACGACGGCAATACCGAGCGCTACCACGATCTGGCCAAGATTGAACCGGGCCCAGAGGGTCACGCGATTGTGTCCATTTTTCGTGGCCAGCCACGCACCCTGCCCTTTACCGTGGAAATGATGGAGCGCCACCCCAAGGGGAGCCAGGCCTTCATTCCCCAGTCCGGCCAGCCATATCTGGTGATTGTGGCCCCCGCCGGCCCCACTCCCAAGGCAAGCGATCTGCGCCTGTTCCTGGCTCGTGGCGATCAGGGCGTGAACTACGCAACCGGCGTATGGCATCACCCCTTGATGGCCCTGAATCAAGTAGCCGACTTCATTGTGATTGACCGCAAAGGCCCTGGTGACAACTGCGATGTGATTCAGTTGGAAGAAAAAGCCACCATCGCTGAACTGGAAACCACGACAGCGTGAGCCAGTCCTGTCCTATCACGCCGGACATCGAGGCCATTTATGCCCATCGTCCGGCGGATATTGATCCCGAGCACTGGCGCGCCCGCGTCAATCTGGCCGCCGCTTACCGGCTGGCGGCCCGCCAGGGCTGGGACGATATCATCTACACCCACCTTTCCCTGCGCCTGCCCGGCCACGACGACATTTTCCTGATCAATCCCTTTGGTCTGCGCTTTGATGAAATCTGCGCCTCCAATCTGCTCTTGATTGATACCCAGGGCCAAGTTGTGGACGGCACAGGCCGCCGTGCCAACCCCAGCGGTTTTGCCATTCATGGTGCCGTCCACCGCGCTCGAGCCGATGCACACTGTGTCATTCATTTACATACAGATGCCTCGATTGCGGTCTCGGCCCTGTCCTGTGGATTGCTGCCCCTGTCGCAACACGCCATGCGTTTCTGGCAGGATATTGGCTACCACCCTTACGCCGGCCTGGCCTTTGCGCCCGACGAGCAACAAGCTCTGCTCCAGCACTTAGGCAAACACCCCGCCCTGCTTTTACGCAATCACGGGGCGCTGACCTGCGGGCGTACGGTGGCCGAAGCCTATGTCCTGATGGACGCGCTAGAGCGCGCCTGCCGCATTCAACTGTCTGCCATGGCAGCAAGCCCCCAATTGCACCTTCCTACCCAGGATGTACTGGCTTTGACACACCGCCAACTTTTGCCGGGGAACGAGCCAGAGGGCTTGTTAGAATGGCCAGCCTTGCTGCGCAAGCTCTACCAGAGCGAGCCGAATTTTTGCCGCTAATCCCATCCCCCTTACGGAGTCTCTATGCCTTCTATTAACGTACAACTATTCGATGGCCGTCCTGTGGAAATCAAACGTGAACTTGCCCAGGCCCTGACCAAAGAAGCCTGTCGCGTGCTTGGCTGTACACCAGAGGCGGTTGATATTGTCTTTACCGACGTCAAACGCGAGAACTGGGCCACGGCCGGTGTTCTGTGGTCGGACAAATAAGCAGATTTCCCAAAGCGGCTGACAAGCCGCTTTTTTATCCCTATCAGTTTCGCCGCCCCCGCTAAAACCATGCACCAACCCGTAGTTTGGCGGCTTCTAACACAGTTTTTGAGACGGGACTAGGTGGGCAATACCCCTAGCGGCGTAAAACACATGAAAAAAGCAGGAATTGGCTCGTCCCTGGCTTGAACACAGCGCCCCGTCTACCGGGCTTATCTCCTTTCACCATTACACCAATCAGCCTGCCATACGCTTTTACGTATTCTACTTATCAAGCCGTACTGCCTTCCAGTGATACAGCCCATCCGATAACTTTATGCTTACGCGCCCAGGCATCGGCTGCGCATAACGTATTAATAAAGGAGACCCGGATGTCCGCCAACCCAGAAGTGTCCACACCTGTTGCTTGTGACGGTGTAGATGAACGCCTACCAACGGGGCGCCTGGCAACCCTTGGTTTGCAACACGTCATGGTGATGTACGCGGGCGCAGTTGCTGTCCCCCTGATCATTGGCGCGGCTTTGGGCCTGTCTAAAGAACAGATCGCATTCCTGATCAATGCCGACCTGCTGTGTTGTGGCCTGATTACCATCATTCAGGCTCGCGGTCTGGGCATGTTCGGCATCAAGCTGCCCGTCATGATGGGTGTGTCGTTTGCAGCGGTCAGCCCCATGATCGCCATCGGCCTGGACCCACAACTGGGTCTGCCCGGTATTTTTGGCGCCACGATCCTGGCCGGTATCTTCAGTATTCTGATCGCTCCGGTATTTAGCCGTCTGATGGGCCTGTTCCCCCCTGTTGTGACCGGCATCATCATTACCGTCATTGGTGTAACGCTGATGCGCGTGGGTCTGAACTGGATTGGTGGCGGCGCTCCCACCATTACAGATCCGGCCACCGGCATGTCCATCCCCAATCCCGACTACGGTTCGTTGGAAAACCTGGGCATTGCCCTGATGGTGCTGACCGTCATCTTGCTGATCACCAAGTTTGCGCGCGGTTTCCTGGCAAACGTGGCGGTGCTGATTGGCCTGCTGGTCGGTTTCTTCGTTTCCTTGGCCATGGGTCGCATCACCTTTGAAGGTCTGGATCAGACCAGTTGGTTTGCTGTGGTGACTCCATTTCACTTTGGCGTTCCGACTTTCAGCTGGGCCCTGCTGGGCGCAGCGGCGGTCCTGTCGCTGATCATGGTGGTGATCATGGTTGAATCGCTGGGCATGTTCCTGGCACTGGGTTCCATCTGCGGCCGTCCTACCGACCGTGAAGCGCTGGTGCGTGGTCTGCGCACCGACGGCCTGGGCACCCTGGTGGGCGGCATCATGAACACTTTCCCGCACAGCTCTTTCTCGCAGAACGTAGGGTTGGTCAGCGTGACCGGTGTGCGCAGCCGCTGGGTATGTGTCATGGGCGGTGCCTTCCTGATCATGCTGGGCCTGTTTCCCAAAATGGCGTTCATCGTGGCCTCCATTCCCAACTATGTTCTGGGTGGCGCTGGCATCGTGATGTTTGGGATGGTGGCTGCGACTGGCATCAAGATCCTGATGTCGGCCAACCTGAACCGCAACCCTTACAACCCCTACATCGTGGCCATCAGCCTGGGCTTTGGCATGATCCCCCTGGTTGCCGAGCACCTGCTGGACAAAATGCCACCCGCGCTGGCTCCCTTGCTGCATAGCGGAATCTTGCTGGCTGCCGTCTCTGCCATCTTGCTGAACCTGTTTTTCAACGGCATGGAAAAGTACGCCGACCAAGGCCACGCTGTTGAGTCCACCGCAGCCACCCAGGCTCGCAAACAGGCCAACGCCCAAAAAGCGGCTGAAGAAACCAGCAATCAACTAGCCTCACAAAACGGCTAAGTCCCCCTTTTGAATAGCCGCCCACGCGTGAAACCGGGCGGCTATTCAAATTTCTGCAATACCTTCATAAAAGTATCGACTGTCCATAATTAATCCAAGCAAGGTCAGTAGCACCCACGCAAAAAAAACTACAGCAGCAGGCCACAAGGGACACCAGATCCCAGGGACCTGTTTGCGCCCATTCAAAGAGGAGACACCATGAAACACCGACACCCTGCTCGCTGGGCATACGCCCTGCTAGCCGCCCCCCTGCTGTCCAGCCCCGCTTTCGCAGCCGACTGGAGCGACACCTTTTTAGGCTACCGCTTCAGCACGCAGTACACCGAGCCGATGAACGACCGGACTATCCAGAAGCACATCCTGAGCCTGACCCACGTCAATGGCTACAGCTTGGGGCAGAACTTCTTTAACCTCGACATCCTGCAATCGGACCGCTACGACCCCTCCAATGGCAACGGCAGCAATGGCGCCACCGAGTTCTACGCCACCTATCGCCACCAGCTCTCCATGAGCAAGGTATTCGACAAGAATCTGAGCTTTGGCCCCGTGAAAGATGTAGCCGTCACAGCGGGTTTTGACCTGAATACCAAAAACACCGCCTTTGCACCGCGCAAACGCCTACTGGTGCTGGGCCCTACCTTTAAATTCGATGTGCCCCGAGGCTTTGTAGATCTGAGTCTAATGGTTGGGAAAGAGTGGAACCACTGCGGTCTGGGCGCTCCCGCCTGCCCGGACAGCCGCCGCTCTTTCGACACCCAGTTTCTGGCCAGCCTGAACTGGAATCTGCCCTTTGATGTGGGTTCAGTGCCTTTGAAGTTCCAGGGCTTTGCCAACTATGCCGGCCCCAAAGGTGACGACTACGCCGGTATCAGTACCAAGTCTGAAGTGCTGGTTCGCACGTCTTTGATGGCTGACGTGGGTAAAGTGGCTTTCGACAAGAAGAACACCTTGTGGGTGGGAATTGGCTACGAGTACTGGTACAACAAGTTCGGCAACCGCTACAAGGCAGACGGCAGCCTGAAACCCGGTATCAAAACCAGCGCCCCGACCGTACAGTTGGAATGGCATTTCTAAGTCGTACGCAGCAAAAAAACCGCTTTTCGAAGCGGTTTTTTACAGTCGAAATACGCAAAAACGCTAGAACTTCACCTCGCCATCCCAGTAGCCCGGCGTGTTATAGATGGCGCGCAAATAGTCAATAAAACGCCGCACCTTGGCCGGTAAATAGCGCTGCTGCTGATACACCGCCTGGATATCGTAGCTGGGAATCTCGAACTCATTCAGCACCGTTACCAGCTCGCCCCGCTTGAGTTCTGGCTGAATTTCCCAGGTAGATCGCCAGCCTATGCCCCAACCTTGCTTGACCCAATTAAAAAGCAGTTCACCGTCATTGCAATCCAGGTCCCCATCGACTCGTACCGCCAAAGGCCGGCCATCACGCAGGAAGGTCCAGCCGCGTTGCTGACCGCCTTGCAAGTTAAAGGCCAAGCAGTTGTGACGCGCCAGATCTTCAGGCACGCGCGGTACACCATAGCGCTCAAAGTATTCAGGCGTGCCGCATACCACACGCCGGTTCGGATACAGGCGAACGGCCACATAGTTGGGGTCAGTCACTTCACCAATCCGCAAGGCCATGTCATAGCCCTCACGCACCAGATCCACCACGCTGTCGGTGAAGTTAAAAGACAGCTTCAGCTCGGGATAACGCTTTTTGAAGGACAAGGCATGGGGCGCTACATGACGGCGCCCAAAGGCCGCCGGAGCCGATACCACCAGGTGTCCGCGCACCACTTTACGCTGGGCGCTGATACTGGCTTCGGCCTCTTCAAAGTCCTTCAGAATTTGTTTGCACTGCTCCAGAAACTGCTCGCCCAGATCGGTCAATGTCAGCCCGCGAGTGGATCGGTGCATCAAGCGCACCCCCAGACGCTGCTCCAACGCATCCAGGCGGCGACCCATGACCACGGGGGTGACTCCTTCGACCACGGAAGCGGCCGCAAAACTGCCTTTTTCAGCGACCAATGCAAAACTTCTAATTTCGGTGTAACGGCTCATTCAATACTCCAAGTATCGATAGAAACAATCGTACCACCATTTCTAGGCAGGTCCATCACTCCTTATTATCGAGTTGTGAATTTCGTCAAACGATGATCTAGGAGATATCAATGGCTCGAATGAGAGCAGTGGACGCCGCCGCCGCAATTTTACGTAAAGAAGGCGTGAGCACCGTATTTGGCGTGCCCGGCGCCGCCATCAACCCCTTCTACTCCGCCCTGCGCAAAGAAGGTGGCTTTGATCACATTCTCGCCCGTCACGTGGAAGGCGCTTCCCACATGGCCGAAGGTTTTACCCGTGCCAATCCCGGCAATATCGGCGTATGTATCGGTACTTCCGGCCCCGCTGGCACCGACATGATCACCGGCCTGTACTCCGCATCGGCTGACTCGATCCCAATTCTGTGCATTACCGGTCAGGCCCCTCGTGCCCGCCTGTACAAAGAAGACTTCCAGGCGGTGGACATTGAATCCATTGCCAAGCCTGTGACCAAATGGGCTGTAACAGTTCGCGAACCCGATCTGATCCCACGTGTGTTCCAGCAAGCCTTTCACATCATGCGCTCGGGCCGCCCCGGTCCTGTGCTGATTGATATGCCTATCGATGTACAAATGGCCGAGATCGAATTCGATCTGGACACCTACTCACCACTGGAAGCCTACAAGCCAACCGCCACCCGCGCCCAGGCTGAAAAAGCCATCGAACTGCTGAACGCTTCCGAGCGTCCGCTGATCGTCTCCGGTGGTGGCGTGATCAACGCCAACGCATCCGAGCTGCTGCAAGAGTTTGCCGAGTTGGTCAACGTCCCTGTTATTCCAACCCTGATGGGCTGGGGCACGGTTGCCGACGATCACCCGCTGATGGCCGGCATGGTGGGTCTGCAGACCTCGCACCGCTACGGCAACCAGACTTTGCTGGCTTCGGACTTCGTATTCGGTATCGGTAACCGCTGGGCCAACCGCCACACCGGCTCGGTAGACGTCTACACCGAAGGCCGCAAGTTCGTGCACGTAGATATCGAACCCACACAGATCGGCCGCGTGTTTGGCCCTGATCTGGGCATTGCCTCGGACGCTGGCGCTGCACTGAAGCTGTTCATTGAAGTGGCCAAAGAATACAAGGCTGCCGGCAAGCTGCGCGACCGTGCCGCCTGGGTTGCCGATTGCCAGAAGCGCAAAGCCACCTTGCAGCGCAAAACCAACTTCGACAACGTGCCCTTGAAGCCTCAGCGCGTATACGAAGAAATGAACCGCGCCTTTGGCCCTTCGACCACCTACGTCAGCACTATTGGTCTGTCGCAGATTGCGGCCGCCCAGTTTCTGCACGTGTACAAGCCACGTCACTGGATCAACTGCGGTCAGGCAGGCCCATTGGGCTGGACTATTCCCGCCGCTCTGGGTGTGGTTGCGGCTGACCCCGGCCGTGAAGTAGTGGCCATTTCGGGCGACTACGACTTCCAGTTCATGATTGAAGAGTTGGCCGTGGGTGCGCAATTCAAGCTGCCTTACATCCATATTCTGGTCAACAACGCCTACCTGGGTCTGATTCGTCAGGCACAGCGTGGCTTCGAGATGGACTATTGTGTACAACTGGCCTTTGACAACATCAACGCCCCTGAAACCGAAGGTTATGGTGTGGATCACATCACTGTGGTGGAAGGTCTGGGTTGCAAAGCCCTCCGTGTACACAAACCCGAAGACATCCAGCCTGCCATTGAACAGGCTCGTGCATGGATGAAAGAGTTCAGCGTGCCGGTTGTGGTCGAACTGATTCTGGAGCGCGTCACCAACATTGCCATGGGCACCGAACTGCACAATGTGACGGAATTCGAGTCCCTGGCCGAAGCGGGTATTGACGCCCCCACCGCCATCTCGCTGATGGACTGATTGCTGATTTAAAAAACGGAGTAGCACTATGCCAAAATTTGCCGCCAACCTGACCATGCTGTTTAACGAGCACGACTTCCTGGATCGCTTCCAGGCAGCGGCCCAAGCCGGTTTCAAGGGAGTGGAGTACCTGTTCCCCTACGCCTACGACAAACAGCAACTGGCTGACAAACTGCAACAACACGGTTTGACCCAAGTGTTGCACAACCTGCCTGCGGGCGACTGGGACGGCGGCGAGCGCGGCATTGCAATCCTGCCCGAGCGTGTGGGCGAATTCCAGGACGGCGTTGGCCGTGCCATCGAATACGCCACAACGCTGGGCTGCAAACAGGTGAACTGCCTGGCCGGCAAACTGGCCGAGGGCGCTGATCGCGAACTGGCCCACAAAACGCTGGTCAGCAATCTGCAGTTTGCAGCCGCCAAGCTGAAAGACGCTGGTCTGCGTCTGCTGGTTGAACCCATCAACACCTTCGACATCCCCGGTTTCTACCTGAATCGCACCGAACAGGCTGTGGCTCTGTTGCAGGACGTGGGTTCGGACAATCTGTTCATCCAATACGACGTCTACCACGCCCAGCGCATGGAAGGCGAGCTGGCCAACACACTGAAAAAGCACCTGGACAAGATCGCACACATCCAGATCGCGGATAACCCAGGTCGCAACGAACCGGGCACAGGCGAGATCAACTACGCCTGGCTGTTCAAGTACATCGACAGCATTGGCTACCAGGGCTGGATCGGCGGCGAGTACAAGCCCGCTGGCGTGACCAAGGATGGCCTGGGCTGGATGACTGAACTGACTGAAGTCACCGCCTGATCGTCAGATACCTGCAAATAATTATTAGGAGATTACACAATGGCTAAAATCGGTTTTATTGGTTTGGGCATCATGGGCGCACCCATGGCCGTCAACCTGATCAAGGGTGGTCATGAGCTGTTTGCCTACACCCGTGGCGACTTCCCCAAAAGCGTGAAAGAAGCCGGTGCAACCGTTTGCGCCAACGGCACCGAAGTCACCCGCCAGGCTGACATCATCATCACGATGGTGCCCGACACCCCGCACGTGGAAGACGCACTGTTTGGCGAAGACGGCGTTGCCGCCGGTCTGACCGCTGGCAAGATCGTGGTGGACATGAGCTCCATCTCCCCCGTGGCCACCAAAGGCTTTGCCGAGCGCATCGTCAAGCTGGGCTGCGAATACCTGGACGCTCCGGTATCCGGTGGCGAGGTCGGCGCCAAAGCCGGCTCGTTGACCATCATGGTGGGCGGCAAGCAAGAAGCCTTCGACAAGGTCAAGCCGCTGTTTGAACTGATGGGCAAGAACATCACCCTGGTCGGCGGCTACGGCGACGGTCAGATCACCAAAGTGGCCAACCAGATCATAGTGGCCTTGACCATTGAGGCCGTGGGCGAAGCCCTGTTGCTGGCCTCCAAGGCCGGTGCCGATGCAGGCAAGGTTCGTGAAGCGCTGATGGGCGGTTTCGCGAACTCCCGTATTCTGGAAGTGCACGGCGAGCGCATGGTCAAGCGCACGTTTGATCCGGGCTTTCGCATCGAACTGCACCAGAAGGACTTGAACCTGGCCCTGACTACCGCACGTCAGCTGGGCGTGGCTCTGCCCAACACCGCAACGGCCCAGGAACTGTTCAACACCTGCGCCGCTCACGGTGGCGCTGCACAAGACCACTCCGCCATGGTCCGTGCTCTGGAAATCATGGCCAATTACGAGATTGGTCAATAAGACCGGTTCAAGGATGCTCCCGTCCGGGCTGGTTTTTCTCTCCATTCAACCAGCACGGCTGGGACGTCCGGCAAGCGGGCTGCTGCCCGCTTTTTTACCGCCAGGTCCCCCCATCTTCGGAGCAGCAAGTCGAAGCGGGGATGTGAAGGCGTGTTGTCGCGCAGTAAGATGGCCTGTTGCCATCGCTCTGCTTTAGGATTGCCCCATGAAGATCGAGCCACAAGACTTACTCAGCAAAATGTTTCAGGCTGCCGTCAACGCGGCTCAACCCGAACACTGCATCCCGCCCTACCTGCCCGATGCTCCTAAAGGGCGCACCATTGTGATCGGCGCGGGTAAGGCATCAGCAGCAATGGCCCAGGCCCTGGAGCGTCACTGGGACAAAGGTCCTATCAGCGGCGTGGTCGTGACCCGGTACGGCTACAGCGTGCCGTGTGATCACATCAAGATTCTGGAAGCGTCCCACCCTGTGCCCGACCAGGCCGGCGAAGACGCAGCCCGCGAAATTTTGCGCACGGTCAGCAATCTGAACGAGGACGATCTGGTGATTTGCCTGATTTCCGGAGGTGGCTCGTCTCTGCTGCCTCTGGCCGCAGAAGGCATCACCCTGGCCGACAAACAAGCCATCAATAAGGCGCTGCTGAAATCGGGCGCCTCGATTGGCGAGATGAACACCGTCCGTCGTCACCTGTCTGCCATCAAAGGGGGGCGTCTGGCTGCGGCTTGTGCTCCTGCCCGTGTTCTGAACCTGCTGATTTCCGATGTTCCCGGCGACAAGCCCATGGACATCGCTTCTGGCCCCACGGTGGCCGATCCCACCACGTGCGAGCAAGCGCTGGAAATCATCACCCGCTACGGCATCGACATTCCCGCCGCAGCCCGTGCCCTGCTAGAGAGCGGTGATGGCGAAACCATCAAACCCGACGATCCACGCCTGACTCATGTCACCACCCATTTGGTCGCCACACCACAACTGGCCCTGCTGGCTGCCGCTCGTGTCGCTGAGGCCCGGGGCGTGCGTCCCGTCTTGCTGGGCGACAGCATTGAAGGCGAAGCCCGCGATGTCGGCAAAGTCATGGCCGGTATCGCCTTGAGCGTTGCCCAACATGAGCAGCCTGCCCAGGCTCCCTGCGTGCTGCTCTCGGGCGGAGAAACCACCGTAACCTTACGCGGCCAGGGTCGAGGCGGTCGCAATGTGGAGTTTCTGCTGTCCACCGCCATCGCCTTGAACGGGGCACCCGGTATCTACGGCTTGGCAGGCGATACCGACGGTGTGGATGGCCAGGAAGAAATTGCCGGAGCCTTCTGCGGTCCGGACACGTTGGAGCGTGCCTGGCAACAAGGTATACGCCCCAGGGCCAGTCTGGACAATAATGATGGTCATGGCTTCTTTGAAGCCTTGGATGACGCCTTGGTCACGGGCCCGACCCTGACCAACGTCAACGATTTCCGTGCCATTTTGGTTTTATCCCCTAGCGATTAACGCTTTTCATAAAGGACTGGACATGAGAGACACAAAAGTACTGACCCTGGCCGATGTTAAAAAAATAGCTGCCGCTGCCGAGCAAGAAGCGCTCAAGAACAACTGGGCTGTCAGCATCGCCATTTGCGATGCAGGCGGTCACGCGCTCTGGATGCAGCGTATGGACGGCGCTCCCTTGATGAGCGCCCAGGTTGCCCCCGCAAAAGCACACACCTGCGTACTTGGTGGTGGCAAGCCCAGCAAGGTATTTGAAGACATGGTCAACAATGGTCGCTTTGCCGCTCTGTCCATGCCCATTACGCCACTGGAAGGCGGCGAGCCGATTGTGGTGGACGGTCAAGTCATTGGTGCCGTCGGCGTGTCCGGCGTGAAAGCACCTGAAGACGCTCAGATCGCCCGCGCCGGTATC
This sequence comes from Alcaligenes sp. LTN-3, assembly GCF_059735605.1. Taxonomy (NCBI): domain Bacteria; kingdom Pseudomonadati; phylum Pseudomonadota; class Betaproteobacteria; order Burkholderiales; family Alcaligenaceae; genus Alcaligenes; species Alcaligenes sp. LTN-3. Next base: position 401,211 of record NZ_JCAPDN010000002.1, on the reverse strand, counting down.
GCTGCTCTTTGAGCTATCGATCCCCCTAAGGACAACAACCCATGAAACGTCAACGTCATTCCCGCATTCTGGCTACGCTGGGTCCTGCCAGCTCCACGCCAGAGCGCATTCGTGAATTGTTCGAGGCCGGAGCTGATGTATTCCGCCTGAACTTTAGCCACGGCAGCCACGAGGACCATGCCGCGCGCTATCACACCATTCGTCAGATTGAAAAGGAAACCGGTCGCAGTATCGGTATTCTATTGGACCTGCAAGGCCCCAAGCTGCGCGTTGGCACAATGAAAGATGGCCGCGTGACATTGGAAACCGGCCAGAAGTTTCGTCTGGATCTGGACCCTGCCCAGGGAACCAGCCAGCGTGCCTACCTGCCCCACCCCGAAATCTTCGCCGCTCTGGAAGACGGGACAGACCTGCTGCTCGATGACGGCAAGCTGCGTCTGCGTGTGGACAGCTTTGGTCCGGATTTTGCAGAAACCACCGTCATGGTTGGCGGTCCCCTGTCCGATCGCAAAGGCGTGAATGTACCCGGCGTGGTACTGCCTATCTCGCCCTTGACCGAGAAAGACCTGGTCGATCTGAAGTTTGGACTGGAATTAGGCGTGGATTGGGTTGCGCTGTCCTTTGTGCAGCGTCCTGGCGACATTCGTGAAGCCCGCGAGCTGATCGGTGACAAGGCCTGGATCATGGCCAAGCTGGAAAAACCACAAGCGTTGGAGCACCTGGAAGAAATCGTCCAGCTGTGCGACGGCGTGATGGTGGCACGTGGCGACCTGGGCGTGGAAGTCCCCCCCCAGCGCGTGCCTGTGTTGCAGCGTCAAATCGTGCGTACTGCCCGTGCGGCAGGGCGACCGGTGGTCGTTGCCACACAGATGCTGGAATCCATGATCTCCTCGCCTGTCCCTACGCGTGCTGAAGCCTCCGACGTGGCCACCGCCATTTACTCGGGCGCCGACGCCGTCATGCTGTCTGCCGAGTCGGCCGCAGGCCAGTTTCCACTGGAGGCTGTGTCCATCATGGACAGCATCATCAAAGAGATCGAAAACGATCCTAGCTGGCGCACCATTCTGGAAGCCAACCACAGCACCGCCGAAGCCAGCACCGCAGACGCGATCTGCTGCGCCCTGCGTCGTGTGGCCAGCATTCTGGAACCAGCAACAAACGTGGCCTACACCACGACCGGCTTTAGCGCCTTGCGCGCCAGCCGTGAACGGCCCATCGCCCCTATCCTGGCACTGACACCCCGTGTGGAAACCGCACGCCGTCTGACCTTGGCCTGGGGTGTACATGCCGTGCCTTGCGAAGACGTCAGCGATCTGGGCGAAATGATTGATCACGCGACCGATATGGCAGCGCAGCATGAGTTCGCTCAGGCTGGCGACACCATCGTAATGATTGCCGGTGTTCCCTTTGGCACCAGTGGTCGCACAAACTTGCTACATGTGGCTACCGTTCCACAAAAGTAAGTTCACCCAAAGCAGGTAAAAAAAACCTTGTCCATCAACATGCTGGACAAGGTTTTCTACATTCAGGCTCCCGCTTCATAACCGGGCTCAGCCCCCAGATCAAGCTTGCACATCCACACTTACTGCGACACCCGCCTAAGGAGGCCCTGGCACAGGCTTTCACGCTATACCAAGCGCTCCGACAAACACAGGCAAAAAAAAACCCGAGATCTAAAGATCTCGGGCAAATCCACCAAAGGAGGAGGGTGGAGGAGACAATCGTGGCAAGTTGGGCTACTAGATAAAATATCGAGCCAGAAAGCTAAGGGTTATTACGCTTGTGCTTTTGCTTATTCCCGCTTTCTTTTCAACATCCAATAACTGCAGTCTACCTACAAAAATGCTGCAATGCAAGATAAATGCTGAGGAAAACCCTTAGATCGCCATCTTGTCGCTTTAATACATCAATTTGCTAGCGCAAATCCCCTGTCAGGTATCTAGTCGTTAACCCTAGGCCGTCTATCAAGCCTTGAGGCTATAAATCAAAACGGGCCAACTATTGGCCCGTTTTACCCGCTACCGCTCTGAAAACCCAGTACTCAACGATGAGCGACTTAGCCAGAAAACTTCTTTTACAGGCGATAAGCCGTGGTCGTCATCACCTTGGACATCATGCGCATCAAGGTTTTTACCGGAGGCGGCAAACCGGCTGCACCATGATTCTCGGCGGTACGACGATGTTCAATTTCGTCATCGCGCATTTTTTCTACAATGCGGCGCGAGCGATTATCGGTGGCAGGCAAGGACTGCAGATGACTTTCCAGATGCTCTTCAACCTGACGTTCAGTCTCGGCCATAAAACCCAGGTTATACGGCACCCCTGCCCGGCTGGCGAGCAAGCCCAGCGCAAAGGATCCGGCATACCACAAAGGGTTGAATACGCTGGGACGGCTGTCCAGTTCACGCAGCCGGTCATCGCACCAGGCCAGATGATCAACCTCTTCCTGCGCGGCTTGCAACAGCACTTCCGTCGCCTGCGGATCTTTACACAGCATGGCCTGGCTACGGTACAAGGCTTGGGCACAAATCTCGCCCACATGGTTCACACGCATCAAACCTGCCGCATGACGGGCTTCGTCCGCCGTGATCTCGGACACTTCCTTACCCGCGGGATTCGGGCGCGAAGCACGTGCGGAACGTCCCAATACTTCCAAAGCCCGATTCGTCTCGCTCAGAATCTGGTCAAAAAAGCTGTTGCGCCGGTACAGGCGATTATCGCTATTGGAAACGGTATGGCTCATGAGGACACCTGCAAAACAAAATGGATGGGTATTATTGCCGCAAAAAGGCGATCACGGCCTTGCTCTCGGACAAGAGCCAAAGCAATGGCAGCACACAAGCCATGATAACCAGCCCTATGCCGGCAATCTCTTGGTCGGACTGTAGGTAGAAATTACAGAGCCGAACCGGATTGTCGTAATACAGCAAACCCACAATGGCCATCATCCAACTGAAGTTGCCAAAGAAAAACAGGCGAAACACCAAGTGGGCACGTCGCCAGGACTCCATAAACAACATACCCATCAGCACTAGACCAATATATTTGGCAGTGGCCATCGAAGGCGATACCAGAACATCATCCAGCGCCTTGGGAACCATCCAGTAAGCCGCAGCAAAACTGACCAGGATCAGGCCGGGCAAACCATATTCATTCATGGCGTAATAAGGGCGCAGCAAAGCCTGCATGGCAGGCGAACGGCCTACCCCCTGATAGCGCAATGCCAGTTGCAAGGCAACGCCCGAGAGCACCAGCAGCGGAATATGCACCAGCATGTGCAGACTCATGGATACCGTCAGGGGACGATCCCAAAAAGCAGCACACGCAAACAGCACGGCAGCCAGCAAGGCCAGCGCGCTACCTAAATAGGGACGTACCGTGGAGGGCGCAACAACACGTTTCAACGACATTACAGCCCCTCCGTCTTGTTCAGGTTCTCTAAGGCCCGTTTGGCGTAGGCCAGGGCCAGCATAGGCTCGCCATAATCCACGATACGCCCCAGGCGCGGCTCGGGGCTGACGACGTGGTAGGCCGCGTTATGCTCGTACTCGTCAAAGGGGGCAGGAATCACGATGATGCCAAAATCATCCAGTACACGCTGGCGCTGGTCCCCCGGCATCATGGTGACAAACTGCCAGACGTCGGGATTGGCCTTCATGGTTTTACTGTAACGGCGCAAGTGATCGGGCGAGTCGGTGGGATCGAAGCTGATGCTCAGCAGACGTATGCGATCCTGCAAACCTTCGTCCACAATGGCTTTTTGCAGTTGCTGATACTCCGAGCCCATCGCCAGACATAGCGTGACGCAGCGGGTATAGATGAAATTGACGATGGTGATGCGGCCATCATTTTGCAGCAGAGAACTTAGCTGGGTACTGCCCCCGGCTGGGAGCAGTACTTCGACATCGGATATCAGACGCGGCGAAGCGGCGACATCATTGCGACGGGCCGTCTCGGCGGTCAGGGCAGTGAACCCTTGTGTCAGATGAGCCAGAGCCCCAATACCCAGGGCAAAAACCAGGAGAATACTTATAAATAGTCTCATCGCTGGCCCATCATTTCAGTCCTACTGTTCCATGGGAGCCAAGTCGGCGTCCCCATTCCAAGCATCGGTTTTATCAGCTGTTTTTTCACGTTCGGCTTTGACAAAGGCCACGTCTACAGGATCGGCGCTATTGCCACCCAACTCTGTACGCAGGTAATTAACAACAGCCGTCATTTCCTCGTCGTTGAACTTCTCGCGGAACTCAGGCATTGCACCATTGTACTTATTACCCTTGACGGTAAGCTCACCGGTAATACCATGCAGCATGATCTGAACCAAAACTTCTGGCTTGCGCAGCACCCACTCGGAACCAACTAGTGGAGGGAACACGCCTGGAACACCTGCGCCCGTTGCCTGGTGACAGGCGGAACATTGGGCTACGAACAACTGCTGACCATCAACCGCGCCTTCAGGCAATTCGAAGTCGGCAACGATACGGTTGTCACCTACGGTTGAGTCATGGCTCAAGTCGCTGCTGAAAATATAGTAGATGCCCCACAGGAACAGACCCGCAATGATCAGCAGAACTACCCAAGGAATCGGCGCTGCATTTTCTTCCGGATCAGCATTCTCACGCAGCTGCGCGTCATATTTACGTTTGTCGCTCATTCTAATTCTCCGAGGCGCCCCGCCTTGCGGGGCGCGCTAGCTCAGCAATGCCTGTTTATTTGATAACGCTGGCTGGCGATACGGGATACGTACGATCCAGCGCCAACAGGTATTGAACCAGGTCCAGGGCCTCTTGCTTGGCCACAACCACCTTACCCTCAGGCGCAAATTCACCGGGTAGATTGACAACTTTATCGCCTTCCTCTGCCTTGTCCTTGAGCTCGAACATGAAGGGGTAAGAAGGCATATTGCTGCCAGGGGTGTAGGCGCGAGGCTGATACAAGTGACCCAGGTGCCAGTCCACGCTAGGCTGACGAGCACCAATATTGAGCAGGTCAGGACCGGTACGCATGGTGCCGAGCAAGTGAGGTGTGTCGTAGTAGTAGTCGCCTGCCACCGAGGCACGACCCCAGCCACGCTGGAAGTCGGGAGCCTGGTTTTGGCTGCGTGGCTGCTGCGAGTGACAGTAGACACAGCCCATATCGATATATTCCTGACGGCCGCGCAGTTCTACCTCGGTGTAAGGCTTGAGCCCTGGAGAGGGCTCCACCCTTTTCACCTGCAGATAAGGGACAACGACCAGAGCCGATGTGGCCAGGGCCAGCGTCACCATGGCGCCGCCCAATAGTTTGTATTCGCTTTCCATGACTAAATCATGCCTCCACTACATTGCGAGTTGCCGAGCGCTGGTGAAACAGGGCTGGACCAATACGACGGCTGCCATAGCGCAAAGCCATTGCCACAAAGTGGAAGGCAAACACAAGGTGACCCAAAGTCATCAAACCGCCACCAATCGAGCGCGACTTCAGGTAAGGCATCGTGACAAACACCGACTCCATGAAAGACTTAGCCGGATCAAGCATGGCCACACCTTGCAACCAGCCGCCAATGCTCAAACCGATGGCGTAAATGGAGAAACCAATCACGACCAGCCAGAAGTGCAGGGAGATCAGTTTGGGGTAAGGCCATTCCCAGGACATCACACGTGGCATCACATAGTAGATGGCGCCGAACATCACGATGGTAAAGAAGCCATACAAGCCGATATGGGCGTGGGCAACCGTGAAGTGCGTGAAGTGGGTAATCGTGTTGATGCTGCGCAGCGCTTCAAAAGAACCTTGAATGGAGCTGACGGTGTACATCATGCCACCCAGCACGATAAAGCGCAGAGTAGGCGAGTGAATCAGGGTACGGAAGTGCCCTTTCATGGTGTAGTGCTGGTTAATCGAGAACGCCAGCACAGGGATGATCATCATCATGCTTTGCACGATGGACAGCGTGATCATCCACTGCGGCACAGGACCACCGACTAGGTGGTGACCACCGACTTGACCGTAGAAAAATGCCAGGCCCCAGAAACCCACCAGAGACAGGTTGTAAGAGCTGATAGGCTGGCCAATGATCTTGGGCAGGAAGTAATACACCGTAGCCAGGGCCATCGGCGTGTAGAACAGACCCAGCACGTTGTGACCAAACCACCAGTTCATAGTTGCTTGCTCAACACCCACGTGCACGGCAGGCAGGTTACCGACCAGGAACAGGATGGGGAACCAGAACAGGGCTGCGCCCATGTACCACACCGACACATACAGGTGGTGAGCACGACGGTTTTGCAAGGTGAAGACCAAAGGCAAGGCAGCCAGAGCACCACCGATAACCATCAGGATATCAACCTGCCAGGGCATCTCCAGCCATTCCATACCGTCGGTGATACCCATTGCGATACATGTCAGACCGATAGCCAAGCCGATATTCCACAAGATCCCGCCCGTAATGGCATAACGCGCACCGATCAAAGGAGTCTTGAGCAAACGCGGCAGCATCCACATGGCAACGCCGAAAGCGGCCATTGGCGCCCAGCCATACGCCACACCGTTCAGGTGCAGCGTACGCATGCGCCCGAAAGTCATCCAGGCGTGCTGCGTCAGAAATTCGGGATCGTGCAACTTGATCGAGCTGATCAAACCTGCCGTCGAGGCAAACAGCAGCCAAAAGACCGAACAGGCCAGCAAAATGAACGTGACCGAAGCGGTGGAGCGGTCAGCTTCAACGCGTTCTGCCAACTCAAGACTGAGCGCCTGACGGTCTTCAGCAGAAATCGTCTTGCGACCCATTTCTTCTTGAAGTGCCTGACGTTGTTCAGGGGTGGCGGAAGGGTCATCTACCTGCCCGATTTCGCCTTTGGAGAAGATCTCACGCGAGGCAGCGGGACTGTGGTCAAAGAAGTTACGTCGTAACGACCAGATGAAAACAAAGAGTCCTGTAACGGACAATATGAAAGCTAGTAGCAGTATTGAAACGGTATTCACAATGATCCAGGCCTGGTTAATGTGAAGCTGCCAAGCAGCTCGGCGGCACTTGACGCGTCGCAGATCGAAAGAGCATGGACGCAAAAAATCTGCGACTGCCTAGGTCGCGAGAGCCGTCATGTTAAAACACCCGTCTGTTACGTCTGAATAAAGCCCCCATTGAAAGCAGGGTTTATTGAGGCAGAACAAATACGAGCACGACATTTTTTGGTATACGGGCGACAGTCATTATAGGCGAGGGTAAACCCCTGTGACATATCTGTTTCAAAATGCCGTGTACCGAACAGCAGTTTATCCTAGGTCAAATAACAAAACCAGTCCAAATCTTACAAAGAGCACCGTTCTGTTCTGATTTGTCTATATGGAATTTCTTATACGGGCACGGAACACACGCCACAAAATCGCAAGCAGCTGTAACAGAGCCAGCCCGTAGGCATCGCCCCACAGACTATCTACAGACGCTGCACGCAAGCGCGTCAAAAAGTACAATCAGCGCTATCTATCTACTGACGAGTCTTGGCTCGCACTGCAAACAAAGGAATTCTTATGGAATGCACAATCGACTGGGGCGGCAAAGACGGCATGTTGTTCCTTGCCCGTACCGGCAGCGGTCATGTGACGGCCATGGACGGTGCACCCGAAGGCGGCGGCAATAACCTGGCTCCCCGACCCATGGAAATGTTGCTGACCGGCGCGGGTGGCTGCGCGGCCTACGACGTGGTGCTGATTCTCAAACGCGGCCGTCACGCCATTACCGGCTGCCAAGTCAAGCTGACCGCCGAACGCGCCGACACCGATCCCAAAGTCTTTACCAAGATTCATTTCACCTTTGTGGTCACTGGCAAAGACTTGCCCCAGGCGGCCGTGGAACGTGCCGTACAACTGTCGCACGACAAATACTGCTCGGCTTCGGCCATGCTGGGCAAAACTGCCGAAATCACCTACTCCGTCGACATTCAGCAAGCCTGAGGCCACACACATGTCCCTTTATCCCTACGAAGACCTGCTGCGCCTGGTCTACACCCAAGGTACCCCAAAAGGGGATCGCACCGGCACCGGCACAAACTCGGTATTTGGTCACCAAATGCGCTTCGATCTGTCGCAGGGTTTTCCGCTGATCACCACCAAGAAGCTGCATACCCGCAGTATCTTTATTGAATTACTGTGGTTTTTACGCGGTGAGTCCAATGTACGCTGGCTCCAGGAACGCGGCGTATCCATCTGGGACGAATGGGCCGACGAGAACGGCAATCTGGGCCCGGTCTATGGCGTGCAATGGCGCTCCTGGCCTACGCCCGATGGTCGTCACATCGACCAGATCAGCCAGTTGGTGGAACAGATCCGCAAAAATCCCGATTCGCGTCGGCTGATCGTCTCGGCCTGGAACGTGGCCGATGTCGGCCAGATGGCCCTGCCTCCTTGCCACGCCCTGTTCCAGTTCTATGTCGCCGACGGCAAACTCTCCTGCCAGCTCTACCAGCGCAGTGCAGATATTTTCCTGGGTGTGCCCTTCAATATTGCCAGCTACGCCTTGCTGACCCACATGATGGCCCAGCAATGCGATCTGGAGGTAGGCGACTTCATCTGGACAGGCGGCGACTGCCACCTGTACTCCAACCACTTCGAGCAGGCCGAACTGCAGTTGTCACGTGAACCGCGACCCTACCCCAAGCTGACGATCAAACGCAAACCTGCCAGTCTGTTTGATTACGAGTACGAAGACTTCGAAATCACCGACTACGACCCACATCCCCATATCAAGGCGCCTGTTGCCGTATGAGTTCCAGCCCTATTATTCGTCTGGTCGTTGCCTATGCCGCTAATCGCTGCATAGGCAAGGATAACGACCTGCCCTGGCGTCTGCCTTCAGACCTGCAGCACTTCAAGCGCGTGACTATGGGTTTGCCCATCATCATGGGTCGCAAGACCTGGGAGTCACTGGGCCGTCCCCTGCCCGGCCGCCCGAACCTGGTGATCAGCCGCAATGCGGATTACCAGGCAGAAGGCGCACAGATATTCAGCAATCTGGACGACGCGCTGGCCGCCTGCCCTGGCTTCGACACCGCTTGCGTGATTGGTGGCGAGCAGCTCTTCCGTCTGGCCCTGCCTATGGCGCAAGAGCTGATCGCAACCGAGATCAAGGCTGATGTGGACGGCGACACCTTCTTTCCAGAGCTACCCGTTGGCCAATGGCAGGAAGTAGAACGTCTGCCCCAGCCCGAGGAAAATGGCTTCACTTACGACTATGTGACCTATCGCCGCCGTCGTTAGGAGCAAGAGCGACGCCGAAACCCCACCAATCTGGAGATCAATGGACACGGGAACTCAAGCCCACCCGTGGCTAAATTTCAGGTTCTCTGACAGAAGCCAGACACGTGTTTCAAGCAGCCATCTGCCCCGTCCCAAGCTCAGACTCGCAGGCTAGAACCACATAAAAGGCCTGAATCCGTGAAATCGGATTCAGGCCTTTTTGTACGATCAGCCCGACTGGAACAAGCAGGGCCAACACGCCTTCCTGTCAGATCAATATCTGAACTTACTCGGCCACAGCCGCATAGGCGGGGCCATCCAGCAAGCCTTGCAGATCGGCTGGATTGTCAGCCTTGAGCTTGAAAATCCAGGTATCAAACGGAGCTTCGTTGATCAGATGCGGGGCATCGGATAAGGCTTGGTTGAACTCCACCAGCTCGCCCGCCACAGGCGCATAAATATCCGAGGCCGCTTTCACCGACTCCACCACACCCGCCGTTGCACCCGCAGCCAAACGCGTACCTGGAGTGAAGTCACCCACAAATACCAAATCGCCCAACTGATCCTGAGCAAAATCGGTAATGCCAACCAGCACAATACCGTCCTCATCCTTGGCCCACTCATGGCTTACTACGTACTTTCTATCTCCTGGCAACTGCATATCGCCTCCCAGACTCACCAGCCCACAATCCTGTTAATGTCAGAAGCGACCGCAAAGACTGCGTCTTGCCGCTTCCACTCGCTTCCCTAGCTCTGACCTGCCTGCGCCTTCAGTGCGCGTGCACACGCTGCTGCAGACGCCCAGGCCCATTGGAAGTTATACCCACCCAGCCAACCGGTGACATCCACCGCTTCACCAATAAAGAACAGGCCAGGTACTTTACGTGCTTCCATGCTTTTCTGATTGAGCTCGCGTGTATCCACGCCACCGCTCATCACTTCCGCCTTTTTATAGCCTGCGGTGCCACTGGGTTTCAACTGCCAAGCGTTAATAACCTGCCCCACCGCACGCAATACGCGATCGGGCAGATCCGCCAGACGTTGTTGCCCCACGCCTTTAGGCAACAAGTCCGAGGTATCCAACCATTGCTCGACCAGACGGCGTGGCCACAAAGTGGACAAGACCGTGACCAGTTGCTGGCGGTTACCCGCCTTCAAATCCAATAACTGCTGCGCAATATCCTGACCGGGAGCCAGATCTACACTAATACTTTCACCCGATTGCCAGTAGCTGGAAATCTGCAAGATACCCGGCCCGGACAGGCCACGGTGCGTGAACAGCAAATCTTCCAAAAAGGCTTGACGCTGCTTGCCCTGCCCTGTGCTGACTTCCACTTCCAAAGCCATACCGCTCAAGGCCGAAAAGGGTTTCCAATCCCGGCCATCAAAGGTCAAGGGAACCAAGGCCGGATGCGGTTCAATCACTTTCAAACCAAAGTGACGTGCCATACGCAAAGCGTAGTCCGTGGCACCGAGCTGCGGAATCGCCATGCCGCCTGTGGCAATCACCACCTGCAAGGCATTCAAATCGCCCTGGCTGGTACGCAGCACAAAACCTTCTTGCGTGCGGCCAATGGACTGCACCGAACAGGGCATGCGCCAGGATACCTGCCCTTTCAAACACTCCTGACGCAGCATCTGGATGATGGACTCGCTGGAATCATCACAGAACAACTGGCCTTTATGCTTTTCATGAAAACCGATGCGGTACTCTCGCACCAGTTGCAGAAAATCCTGGGGGGTATAGCCCGCCAAGGCGGAACGGCAAAAATGCGGATTCTTGGACAGGAAGTTCTCTGGCGAAGTCCCCGTATTAGTGAAGTTGCAACGCCCTCCACCTGAAATACGGATTTTCTCGGCCAGCTTCTCAGCGTGATCAATCAATACCACTCGCAGACCACGCTGGCCTGCGATACTGGCAGCCATCATACCGGCCGCACCTGCGCCGATGACGGCAACATCAAAAAAAGGAATCACGCGGGTTTACTCGTTGGTTTCAGACTCAAGCACGCAATCTACGTAGTAGCGCGGCAGTCCATCGGGGCCAATATCCTGCGCCAGTCCATGCACATAGGTTTCAAAGCCAGGGAAGCGGGCATTGAACTCGCGCGCAAATTGCAGATATTCCACAATACGCGAGTTAAAGCGTTCGCCAGGAATCAGCAAAGGAATGCCGGGTGGGTAAGGCGTCAATAAAACACCCGTCACACGACCTTCCAGCTCGTCAATACCAACACGCTCAATATCGCCGTGCGCCATCTTGGCATAGGCGTCCGAGGGTTTCAGAGCGGGAATCATGTCGCTCAGGTAGACCTCGGTGGTCAGGCGGGCCAGATCGTACTTGCGGTAAGCCTGATGAATCTGCTGACACAGGTCACGCAAGCCCATGCGCTCGTAGGTGGGCTGGGTTTTGCAAAAGTCCGGCAAAATACGCCACATGGGCTGGTTGCGGTCGTAATCATCCTTGAACTGTTGCAAGGCCGTCAGCAAGGTATTCCAGCGACCCTTGGTAATGCCAATGGTGAACAGAATAAAGAAGGAGTACAGGCCGGTTTTCTCGACCACCACGCCGTGCTCGGCCAGATACTTGGAAACCAGAGCCGCAGGAATACCCTGCTCGGCAAAGGTGCCGGAAATATCCAGGCCGGGAGTCACGACTGTGGCTTTGACCGGATCCAGCATGTTGAAGTTGGTCGACAACTTGCCAAAGCCATGCCATTGCGCGTCAGAGCGCAAAATCCAGTCATCGCGCTCGCCTATGCCCTCTTCGGGCAGATTGTCCGGCCCCCAGACCTTGAACCACCAGTCGCTCTCGCCATATTCCTTGGAGACCTTGCGCATCGCACGACGGAAGTCCATGGCCTCGCAAATGCTTTCCTCAACCAGCGCGGTGCCACCGGGCGGCTCCATCATGGCCGCAGCCACATCACAGGACGCAATAATCGCGTACTGCGGGCTGGTGCTGGTATGCATCAGGTAGGCTTCGTTGAATACGTTGCGGTCCAAAGGGCGGTTTTCCGCATCCTGCACCGTAATTTGGGACGCCTGCGACAAACCAGCCAGCATTTTGTGCGTGGAATGCGTGGCGTAAATCATGGTGTCTTTGGTGCGTGGACGATCGGCACCAATAGCATGCATGTCGTGATAGAAGTCGTGGAAAGCCGCATGCGGCAACCAGGCTTCATCAAAGTGCAGCGTGGGGATCTTGGAATCCAGGGTTTCCTTGATCATTTCCACGTTGTAGATCACGCCATCGTAGGTACTTTGCGTTAGCGTCAGAATACGAGGTTTCTTGTTCCTGGCCTTGCAGGCAAAGGGGTTGGCCTCAATCTTGCGCGCAATGTTTTCTGGCAAGAACTCTTCTTGCGGGATAGGACCAATAATGCCCAAGTGGTTGCGCGTGGGGCGCAGAAAAACCGGGATAGCGCCCGTCATGGTGATGGCGTGCAGAATCGACTTATGGCAGTTGCGATCCACAACCACCACATCGTTATTGGCCACATTGGCGTGCCAGACAATCTTATTAGAGGTGGACGTGCCGTTGGTCACGAAAAAACAGTGATCGGCATGAAAGATACGGGCCGCGTTGCGCTCGGCATCGGCAACCGGGCCAGTGTGGTCCAGCAGTTGCCCCAGCTCGTCGACCGCATTACAGACATCGGCACGCAGCATATTTTCACCAAAGAACTGGTGGAACATCTGACCTACCGGGCTTTTCAGAAAAGCGACGCCACCCGAGTGCCCTGGACAGTGCCAGGAGTAGGAACCATCAGACGCGTATTTGACCAGTTCGCGGAAAAACGGCGGTGCCAGGCTTTCCAGATAGGAGCGGGCCTCACGGATGATATGGCGCGCCACGAACTCGGGTGTGTCCTCGAACATGTGAATAAAGCCGTGCAGCTCGCGCAGAATATCGTTGGGGATATGCTGAGAGGTGCGTGTCTCGCCATACAAATAAATAGGGATGTCCTCGTTGCGAAACCGCAGCTCACCAATAAAAGAGCGCAGGTTCTTGATCGCGTTGGCAACATCCTCCGGGGAATCCACATCGAATTCCTCATCATCAATCGACAAAATGAAGGCGCTCGCGCGGCTTTGCTGTTGCGCAAAAGAACTAAGGTCACCATAACTGGTGACCCCGAGAACCTCTACGCCTTCGGCCTCTATCGCCGAGGCCAGGGCTCGAATGCCCAGGCCCGACGTATTTTCGGAACGGTAGTCTTCGTCGATGATGACGATAGGAAAACGAAACTTCATCCAGAACTCCTAGGTACGGGGCAAGGTAACGCCCTGTTGACCCTGATATTTGCCGCCGCGGTCGCGGTACGACACTTCGCACACTTCATCGCTTTCAAAGAACAGCATCTGTGCGCACCCTTCACCGGCGTAAATCTTGGCTGGCAGCGGGGTGGTGTTGGAAAACTCCAAGGTGACATGGCCTTCCCACTCGGGTTCCAGCGGAGTCACGTTCACGATAATGCCGCAACGGGCATAGGTGCTTTTGCCCAGACACATGGTCAGCACACTGCGAGGAATACGGAAGTACTCAACCGTACGGGCCAGCGCAAAAGAATTGGGCGGAATAATGCACACATCACCGACGAAATCCACAAAGGACTTTTCATCGAAGGCCTTGGGGTCCACGATGGTCGAATTGATGTTGGTAAAAATCTTGAATTCGCTGGCACAACGCACATCGTAACCATAGCTGCTGGTGCCGTAGCTGACGATACGTTGTCCGTCTACATTGCGCACTTGGCCTGGCTCGAAAGGTTCGATCATGCCTTGGGCAGCAGCCCGCCGAATCCAACGGTCGCTTTTGATACTCATAAGAAATTAGCCGCCTTAAATCAGTAACCGGTTATTTTATCGTTTAGATACACACACAAGCCAATTGCGGCGCAAATATATCATTTGCACCACAATTGGCTGCCCGTTTGAAGCCGGGCAGCCTGCATCAATCTTTCGAGAACCAGCGGTAAATCAGGGCCAGACCGTTTACCGTACCCGCGCTGACTTCAGCGGTCAGGCCCCGCGCCAAGCGGTAGCTGGCCCGACCTACCGTGCCGGTATCGGCCATGGCCTGCTCCAGGCTGACCGAAAAATCGGCCGTTAACGCCTTGGTAATTGCAATGAACTTACGCTCTTCATTGCTGGTGCCACTGTTCAGGGATTTGACCACACTTTCGACTGGCAAGATGCTACCAGCACTACCCAGGTCGCCTGAGCGCATGGCCACCTCATCAATACCGAACTTGCGGTAAAAGGGCTCGCCGTCCCCTAGAAAAGAGGTGCCCACACTGAGCAACAAGGCCATGTCGCCACCGGAGTCATCCGGGCCATGGCCCAACAAAAGCCAGGACAGTTTTTCGACTTCACTGACTTCCGGATAGGACACCAAATCGATTCGGGGTCTGCGCGCCGTGCCAACCACCTTAACACCTGCCTCTACCGCCAGCCCGGTACGCACGGCTTCAATATCCAGGATGGGCGAGGTGATGTCGCCCTGAAACGTCACCGTACCGCGCTTGAGCAAGAGCTTCTGCCCATACAGTTCGATACGACCACCACGAGTACGCAAGGCGCCAATGCCGGTTAACTTGCCACCGGCCATGGTGATCCGCAGATTGCCGACCAAGCCCGAGTTCACACCATAACCGGTCAGATAAAAGCGTCGGCCCAAATCCACATCAATGTCCATACTCATATCAGTGGCAGCCTGAGATGGCTCGGCAGCAGGCTCATCGCCAGCCCGCACAATCACCACGTCGCTATCTACCGTGGGAATGCCGCCCAACATATCCAGATTGAACCATCCTGCATCAGCCACTACCTTGCCGGTAATCGCAATACGAGGCAGCTCCATGTCCAGATTGATATTGCCGGACATCATGGCGTAACGGTCAGAGCGTTGCAAAATGGGGAAACGGAAAATATCGACGCCAAATGCCCCTTGCTGAGTACTCAAGTTCCACTGCCCGGACACTGTCAGCTTGCCATCCTTGGCATCCGGACTCTCTTTCAGCCACGTAGCCGTACGCCACTCTTGCGGCTCTACCCGCAGACGGGCCGGGAAAGTCAGCGAATCCAAGCGGAAAATATCGCCATCAAAACTGGCATCCAACTGCCCGTCAATCAAACGGATACCGTCATCGAGACGAGTAAAGCGCAACTCGCGGCCCGTTACCGTGCCTCGGCTGGTCCAGGCCCATTTCGCGCCCACATCAATATTCACGTCCGCATTCAGACGGCCGCCCAATTCCATGGCATCACCCAGGAACAGGCGCGTCCAGCTCAGGTCATCAATATTGGCTTGAATGCTGACCGTTTTGCGATCGTTCTCGTCCAGGGTCAGCCCGTGAATGGGGGTTTGAGCCTTGGCAGTGACGTAGCCCATGTCCTTGGTACGCACATCCATCTGAGCATCCAGACGGCTGGTAGTACCCGAGGTAGGTTTCGCATCAATGACGATGCTCAGATCCTCCAGGCCCAGAGACATGGGAGGTTCGGCAAAAACCTGGACATCACCCGCGACACGATCCACACGCACTTGCCCAGCCAAGGCGCCATTGAACTTCAGGTCCCAACGGGCTTTGATATCAATTTCAGGCGGCTGGGTTTTCTTGTTCCTGGCAATCTTGACCCCGCCCCCTTTGGCTTTCTCCGGATCTTCCCGCACCCCTACCTTGCGCAACAAACGCGCGATGCGAGGTTCGGACAAGACCAGATCCAGCAATTCACCCCGGCTGGCCCACTGTCCCGGCTGATACGTGGATTCCTGATGACGCAGATTGATCCAAGGCTCGCTATCGACGGAGGTGCTCAAGGTAGCCGCACCCACGCGAACCGACCAGGGTTCCAGAGGTGGCTGGGCAGCGCGCACTGCGGCTGCACCACCCTCCATCGATGCCGCTTTGTCAGTTTGTGCCGCTCCGCTACCATCTGCCGCATTGACTACCGAGCCAGTACCCGCACCCTGTTGTACTTCGTCGACCGGCCTGGCTCCTTCATTCGCCAAAGCCGGGGCCGGAGCCACGCCAGGCTCTACCGCCGGCTGTTCTGCAAACGTCGCATCTGTCTTGGCAAGGGATTCTTTTCGCGCTGGCTCGGGTGCACGCAGTGCATCCGTAAAACGCAGTGGCATAGCCGACTGCAAACGCACAGCCAGACCTGCATGGTCAGCCTGCAAACGGCTTAGCTGGCCATCCCAGTAGGCTGCCTTGCCTTGATCGGCGAAATGCCAGCCGCCTTCCAAGGCCAGATCCGCTTGCGCGATGCCCTGACCCAGCTGAGTACTGTCTTTGCCACCCAGATCGTATTGGCCTTGTAGCTGTAAGGTGTGGCGCGACACGTCGCCACGCAGTTGGCCTTGCGCCGATGCCACACCCAACTCCAGGCCGGGCCACAATTGTTCTGCTTTGGGCATCTTGACTTGCAAATCCAGCGCCGCCGTGCCGCTTATACCCAAATCGCCCTTTAAGAGCACCTGGTTATCGCCCACTTTCAAATCAGTCAGCACATCGCTCAAGTGCAGTTGACGCCACCAGGTCGGCTCACCCGGCTGCGCTGGTGCGGCCGCTTTCGCCTTGATCTGCCCAATCGCCGGTTGTTTGTTCCAACGGCTGCCTTGCAGCAGTTGAATATCGACATCCGCAGAAAGTATTTGTTCTTTATCCGCCAGCACCACATCAAACTTGCCCTGACTATTGAGCAGAGCGTCAGGCAAGACATCGCCTAATAATGCATGCAAGTCCAGCTTGTTGCTGCTGAACTGACCTTTGAAATGATCCTGAACGTGCACACCCTCCTGTGTGGCATCCCAGGCAAAGTCTGCATCCAGCAAGGACTCGTCTGGCAATTTCACGGCCAGCTTGGCCTGACGCACGGGTACGGAATCCAACGGACTCAATTCTGCACTGGCGTCCAGGCTATAACCCTGACCATGCCCCTTAAGTAGCAAGGTGGCTTGTTCCAAAGAGCCATTCAAGGTGATTTGCGCATTGACCACACAATCGGGCAAAGGCTCGGGCTCAGGAACAGCAACCGGCTCCTGGATACGTTCTTCATCAACAAGACCTGCACTGCCCCCGGGCTCGGAGCTGATGACTCCGGCGGCACTAGGGGTATCTACAGGCTGATCGACCGATTGGCTGTCAGGGGCGAGCTGGCCCTGCGTGTTGGCCTTGGTTTGGCTTTGCTGAGGAGTTTGTGCCGCAACAGAGGCCGCCGCAGCCTTGGCATTGGCATTGGCATTGGCTTTCAGCGTTTGTGCAGCGGCTGTCGTTGTGGACTGAGCAACGGCGACTTTTGCAGCAGGCCGGTCGGACTTCGATTGCTCCGCATACGCGGGCAAATACTGCTTGGCGCAAATCGGAGAATCCGCCGTCAAACCACGAGCAATGATTTGGATATCGGCTCGTGCCGGATATGGCGCTTCCAGGCCCGCCAGCTCTACTTCACCCTGAAAACCAGCGCGAATGGACTCATTGGCCACCATCAAATCGTACAGACGCAACTGTGCGCTGTCGGAATCCACAGCCAGAGCCGAGGACAAATCCGCAATGGCTACCGGCAAGGGCGTACCATCTTGCGTCAACAGGAACTGACCCAAGGCCAGTTTGTCCACGGCAATACTGATAGGCAACTCAGGCATTTTGAAGGGGGCGTCGGACTTGGGCTCGTCCGAGGATGTCAAGGCCACATCCACTTTATGGGCACTGAGCTCCACCACATGCAAGCGTCGCTCCCAGAGCTCTTTCCAGTTGGCCTGCAGGCGCAAACGTTCGATATCGACATGGGTATCGGGCAGGGCCAGCACCAGGTGGTCGATACTCAGACCGTCCCAGATCGTTCCGCGTACGCCTTGTGCACTGCCCTGTGCATAAGGCAAGGCCGTGCGCAGCGCCCAACGGGTACCAACCTGACTGGCCAGCACCCAATACACAAAACCACACACAAGCAGCAGGGCCACCACCACAAAGGGGATGCCCCACAATGCAAAATATCGGAACCAGCGCCGAACCCAAGCCATTAAAATGCGATTCCCAAAGAAAAGCTCAAACGTAAACGTTTGTCCCGCTGACCATAGGCCAGATCAAGATTGAAGGGCCCGGCAGGGGTTCGGACCACCGCTCCCAAACCGTAACCCCAGGCCAAGTCCATATCACCAAAGCTGGACGCCGCATCGCCCACGTCCACAAAAGCACGCATGCCGTACATGCTGGTGAAAAAATGCGTGTACTCCACACTAGCAACCGCCATGGCCGGCGCGCCCACCACGGCGTCGCTGCGTTCAAGACCAATACTTTGATATTTATAGCCCCGGATGCTGCGCGCGCCCCCAGTGCGATAACCGAAATCAGGCGGCGTCCGATCCGTCATCCCCCACACTTTGCCGACTTCCCCGCGTACGGACAAGACGTCCCGATCCCCAACCGGCCACCATTGTTGGAGTCGCAAATTGCTGCGGTAGAACCTTTCGCCCCGATCCAGCGTGACACCAGCACCGACACCAAAGTCAATCAAATTGCCTTCGCGCGGATCGTATTTCTTGTCCACATCGCGGCGCAGCCACTGCCAAGTTGCAATGGCAGAAGGGGTTTCACGAGTGGGCAGGCCAGAAATCTTGGTCTTGTCCCAGGCCCCCAGCACACCCCACTCAGTTTCGTACTCAACGCGGCTATTACCCGCCGCCTTTCGTTCTTGGCGCAGCTTCCAGCCCAAGGCCAAACGCTCAGTGTCCAGGCCTTCAACGTCAGAGCGATCATACAAAACACCGAAACTGTTCTTGTAGCCACGAATCGTGGGCGGCAAATGGATGTCATAAAAAGCCCTCTGGCGGTTTTTATCCACCCCAAGACCGGCCTCGGACCAAATGGGCAGGCCAAACACAATATTCTTTCGGTACAGGGCTTCGGCACGCGCTCCGTGGTCGCTGTCAAAACCCAAAGAGCCGGTGAACTGCTTGGATGGTGCTTCGGTCACTCGCACCCTTACAGGCAGCTCTACATCACCATCAGGAAGCTCTTTCTTTTTGCTGGCCTGCTCATCCAGAGTGACAAAGGCACCCCGAAAAAAAGTGGTGGCCGCCAAAGATTGCTGCCACTCGTCCAGCTTGTCCTGATCGTAGGGGTCACCGGGGGTATAGCGCACGTAGCGGTCCACCAGTGACTGGGGGACTCGCTTCAAGCCGGTGGTCTCCAGAGGCCCCATGCGAACCCGTGGCCCGCTATCGACGTTCAGGGACAGGTCGGCCACCCCTTCGTCAGCCAGTACCGTCGCCCGCGTGTCTATATAACGAGCGTAGTAAAAGTCCTGGCGCTGTACGCTTTCCAACAAATCCGCCTTGGCCGACGACCAGACTGAATTTAAAAAAGGATCGTCCACTTTCAGGGGAAAACTGGCCTTGATCCCTTCCAGACGCACTTGGTATTCCGGCTCCTGGATCTTGCCTTTGAAGTCCAAGGCAATGTCGCGCACACGCGTGATTTCACCTGGCTGAATAATAATGTCCCAATATTCCCCGCTGGAATCTTCACCCACCTCCAGCGTAACCACAGAGTCAAAATAACCCTGAGTCTGCAAGGCGGAAACGGTCGCATCATGGGCCCGGCGCCGCAGACGCGAGACCTCTCCCAAGTCCTGATCTTCCGCCAAACGCGTAATGGCACTGACCGCACGCTGAATTTCTTTCAACGCCTGGGGGGGCACGCCCCCCGGATCAATAATGACATCAGGAACGGAAGACTGAGCCCACACGGCAGGGCTCAGGACTATCGAGAACAACAGGCAAAAGCCGGATTTGCGCATACGTACTCAAAGAGGACGAGGAACAACCTTGGGGCGCTGCCCCGACGTGTCTGGAGGTAGTTGCGACAAGTTAGCCGAAACGCGATTGGCAATCTCATGATAGAGCCGAGCCTCGGGGCTGTCTGCGCTGGCAATCACGGTAGGGGTACCGGAGTCGGTCTGAGCCCGAATGCTCATTGCCAGCGGCAAGGCACCCAGCCAAGGCACGTTGAATTGGCTGGCCATATCGCGGCCACCGTGTTGGCCAAAGACCGGGTCAGCGTGACCACAGTTCGAGCAAATGTGAACCGACATGTTCTCCACGATACCCAAGACTGGCACATTGACCTTCTGGAACATGTTCAAGCCACGCTTGGCATCGATCAGCGCCAGATCCTGCGGAGTGGTCACAATCACAGCGCCCGTCAGCGGGACTTTCTGCGACAGGGTCAAGGCAATGTCGCCCGTGCCCGGAGGCATGTCGATGATCAGATAATCCAGATTGTCCCAACGCGTTTGTGTAAGCAGCTGTGTCAGCGCCTGGGTTGCCATCGGGCCGCGCCAGATCGCTGGAGCGTCCTCATCCAACAAGAAACCAATCGAGTTCGCTTGCAGACCGTGGCCAATCAGCGGCTCCATCATCTTGCCGTCTGCACTGCGCGGACGCTCGTGCAGGCCCAGCATGGTGGGCACGCTAGGGCCGTAAATATCCGCGTCCAGCAAACCGACACGCGCACCTTGCATATGCAAAGCCAAGGCCAGGTTCACCGACGTCGTACTTTTACCGACCCCGCCCTTGCCCGAGGACACCGCAATAATGTTGCGGATATTGGGCATGGGGCGCAAGCCTTCCTGCACGGCATGTATACCAATGCGAGGGCTCAAATGCAGCTTGGACAGGGTGGCACCCACGCCCGCCAAAGCTTGCTCGATACGTTCGCGCAGCTGCCCCTGAATGTCATAAGCCGTGTAGGGCAGATGCAAAGTCAGCTCAACCTGGTTCTGGTCAATGCCCAGTTCGCATCGACCCGCATCGACCGATAACTTCTTTAACGTGTTGGGATCGGTCACACTC
Source organism: Alcaligenes sp. LTN-3 (assembly GCF_059735605.1). Classification (NCBI taxonomy): domain Bacteria; kingdom Pseudomonadati; phylum Pseudomonadota; class Betaproteobacteria; order Burkholderiales; family Alcaligenaceae; genus Alcaligenes; species Alcaligenes sp. LTN-3. The sequence goes on along the minus strand of NZ_JCAPDN010000002.1, from coordinate 380,135 downwards.
GCCAGGGCTTGCAACACGCGCTCGGAACTCACTGTCATTTATACAAAACCTTGATATAAAGAAACATCACCATACCTTTAAACCAGAAATTTAGCGGTTCAAGAGGAATTTTTTTACACTTATGGTGTCATACTAAACCTATGAGCACATTTAACCAGATTATCCGCACAGCCCTCTTTGTCTTGCTGACAATTTTCGGTGCAATCATGGCGTTTATCTTCATGGTTTCCACCGCGATTGCGATCGGCATTTTATACATTGTGGCGCGTATTAGTGGCCGTCCTTTCGGCGTTAAAGCCTATTGGGACCAACGCCGCCGCCCCACTACTGCCAGCAAACAGTCGACAGCACCACGTTCGCGTGATGTCACCGACATCGAGATGCGCGAGATTCCTTAACAGTTCTTGACTGTGCGCCAAGCAGTTGGTTCACAGCAACGCTGAATAGGTATTGCCCCCGAACACCCTGAGTCGTCATAGGCTCAGGGTGTGTGCATTTGTATCATTCGCAATTCCTCCTCAGCACTTTACCCGTGGACATTCCTCGGTCTGGCGCTGCACAAGTGTCCAATAGACCGTAGAATCCTTGTTCCCTTTCTCTTTTATTTTGTTAAGTCATGTCACGAACGATATTTGTTACGACCGCCCTGCCGTATGCCAATGGCTCGTTTCACATCGGCCACATCATGGAATATATCCAGGCCGACATCTGGGTTCGGTCCATGCGAATGTCGGGACATACGGTACATTTTGTGTGTGCGGACGACGCCCATGGCGCCCCCATCATGCTCAAGGCAGAAAGCGCGGGCATTACCCCCGCCCAGTTGGTAGACAAGATCGCGGCCGAACGCCCCACCTACCTGAACGGCTTTAACATCAAGTTCGACCACTGGCACCGTACGGACTCGCCTGACAACGTCGAGCTGGCCCAGGATATCTACCGTACGCTCAAAAGCGCCGGTTTCATCGATACACGCACCATCGAACAGTTCTATGACCCGGTCAAAGGCATGTTCCTGCCCGATCGTTACATCAAGGGCGAGTGCCCCAAATGTCACGCCAAAGACCAGTACGGCGACAGCTGCGAGGTCTGTAGCGCGGTTTACGCCCCGACCGAGCTGATCGAACCTTACTCCACCCTGACCAATGCGCGTCCGGTGTTAAAGACCTCGGAACACTTCTTCTTCCGTCTGTCCGACCCGCGCTGCGTGGCCTTCCTGCAAGAGTGGACCACAGGCAAGAACGCCCAGGGCAAGCCACGTCTGCAATCGGAAGTGCTGGGCAAAACCCGCGAATGGCTGGGTACAGGCGAAGGGGCCGAAGCGTCCCTGAACGACTGGGATATTTCCCGCGACGAACCTTACTACGGCATTCCGATTCCCGATGCGCCCGGCAAGTACTTCTACGTCTGGCTGGACGCGCCTGTTGGTTACCTGGCTTCCTTGAAAGCCTACTGCACCAAGGCCGGTCTGGACTTTGATGCCTTGCTGGATCCGGAGGGCAGCACCGAGCAGGTGCATTTTATCGGCAAGGACATCGTGTACTTTCACGCCCTGTTCTGGCCTGCCATGCTGAAATTCTCCGGCCGTAAAGTGCCTGATGCACTGAACGTACACGGTTTCATCACGGTTAGCGGCGAAAAAATGTCCAAAAGCCGTGGCACAGGCATTTCACCCCTGCGCTACCTGGAACTGGGTATGGATGCCGAGTGGATGCGCTACTACATGGCCGCCAAGCTGAACTCGCACGTTGAGGACATGGACTTCAATCCTGATGACTTCATTGCCCGCGTCAACAGCGACCTGATTGGCAAATACGTCAACATCGCCAGCCGTGCCGCCAACTTCATTAGCAAGCACTTTGATGGCAAGCTGGCCTACCAGGGCGACACCTCCGAGCTGCAAAACCAGCTCAAAGAAGTTGCCGAGAAAGTCCGCTCCGATCTGGAAAGCCGCGAGTACGGCCGTGCTGTGCGCCAGATCATGGCTCAAGCCGACATCATCAACCAGGCTTTCGATACAGCCCAGCCCTGGGTCATGGCCAAAGGCATTGCAACTGCCGAGCAAGCCCAGAAAGATGCGCTGCAAGACATTTGCTCGCGCACCCTGGCTGGCTTCAAGGGTCTGTCTGTCATGCTGACCGCCATTTTGCCTACCCTGACCGATCGCGTTGCCCGCGAGCTATTCGGTCTGGATCGCAGCTTTGTCTGGGATGACGTGGCTGCCTTGCCTGATCACATCGCTCCATTCAAACACCTGATGCAGCGGGTAGACAGCGCCATGGTGGACGAACTGCTGGCCCCCCCGCCAGCCCCAGTCGTCCTGCCCGGTGGCGAAGCGATTGCCGACACCATCGACATCAAGGACTTCATCAAGGTTGATCTGCGCATTGCCAAGATCGTCAGCTGTGAAGCCGTAGAAGGGTCGGACAAGCTGCTGCGCCTGAGCCTGGATGCTGGCGAAGGTCGTTTGCGCCAAGTGTTCTCTGGCATCAAGTCGGCTTACCAACCCGACGACCTGATCGGCAAGCTGACGGTTCTGGTAGCTAACCTGGCTCCTCGCAAGATGCGTTTTGGTGTGTCCGAAGGGATGGTTCTGGCTGCCAGCCATGCTGATGACGCCGTGGACCAAGGTATCTATATTCTAGAGCCCTTCCCTGGCGCCCAGCCCGGCATGCGCATCAATTAAGACGCATTCCTGATACGCCCAAAAGCCTCGCTCAAAAGCGAGGTTTTTTTGTATCCATATACCAAAGAATAGGCTCAAAACAGCCTGCCAGGCCCCTTTCAGCACCCTACAGGCCGGGAAAGTCGATACACTCTTTATCTTGAAACTGCTGTATTGATACACAGCCTGCCGCTTTGCTTGCAAGGACCGTTTGGCATGAAAAACACCCTCCCTTCTGATCTGGACCGGCACCGCGGCGCTCAACGCTCCACCTGGGTCAGCGTCCTTGTCAATATTGGTTTGAGCGTGCTGCAACTTGTGGTGGGCCTGTTTGCCCATTCTCAAGCCCTGATTGCCGACGCCATTCACTCTTTATCTGACCTGCTGTCGGACTTTGTAGTGCTGATTGCCAACCGCCATAGCCGCCAAGGCCCAGATGCAGACCACCCCTACGGTCACTTGCGCTACGAAACGGTCGCTACCTTGGCCATTGGAGGCCTTTTGCTGGCCGTGGGCGCCGGGATGTTGTGGAATGCCGTCTCTGCCTTGCGCGACCCCAGCAGCATCGAGGCTGTACACCCCATTGCCTTGGCCATTGCCTTGACTGCGCTCTGTAGCAAAGAACTCCTGTTTCGCTACATGTTGCGTGTAGCCAAACGGTTACGCTCGACCATGCTGGCTGCCAATGCCTGGCATGCACGCTCGGATGCCGCATCCTCCTTGGTTGTCAGTGTCGGAGTCATGGCGAACTTGGCAGGCCTGCCCTTGGGCGACCCCTTGGCTGCCAGCATTGTGGGCTTGATGATTCTGCGCACGGGCTGGAAGTTTGCGATAGGCGCCTTCCACGATCTGACAGATAAAGCGGTCGATCAGGAAACGGAAGAGCGCATTGCCAAACTCTTGCGCGAGACGCCCGGCGTAGAAGGGATACACCAGTTACGCACCCGCAAGCTGGGCGACATGATCTGGGTAGAGGTAGACCTGGAAATGGATGGCAAGCTGACCATCAGTCAGGGGCACGAGATTGCCGTGGCTGCACGGGCGCGTGTGATGGCCGAAGAACCCGTGCTGGATGTAATGACGCACTTTGATCCAGTCACGCCCAAGCACTAAAGCCTGACGCGTCTTTGTCACTCTCGCAGGCCGAACACCCAGGTATCAAACGCGGTGCTCACTCTCGGGAGCCAACATTTCTACCAGCACACGGGATAAGGCCGTCACCATCTCATTGGCGTGGGGCCTATGCAAAATCGCCAGCTCAAAAGCATCAATCCGGGGCAGGCCTTGTGCTTGCCCCAGCTCAATATGGTCGTCCCGCACAGCACGCCGTGGCAACAGGCTGATGCCCATCCCGTCTGCCACCGCTCCTTGAATGCCGCTCAAGCTGGAACTGGTAAAACTGATGCGCCAACGCCGCCCCAAGGACTCCACTGCACTGATAATCTCCTCACGGTAAACACCACGGCGTGGGAAAGTAACCAGGGGGATAGGGTCCAGATGAAAGACCGGATCGGTCGCGCTATCGACCCAGGCCGTCTGCTCGGGTAAACAGACCACCGCTTCGCGGGCATTATGACGCTGCTTGACCAGCACCAGATCCAGCTCACCCTGATCGTAGGCGGCCAGCAAATCGCTACTTAAACCGCTGCTGACTTCCAGCCGCACCTGCGGAAACTGCCGATTGAAACCCGCCAGGGCCCGCATGGTCTGGCCGTTAGTAAAATCCTCTGGCACACCCAGCCGTACCGAGATAGTCACCAACGAACCCGACAAGGCTTCTGACAACTGATGATTCAGGGCCAGCATCTGGCGGGCGTAACCCAGCAAGGTCTGCCCCGCTTCGGTCGTGCTGACTCCCCGGCTGGCCCGATCCAGCAGACGCAGTCCGGCCAGCTCTTCCAGACGTCGCACCTTCTGGCTGATCGTGGACTGGGTGGAATGCAAACGCGTCGCTGCTGCCGTAAAGCTGCCGCAATCGACCACCGTCAACAAGGCCAGCAACAGGTCCAGGTCGTACAAGGGCCGATTCAGGCTGGGACTGCTCGATAGTTGATGATCCATATCTTCAAAATCCTTCTGACATCACGCCTTTGGCCCAAGCAAAGTGCTGGCTATCGCCTGTGGATACTAGCTGTGCATCAAAGATGGCTCGTGAGGCCCCAAGCTACTGGGTGTGGGCACGGAGCGTAGATCAACCGCTGTTCCAAGACAGACGCGACATCAATGAGCATCAATATAGGTAGTAACACTGCTGCCTGCTTCGGCATTGGTATTAAAGCACTTGCAGCAGTTGTTGCTGTTGCTGTTGCTGTTGCTGTTGCTGTTGCTGTTGCTGTTGCTGTTGCTGTTGCTGTTGCTGTTGCTGTTGCTGCCAACAGGCTCCACAGCTCAATACATTCAAAAAACAAATACTAGAGATTTATACATTTAATTTGTAAATATCACCAGCAATCGTTACTGTGTATTGGTCCCGCGCATTACAACGACATCCCGCCTGTGCCTTTTGCCAACCGCCGGGATTGCGCCGTGCCGTTCGACAGATTTTTCCTTACTGAATGTCAATGGGAATCAACATGTCCAAAGTCAATTACTACGCCCCTCCCGGTGGCCATCCTCCTCAGACTCAGTTGCTGACAGATCGCGCCATGTTCACCGAGGCCTATGCCGTGCTGCCCAAAGGCGTGCTGCAAGACATCGTGACCAGCTTCCTGCCCGGTTGGGAAAATACCCGCTTATGGGTATTGGCTCGTCCTCTGTCCGGCTTTGCCGAAACCTTCTCCCAATACATCATGGAAGTGGGTCCTCAAGGCGGCAGCAACAACCCTGAGTCCGATCCCGAAGCCGAAGGCGTGATTTTTGTCGTCAAGGGCCAATTGGAACTGGTTCTGGAAGGCACCAAGCACATCCTGGAAGAAGGCGGCTATGCCTTTATTCCTCCTTCCACCAACTGGACCTTGCACAACCGCACGGGCGAGTTGGCCAACTTCCACTGGATCCGCAAGCGTTATCAGCGTGTGGAAGGCCTGGAAGCACCTGAAGCCTTCGTGACTAACGAGAAAGACGTCACCCCCATGGTGATGCCCGACACCGAAGGCCGCTGGAGCACCACGCGCTTTACCGATATGTCCGATCTGCGTCACGACATGCACGTGAACATCGTGAACTTTGAACCCGGTGGCGTCATCCCCTTTGCTGAAACGCACGTCATGGAACACGGTCTGTACGTTCTGGAAGGTAAGGCCGTTTACCGTCTGAACCAGGACTGGGTTGAAGTGGAAGCTGGTGACTTCATGTGGCTGCGCGCCTTCTGCCCACAAGCGTGCTACGCGGGCGGCCCAAGCCGTTTCCGCTACTTGCTGTATAAAGATGTGAACCGTCATGCCAACCTGACTATTGGCGGCCATCGCTAATAGGACCCGAAACAAAACAGCCGCTGCCCGTCAGCGGCTGTTTTGCATTACCAACACGCCCAACCAGAACGCATCTCCCTTTGCCACCTGCACCCGCAGGCCTGCCACAAGGCACAAACACAGACTCTGGTTTCAAGGCTCATTCCAACCCTGCTTCTCTACAGGAGAAAAACATGAACGATAAACACTATCTGCTGCGCTCGATCCAGATTGCAGCAGAGAATGTCGCCCGTGGCGGCCAGCCTTTTGGTGCCGTGCTTGTGCGTGACGGCCAGGTTCTGGCCGAAGGGGTCAATGAGACCTACCTCGCCCACGACCCGACCGCCCATGCCGAGATCCAGGCACTGCGCCACGCCAGCCAGGCGGTAAAAAGCAGTCACCATGCAGGCAGCACCATGTATGCCAGTGGCATCCCCTGCCCCATGTGTATGGCCGCCATGATCGCCTCAGGCGTAGAGCGTGTGGTGTATTGCGCCGACGACGAACAAGGCGAACCCTTTGGCTGGTCCACCGAATCCTTCTACAAAAAAATGCAGCAGGATTTTGGCAAGCAGGGCGTGAAAATGGAACACCTGCCTTTACCTGAAAAACGCCAAGTGTATGAAGCCTGGCAAGCCCGTTTTGGACAAGGCTCCCAGCAAGACTGAAAACGTCATTCAAAACCCTGCGATCAAGCAGGGTTCTACGTATTTACATAGACAGGCAGGTCAGAAAAGTTTATAAAACAGAGCAGTTATAGTAACGATTCTCATTTATTGAATCCCAAAGGAAATACATGATTGCGTCCCGCCCTGCCTCTTTAAAAATGATTGTTGCCTCCGTAATGGGGGCCTTGCTGCTCAGCGCATGCCAGACCGCACCGCAATCGCAACAAGTGGGCCAAACATCGTCTTTCAATGCAACTGCCCCTCAAGCACAAGTCACTTTCCGTCAGGACACCATTGAGGGTGCCTACGAAATTCTGGCCGCCAAGGACAGCAAGCAATTATTCGTTGCCGCCACCCCCTTGTTTGAAGACCGTGCGGCCGGCTTTCTGCATGTTCTGGACCAGGACACTCTGCGTGAGTCGCAGCGCATCCAGTTGCCACGCCGTGCTTTCGCACTGGGCCTGAACCAGAAAACTCACACTCTGTACGTGGGTAACACTCTGGACGGCTCGCTGCTGGCGATCAACAGCCTGAACGGCACCGTCAAGCAACTGATTCAACTGGGCCAGAAAGAAGGCAAGGACGGCTGGGAACACACCCGTAAAGTCGTGATTGACGAACAGGACAACCGCATCTTCGTGACCAACCCCTCTGAAGGTGGCCGCGTATGGATTGTGGACGGTGCCCAAGGCCGCATCCTGCACAATATCGACAACGTTGGCCTGTGGCCTGCCGGCGCTGCCTACGATGCCAACACCAAACGCCTGTTCGTGGGCCACGGCGGCAAGGATGAAATTGCGGTCATCAACCCGGCTACAGGCACTATCGAACAGCGCTTCACGACAGGCGATGCGAAAAGCGACAAGCGGGAAGATTCCCGTCACTTCTTCGTGAACATCGCCCTGAGCGCAGATGGCAAGAAACTGTTTGGAGCTGACGCCAACACCGGCAAGATTTACGTATTCGACACCACCTCCGGCAAAGTGGAAAACACGGTTGAAGTCGGTCTGGGGCTGCTGGATATCGTGTACAACGACGCTCGTAAAGAACTGATCGCCACCAACCGTGGCGTGGATCGTCAAACGCCTGCCGGTACCGGTTCGGTAACCATTCTGGATGCCAACACCCTGGCTGTGAAACACCGCATTAGCGCTCCTGTACACCCCAACAGCGTGACGCTGAGCGCTGACGGCCAGACCGCTTTTGTCACCATCAAGATTCCTCACGGTGACAAGAGCCCGCACTACCTGAAAGGTGCCAAAGACAGCGTTCTGCGTCTGAACCTCAACCAGCTCTAAGCCTCTGGCGTCAAGCCTGGACCCAAGCCGAGACTACCCACCAGGTAGCTCGGCTTTTTTGATGCCTGCCACTTTGGTCTGCCCAACCGACGCTACGGCATCTGTGCTTAGCGCTCAGGATAGTTGTGTCTGCCGTTCAAATCCAACGCCAAGGCCCGCCAGGGCCGGCTCCGTCACGTTTCACGGCCATCTTCTCAATGTGGTCTGGGAGCAAGCAAAAAAGCGGATTGCTGTAACCGGCCACTTGCTCAATAGAATCAATTAGTGGCCTAGCACAACACCTGTTGTCCCCCAGCCCCGCCCTCCCCTTTCCCGCCTCCCGATGTGCCACGAACTGGCATTTCAGGAGCGTTTTCTATTGAAGACATCTCATGGTTCAGTTGAACGATTATCACCAGCCTATCGGCCCCTCGCTCCCTCATTGGCAAGCCCGCCCGCGACCCACCCGCTGTGTTTTGCACGGTAAGTACTGCCGACTGGAAGCAGTGAACCCGGAGCAACACGGCGACAGCCTGTACGAGGCCTACAGCAGCGCCAACGATGGCCGTGACTGGACCTACTTGTCCGTAGGGCCCTTTACCAGCCGTGGGCAATTCGATCAGCATCTGCATACCATCAGTCAGGCCGACAACGCCGTGCATTACGCCGTCGTAGAACAAGCCACAGGGCGGGCATTGGGCACCTTGTCCCTGATGCGGATTGACCCGCAAAACGGCTGCATTGAAGTGGGTTTTGTAGCCTGGTCACCCGCTCTGAAGCAAACCCGCATGGCCACCGAAGCCCACTATCTGTTGATGGCCTATGCCATTGACGGCTTGGGCTACCGCCGCTACGAATGGAAGTGCGATACGCACAATGCTCCTTCACAAGCGGCTGCACGACGACTGGGCTTTCGTTATGAAGGCATTTTCCGCCAAGCGATTGTCTACAAAGGGCGCTCACGCGATACAGCCTGGTTCTCGATTACCGACACAGAATGGCCTGCCCTGAAAGCAAATTTCCAGGCCTGGCTGGCACCCGAGAACTTTGATGAACAAGGCCGTCAAAAGCACCGCCTCGGGCAACAAGAGACGATTATCCCAGCCGGCTCTGGGGCCCGCCGCCTGAAGCAGATGCTGACCCTGCAAACCGAGCTGAATCACCTGATCGACCCCAACTGGCGAGTGGCCAAACAGGACTACTACCGGGCGATCTGGCTGGAGTGTGCAGAGCTGGCCAACTACCTGGATTGGAAGTGGTGGCAACACCGCGAACGCAATCTGCCGCAACTACAGCTAGAGCTTATCGACATCCTGCATTTTGGTCTGTGCGATGTATTGCGCGCCAACGACCTGCTGCGCGAGCAAGAGGCCGCCACCGCACTGGATCAGCTTGAGCAGGCCCCTGCAAGCGCCAGCGACTCTGCAACCCTCATGACGGCGCTGGAACACTTTGCTTTGCGGGTGCTGCAGACGCGTCAGTTCGACTTCAGCGGCTTTGTTCAACTGGCCCGCCTCAGTGGTCTGACGCTGGACACGCTCTACCACTCCTACGCGGGCAAAAACGCCTTGAACCGCTTGCGTCAGCTACGCGGCTATCAGCATGGTCACTATCACAAACAGTGGGGTGACCAGCAGGACAACGAGCATCTGGCACGGCTGCAATCGCAACTGCCCGCCGAGCAGGACAACTACCCCGAACTGATCCTGCATGCCCTGCAAGACAGCTACAACTCGTTTTTCTCGGGAGGCACCCAGGCCCAGAACAGTGCCTCGCTACCACCTCCCCTTTCTTTACGTTGACAAAGGACTGTCCATGTACATCGACTGCGATTGTGCCACTAGTGTCTTTCTAGACTCGCCCAAGCCGGACTCCAATCCCGTGGAAAACCATGACACACGTCATCCACCTGATCCCCGGCCACAACCGCATAAGGTGCAACACCCCTGGTCCCGCTCTCGACGCCGCGAACGCTCTCGCTGGCGCCAAAGCTGAACCCGGCCCCGATTGTCTCCTAGCCCGGCACTCGAGCCGGGTTTGCATGGGTGACACCGTCTTGCAAGCAAATGGAATAGGAGCTATGAGCCACCGAACATAGCTCCTATTGATTTAAATCAAGACAATGAATCCCATCGTCGGCACAAGGATCGACGAGGCATACCAAAGGAGACAAATCACATGGATACCCCACTCAGAGACAAATCCTATTTTGATGAACGTGCCACCAAAGAGATGGCCTCTCATCTGCAGCACGTACAACGCGACACCCGCGAAACCATGGCATTTGCCTGTCGCATCCTGGCCATGACCGAGCAGGAGGCCGGTCTGGCAGGCCAGATCAGTGTCCGTTCCGAACGCCCTGGTGCCTACTGGACCTTGCGCTTTGGTCTGGGTTTTGACGAAGCCACCCCTGAAGACTTCATTGAAGTTGACCGCGACTTAAATACCCTGAGCGGCCAAGGCATGGCCAACCCGGCCACCCGCTTTCATTTGTGGGTCTATGAGGCTCGCCCGGACGTCAACTCCATCATCCACACGCACTCGCCCTGGGCTACCGTGCTGGCCACCGCCCGTCAGCCTTTGGTGATTTCGCAAATGGACATGACTCCCCTGCACAATGACTGTGCCTTTTTGGGCGAATGGCCAGGTGTCCCCATTGCCGACCAGGAAGGCGTCATCATTTCCAAAGCTCTGGGCGACAAGCGGGCCATTATCCTGGCCCACCACGGTTATCTGACCGCAGGCCAAAGCTGTCAGGAAGCCACGTATCTGTCCGTGTATCTGGAGCGTGCTGCACGCCTGCAAGTGCGCGCACAGGCGGCCTTTGGCCCGCTTACCCCCGTGGACGACACCCTGGCGGCCGAAGCGCACGACTACCTGCTCAAGCCCTCCATTGTGAACGCGACCTTTGATTACTGGGCCCGTCAGACCCAAGGCATTGCGCCCTTAACTAAAACTCGCTGACGCCCACACTCAACACCCCGCTTCCACCAGGAGGTCGCTATGACGATGCCTAATCATGGACAGGCGCGTTCGTCGCGCCAGTACGTTACCGCTGGCCTGGCCAGCATGATGGGAACCACCATAGAGTGGTATGACTTTTTCCTGTACGGCACCGCTGCCGCACTAATTTTCAACAAGATCTTTTTCCCCGCCTTTGACCCGATTACGGGCACACTGGCGGCCTTTGCCACCTACTCCGTGGGCTTTTTTGCCCGTCCCTTGGGAGGATTTGTTTTCGGCCATTTCGGTGACAAGCTGGGCCGAAAATCCATGTTGTTGATCACGCTCTTTCTAATGGGGATTCCCACTATCCTGATCGGCCTGATCCCCTCTTATGAAAGCATTGGCTATTGGGCCGCCGTTCTGCTGGTCCTGATGCGTTTTCTGCAAGGCATTGCAGTAGGCGGCGAATGGGGCGGCGCCGTGCTCATGGCGGTTGAACATGCCCCGGAAGGCAAGAAAGGCTTTTTCGGCAGCTTGCCACAAACAGGCGTTGCCCCCGGCCTGATCCTGTCTTCTCTGGCCATGGGAGCGGTCGCCAGCTTGCCTGAAGAAGACATGCTCTCCTGGGGCTGGCGTCTCCCCTTTCTGGCCAGTGTTGTCTTGCTGCTGGTGGGCTGGTGGATACGCGCCAAAGTGGCCGAGTCACCTGACTTCGAGCAGATGAGCAAGAAAGGCAAACAAGTGGCGATTCCCGCCCTGGAAGTCCTGCGTCATTATCCACGTGAAGTCCTGCTGGTCGTGGGGGGCCGTCTAGCTGAAGTGACCTGGTTCTACACCGTAGTGACCTTTGCCCTGGCCTATGCCACCACCACCTTGGGAGTTGATCGCGGCGTGATGCTCGATGCGACCGTCTGGGGAGCATTTGCCGCCCTGTTCACCATGCCTTTGTTTGGCGTACTGGGAGACAGGATCGGCTTCAAATGGGTATTCATGGCCGGCACGGTCTGCATGCTGGCGTTCTCGTCCACCTTCTTTTCCATGTTGGGAAGCCTGGACTCCAACACCATTACCCTGGCTTTGGTGATTGCGATTGGCCTGGTCTACGCCGCACTGTATGGCCCGCAAGGTGGCCTGTTCTCCACGCAATTTCCACCTGAAGTGCGCTACAGCGGCATCTCCATTGCCGTGCAGGTATCCGGTGCCATCGGTGGCGGCCTGGCTCCCTTGGTGGCCACCTCCTTGCTGGCCTATGGCGATGGCCAACCCGACTACATCGTCTGGTATCTCAGCGTGCTGGGTCTGATCGCCTTTGCCAGTACCTGGTTCATGCACGGGCCGACGCATTTCTCCCTTCCCGCCTTATCCAGCCCAAAGGTACGCACATGAACAGGCCCGGCATTCACTACTACTTCTGGATGAATTCAGACTGGGCTTACCTGGGGGCCGACCAGCTGGAGGCGATTGCCCGCCAACAGGGCGTGCCGATCCACTACAAACCTGTGGACCTGCCTCAGGTCTATGCCCGTACGGGCGGTGTTCTACTAGGACAGCGCTCGCCCGAACGACAGGCTTATCGCATTACAGAGTTGCAGCGCTGGTGTCGCAAGCTGGACCTACACGTCAATCCCACACCACGCTTCATGTGCCCAGACGCCACGCTGGCCTCCCTCCTGGTGATCGCCATCAACCAGGCTGGCTTGCCGGTGCGGGATTTGTACAAAGCCATTTTGCGAGCGCAATGGTGCGAGGACCAGAATATTGCCGATCCCGTGCTACTGGCCGGGATCTTGCAAGCTCACCAATTAGATGCAGACTACTGGCTTGAACAAGCACCGCTGATGCAAGCGCAGTATCAAGCCCACACCGAAGAGGCCATTGCAGCCGGTGTCTTCGGTTCACCCTCCTATGTGTACCAGGGTGAGCTGTTCTGGGGTCAGGACAGGCTGGACATGCTGGACCAGGCCATCACCGGACACCCTGCACCAGCTTGAGCCAGGCTCCACACCAAGCCTGGGTATGGTGAAAGCAAGGGCGGGACAAGGGAAATAAACCTTGTCCCGCCCTTCTTGTTTTTTGCTTCGTCAACCGGCTCAGGCCCTGCACCGGGCCCACCAAAATGATTTAACCGCCCTATACCAAACTCGCTCTAACAAGCATAACAATCTGTAAAAACTGAACGCCCAAACTAGATCAAAAGCCAACAAAAAAACGGCAAATAAACGCCTTGCCTCGGGCCGTGCTTCCTGCACCTGCGAGTCATCATAAAAAGAGCTTCACACACTTCCCCGACAACATCTGTCCAGATGCACACTAATGCGGGCAAAACCACGGCAAACCTATCTGGACATGGTCTTTTGTTCAGAGGTAAAAGCCGTAGAATCACGCCTTTTCCTATCAGGAAAATTCACCGATACGCCAGCGTAGCATTCCGGATATTGGACTTTTTAGGTCCTGCTTACGGCACGGGTTTCGGGCTTTCGGCATGCCGCCTGCCAAAAATGAAATGCAATGAGCAATTTTGAAAATTTACTTTTCCCACTAATACAGAATGTTATGTCTGCCGTACGAATCATATCGATAGATTTTATCTATTCATTGAGTCTGTATTCTGAGGAAATTGGCTACTTGAGCAATGTCAGTAAAGGTAGCCGTCTTCATCAGAAGAAGGGCGCGGGGCTTTATATTGAACAAATACGCCACTATAAAGTATCAGCCAGATCAAAAAATCAGGATTCTGCTGATCTCCAATAACACTCGACAGCACGAACAACTTCTTCAGGCGCTGCTGGCTGGTGCGTTTCGAGTTTCTGTTGCTGCTGACGGAGTGCAAGGATATACCAAGGCCCAATTAACCCTGCCGGAACTTATCCTGGTGGATAAGCAATTGACAGGGATAGATGCTTTGTCCTTAACCCATATGCTCCAAGGATTAAAAGCCACAGCCCAAATCCCCCTCATCATTCTGGATTCGCGCATGGACGGCAGTAGTGAGGAATGTGTCACTTTTTTAAAAGCAGGGGCGGTGGACTACATTGGCAATCCATACGCCGTCGACGAGGTCAAAGAGCGTATCAACGTGCCTTTGCGTTGCCCAAAAAAAATATGGCCAGCCATGGTTTCAGGCAAGGTGCAAAGCCCGCAGCCCAGCACGACCGCTGAAACCAGCATGCTGATCCATGCCATTCAGAAAACGATAGATGCCAATCTGGGCTCTCCACCCAGCCAAAAAGAACTGTGCGATATGTTCAAGATTTCACGGCGCAAAATCATGAATATATTTCAACGTAATTTTGGCTTGAGCGTCAGTAGCTACATCCGATTGCAACGTATGTATCGGGCCGAGTACTTGCTAAGAACCACAGCCTTGAAAATTGACGTCATTGCGACTGACTTAGGATTCTCCAGCCCGGCCAATTTCTCTACCGCATTCAAAACCTATGCGGGTGTAGCCCCTGGAAAGTTTCGACAAGCCATTGAAAGAAACAAACCCTATACGGATAACAAACCGTGTATGCGCTCCATGGGGCCACCTGTTTTTTCATCGGGCTGGTGTCCACCGTAGCGAGCAACAGGAAAAGAATCATTCCCACAGCAGGCTTGCCCCAAAACTCCATCAGAAAAATAAAACCGCTGGCTGACAACGCCTGAAAGAGGATAAAGGCCTTTGCCCTTCACACCTTCATCGTGGCCTGACGAGCAGGAAGACGGCTCCAAACCACAAAGGGCCGCTTACGAACGAACCGTAGTTGCCACTTGAGGTTCAGGTGATAAAATTGTGGCTACTTGAATTGTTCAATTCAAAACAGATCCGGGACGACCTGGATCTGCTTTTTCAGCACAGGGACGGCCCTAGCTTTTAGGCGGAGCATTCACAATGGCCTACCCTGCATCTCCCTCTCCTGAACTCATTACCCCTGTCACCTGGCTGCGTCTGCTCGGTTCCTGGTCTATGGTTGTCCTGTTCATGATTTTTGGCGGGCAATGGCTGGGAGACTCTTTGAACGGCACCACCGCGGCCATCGTCTTTCTGGCCCTGTTTGTGACCATTCTGGCCGCCTCCTTTGGGGTGGTGCGTGAAGCAGACCACCTGGCCCATCAACTGGGCGAGCCTTACGGCACCCTGATTCTGACTCTGTCCATTGTGCTGATCGAAGTCATCCTGATTGCTTCGGTACTGCTGGGACCAGGGGACTTCCCCAGCATTGGTCGGGACTCGATCTATGCCGTGATGATGATCATCCTGAACCTGATTACGGGCCTTTGTCTGATTGCCGGCGCCGCGCGCAATGGCGATCAGGAGTTCAACCGCCAAGGCACCCACACCTACTTGTCCATGATTGTGCTGCTGACCAGTGTGGGCCTGATTCTGCCCAACTACACCCGCAATGCAGGCGAGTTCAGCACAACCCAAGCCATCGGCATTTCAGTGCTGACGGGGCTGATTTATGCCATCTTTCTGTATCTGCAAATGGGCAGTCACCGCCATGACTATGTACAACCCAATCAGGTGGTGCAGAGCGCTAAAGATAAGGCACCCACACCACGCGATCCTCAGGCGACCCGCGCCATGCTGATACGCAGCCTGGTGCTGATCGCCCTGATCCTGCCTATCGTCTTGCTGGCCCACGATCTGGCTATCGTGACGGACTACGGTATCGCTGCCTCGGGCGCCCCCGTCGCCGTCGGCGGTGTACTGATCGCGATTATCGTGTTCACCCCCGAGTCCATTACCGCCATCAAGGCGGCGATGAACAATGAGATGCAACGGGCCATCAACCTGTGCCTGGGCGCCTTTGTCTCTACCGTAGGACTAACGGTGCCAGTGGTGTTGATGATTGGCCTGATTACCGGCAAACAGGTGATCATGGGCATCAGCAAGACAGAAACCGTTCTGTTTCTGATCACTGCCCTGCTCAGCATCTTGAGCTTTAGCGGCAAGCGAACCTCCCCCATTCAGGGTTATCTGCACCTGATGGTTTTCGTGGTGTTTGGGCTGCTGCTGTTTTACCCCTAACTGCTTTGCCTTGCTGCGTGACTCTGCGCTACAACGCACAGTCGCGCAGCAAGGTTTCCAACCAATCCGCAAACACCTGAAAACGGCGCGACAAGTGCTGGCGATGCAAGTACAACAAAGACATAGGCATAGGGGCTGCGCGATGCTCCGGCAACACCTCCAGCAATTCACCTGCCTGCAGGTGTGCCTGCACGTCATAGGCAGGAATCTGGATCAACCCCAAACCGGACAAACAACAAGCGATATACGCTTCGGCATTATTCACGGTCACGCGACCTGGTAAGTCCAACACCTGCCGCTTGTCCTGCTCCATCCATTCCCAAGGGGCGACGCGCTCACTGGTGGGCGAGGCGTAGCGCACCATTTGATGGTTCTCCAGATCCGCAGGCGTCTGAGGCATACCATAACGGGCAAGATAAGCGGGACTGGCTACATTGATCAAAGGCAGGCTGCCCATTTTTCTGGCGATCAAGCCCGAATCGCCTAAGGCGCCCACCCGCAGCACGCAATCCACCTGCTCCTCGATCAAATTCACCTCGCGGTCAGTCACGCCCAAATGCACATGGACATGCGGATAGCGCTCCAGAAACTGCGGCAAGGCAGGCGCCACAATCAAGCGGCCTACCCGCGCGGGCACATCCACCTTGATCGTGCCTATTGGCCCGACACTGGCTTGGCGAAACAGGTTCTCGGTTTCCTGCACATCGGCAATCACGCGCAGGCAACGTTCATAAAACGCCGCGCCATCTTGCGTGACAGTCACTTTGCGCGTGGTGCGATTGAGCAAGCGAGCACCAACTCGGCCCTCCAGCTCCTGAATGGCCATCGACACCGAAGAGCGCGGCATACCCAAGGTATCGGCCGCGCGGGTGAAATTGGCACACTCCACGACCCGCGTAAAGATGCGAAACAGGTCAATGCGATCCATGGCCTTCTCCAGATAAGCAGCCGCAACTCGCAGCTTGAACTGCCAACCCGAGTCTGCTCAAGCAGCAACGATTATTGTTCGTTTTTTTTGACAAATGATGTCAGAAATAGGTGATTTAAACAATTTCAGCGACTTATATCATGAAAAAACGAAACGGCTTGCACGTCGCAGCCCACACTAGCAAGGAGTCATCATGGCAAAGCACAGCATCAAAGGTAAAACCGTTCTGATTGCAGGCGGAGCAAAGAATCTGGGTGGCCTGATCGCCCGCGACCTGGCAGAACAAGGCGCACGCGCCATTGCCATTCACTACAACAGCGACAGTTCCAAAGCAGAGGCCGACGCCACCGTCAAAGCCATCCAGGCAACTGGCGCACAAGCCGTCGCCTTCCAGGCTGACTTGCGCTTGGCCAGCGCCATGGAAAAACTGTTTAGCGATACCGTCGCCGCCATTGGCCGCCCCGATATTGCCATCAACACGGTCGGCAAGGTACTGAAAAAATCACTGACCGAGGTCAGCGAAGCCGAGTACGAGGAGATGAGCGACATCAACTCCAAAACTGCCTTTTTCTTCCTGAAAGAAGCCGGCAAGCACGTGCAGGACAATGGCAAAGTCTGCACCCTGGTGACGTCCCTGTTGGGGGCCTTCACCCCGTTTTACGCCGCGTATGCGGGCACCAAAGCGCCGGTAGAACACTACACTCGCGCCGCCGCCAAAGAATATGGCGCACGCGGTATTTCCGTCACGGCAGTGGGCCCTGGCCCTATGGATACGCCCTTCTTCTACCCCGCCGAGGGCGAGGACGCTGTGGCCTATCACAAGACGGCTGCCGCGCTGTCCCCCTACTCCAAGACCGGACTGACAGACATTGAAGATGTCGTGCCCTTTATTCGTCATCTGGTCAGCGACGGCTGGTGGATTACCGGCCAGACTATTCTGATCAACGGTGGCTACACCACCAAATAAGCCAATAAGAAGCAGACAAGGCAATGCTTGCGTCGAGTCCGCAAGATCACTGCTTCGGATTGGAATAATGGCGCTCTTTCGACACTTGCCTGCTGACTCCAAAAAGGAATTAGCAGGCAAGTGTGCCTTCCAGGCCGTCATCCCCGATTAGGCCCGAGGTCCCCGATACGGATTCTCGAAAATCTCTTCTACGGTCTGCCCGAACACAGCACTGATCTTGAAGGCCAGATCCAGGGACGGTGCATGTTTACCCGTTTCCAGCGCATTGACCGCCTGCCGGGACACGCCCAAGCGCTCTGCCAAATCGGCCTGCGTCCAATTCGCTTCAGCCCGCAATACACGCAATCGGTTTTTCATTTAATCGCTAGTCCGGACAAAGGGTGAAACCAGGGCAAACACAGCCCAAAAGAAGGGGTAAATCAACCAGGCGGGAATATGGGGCGCAGCGGCATAGGTTTCCCCAAAACCCCAGGCTGTCCACAAGGTCAGTGTCGCTCCCGAAGCCAGCACAAAGCACTTGGCCACAATCACCCGCACGAACTCATCGCTTTGCGCCATCAAACCCAAGGTGGCCCACACTTGTCCGGCAACCGGCAAGGCGACGGCAATGGCAATCAGCCAGCCAACAGGTCGACCAAGCAGGCTGTCGAACAGCCCCACAATGGTCAAGGCATTGACCAGGATATACACGCCCATAAAGAGCAAAGTGCGAATCAGATAGCGGCGGCCTGCTGATGGCGCAGAAGAGGAATTGCTGTTGGTGAGCATGTTTGAGCACCTGAATGTAAAGTAAACCTGACTTTATAGAAGTCAAAAATACCTGTCAATAAGTAAAGCAAACCTTACATATATTGAGTAAATCTGACAGCAAAGACAAGGTCTGCATGCCGCACATTTCTTTCAATTCAGTCCCCAGCCCAGCACAAGCCACAACACAGACGCTGTGAACGGTCCACCATTCACAAGACCCGTTTTTACTTTTCTTGTGCCACAACAAGTTGCGTCAGCCGCTGAATGGAAAGCGGCGCACAGCCTTCCGCATCATTGCTGATCGTCACATAAGCCGCCTGCCTCGCCCCCGTAATTCCACGAATCGTGCGCGCCAGCACCGTGCGGGTATGCAGGTCCTCGCTGACGATGGCATCGAAGGGGGTATGCTTTTTTTGAGCATCGGCATAGCCGTAAGCACCAAACTCCCGGTTCAAGTTCCAGCGACACACCAAGGGTCCCGGCCACAAGGCACGCAGTACAGGCAGTTGCTCCTCAATCGGCGGCATCTTGCCGTGCAGACCCAGACAAAACGTCGCGCCATTGGCCTTGAGCGTATCGACAAGACTTTGGGTCAGCAGCTCCGGGTCTCGGACTTCTACAGCAAGCACGACTTGTGAACCCTGCGGTAAAGCCTCTCGCGCCGCCGCCAGCATCTGCCCCAATTTGTCGAACATCTCTGCCGGGCGATTCAACCAGCCCCAGGACAGTGGGCTTAACTGGAAGACCAGCACGCCCAGCTTTTCACGCAAACCCTCGAGCGCAGGCTGCACAAACTGCTCTACAGCCAAACGGATATCCAGAAAGTCAGGATTGGACTTGCGCACCTTGCCCTGCTCATCACGAACTTGAGCATCCGTAATCATGGACGGGCATTTCACAACGAAGCGGAAATCGTCATCCACCTGCGCGGCGTAGGCGGAATACTGCGTGACCGTCAAAGGACGCCAGAAGGTGCGATCGACACAGACTGTACGCATCAAAGGATGCTGGTGATAGGCCTGCAGGCCGTGCTTAGAGAGGATATTCGACTCGTACTCGCCATCCCAGATCAAGCCCTCCCAACCGGGGTAAGACCAGGTGGAGACACCGAAACGCAGGGTTTCAGGAAGCTGGGCCGCCAGATCGCTTAGCTCCAGCGCGGAAGCAGCAAGGCTGACTTTGGTGATTTTGCGTCGGGAGGGAGCGGCGGGCTTTGAAGCGGGTGGCTGAGCAATGGCATCGCCGAAAAGATCTTCTTGCATGCTGGGTATAGTGCCATGGGAATGAAGTTAAGCAAATGCCGGCTCAAAATCCACCAGATCCGTACTTTGCATGCCTAACCCTTTGGCGACGCTGCGCCAACGACTGACAGCCTGAACAAGCTCCGCCCAGATTGCTTCTGCTTCCCCCACCGTTAACCTGAAGTATGGTGCCCCACAATATGCGCACTCGAACCCAGGTGCACCTCCAGGTCTGAGCGCTTGGCAGATCGTGTCGTCATCAGAAACCTTCCAACTTGTCAGGATCCACAGAGTCCGAATCATCTTGCGACTTGGCCCCCGCGGTTTGACCCGCTTTAATACGCCGTGGGCGCCTGACGCGCTGGGGTAACTGCTCACGCAGCAAGCTGACCCGGATTCCAAGCCGTAGCAAGAGCCATGATTCAACATTCCGATTTCGTCGACACGTCAATAAAACGTGTACCCAATTTCGATAAATAGCGACATGTATCAAGTTTCGCTTGAAGGATCAGCGGCTACCACCGTCTAAGAAGTAGAAATGCAGTCGTGTTGCAGGCCAACACACCCAGCTCCCGAGAGCAGCAAAGCCTGACTTGGGAAATCGTTGCAGAAAAACGGGGGAGTTGGAAACAAAGCAGAACTGGAGCGGGTGAAGGGAACATCACGCCGCACTCAACCCGTTGACTGATAACGGGTTTCTTCCGTGAGCGCCACGGAATTAGACCAGATTATGTACCAGCCCCACCTGCCCGGCAACCCGGGATCGTCTGCCATCGCCCAGCAACGTCCATGCACAGCCACCAGGCTCATGTCCAGATGCGCCTATAGGCCGAGACTGTGCTTCGCTGCGCCGAAGTTTGGGGCGTACTCCACACCAACGTCCTCTAGATCGGCAGCGATTTCATCTTGAAGACGTCGGGTGTTCGGCGCGAAATACTCCTTCGTATTCGACGAGGCGAACACGATCGGCGCCACCAGCCCTGCGGAGCGAAGCTGGCCAGCCGCCTCGATATAGGCTTCGACGATCACGCAATCCTTCATTGATTCTTTACCCAGTCGGGCGGGAGCACGAGGTTCGTTGACTCGCTTGAACGCACGGCTGGCGACCCCATCGTTGTGCGGCACCACGCTGGCAACGTCCCGCCACCTGTTCAGCACTGTCCTGGCCCGCGCGACGTGTCCCTCAAGGTGGTCCAGCGGCAACATTCCCTGGGCACCGTAGGCCAAGGCCACTTCATGGATACGTTGAGCTTGTGCCCGGAACCTTGCCAAAGCGTTTCGAGCCTCTACCTCGACGCCAGCGACATGAGCAGCAAGCTCGATGGTCACCTGTTCTGCCATCAGAACAATCAGATCGGAGCCGGCCTCGGCTGCCGCAAGCAAGGCAAGCCCGGCGCTGGCATCGTGTGCTACCGCTGTTTCGCGCGTGATGTCACGGATGACGTCAAGGACGGTGCATGTATCCACGCACAACACTGGCGCGTTTAAAGCAACCAAGTCGTCAATGACTGAAGTATTCAGGCTCATGTATGCGACTGGTCATACTGTTCAAGCAGTCCGAGTGCGAATTCATAGTCGATGGCCAAGTCCTGCGCCCGCCCTGCGGACCAGGCCTCCACCTCGACAAGCCACCGTGCCAATTGGTCACTATCCAGTCGTTTCGATGCACGGTGCGCGGCAATCAGGAACGCGTACCAGCGCTCCTTGTCCATGGGATGGGCCGCACCTGTGGACTTATTGGCGAGCCGCGAAAAGCGCCGCAGGGCTGCTGCCGGTTCGGCATCCAGCCAATCATCAAGAGTCTGGTTGGGAGAGGTCAGTTCGACGCCGAAACCGCCGGCCCGGGACGCCGGTTCCGCGACTTGGGCGACGAAATCGCGAAGAATCGCGTTGTACTTGTCAATACCAAGCTCACCGACGTTTCGCGGCACAATATTGGAAACCTTGTAGCCATCAGGCTCTTGCCACAGCACCAGAGCCGATTCATCGACGTCGTCGAATGCAGATCGTACAAGCACGATCACATCGTCGTCGCCCATGTGTTGCTTGAGGTCTTCTTCCCGCTCAGCGTCGTGACGCCAAGAGCCACCCACCTGCGCGAGGATGCCACTGCGCATTGCGGTTGCTGTCTTGCCCCTGAGGTGAAGATGCTGGAAGACCGTGATCGGCTTTTCTGTCATTTCGGTTGCCCGCAATAGAACTGTTGATGTTCTGAAACTTGTCGGTAAATCGATGGCATTCGCCTGTCATTCTTTCTTGATCTGAACGAAGACCCGTGCCGTCTGGCTCGAAGCCTCATCGTTGCCCGTCGAGACGGCGTCGCCGCGCCTGGTGCCACCCGAACCGCGTCTGCTGAAAGACCCTCGGCGTCTGACATGCGGGTGATGCCCAGACTTGAAAGCACGTAGACCGAATGCGTCTTTCGCCGCGATGGCATCTGTAGCAAAACCTCACCACCAAGCCTCCCCGCCTCGGGCGAGAAACATCTTGAAGCATACCGCCACGCAGAGGCTCGGTGTTGGTGGACAAGGTGCCACATCGACTGGTTGCTGGGGTGAGCATTGCAGCCATTCGCCGTCACTACAACCTTTCCACAAGCCAAGTCGCCACCGCTCCGCGCCGCGAAGGTGTGGATGGCGTCGACCAGACCACGAGAAAAGCCGATGTCCTGAACCCGTTCACCAGGGAGTAGCCCATGAGAAAGTCATCTTCTTCCGGCGCCCAAGCCAAGGTCTTCTATCGTCCGATCGAGGCGGCCATCCAGTGGGCGGGACTGTCACGCTTCGAGCGCCGTATCCTTGATATTGCCGAAGGGATGAACCGGCTGCCGGAGCACGCTGCGCTGGCGCGCTGGCCACAGCTTCGCCTGAACGCGGAACGGATCTACGACGCACTGGTGCATCTCGACCTTCCCTACGGCAAGGATGGCCTCACGAGCAACGATCCCGCCTTGCTCGATGATCCTGGCCTCACGATCCGCCACGTCGATCTGAAGGCTTGGATGATCCGTTTCTATCCCGACCAGCGACCGGCATTCCTGTTCGATGCCTTCGAGCGTCACCTGCATCCGGCCGTCAGTGTCGATGCCGTGCAGGCACTGGTCATGGATCGCGAGGCGTTGAAGCTCCAGCTTGCCGACAAGGTGCAGGCCTGGGACGCGCTCTATGAGCAGTTCCAGACGCTCAGCCAGGAGCACCAGGCGCGCACGGAGCGCGAGAAGCGATCCGGGATGCCGGGCGCCCGCAGTGAATCCACCTACCTGAACATCGTTGGCGGTCTTCTGACCCTGCTGTTGGGCAAGTCACCCAATGGCGTTCCCTATTCGTCTTTCGAGACGCTGGAATCGGTCATCAATGCGCTGGTTGCCCATTACGGCGACAAATCCGGAATCAGCGAGCGAACGCTGTGGGCGAAGTTTTCGGCAGCCAAGCGTCATCTCGCTACCCAGGACCGCTGACTGCAAGTGCAGACGGCGTGTCTGCACTTGCGGTGACCGCGCGGGAACCGCGCTATTGAATACGGGGCACTTCCATCACCGCCGCTACACAGCACCAAGGAGTGTCCCTCGTGACTGCCCAGACCATCGCCACCGCGACGCCGAACGAACACCGCATCCTGCGCCGCGCGGAAGTCGAGGCCAAGACCGGCTTCAAACGCGCCCACATCTACAACCTGATCAAGGAGGGCAAGTTTCCTAAGCCCCTGCGCCTCGGGGTACGCGCCATCGGATGGGATTCGGTGGAGATCGATCAGTGGATCACCGATCGACTCAGGGAGCGGGCGTGAGCCCGCGCCCCCCGGAATCCCTTCCACGAGGAGTCGCACCATGCAGGTGGTATCCATCATTTCGACCAAGGGTGGCGTCGGCAAGACGACCACCGCAGCGAACCTGGGCGGCTTCATCGCCGATGCGGGACTGCGCGTGCTGCTGCTGGACCTGGACGTACAGCCCACCTTGTCGAGCTACTTCACGCTCGGCACGCATGCGCCTGCCGGCATCTATGAGATGCTGGCCTTCAATGAGCAGCGTATCGAGCAATTGGCTTCGCAGACCGCTGTGGCGGGTCTCGACCTGGTGGTGTCGAACGACCATCGCGGCGAACTGAACACACTGCTGCTGCACGCACCCGACGGTCGGCTACGCCTGCGTCACCTGCTCCCCGCGCTGGCGTCGCACTACGACCTGCTGCTGATCGATACCCAGGGAGCGCGCAGTGTGCTGCTGGAAATGGCGGTACTGGCCTCCAGTCTGGCGCTGTCACCGGTGACGCCGGAAATCCTGGCGGCGCGTGAGCTGAGGCGCGGCACGCTGCAACTGATCGAGGACATCGCTCCGTATCGGCACCTCGGCATCGAGCCGCCACCGCTGCGCTTGCTCATCAACCGTGTGCATCCGGTTTCGTCGAACGCCCGACTGATCCAGCAGGCCCTGCGACAAGTGTTCCAGGCGCACGCTGGCATACAGGTCCTGAGCACCGACGTCCCGGCCATTGAAGCCTACCCACGTGCCGCAACACGGGGGCTGCCAGTGCATCGCGTCGAATACCGGCAACCAGTGGGCCGTACTGCGCCTGCGGCGTTGGAGACGATGCGTGCGCTGGCTGGCGAGCTGTTCCCGGCATGGCGGGAGCGCTTTGCATGCGTTACCGGCAGAGGCCGCGCAGGAGGAGCCAGTCATGGCGATCGGGCATGAACTGGCCCGCGGCCATGCGCGGCTACGCGCGCTGATCGAGTTCGCGCTGGGCGAAGGTTGGCACGTGAAACGCACGCGCGGCGGGCACCTGATGTTCACCAAGCCCGGCTGCGCCGCGATCTATACCAGCTCGACTGCGAGCGATCACCGCGCCAGCCGCAACGCACGCGCGCAGCTTCGCCGCGCCGATCGACAGGCACTGACGGCATCTCGGGAGAGCAGCGATGGCTGATCCGACGCCGCAGGACATGGCCACCAAGCTGCTGGCCAAGGGCTTCGAACGCAACGGTCCTTCGGCCGCGGCGTTGACCGACCCCATCGCCGACACACCGATGGTGGTGACGCTGGACGAGCTGCGCCCCTATGAACATGACCCACGCGTGACGCGCAACCCGGCCTACGAGGAAATCAAGACCTCGATCCGCGAGCGCGGGCTGGACGCACCGCCCGCGATCACGCGCCGGCCGGGCGAGGCGCACTACATCATCAGGAACGGTGGCAATACGCGGCTGGCGATCCTGCGCGAATTGTGGAGCGAAACCAAGGAAGAACGCTTCTTCCGCATCGCGTGCCTGTTCCGCCCGTGGCCGGCGCGCGGCGAAATCGTGGCGCTGACCGGGCATCTGGCCGAGAACGAGCTGCGTGGCGGGCTGACCTTCATCGAGCGGGCGTTGGGCATCGAGAAGGCGCGCGAGTTCTACGAGCAGGAAAGCGGCCAGGCACTGTCGCAGAGCGAACTCGCGCGGCGGCTGACTGCCGACGGTTATCCGGTGCCGCAGTCGCACATCAGCCGCATGAACGATGCGGTGCGCTACCTGCTGCCGGCGATCCCGACGCTGTTGTACGGCGGACTGGGCCGGCATCAGGTGGACCGGCTCGCGGTGCTGCGCAAGGCGTGCGAGCGCACCTGGGAGCGGCGTGCGCTGGGCCGCACCGTGGCCGTGGACTTCGCCACCTTGTTTCAGGACGTGCTGACGCAGTTCGACACACAACCGGACGACTTCTCGCCACAGCGGGTGCAGGACGAACTGGTGGGCCAGATGGCCGAGCTGCTGGAGGCGGACTACGACACGCTGGCGCTGGAGATCGACGACAGCGAAAGCCGCCAGCGTGCGCTGACCAGCGAACCGGCGCCTGTCGTGCCTGCTGCTCCTTCCGCACCGGTCTCCGCGCCTCAGCAGCCACCCGTGTCGTCCGGTCCGCGCGACACCACGCCGGTCTCGCCTGCGGCGTCAGCAGCGCCACCGCCTGCATTGCCCGAAGCGCCGCAGGACCAGCACGGACAACGCGACGAGCGCCTGCAAGGGCACATCGTGACACCGGCACCGACCACCGAGCGCCTGCAGTCCATCCAGCGGATGGTCGCCGACCAGCTCGGCGACAAGCTGCCCGACTTCGAGGCCGATGCGCTGCGTGCGATCCCCGTGCAGGCGGGCGGGCTCTATCCCATCTCGGACGTCTGGTACATCGAGCCGAGCTTGGACGTGCCGGATCGCCTGCGTGTGCACATCGCGCAGTTCGCGCGCGAAATCGGCGAGGAAGCGGCGGTCGCCGACCACATCGAGGCCAGCGTCGGCGGCATCGGCTTCGTCTGCGCGGCGCCGGTTGTGGGCCAGGCGAAGGCGCTGCCGGCGTTCGCGCGGGCGGTGCTGACCCTGCTGCATGTGCTGAGTGCGGCGCCGCCCTCCGCGAACGGAGTGGACCGCGCGCGGCTGGCCGATGAGCTGGCTGCGCTGCTGCATGGCCATGGCGGCTCGGCTACACGCCTGAGCGATGCTGCGCTGGTGAAGCTGTTCCGTCTGCTGCGCCTGGCGCGCCGGCTGCTGGATCTGGAAGCCGGCGTAGCGAGCCAGGATTCCTGAGCGCAGGAGGCTTCCGCATGTCGGCACCGCACCCACTCAACCAAGCCGTGATCGCTCAGGCCCTGCATGACTTGCGCAACGGCCAGTTGCGCCGCTGCAAGGCCATGGGCTTCGGCGAGGAAGAGCTGGATGCGCTGAAGCACCCCGAACTCGTGAGCATGCTGGTGAATGCCACGGTATCGTGGTGTTCGGTGTCGGTGAACCGGGATGTGTTGAAGCGGCTGCTGAGCCAGATGCACGACGTGGAGCGGGAGATCGCCACGGTGGACCGCATGCTGCGCCTGGGAGCGAGCACGGAGATGGTCAGCAAGTTCTACGGCCTCACGCATCAGGAAGTGGCGCTGCGCCGCGACATCCTTGGGCTGCCCAAGCGCAAGGGCCGGCATCCGGTGCTCGACGAGGCACAGGACGTGACCTTGTGGGAGCGCTGGAAGGCCGGCGTCACCGAGCGCCATATCGCCCTGTCCGACGACATGGCGATGCTGGCGCTGACCATGGACCTGGCCGAGGCGTTGAGCCTGCCGATGTCGGTGGTGTGGGCGGCGATACGGAACTGGATCGACCAGGGGCTGGTGTAGGCCATGACCACGGGCGGCGCACCACGGCGCGAAGGCCCCGTTGCGCTGTCCGCGCTCTTCGACGAGGCCCTGCAGCACCTGCAGCCAGCGCAGGGAACGGCGCCGGCCGCCGACGGTTTCCTCTACAGCGGCAACCGCCATGAGAGCGTGCCGCGCAGGCTGTTCCTCGACCGGCGCCTGACGCCGCTGGAGCGCAACGCCTGGCAGGTGTTCCGCCTGCAGCTCAACGAAGACGGCGTGACCGCCTTTCCCACCTACGACCAATTGCGCCCTTACCTGGCCTCGATGCCCTGTGCAGCGCAGGCCTCGCACGAGACCGTGGCGCGCGCCTTGACGCTGCTGCGGCTGACGCGCTGGCTCAGCCTGGTGCGGCGGCGGCGCGATCCGAAGACCGGCCGCATTCAAGGCAATCTCTACGTGCTGCACGACGAACCGCTGTCACCTTTCGAGGCGATGCAGCTCGATGCCGACTACCTCGGCCTGGTCAGCCAGGCGCTGACCCATGCCGCCAAGGCGGTGCAGATCGTGGGCATGAACACGCTCAAGGAGATTGCCGAAGACCCGCTGCTCAGCGGCCGCACGCTGCCGACCCGCCTGCAGGTGCTCGCGCAGCGCATGGCGCTGCATGGCTGGACGACGCCAGGTTATCCACAGGAGGGTGCGGACCACGAATCCGAAGAAGGCCAGGAAGCCCTTCTTCGGAATGCTGCGCGCCCGTCTTCGGAATCCGAAGCAGGGCCGAAACCCGCGCCGGATAGCTCTCTTCGGATTCCGAAGGAGGACCGTACAGTACGTAATGATCGTATAAATGAAGTACGTACAGTACCGCGCGCGAGGGCCTTGCAGAACCTGCGACTGCCCGAGCGTTTCCTGCGCTTGAAGGATGAGCAGCAGGCCGGCGCTCTGGTGGCCCTGCAGCAGGTGGACGAAGCGCAGCGGCAGGCCGTTCTCGACGAGTGGGCGGCACGCTGCCACAACAGCGCGGTGCGCAACCCGGCCGGCTACCTGTTCGGCATTATCCAGAAGGCGATCCGCGGAGAGTTCAAGGCGTGGGCGGGCACCGACGCAGTAGCGCAGCTCGCGCCGCGAGCTGCGGGGCCCGCGTCATCGTCGTCGCCTTCGGCCTCCCGCCCAGCCGACCCCGAGGTGGCGCGCGCCTACCTCGCACGGCTGCGTTCAGCCTTGCGCGATCCCTGAGCTATCCCCAGGGGATAGACGGAACAGGTCGCCTTCCGTCGGGTGATCCGGTCAGGTCGCGGCTTCGTCTTCTTCCGTTTCCCGCCAATAGGCGTAGTTGAACAGTGCATCCAGCTCCGTGAAGTCGTCCAGGCCCAACGATCGTCTGACCGTATCGGCATGCCCGCAGTACCTTGCGTAGCTTTCCGCACTGACGTTCTGCTTGGTTGGATGCAGTGGGTAGTCCCGGATGCCGGCGAGCGCCAGTCCCGACACCGCGTTCTGGTTCATCACGGCGAACCGCTTGTTGTCCAGCGCGTGCAGAATCTCAGTCAGCAGGTTGATGCCTGCTCCGGTGATGGCGCCGAAATGTCGATGTAGAACGGTAAACGCTTCGGCAGGCGAAAGGTTTCGCCGGTCAAGGATGTCCGCCACTGCGGCCACGAACTGCCCTGGGTGGTTGGCGATCCGGCTCTTGCCGCGGTGCAGCCCGCCGGAATGGAACAGGCCGATCAGCGCGTCGTAGTTACTCGGAAAGTCCCGCCTGGCATTGCTGCTCAGGGCCGCCAGCTCTGCCAGCCTGCGCCTTGCCTGGCGCAGGTTTCCCTTGCGGCCGTTCTTCTGCGCAGTGAATCCATGCGCTGAATCGTCGCTTTTCATCAGCTCCAGGAGGTCGGCCAGGATCGTGAAGTCCGGCCCCTCGGTTCGGCTCGCCTTCTGCGCGCGCTTCTTGGCCACCTTCCGGCAAGTGTCGTGGATGATGTATTCCCGCTCGTAGGCATCAATCCGGGGCTTGGTCGCTGGCACGAGAATCCTGTCCGCGACCAGCGCATCGAGGTGTCGCGTGACAGATGCCATCAGCGCGCCGCTCGCGTCGTCGATGAGGGCCGATGCCTCGTAGTTTCCGTAGAAGCCTCCGTGGGTGAGGTTGGCCGAGCCGACGATCACCGAGCATTGCTTGCCATTCTGGAAGGCGTAGATCTTCGGGTGGAAGGTGTCGCTGGCGTTGCTGAGGTACAGGACGAGCGCGTGCTTCTCGGCGAGCGCAAAGAGCTGTCGGAGTGCTTCGGGTTCGGTCAGGTAGAAGTCCAGACCTATCGCAAACCTGGCCTTCAATCCGCTTTCCAGCGCCTTGCGCAAGGGCTTCAACAAGTCGCCGAGGGCCGAGGTCTTCGCGAAGGCCACCAGGCATTCCAGGCGTTCCGCCCGCTTCAGCAGCTTCTCGACCACGTGGCCGTGCCCGTGCTCTTCCTCGTTCAACAGCAACTGAACGGCTTTCCCATCCTGCATGTTTTCCCCTCGTTCTTCTGCGCAGCAACCCCAGGTGCGATGCGCCCCCGGTCATTGTCATGGTTCAAGCCCCGACATCAAGCATTGGTGGCTCAAGACCTATCCCCAGGGGATAGCCGGCACACACAGCCTTCCGTGCGGAACAAACCGGGCGCGCATGGGCTGCGGTTTGTTGACTGACGGCCTTCCGGCCGATGCCGATGCTGGCGACTCGCCCCTTCACCGCGAGTCGCTCCCATGGCCAACGAACGCACAGAACCCCTGCAACTGAATCTCGGATCGCTGCGCAGCGCGATGTCGCTGACGCTGCACACGCACCACGCTTCGCGCATCTGGCACGGCCGCGCGCCGACCGAGGGGCGCCCAGGCATCATCGGTCTCAACGGCTTCATCGGCGCCATGAACAAAATGAAGCGCGGCGCCGAGCAGGACGACCCGTACTCGGACTGGTGGATGTTGCGGATCGAGGACAAGCTCGCCGACACCAAGACCCGTCTGCAGACCCTGCGCGAACAGGTGGATCAGGCCTTGGCCGACGTGCCAGCGGCGCTGTCGCTGGGCGAGAACATGAACGTGCAGCCGGTGAAGCTGCCGCTGTTCGTGAACGCCCAGCTCGGCTTCATGGCGGTGTATCTGCTGGCCGACTACGACGAC
Source organism: Alcaligenes sp. LTN-3 (assembly GCF_059735605.1). Lineage (NCBI taxonomy): Bacteria > Pseudomonadati > Pseudomonadota > Betaproteobacteria > Burkholderiales > Alcaligenaceae > Alcaligenes > Alcaligenes sp. LTN-3. The sequence goes on along the minus strand of NZ_JCAPDN010000002.1, from coordinate 350,037 downwards.
CTGGCACGCAAACTCATCCTGGCGCACCACACGGCGCTGATCGACCGCAGCACCTTGGAGCGCTGGCTCAATGATGGTGCGCACGCGCTGCGCAGCCTGTTCTCGCTGGCCCAGCAGTACCGCTACTCGGGCACGACGCGCGACGACTTCGCGGCGAAGAACGCGGCGGCGCGGGCGGCGTTGGAGAAATTCGGCGAGCTGCCGCTGGATGTGCTCGAAGGCACGCGCCGTTCGCGCTTTGCGCCACCGATCGCGCGGCGGACAACCAAGCCCAGCACGCCGCCTGCTGCGCCTGCCATCGTGCCCGATGCGCACGCTCCCACGGGTGGCGCAGCCGATGGTGCTGCGGGCGATGAGGGTGCTGGCGCATGACAGCATCGCCCCCTATCAGCCACTCCACGCGCTTCGTGGCGCTGGAACAGGCGGACTTCCAGCGGCTGGAACACGCAGGCTACCTAAAAGGCCTTTTACAGCCTTTTAAGGGTAAGGGGAGTCTGGAGACCTGGGCCAACCAGTGCGCAGCGCTGCGCGACGACGTGATTGGCCTGGCGCAGCGGCGCGTGCTGCCCCAGGCGCGCGCCTACCCCTTCAGCCTGCTCGACGTGCAACTGGCCCAGCAGGCCACTGGTGCAGGGACGACCTTCCTGCGCTGGCGCAACCTCGACCGTTCCTCCATGGGCGTGGCGTTGTGGGAGGCCCTGCTGGCCAACCCCGCGACGCCGGCCTCGCTGATCGACGAGCTGTACGCGATCGAACTGCAGCGCATCGTGCTGAACATGCAGATCAGCCTGACCCACAGCATCGCTCGCCAAGCCCTGGAATGCGCCAACAAGGCCGCGCAGGCCGAAGCGGCTTACCTGCGGCGCGTCCACGGGCATACCGCGTCCGTTCCACCCACCACCAAGGAGTCACCATGAGCACGCACTTCGTCGGCGAGGGCAACATCGGTTCTGCGCCGGACTACCGCGAATTTCCGAACGGCAACGACGAGCCGCGCCGGCTGCTTCGCCTGAACGTCTACTTCGACAACCCGATCCCGAAGAAGGACGGCGAGTACGAAGATCGCGGCGGCTTCTGGGCGCCCGTGGAGCTGTGGCACCGCGACGCCGAGCACTGGAAGACGCTGTACCAGAAAGGTATGCGGGTGCTGGTCGAGGGCCGCACCGTGCGCGACGAATGGGAGGACGCCGACGAGAACGAACGGGTGACCTTCAAGATCGAAGCGCGGCGCGTGGGCATTCTGCCGTATCGCATTGAGGCGGTGACGTTGGGTGCGAAGCCCTCTGCATCTGATAGTGGTGCGCCGCAATCCTGACCAGCCAAGCAGGATCCCCACGGCTGTTCCCGTTCAGCTTGATGACGAGGACGGTCGCGTCATCGGTCGCCTTGTTCGTCAGACTGGCCACCGATCCGCTCAATCGACCAGCGGCCGGGCATTCTGCGGTCGCACGATCGTCACTAGCGTCCTAGCCCGCGTCAGGCCGACCCGCAGCAGCCGGCGGCTACGTTCAAACGGCGGCTGCTCATTCCTCTCATCGAAGAAGCTCGACTTGAAAGCGCCTTCCACGAGAACGACCCCATCGAACTCCTTTCCCTTGGCCTTGTGCATATTCATCAGGATGCAGCCTTGGGGGTCGCGCTCGGCTGCCACGAGCCGCTCCTGCTCGAGGATACGTTTGACTAGTTCGCTCGCACCTGCATAGCTGCTCAAGGCGAGCCAACGCTCGCCGAGTCCGGAGGCCAGAGCGTCGGTCGCCCTGAACAGCCGCACTAGCCGGGCCTCGCGGAACAGCTCATTCAGCGCTGGAATATCGTGAAGCACCCAGCGCGCCGCTTTCCAGTCCGCGACAGGTTCTCCGACCAGATCGATGCCAGCCTTGTAGACCGCGACGAGGGCTTTCGCGGCATTGATGCGCGGTCCTTCGCCCGTCGCCACCTTGGCTGCCGCCTCGTCATACTTACGTGAGTGCTCCGCCGCGGCGTTGGTCGGCTCCTCCGCGTTCTTCAGCTTGTAATATCCAGCAATGACCCGGAGCGTCCGCGCAAGGGTCTCTTCGGCCGGGCCGGTCGGCCATTCTAGGATTGACGCCACGACCACCGCCGCCGCCGCGGAAAGCTCAGCATCCCAAACGACATCATGTTCGATGACGGGTAGGGTCTGCTTGTTGTAAGTGTGCGTCTCCGACAGGATCACCGAAAGGTCGGCGATGAGCGAATTGCTTCTCGACAGCACCGCCACGCTCGGATGCTCGACCCCCTTCTTCCGCAACGCGCTGAAGGTCCATATCACCGCTGCATGGACCGTTGCGGCAAACGTGTTCTGCCAGTACGAAACCTGTTTGATGTCTGGGGTGGCCGGCAGCGGACTGTGGTTGTGCAGTACTGCGTCGGCGAACTGAAGGATTCCCGCGTTTGGGCTTCTGTGGTTTTCCCCGCCCAGATCGAACTCGGTGACCTGGATATCCTCTCGGAGAATATCCAGCCGGCGCGGATCGATATCATCCCGGTAATCAAAGATCCGCTGTTCTGGATCGGCAAGGCAGAACACGTCCGTGACTTCAGCCAGAGCGCGAACGATCCGCCACTGGTTGTCGTCGGTGTCCTGGAACTCGTCGACGATGATCATCGGAAACCGATCGGCAATGAGCTCGCGCAGCGCCGCGCATCCCTCCAGTAGGTCTGCCGCGCCCGCTGCGAAGAGATCGAAGCAGTAGAGCCCTTGCTCCGATGCCAGACGTCGTCGCTCGACCATCCAATCCCCATCGAACGCCGATTTCTGAAGACGTTCCTCCCCGGGGTAGAGAAAGCGGATCGGCCGGCCGTGCAGGAGGCGGCCGTGGGCTTCCAGAATCTCCATGCAAAAGGCGTGATAGGTCTGGACGGTGACGGCCCGCCGTTCGGCTGGCGTCAGGATCTCCTTGCAGCGCAGGAGAACCTGGCGGATGGCAGCGCGCGAGAAGCTGAGAAAGAGGATTCCCTGTCCTGGCTTGAGCGTCGCAGACTGGCGCTGAGCCTTCAGCAGGGCGATCGTGGTCTTGCCGGAGCCGGGCCCGCCGAGGACCAAAAGGTGTCCGCCTTGTGCGATGACCGCCTTGCGTTTTTCGCACAGCTCCAGCTTCATTAGAAGAGATCCTCCAAGTCGTCCGGCGGCGGTGCTGCGACATCTTCGGAAACGGCGCTCAGCGCCTTGTGGATGGTTTCAAGGATTTCTCGGATCGTCGCCGGTAGCTGGTCGGCGTGCTGGCACTGGCTGATCATCATGGCGGCATAGCCGTAAGCGTCGCCCTTGCGCGCCTTCAAAACCTTCGTCGCCAATGCAGTTACCTCACCATCGCCCGCCGCCGGATCATAGACGCCGACACTGGGATAGTCGGGTCGATCCTTCACCTCATTGAGAAACCGCCTCACAACTGCGATGGGCGTCTCCTTTACGAGCAGCTCCTCAATGCCCTTCTCGGGGGACTCCCAAACCTGCGTATAGCTCTTCAGCTTGTCCATCGCATCCTGGTTCAGCGGGGCGTTGGGTTTGTCGTAGAAACCGAAGGCGAGCTTTCCGAGCGCCGAAAACACCGGACCATGACGCGGTACCGAGCCATCCCCGCCGGCATTGAAAATGCTGACGCCAGCCAGATCGAGGTGGGTGTAGTCCTCCGGATTGAGGGACGCCTCCATGATCGACGAAGCTACCGGAAATAGGGCTGCCTCCGTCGATCCCTCCACGACCAGCACCGCCCGGCTCAGAATTGCCTCGGCGAATTGACGCCGTTCGACGCGGAACGTCTTGGACTTAATCGCCTGGCCATCGATCGGCTGGCCTGTCAGAGCGCCGGTCTCGTTGCGGTTCAGGATGACAATCTGCTCATGATCGAACTGTTCGATCACGTAGGGTGAATGCGAAGTGACAATCGATTGCCCCATTTCCGCGAGCACGAACCGCGTCACCCGGCGCTGCGTGTGTGGCGGGAGCGCAATTTCCGGCTCCTCCATCGCGAAGATCACCGATTGCTTGTCCTTCAATTCGGCAATGAAGGTCAGGAGAGCGAAGACCAGCAGGTTGATTGAACCAGTACCCAGCCGACCGAACGGTACGAGATGCTGACCAGGTTGAGCTGCGATAAACAGCCGCACGACTTCCCGGAGATGCTCGCGCGTCAGGTCCGAAGCAAAGAAGGCCGTCGCATCGTCACCAGGCGCCAAGTTGACGAAGCGTCCCATCCGGGATCGTAACTCTGAGCGGATATGCTTCAGTTGCTCGATCTCGCCGATTGCCGGGTCAAGCGCTTGTAGTCTGGCCAGAGTGTCCCGCCACATCTCGACGGCACCGGCGCCGCCCAGCTTCAATACGGAATCGAGCAACGAACCGCGCTGCAGGCTGAGAGCGCGTGAACCGGTCCGCAACGTCCGCAAAAACACAAAGCCGCAAAGGCGCTTGTGCACACGCGTGAACGGAACACGGCCCTGACCGAGCTTGACCTCGGTTTCTTCGTCGAGAGCATCGACCTCTTTGGTTGGATGGTCGAAGAATGTGTTGCCGACGAAATCGTCCTCTTCCGGGTCGTACCGACCGACAAACAGAAGTGGTAGAGCCCAGATCACTGCCGGACCATCGGCCTTTCCAAGACCATCCTGCTCCTCGTCTATGAACGTACCCGCCAAGTCGTCCCACCTGCGGAGATGGCCACCAAAGCGCCGCTGCGCCTCTTCGGAAAGATCGACCAGGATCGCCTCAATGCGAATTTCAACCGGCGCGCCTTCCGCATTCAGATAGCGGCCACAATGAAAGTCATGCTCGTCAACGACAGGCCTGCGGAATATGCGCTCAGGACCGAGGACGAGATCAAGAGCCTCGCACACCGTTGACTTCCCAATGTTGTTGCCTCCGACCAGAAGTGTGTGCCCAGCAAAATCAACACTCCCTTGAGAGACGCATCGGAAGTTTTCAATCTTCAAACGCCTGACGCGCATATATCCTCCGTCCCCGCATCGATTATTCGCTATCGCGGTTATAGCGCAGTTACCTGCAGCGGTCTTGTTTCCCTGGAGTCCTGGCTTGGATGCGACGAGTTCACGACTGAGGAGGAGAAAGGACTTGCTGGCGTGTTCGGCTTTCTGAGCCCAGGCGCGCATCGCCCTGTTGGCATCCCGGAAGGTCAGATGACGCGCCTTGGCCGTTCCTTCGCGCTCAACATGTGCTGGTTCCTACTCAAGAACCATCTCGTACCAAGGTAGTTATCTCGGTGTGACGAACCGCAGAACAAAGACTGGCGGCAGTTTCCACTGCCGCCGGAGCTTGTCGCTTCATCAGTTCGCCGGATTGCTGCCCAAGCTCTGCTGATACGCCCATTCGTCATCGCGATCCAGGTCACGCCAACTGTCGTCGGCTCCACCCGTTCCATCGCCCTCGATGAACACCAGCCCGGCGCGACCTGCCTTGCGGTAGATCAGCCAGCCACGGCAGTTCAGCGTGTCCCCATTGAACATGCGATCACCTTCGGGGTCGTATTCGCCCGTCATGGTGCCGTCGGCCTCGATCGTCCATTCGTCGACCGCCGCCCACAGGTCCGTCGTCGGGGGGCACTCGATGTCCATATCGGGCTCGTCGGGGAACGAGGCATTGCTCTCAGCCATCGCACCGGCCACATCATCGGCGTTGTAGATCGTTTCGGCCAATGCCTGGCGGGCATGCAAGTCGTAGAAGTCGGCCACACTGACGTACACGTCCGTGGAGCCGGCGCTGGCCTTCAACGCCTCGACGCAAGCCGTGGTGACGGCCGACGGTGCCGCGCCCGCCGCTGCAAGGCCGAGTTCCGCGGCCCGCCTCTCGCCCATCGGCAGGTTGAGCACGAGGATCTCGGCATCCTCCAGGTGGTAGTCGAGCTTGGGATCCGCCTCCTCAACGGACAGTGCCGCGTGCGTGCGGTATCCCAGCAACGCGGCAATGACCTCGGAGAGGTGGGAACGCTTGACCGTCAAGCCTTGCGCAGCAAGGACCCGGGAAGCCGCGAAGGCGGCTGAACGTACATAGTTGCTCATCGGAATACTCCGCTACTGTTCGAGCGCTGGACGTTTTGTCGCTGTCGAACAGCCGGTACTCCGGATGATTGAAAGCGAGGGGTACTGCGGGGAGCTGCGAATGCCTGTTTCAAGCTGTCCAGAGCTTGGGCGGGCGCCTGACTATGGATGCTACCCCTGAAGGCCATCTCCCGCAATCCGAATGCCGACGAGGTCTGTCCGGCCACGCGATCCCCCGTCCCCCAGGAAGCGGCTGTAGCAGCCCGCACCCGCTTCCCTTGCGCCAGCGCATCTGCCGCCCGCGTTCTGCACCAGCACAACCTGGTGTCCTCCGTTTCCATTTTGTTTGCTGCCGCGCACACGTCGGCCGGGAATGCTGACGTCCATTCGATGACCGTCACGCACACCCAGGAGGCTTCATGCGCGTGTTTCTGTGCGAGAAGCCCTCCCAGGGCAAGGACATCGCCCGTGTGCTGGGCGCCGGCCAACGCGGCAACGGCTGCTACAGCGGCGCGGGTGTCGTCGTGACCTGGTGCATCGGTCATCTGGTGGAGGCGGTTCCGCCCGAAGGCTACGGCGAGCAATACAAGCGCTGGGCCATCGAGCAACTGCCCATTCTTCCTGAGCGTTGGCGTGTCGAGCCCAAGGCGGCGACCGCAGCGCAATTCAAGGTCGTGCAGCAGCTCGTCGCCAAGGCGGGCGAGCTGGTGATTGCGACCGACGCCGACCGCGAGGGCGAGATGATCGCCCGCGAGATCATCGAGCTATGCGGCTACTGCGGGCCGATTCAGCGTCTGTGGCTGTCGGCGCTCAACGATGCGTCGATCCGCAAGGCACTGGGTGCACTCAAGCCGTCCGCCGAGACGCTGCCGCTGTATTTCTCCGCACTCGCCCGATCGCGCGCCGACTGGCTGATCGGGATGAACCTGAGCCGCTTGTTCACGCTTCTAGGTCGGCAAGCCGGCTACACTGGCGTGCTGTCGGTGGGGCGCGTGCAGACGCCGACGCTGAAGCTGGTCGTCGATCGTGATCGCGAGATCGCGCGATTCGTCTGCGTACCGTTCTGGGCCATCGAGGTTGCGCTTTCGCATGCAGGCCAGTCCTTCGTCGCAAGCTGGACGCCGCCGCAAGGCAGCGCCGACGATGCGGGCCGCTGCCTGCAACAGCCGGTGGCGCAGCAGGCCGCCGAGCGCTTGCGGACGACCGACTCCGCCCAGGTGCTGTCGGTAGAAACCGAGCGCGTGCGCGAAGGGCCGCCGCTGCCGTTCGACCTGGGCACGCTGCAGGAGGTGTGCTCCAAGCAGTTGGGCCTCGACGTGCAGGAGACGCTGGACATTGCCCAGGCGCTGTACGAGACGCACAAGGCGACAACGTATCCGCGCTCGGATTCGGGCTACCTGCCCGAGAGCATGCTGGCTGAGGTACCGACCGTACTCGACAGCCTGGTCAAGACCGACCCCAGCCTGCGGCCGCTGATCGAGCGCCTGGATCGCCAACAGCGCTCGCGTGCATGGAACGACGGCAAGGTGTCGGCTCACCACGGCATCATCCCGACGCTGGAGCCCGCCAACCTGTCGGCCATGAACGAGAAGGAACTGGCCGTCTACCGGCTGATCCGCGACCATTACCTCGCGCAGTTCCTCCCGCACCATGAGTTCGACCGGACGGTGGCGCGGTTCTCGTGCGGCAGTCAGTCGCTGGCGGCCGTGGGCAAGCAGATCGCCGTCACCGGCTGGCGTGAGGTGCTGGCGACGCTGGGGCCGGACGATGCCGATGGCGAGGATGCGCAGCGCAGCCAGGTGCTGCCCGCCCTGCATGCGGGCCTGTCCTGCCCGGTCGGAAAGGTGGATCTCAAGGCGCTGAAGACGCTGCCGCCCAAACCCTACACGCAGGGCGAGCTGATCAAGGCCATGAAGACCGTCGCCAAGCTCGTGACCGACCCGCGGCTGAAACAGAAGCTGCGAGATACCACCGGCATCGGCACCGAGGCGACACGCGCCAACATCATCAACGGTCTGATCGGTCGCGGCTACCTGGTCAAGAAAGGCCGCGCCGTCCGCTCTTCCGACGCGGCATTCACGCTCATCGACGCGGTGCCCTCGGCCATCGCCGACCCCGGCACCACGGCGGTGTGGGAGCAGGCGCTCGACATGATCGAGGCCGGCCAGATGGCGCTGGACACCTTTATCGAGAAGCAGTCCGTGTGGGTCGGCCAGCTCGTGCAGCAGTACCGCGGCGCAACGCTCTCGCTCAAGCTGCCGCCGGCGCCGGCCTGCCCGCAGTGCGGCGCACCGATGCAGCAGCGCACGGGCAAGAGCGGCGCGTTCTGGTCCTGCTCGCGCTACCCGGACTGCAAGGGCACGTTGCCGATCGAGTCCCCGACGGGTCGGCGCAGCGCACCGCGCAAGCGGCGCGCTGCCTCCAAGGCGTCCTGATCCTCGCTTCCCCCTGCCGCGCCGGCCCTTCACTGGCGGCGAGGCAAACGTCCCGCACCGCGCGGGACTCCAAAGCGCGCGTCTCCTTCTGCAACGGTGTGCGCGCCCCGTCTGCCCACCATCGGGCGACGGGGCGAGAAGGTCATTGCTCCACGAATCGCGCCCGCCGCCATTCCCTTGATCGGTGTGCCTTGCCTCGGTCATGAGGGGCTTCCTGACGCCTTGCCGCCGCGCGAGCCGTGAGGAGGCCCCTTGGGCCGAGGGTATTCCGTGCCGGTGCCCGCCGGCGGAACAACGGGCTCCCTTTGTGCGCGTATGCGTGCCAAAGGTTTCCGGCCCCAGCCACGAAACGGGCCGGGTGCGATTGCTGACGCAGCGAACGGCTTTGACGACGGCCCGCGCTGACGCAGCCCACAGGTGGTTTTCCTTCCTCTCCAGCCGAAGGCCCGCGTGGCCTTCGGCGCCCTGGTCTTTGCCTTGTCCCGTGACGCCGGCCATTGCCCTAAAGCGGGCCGTCCGCGATTCGGTTTTCCCTGCGACGGCAGCCATGCTTCGCGCCCATCCTCACGCCATGCGTTGCTGACAGTCGTCAGCGGCATGCCCTGGCAGTCTCGGTCTTCAAGACTGCAACGCGGTTCGCCGCGTTGACCGAACCAGTCCGCTTCGCATCGCCCACCGCGGACGCTCGCCGGCCTGGCGACGATGCACTTTTCTCAACCACCCGAGGGGAACCCCATCCCCTGCGGGATGCGTGCTCCCCGACCCACCAAGGAGCACGGCATGTCTGAACCTTCCGCATCTTCCTCTGCAACCGCAGTGCGCAGTGGTGCGCTGGCGCTGACCTGGACCGGCAAGCGTTTGCCGCTACAGGTGCTGCGCAGCGCGGCCGGCCACTACATCGGCACACAAGACGACGAAGGCCCGGTATCGCGGGAGTCCGTCGAGTATTTCCCGAACCACCTCGCAGCACAGCGCGCCCTGGATACCCATGCCTGGACACAGCGCGCTCACCCCTGATTCCCACCCTTCAAGGAGTTCTCTCATGAATCTGTCTTTACCCGAAGACGTGCTCGATCAGATGGCGCTGGAACAGGCGCACTTCAACGCCGCACCGCAGGCCTTCTTCGAGGCCTGGAAGCGCGGCGCGCAGATCGCCGGTCACGAGTGGTTCGGCGACGGCACACGCGAAGGTCTGCAGCGTGCCACCACCAAGTGGGACCTGCGGCCCAACATGCTGATGCTCAACGACGCCTTGGGCGTGCTGAGCAGCGGTCAACGCATGTTCCTGTCCGCGATGGTGAGCTTCTACAACTCCCGCGAGGGCGGCGCGATGCTCAAGCGTTGCGGCTTCGAGGGGCTGTCCGACTTCGGTGGCCTCGATCTGGAACGGCGCCAGGTCATCGCCGACCTCACGCTGCACTACAACGGCTGGTGAGCCGCGCCTGGCAACCCGCCGTCTTTTCATCCCACCCCACGAGGGACATGCGTCCCCGTTCGGGGCCATGTCCCTCCTTCCTTTCGCAGGAGCGGCCATGTCCCGAATCAGCATCTTCCACTGACCTGCACCGCCCGCCACCAGGGCGGCCCGACGCCGCGGCCGGCTGACCGGCTGCCACTTCATCCACTCGCTGGGGTTCAATCCCCGGCAGGGGATTGCCTCGGCCATCCTCTGCTGGAGGAATCCCATGTCCCATTCCAAAAACCCCTTCGTCCGCGGCTACGATGGCCTGTCCGTGCAGCGGCTGCTGGCGATTTCCTACGATGACGACTGCCCGCTGAGCTACCTCCCGCTGCACGTCTCGCAGTCGCACCTGCCGGACAGCCAGGTCGAGCGCCATGCCTGCGTCTTCTGCGACGACTTCGCGCTGATCACGGAAGGCCAGAACGTGCCGCCCGAGCTGGACGCGCAGTGCCCCAGCCACGGTATCGCCCGAAACCTCGTCTACGCCGTCATGGCCGAAGAAGCCGGCCAGCCGCTGCACGTCGGCGATACCTACTCCGAGGAAGCCGCGCGCGAGGTGGTACGCCGCCTGCGCTTCGAGACCGGGTTCTACAGCCGTGCTTGGGAAATCAGTTCGGCGCATATCACCGAGGAGGCCGGCCGCTTCCTCGCCGAACTGGCGGACATCGCCACGCCGAGCGGTTTTTTGTTTGTGGCCTTCCGCATTCCCTACAGCCCGGCGGTCGGCGTGAAGCTGATCGCCACCCCCTGGACGGATGCGAACCTGCAGCATGTCGAGGGCATCACCGCCGAAGAGCTGCGGCAGGAGCACCGGGCCAAGGGCGTGCCGGAGTCCCTCGTGGAAGTGTTGCACCTGGCTGCGCTCGCCGACGTTCGCATGTTGGTGTTCGATGCCGGCGCGCCCGTGCTGGACGGGCTGACGCTCTACGACGACGAGTAACCCGCAACCCATTCGAGCCCCCACGTCGGGGCTCTTCTTTTTCGCGGAACGCGGTGCCGGCGCATTGCCGATTCCCAACGGACGGTCGCCGCCATGTGCCGCACGCTGGCCGCATGTTCGCTGGCGTTGCCGGCAGCATGCCCAGGCAGTCGAGACCTTCAAGACTGCGGCGCGGTTCGCCGTGCTGGTTGCTTCGTTCTCCGGGCGCACCCGCGTCCATCCACCTCACCCTCAAGGGACAGACCTCCCTTGCGGGCGGGAGTCCCTTGGTTGCCACAAGGAGTCTCCCCATGGATACCCAAGCCATCCGCGCACAGATGCCGACGCTCGTTGTCGGTCATGTGCCTTCCAACGTCCGTTCGTTCAAATTCAACATCTTCGACGGCCAGCCCAAGGTTTCGACGCTGGGCTTTCACATCGACCCGAAGCCTTTCGAGGGCAAGGTCATCGCCACCACCGACGAGGCCATCGTCGTCAAGACGGGACGAGCCGAGTTCGCGGTGCTCGATCGCACGCTCGTGACCGAAGTGCCCGACGAGGGCGCCAAGGTGCAGGTCGAACCCTATGTCAGACGCCGCTTCGACGGTCAGCGGGCGGACACGCCCGAGGAGCAGACCGAGTTCACCGCCGACGGCCAGCCCTACACGGTGAAGCGGTTCGTGCTCGGGTCCGCACCGGCGAAGCTGCCGATCCCCGAGCCGCGCTGCCCCGAGCTGCAGGAACTGATCGTCCAACTGGAGCAGTTGCCCGCTCCCGACGGTTTCCGGCGCATCACCCACATGCTGGTGGATGCCGGTGCGCGGGACATCACCTGGGTCGATCCGCTGCCCGCCGACATCATCAGCACGCCACCGGCCATCGGCTTCACCGTCGCCACGATGAAGTTCCAGGGTCGCGTCACCGTGCTTTATGAGCGTGGCCTCGACCTCTACGCGGTGGAGCTGCACCGCGACGGCGAGCTGGTCGAACGGGTCGATGAGGTGTTCTTCGACACCCTCGGCGAGACGCTGGAACGGCTGATCGACGACGGGAGCTGGAGACGCATCCGCGTGCAGTGCCTGTCGGGTCGCAAGGCTGTCCGGCACTGAGCTCCCAGCAGCTTCCCGCCCTCGCGGCGGGAAGCCTCTCTTCCTGCCCCCCTGGAGATCACACCCATGACTGTTCGATTCAAAGGCACGGAGCTGCGGCCCGTGCTCGCCGAAGCGGTGGCGAATCAATGCCGCGTCATCCTGGTCAAGGATCAGGGCGTGTACTTCCTGGCCGAGTGCGGCGAGCGCCGACCCGATGGTCGCCATAAGACCATCGCCTATGCCGCCGGTTGCAACCCGGATGTCGATGCCTTCGACGAATGGTGGGAACTGGCGCGTGCCGAGTTCGGTGGCGACGACTTCGGCGAGTTCTTCGATCCGCAGGAGGGCGTGTTTGCGCGCATCCTGCGCAGCGAGGACGACCTCGACGTGTCCGCCACCGCGACACACCTGTCGCTGCAGGCGGTTCCTCCCACGCCCAGCGGTAACTGACCGCCCATCCCTGGCCCCCGCTCCGGGGGCCTCTTTCTTCCCGGCAATGCGGACAGCCGCGAGTGCCGATTGCCGCTCGCCTGCGCGCCGTCCCGGCGCCACGCTTCCGGCCATGTTCCGCTGACGTCCGTCAGCGACATGCCCAGGCAGCCACGATCTTCAAGGCTGCGATGCGGTTCCGACCGCGTTGATCACTCCAGTTCGCACCGGCATCCATGCGCGAACGGCCATCGGTTCTCGATGGCGATGCCACCAAGCTGTTCCATCAACCCACGCGGGGGTTCCACACCTTCCCCGCCTTGGGTCGGGTGTGTCTCCGCCTCATTGTTCCCAGGAGATTCACCATGACCACTTCCACCGAAAAGTCCTACTTCGATCTGCACATCACCGGCCTCGGGTATCTCAATCGCATCCGCGAAGTGAAGCCCAAGAAAGGCGATGCGTTCCTGGCCTGCGACATCGCAGCCCTGAACGGTCCCAGCGATGACGTCTCGTATGTGCGTTTCGACACGCGCGTATCGGGATCGGAAGCGCAGCACCTGGTGCGCCGCTGCATTCAGGCGGTCGACGCCGAGAAGAAGGTGATGATCGGCTTCCGCCTGGGCGACCTGTGGACCGACACCTTCACCTACTCCAAGGGGAAGCGTGCCGGCGAGCAGGGTGTGAGCCTCAAGGCCCGCCTGCTGTTCGTCAGTTGGATCAAGGTCGACGGCAAGCTCGTCTACAAGGCCGAACCCAAGCCGACCGAGACCGACGAGCGCGACCCGGAAGTCCCTGTGACGTCCGACGCGCCCGCCGCGCAGCAAGCCTCGGCACCGGAGCCTTCCAAGCCCGTCGCCGATGCTGCCGACGACGCTGCCGATGCCCCCGCATTGGCCGTTGCCGAGTCGTTCTGATCCGCAAGGCCCCATCCCCGGGGCCTTGTCTTCTCTTCGTCAGCAGGAGACCTTCATGATCACCATCCCCGGCCAACTGGCCATCAAGACCATCCACGGCAGGAACGGCGACTTCAACGTCGGCCGCCTGGCGACCTCGATCGGCGAGTTCGTCGTGAAGAACGCCGAACTCGATCAGTACCGCGAGGGCAAGTACGACGGTGATTTCGTCATCGTCGAGATTCGTCCCTCCACGTACAACGCCAACGGCCGCATGGTCATCGAGATCCGCGCCCATCTGGGCGGGATGACACTGTCCAACATCGACGCCCTGAGCCGCGACGAAGCCCGCCGGCTGAGTCCGCAGGAAGTTGATCCGATCGACGAGGAGGCGCAGGCCCCCGTGCCGGCAACGCCCCCGGCCAAGCCGAAGGCGAAGCCGCGCAGTCCGCGCGATCCCCTGGTCGATACCACGCCGTTCGGCAGCGAACCGGCTCGTGTGTCCGCTGCGGCCTCGGCCGAGGCAGACGACGCGGCGCTGTTCGGTGCCTTGTGGCCCCTGGGCGAGACCGTGAAGCTCGATGCGACCGTGGATCGTCGTGTGCTGCGTCAGCAGCGCGACCGTCTCGACAAGCTGGGCTACGAGTTCGCTCCGTTGTCCCAGGACTGGCATCTCAAAGCTGCCTGATCCATCCGCCGCCTTGCGCGGCATTCCGCCACCCGCCGGGGTTCTCCCCCGACGGGGAGGGCTCCGGCCATTTCTTCAAGGAGACCTTCATGGGCTGGACCTTCGTTCGTCAGACGCGCGATCAGTTGATCCGCGAGCTGATCGCTCCGCAGGCGTCCGAACGCGCTTGCTGCGAAGTCATCGACCACACGCTGGACGGCGACGTTCTGTGGACCGTGGTTCGCGTCACCGCCAGGCAGGCGGGCGTCATGGGCCTCGCGGCCGGTGAGTCCGTCTGCTACATCGGCTGCCATCTGCTGGAAAGTTCGGGCGGCGATTGGGGCTACAAGTCCCTCGATGAGTCCGTGCATCCGTACTACTACTCGTGCCCGCTGCGCTATCTCGACATGGCGCCGGTGCAAAGCTCCGAGTGGCGCGAGCGGGTTCACCGCTTCCACGCGGGGCGCGCTGTCTAGCGGCACGCATCTTCCTTCACCCAACCGGGGCGAGCACGGCCCCGCGGGCTGTGGTTGCTCCTTCTTTTCCAAGAGGACATCACCATGCCTGCACCTTCTTCCGCGAAACCGCTGTACCGCATCGACGAATGCCCCGACCTCATGGCCGACGGTTGCGTCGGTGACGAGCAGGGCAATCTCGTCTTTCTCTCGATCTGGGCGCGCGACACCGCCGTTCAGGAGTTCCTCGCCCGCCTGACCCTCAGCCGGGATGAACAGGGGTTGGACCAGTTCCACGTCATCACCGAGCAGGGCACATCCATCCCGGTCTTCGTCGGCAACGCCGAGAACCTGGAAAAGCGCATCACCCGCGCCTATCGGCGAACGCTGTTCGGTTCGCTGACGAATGTGTGGCTGTTCGATCGTCGCTGCGTGAAGCCAGACAAGGCCAACGCCAGCGCGCTGGCGCTGCTGCCCAGGGATTCCGCTCACCGGCTCGACCGGCTGTGGACCCTGGTGCAGGACACCTGCCCGCTGCCACTGCTCGACCACTGGCGCGACACCGTGCTGGAGCTGTTGCAGACACGGCGGATGCTGACCGGTCTTCCCTTGGCCCTCGGGCCGCTGGAAGGCCATCGGCTGGCCCTCGATGTCCCGGCGCTGACGAAGGCGTTGGGCGAGCTGATCCGCAACGGCACCCTCGGCGCCACGCAGTACGAACTGGCCGCGAACGCACCGCTTCGGCGTGTGGCGTGAGCCATCCCCACGGGCATGCGCGCCGCGCGTGCCCGCCTTCCCTCATCCATCACCAGGAGAAATCCATGACACTCATGTTTCCGCGCCTGGCGCGCAATTTCATCCGTAACGGCTACTTCCCCACCGACGAACCGACGCTGGAGCGGGCCTTGTCCGCACTGGCGCCGTCTCCCGGCGCCATGTCCATCCTCGATCCCTGCGCCGGCGAAGGCGTGGCGATCGCCGAAGCCGCTCACGCCCTCGGGCGCGAGCAGGTCCAGGCCTTCGCCGTCGAGTACGACGCCGAGCGCGCCCGCCACGCACGGCAACTGGTCGATCGCTGCATCCAAGGTGACCTGATGGACACGCTGATCTCGCGCCAGTCCTTCGGGCTGCTGTGGCTGAACCCGCCGTATGGCGACCTGAGCAAGGACGTGAACGGCAACATCGGCTATCAGGGCCAGGGCCGTGCGCGGCTGGAGAAGCTCTTCTATCAGCGCGCGCTGCCGCTGCTGCAGTACGGCGGCGTGCTGATCTTCATCGTGCCGTCCTACGTGCTCGATGCCGAGCTGGTCGGATGGCTGACGCGCCACTTCGCCGACCTGCGCATCTACCGTGCGGTGGAAACTCAGTTCAAGCAGGTGGTGATCTTCGGTCGCAGGATTCGTCAACGCGACCAGGCGTCGGAGTCGGCCAAGTCCTTGCGCGGTCTGCTGCTGCAGATCGGACAGGGTGACGCCGAAGCCGAGGAACTGCCGCTCGAATGGCCGTTCCTGCCGTACACCGTCCCTGCCAGCCCGGCCGAGCCGGAGCACTTCTATCGCGTGACGATGGAGCCCGAGCAGTTCGCCGATGAAGTCGGCCGGCTGCAAGGTCTCTGGCCGGCGCTCGATACGCACCTGGGCGCCGCGCAGCAGTCGCTGCGTCCGCCCGCGCGGGCCTTGTCGCACTGGCATCTCGCCTTGGCCTTGGCCGCAGGCGCGATCTCCGGCGTAGTGAAGTCCAAGAGCGGGCGCGTGCTCGTCGTCAAAGGTGATACCCACAAGGAGAAGACCCTCCAGACGGAATACACCGAACGCGACGACGGCTCCGTGGCCGAGACGCGCATCCTCACCGACAAGTTCGTGCCGGTCATTCGTGCATGGGACTTGACGCTGGGCTCGCCCACGTGGGGCGAAGTGCTGACCATCCGCTGATCCCTGTTCCCTGACGGTTCGCCGTCGCTTTCATCCACCCACCGGGGTCACGTTGCCCCCGATGGGGTGCCGTGGCCCCTTCTTCCAGAAGGAGAAACCACCATGGCACTCGCAATCCTCAACCTCGCATCACAAGCACGCTTTTCGCCCGGGCAAGTGGTCATGACCGCCGGCGTCGACGAGCTGGTCCGACAGGGCCGGCTCAATCCCAGCGCGTACCTGCGCCGCCATCTTCATGGCGACTGGGGCGACCTGGACGACAGCGATCAACGGCAGAACGATGCCGCGCTGAAGTCCGGCGAGGATCGTCTGTTCTCGTCCTACCAGGTCACGCGCGACCTGAAGCTCTGGATCATCACCGAATGGGATCGCAGCGTCACCACGCTGCTGTTGCCCAGCGAATACTGATCCACATCCAGCGGCCTCGCGCCGCTTCTTTCTTCCCACCCAGGGGCATGTCACCGCCCCGTGGGGGAGGTGCATGCCCCATTGCTCTGGAGCATCACCATGTCCCTCGATCTCGAAACCGTTCCCGAAACCGCTGTGCAGCGCGACCTCCTCGAAGCGGCCGCTTCACCCCTCACGCTCAGCCTGCAGGACTTCGTGTCCGAGTTCGGCGACGAGTTGCTCGACTCGCTCAACCGCGCCAATCCTCCGGTCTACACCGGCCAAGTGCGGGTGCATCGGCAATTGATCCTCGCCGCGCTGAAGCGCAAGCTGTTCCCGGCGCAAGCCGATGTGGTCCACGCCGTCACCGAGCTGTTGGTCGACCGCGGCGAACGTGCCGCGATCGTCAATGGCGAGATGGGCTGCGGCAAGACGACGGTGGGTATTGCCACCGCAGCCGTGCTCAACGCCGAAGGCTACCGCCGTACCCTGGTGCTCTCGCCACCCCACCTGGTCTACAAGTGGCGGCGCGAGATTCAGGAGACGGTGGCCGGTGCCAAGGTCTGGGTGCTCAACGGCCCGGACACGCTGGTCAAGCTGCTGAAACTGCGCGAGCAGTTGGGCGTGCCGGCCCAGGGCCAGGAGTTCTTCGTCCTGGGCCGCGTGCGGATGCGGATGGGGTTCCACTGGAAACCTGTCTTCGTTCGGCGGCGCACGCCTCACGGCGACGTGGGGGCCTGCCCGGATTGCGGGCATGTCATCACCGACCTCGACGGCGAGCCGATCAACCCGGTCGAACTCGAAGCCGAGGAGTCCCGCCGCAAGTGCAGCCACTGCCGTGCACCGCTGTGGTCGTTGATCCGTCCCAGAGGCCTGTCCGCCAGCGACCAGTCCTCGACCGTGCTCAAGGCACTGAAGCGCATTCCTACCATAGGCGAAGTCACCGCGCAGAAGCTGATGCAGAAGTTCGGTGACGCCTTCCTCGCGTCGATGCTCGGGGACAACATCCACGAGTTCATCAACCTGATGGATGGCAACGGCGAGCTGGTCTTCTCGGACCGGCAAGCCCATCGCATGGAACGCGCGATGGCCAACATGGAGTTCGGCTTCGGCGAGGGCGGCTACCAGCCGTCCGAGTTCATCAAGAGGCAGCTTCCCCAAGGCACGTTCGACCTGCTCATCGCCGACGAGGCACACGAGTACAAGAACGGCGGCTCCGCACAGGGCCAGGCCATGGGGGTGTTGGCGGCCAAGGCGCGCAAGACGCTGCTGCTCACCGGCACACTGATGGGCGGCTACGGCGACGACCTGTTCCACCTGCTGTTCCGAGCCCTGCCGGGGCGGATGATCGAAGACGGCTACCGGCCGACGAAGAGCGGCAGCATGACGTCGGCCGCGATGGCGTTCATGCGCGATCACGGTGTCTTGAAGGACATCTACTCCGAGAGCACCGGCACGGCGCACAAGACGGCCAAAGGCACCAAGGTATCGGTGCGCACGGTCAAGGCGCCGGGTTTCGGTCCCAAGGGCGTGCTGCGTTGCGTCCTGCCGTTCACGGTCTTCCTCAAGTTGAAGGACATCGGTGGCAACGTGCTGCCGCCCTACGACGAGGAGTTCCGCGAAGTCGCGATGGACACGGCGCAAGCCGCGGCCTACCGCGATCTGGCGGGTCGCCTGACCCAGGAGCTGAAGCAGGCCCTGGCGAAGCGCGACACGACGCTGCTCGGTGTGGTCCTCAACGTGTTGCTGGCCTGGCCGGACTGCTGCTTCCGGTCGGAGACGGTGGTGCATCCGCGCACGCGCAGCACCTTGGCGTTCGTGCCGGCTCAGTTCAACGAGCTGGAGGTGATGCCTAAGGAACGCGAGCTGATCGAGATCTGCAAGCGGGAGAAGGCAGAGGGTCGCAAGACCCTGGTCTATTCGGTCTACACCGGCACGCGCGACACCACGTCGCGCTTGAGGGTGCTGCTGGAGCAGGAAGGCTTCAAGGTGGCGGTACTGCGCGCGAGCGTGGATGCTTCCCGCCGCGAGGACTGGATCGCCGAGCAGTTGGACCGTGGCATCGACGTGCTCATCACCAATCCCGAGCTGGTGAAAACCGGCCTGGACCTGCTGGAGTTCCCGACCATCGTATTCCTCCAGTCCGGCTACAACGTGTATTCGCTGCAGCAGGCCGCCCGGCGCTCATGGCGCATCGGCCAGAAGCAGCCGGTGCGCGTGATCTACCTGGGCTACGCCAACTCCTCGCAGATGACCTGCCTGGGGTTGATGGCCCGGAAGATCATGGTGTCGCAAAGCACGTCGGGCGACGTGCCGGAGTCCGGGCTTGATGTCCTGAATCAGGACGGAGACTCGGTGGAAGTCGCGCTGGCACGACAGTTGGTGTGCTGAACCTCACTGCTTCACTTCAACGGCTCCTCCGGGAGCCGTTCTTTTTTGGTCATCCAGACGGTGACATCGATCCGGGAAGCGGAAGACAGGGCCTCATCCACCGCCATGGGCCATGCGGGTCGCCTCGTAGGCCTGCATGTGTGCAAGGCTCACCCTCAGCAGCGGCGCATCCAGTCGAGCTTCATGCGCACGACGCAGCATGTCCCCAATGATGTGCTCATGCTCGGTGGGGCCACCACGTTGCAGATCGCGCAGCATCGATGCGGTGCCGGTGGACCCGCGCTCGGACAACGTTGTGAACATGCGGGCATAGGCGTCCTGCGATGGGATGTACCCTGAGGCGGCGGCGGTCGCCACGCATTCGCCAAGCATCTGGCGCACCAGCGCTTCGCCATCTTGTGCCTGCACGATTGCGCCAACGGGCGCGCGCATCAGCGTGGTCATGCCGGCATAGGTCGTGAAGAATACGAACTTCTCCCACATCTCCTGCAGGATGTCCTGGCTCAACACCGGTGCGAAGCCGCCGCGCTCCATCAATCCATGCAGCGCCTGCGCCGCGTCCTGCTGGCTGTGGGTGCGTGCGCCGAGGGCGAGGCGCTGCAGCGTATTGAGATGCTGGATTTCTCCGGCCGGGCCGAGCGCAACACCGATATGGCACAGGCCGCCCAGGACGCGCTCGGCGCCGAAGCGCGCATCCAGGTGATCCAGATGCCGCACCCCATTGAGCAGCGGAACGATGCATGTCGAGGGGCCGATGGCGGGCGCGATGGCGGCCATCGCGCCCTCAAGATCGTAGGCCTTGCAGGCCAGCAGCACGGCATCGACGGAAGGCGGCGCCTCGACGACTGTTTTGACGGGAAGGATTAGGTCGCCCAAAGGGCTCTTGATGACGAGCCCGGTCTCGGCGAGCTGTGCGGCGCGTCTCGGCCGAACCAGAAAACGCACGTCCACGCCGGCCGCGGCCAGACGCCCGCCGAAATAGCCTCCGATCCCACCTGCACCCAGCACCAGAAGACGCATGGCCATGCTCCTGTTTGAATTTGAGAATTTCTACTATAGTAGAAAATCGTGGCGCGATCGATTTCAGCGTCATCAAGACCCCACGCATCCATCCTGACTTGATTGCGGCCCATGCCGAACTCCTCCGCTCCCCGGACCAGGCAGAAAGGTGAGCGCGCCGAAGCGCTCCCAGCCAATCTTCGACGTCTGCGCCTGGAGGCGCAGCTCACCCTCGATCGGCTCGGGGCGTTGTCGGGCGTGAGCCGCGCGATGATCTCCAAGATCGAACGTGGCGCTTCGGTTCCCACTGCCACGGTGCTGGGCAAGCTTGCCGCCGCACTGCAGGTCAGTCTGTCTCAACTCCTGGGGGGATTCCATGCGCGCCAGCCCAGGCTGCATGGCAGGGAGCGCCAGGCGGTCTATCACGACCCCGCTTCCGGCTTTGAACGCCGTTCTCTTTCGCCGCTGTTCGAGGACGGCGCGGTCGATCTGGCCTTCAACGTGTTGCCACCGGGCAAGTCCGTCGAGTTTCCCCCGCACCATGCGGGCGTGGAGGAGTTTCTCGTCGTGCATGAGGGGGCGCTTGCCGTGGTCATCGACGGAAGGCGCTTCGACGTCGCTGCCGGAGATACCTTGTTCTTTCCCTCGGATTGCGTGCATGAGTTTCGCAATGAAGGCGGCGAGCCGGCTGTCTTCTATATCGTGATCAACGATCGGACGCGGCGGTAGGCGGCGAGATCGCATCGGCACGACGACTCGCCGCGGCATGATCCCGACATGCATCCTGGCGACCGCGCGGTTGCCGGCATTGCTTTCGGCAAATCGGGAGCCGACGGATTCGCTTTGTTTGCTGTGACAAAGGGCCGGCGCGGCGATGGTGATGGCTCGTTGTTTCAGGACACCGATCCATGCGCCCATCCCGCCAGCTCTTCCGTATTGCCGGACGCAGCCATCTGATCCGTTTGCCCGGCTTGCTCCTGGCCGCCATCGCCAGCGGCTGCGCGATGACGAACGCCGTGCCACCGACGCCCGTATCCAAAGTCACCGACATCGCGCCCGAAGCCGTGATGGAGTTCGTGCCGGTGACGCGGTATGGCCGCTACACCCTGGTCGAACTCGCGCCCACAGCGGCCCAGCACGACCTGTTGCTGCAGGTGGTGGATGTGGAGATCCCCGGCACGCTGGGCGCCACCGTCGGGGATGCCCTCCGGCACCTCGTTCTGCGTTCCGGCTACCGGCTGTGCGATGAGCAGTCCGCCGATCTGTTGGCCTTGCCGCTGCCGGCGGCTCACTACCGGCTCGGCCCGGTCCTGCTGCGCGATGCGCTCTTGACACTGGCCGGCCCCGTCTGGGATCTGCAGGTCGACGACGGTGAGCGGAAGGTGTGCTTCATCCGCAGCCTCAGGGAGGCTCATACGCCGCACGAGCCCAAGCCACCGGAAATCAACCGTTCGGCGGAGAGCCCTCCGCTGATCCGGGAGGTTTCGCCATGACCATCCGGGACTCAGCGACGGGCCAGCGCACGACGCTGCTGCGGGTCGCGGCCGCAACCTGGTTGTTGCTCGTCAGCGCGGTGGTGCTGGTGGATCACATGGCCTTGTCCGGGCTGGCTGAACAGACCCAGGCCTTCGCGCCCACCGCGCAGGTGTCCCTGCTCGAATCCCGAGTGGATGGCCTATCGCATCGGGTCGAACAACGCCATACTCAGCCCGCCGCCTTGCCGCAGGCGCGCTACGAGCAGGACACCGCGGCGTTGGACCAGCGGCTGGCGGCGATCGAGCTGGCGCAGGCCCAATACGCCGCCACCGATGCGCTGCACGCATTGGAAACCCGCGTCACGCGACTGGAAGCCCGCCCGGGCTCGCGCCAGCCCAAGCTGCCCGCACCACGGCCATCCCAACCTGTGGCGGCCCAACCCAAGCCTGTTGAGCCTTCATTCCGCCTGATCGGAGTGGAACTGCGTGCGGGAGAACACTTCGTGTCGGTGATGCCTGCCGATGGCACCGGTTTGGCCGATGTCCGCCTGCTGCGCGCCGGAGAGTCGGAGGGTGGCTGGCGACTGGACGGGATCGAGCGCGATGGCGCCGTCTTCCGGCAGGGAGACGAGATCCGCAGGCTGCCCATCCCGCCCCGATAAGGAGGCCCACACCGATGGTCCCGCGCCACTTGACCCCGACGTTGCTGGTTGCATTGCTGGCCGCCTCCGCCATGCAGGCGGCGCTCGCGCAGCCCACCGGCGCAACCACCGCGGCCAGGACGGCGCCGAGCCGTGAAGCTCCTGCGGCCATTGCTCGCAGCGACGAACAGCGGGCGCAGGACTGGGGGCTGCGCACGGATGAATGGACGCGCTATCGCGAGTTGATGCAGGGGCCGCTGGGCGTCTACTCGCCCAGCCTCGACCCGCTCACCGCCCTTGGCATCGAAGCACGTTCCGACGAGGAGCGCCGCCGCTACGCGGAATTGCAGGTTCGGGCCGAAGCCCGGCGGGTCGAGAAGACGCTGGCCTACCAGCGTGCCTACGACGCCGCCTGGCAACGGATCGCGCCGGGCATGGCGAGGGTCAACCTACCCGGGGCCAAGCCGACCGGCGCGGGCACCGCCATCGCATCAGGCACCGACCGAACCGCCATCTTCGTGAAGGACGGCTGTACCGCCTGCGACCAGGCCGTGCAGCGGCTGCAGGCGTCGGGCGTCGAGTTCGATGTCTATGTCGTCGGCAGTCGCGCCGACGACGCGCGCATCCGTGAATGGGCACGCCGGGCCCGTATCGACCCGGCGAAAGTGCGCGCCCGGTACATCACTCTCAACCATGACGGTGGCCGCTGGCTGTCCCTCGGCCTGCAGGGCGAACTGCCCGCCGTCGTGCGCCAGGTCGGCGGCCAATGGCAGCGACAGTAGGCCTCGCGCGTCTCCCGCTCCTGCTGCTGGCTTGCTGGGCACTCGGCCAGGCGAAGGCGGGGGAGGTCCCGCCGCCGGCCTACCAGTTCGCGGCACAGCGCGCGGGCATCCCGGCGGAGGTGCTTTACGCCGTGGCCTTGCAGGAGAGTGGCGCCCAGTACCACGGCCGCCTCGTGCCCTGGCCCTGGACGCTCAACGTGGCCGGGGCATCGCGTCGATTCGCCACCCGTACCGAGGCCTGCGCCGGCCTGCACCAGGCATTGCGTGACGTGCCGCGCACCCGCATCGACGCTGGCCTGGGCCAGATCAATTTGGGCTACCAGCGTCACCGCTACGACCACCCCTGCGAACTGCTCGATCCCTATCGGAACCTGGCGCTGGCCGCGCAGATCCTGCGCGAGCAGCACGCGCCTGGCCAGGACTGGCTGATCACGATCGGCCGCTACCACCGTCCCGCTGGTGGCGCACCCGCTGCGCGCTACCGCCAGAGTGTTGGCCGCCACTTGGCCCGCGTACTGGGCGAGCCAGCGCGGGGCTCGGATACCCGGAGAACCCTGCCATGAAGCCTCGAATCTTCCGTCCCGCTACGCGGTGGCTGATCGGCTTGCTGCCGCTCGTGTCCGTGCCAGCCGCTTTCGCACAATCGCCGCCCTTGATCGTCGTCGAGGATCACGGCGGTGCCTCCGCGTTGCCTTACTACCAAGCCCTAGACCTGCAACCGCGCACCGGAAGCAGGTCATCTCCCAGGATCGAGATGCCACGCCTGCCCGAAGGGCCTTCTGGCGAGGCGGCCATGCTGCCGGTGCGTTCGGCCCATTTGGCCCCTGGCGATGTGGCTCCCCGGGCGATCCAGGCGCCGGGGCTCACGCCGATGTTCCTGGTTGGTGATGACCAGCGCTCCCATGCCTGGCTGCGCCAGCGTGCCCCGGCGCTGCGCGAGCTCGGGGCCGTGGGGTTGGTGGTCCAGGTCGAGTCACCGCAGGCACTGGCAGCGCTGCGTTCCCTGGCGCCCGGGCTGATGCTGGCACCGGCGTCCGGGGACGAACTGGCCGAGCGCCTGGGGCTGCGCCACTACCCGGTGCTGGTGACCGCCACCGGCATCGAACAGTGAGAACTGCCCGATGGCCCAGCCGCACGCCGTCGAAGTCCTGCTGCGGCCAGCAGTGGAGCTATACACCGTTGCCGTATGCGCAGGCGCCGCGGTGGTGTGCGTGGTGGCACCGTGGTCGCTCGCGTTGAATCCGGTACTCGGCCTCGGCAGCGCGCTGGCCTTCCTGGCCTTCGGCGCGGTCCGCCTGCGCGACGCCTGGGCCATCCTGCGCTACCGCCGCCACATCCGTCGTCTGCCACGCTACGTGATGACGAGCCGCGACGTGCCAGTGAGCCAGTACCGCCTGTTCGTTGGGCGTGGCTTCCGCTGGGAACAACGACACACCCATCGGCTAACGCAGACCTACAAGCCCGAGTTCCGGCGCTACGCCGAACCGACGACGTTCTACCGCCTGGCGCGCCGCTTGGAGGAGCGGCTGGAGTTCGCGCCGCCGCCGCTGCCTAGGCTGGCGCGGGCATTGGCCTGGGACAACCCGCTCAACCCGGTCCGGCCTTTGCCGCCAGTGGGTGGCATGCCGCGCCTGCATGGCATCGAGCCGCACGAGACCGACGTCACCCTGCCGCTGGGCGAGCGTGTGGGCCACACCCTGGTGCTCGGTACCACGCGCGTGGGCAAGACGCGCCTGGCCGAACTGTTCATCACGCAGGACATCCGCCGCAAGGTCCATGGCGAGCACGAGGTGGTGATCGTCTTCGATCCCAAGGGCGATGCCGACCTGCTCAAGCGCATGTATGTCGAGGCCCGGCGCGCCGGACGCGAAGGCGAGATGTACGTGTTCCACCTGGGCTGGCCCGACATCTCGGCACGCTACAACGCCGTGGGCCGGTTCGGGCGCATCTCGGAAGTCGCCACCCGCATCGCGGGGCAGCTTTCCGGCGAAGGCAACAGCGCCGCGTTCCGAGAGTTCGCCTGGCGCTTCGTCAACATCATCGCGCGCGCCCTGGTGGAACTGGGGCAGCGCCCGGACTACCTGCTGATCCAGCGCCATGTCGTCAACATCGACGCGCTGTTCATCGAGTACGCCCAGCACTTCTTTGCCCGAACCGAGCCCAAGGCCTGGGAGGTGATCGTCCAGCTCGAAGGACGCCTCAACGACAAGACCATCCCGCGCCATATGGTCGGGCGAGAGAAGCGGGTGGTGGCACTGGAGCAGTACCTGTCGCAGACGCGAACCTATGACGCGGTGCTCGACGGCCTGCGCTCCGCGGTGCGCTACGACCGCACTTACTTCGACAAGATCGTCGCTTCGCTGTTGCCGCTACTGGAGAAGCTCACCACCGGCAAGATCGCGCAACTGCTCGCCCCGAACTATTCCGACCTGTCCGACCCGCGCCCGATCTTCGACTGGATGCAAATCATCAGGAAGCGGGCCGTGGTCTATGTGGGGCTGGATGCGCTGTCCGACGCCGAAGTGGCGGCGGCCGTCGGCAACAGCATGTTCAGCGACCTGGTGTCGGTAGCGGGGCACATCTACAAGCACGGCATCGACGACGGCTTGCCTGGAGCATCGGCCAATGCCAAGGTCGCCATCAATGTCCATGCGGACGAGTTCAACGAACTGATGGGCGATGAGTTCATCCCGCTCATCAACAAGGGTGGCGGTGCGGGCATGCAGGTCACGGCCTATACGCAGACGCTCTCGGACATCGAGGCGCGCATCGGCAATCGCGCCAAGGCCGGCCAGGTCATCGGCAACTTCAACAACCTGTTCATGCTGCGGGTGCGCGAGACCGCCACCGCCGAACTGCTGACGCGACAACTGCCGAAGGTGGAGGTCTACACCACCACGCTGGTCAGCGGCGCCACCGACAGTTCCGACATCCACGGCCCGACCGACTTCACGAGCAACGCGCAGGACCGCATCAGCACGTCGAGCGTGCCGCTCATCGAGCCCGCGCACGTAGTCGGCTTGCCCAAGGGGCAATGCTTCGCCCTCATCGAAGGCGGTAACCTGTGGAAGGTCCGCATGCCGTTGCCGGCGCCCGATCCAGACGAAGCCATGCCCCGGGACCTGCAGCAGCTGGCCGGCTACATGCGCCAGCACTACGCCGAGGCGGGCGAATGGTGGGAGGGCAACGGGCTGCCCCGGTTGCACGACGACGACGCGTTGCCAGCGGATCTGGCCGAGGAAGTGCAAGAAGGCACGCTGGATGAAGAGGCGCCATCGTGAAAGAGCCCGCCGCGACCGCCGAGCGACAGCAGGCACGCCAGCGCAGCCTGGTCGCCAGCGTGGTCACACTGCCATGGCGCCTGTTCGGCGTGTTGGTCGCCTCGCTGCTGCTGTCCATCGTCATCGAATGCGTCGGCATGCACCTTTTCTGGCCCGACCAGGGCTGGCGCCACGCGCAGGGCATGCTCGACTACGAACTGAACCAGCTCTCCACCCATTTCACCCGGAGCGCCGTCGTGCAGGAGCCGGGACGCACCGCAAGCTGGCTGGTGGAGGGGGCCTACGAGTGGGTTTTCGTGAAGACGGGCTTGCTGGACTGGATGCGCGACGCCTCGGCGCAGGCCAGCGCACCCAGCCGAGGCGCGCACCGGGACTTCCGCTATTACCTCGCCCAGGTCTATGTCTGGACCGAGCGCTATCTGATTGCCGCCGGCTTCACCGTCCTGACATTCATCGTCCGCCTGCTGGTCCTGGTGCTCACGCTGCCGCTGTTCCTGCTCGCGGCCTTCGTCGGCCTGGTCGATGGACTGGTTCGCCGCGATATCCGCAAGTTCGGCGCCGGGCGGGAATCGGGCTTCGTCTACCACCGGGCGAAGGCGGCCTTGATGCCGCTGGCGGTGCTGCCGTGGGTGACCTACCTGGCGCTGCCGGTGTCATTGCACCCTTTGATGATTCTGCTGCCTGCAGCGTTTCTGCTGGGACTGGCGGTGAACATCGCGGCGGCGAGCTTCAAGAAGTACCTGTGACTAAGCACAACCTAACTGAACGAAGAGAAGTCGAACCAGCGCCTCAATTGCCCTGCACAGACTGCTGAATCTGTGGAGCCACCTCAGATATCAATGGGTAGCGCCTTCCAGACATCCTGCGCCAAAGTTATCAGCAGTCCGTGGCGCTCCTCGATGGTCTTGGCGTTCCACGCAGGAAATGCTTTCAGTTTCTCGTTGATTCTGGAGATGGAGGTGTTCTGGCCAACACTGGTCAGTTCAACCAGACTGCGGGTCAGGTAGTTGCCGCTCTTGCGGTACTCAACCTGCTTCGCCGTGTAGAAGTCGTTGCCCGCGACGATGTTGATGGGCTTCTCCAGCAAGGTCAGGTTGCCCAGCCGGTTCTTGTAGTCGTCGTAGGCCGTTCCCGAGTTCTCGGTGGCCCACTTGCCGCGCAGATCGGCCTCCGGCTTGTTGGGCAGGATGTGCTCGATTTCCAGATTGGTGAACGGCTCCAGACTGCCCGGAGTCTTCAACCCGCTGAAAGCCATCTCGACGTGTTGCGTCAACCGCGCCAGCAAGTAGCGCGTGCGGTACTGCTGCATCGAATGCAGGGTGAAGCGCCGGAGCGCGTCCACCAGCTCCTGCGACTTGCCCGCCATATTCGTGTCGAAGCGGTCGGCGATGAATCCGTTGAACTGCACCTTCTGCTTGACGGGATCGGTCGCGCCAGCAATCGCGCGCAGTTCATCGGCCCATTGGGAAAAGCTGCGCTCCAGATCTTTGGTCGGCGTCTTGGTGAAGATGTAGTAGAAAAGAAAGCTCTCCAACTGCGCCACGAAATGATCGAACAGCGGCTTCGGAAAACTGGCCGCCGCCAGCAGAAGGACGTAGTGCAAGCTGAAAGCGCCGCCCGCCAGTCGTTTGAGGCTGTCCATCGCAAGGCTGGGCTTGCCATCGTTGCCCAGACCGTTTGAAAACGCGAGGTAGTGCTCGACGTTGCGGATAACCTTGCGGACGAATTCGAAGGGCTTTCCCGCGTAGTCGCACAGCGCGGCGTTCTCCTTGTCCACGAACCAGTCGTAGATTTCGTCCTCGCGCACTACGGCGTCGCCACGGTCGTTCTTGATGACGTAGTTCGCCATCAGGAAGTAGCGCAGGAAGCGCAGAGGTTTTTCCTTCTCCTTCTCCAGCGGTTTGGTGATCTTCTTCCACTCGTCCTTGAGCTGAGTGAACTGCGCCTGCTTCACCTGCGTGAACAACAGGTTCTTCAGCAAGTCCATCGGGTTGAGGCCGACGCCGCGCTCGTTGATGGTCTCGAAAATCTTCAGGGCGCTGCTCACGTCCGTGGAAATCTGGATGAACACCACGTTGTTGGCGAGATAGCCCCAATACTTCTTCAGCTTGGCCGCGCTGTCGTAGTTGTCCTTCAGGTAGCGGTGCAGCGTGCTATAGGCACTGATCAAGTTTTCCAGCGAACCGAAGCTGGCGATGCCCGACGATTGAATGCCCGCGCGCACGGCCTGCGGATCGGCGTCCAGCTCCACCAGCTTGGTGATGACCTCGCCTGCATTCTCGTAGCGCGGCTCCAGCTTCAGGCTGGTTCGCGTCTCGCCATCGCTGTCCGTGTAGCTGGTCGAGATCAGACCGCTGACGATCTGCCGCTGCGGTTCACCCTGAAACAGGTGCTTCAGCGCGCACAGCAGCAGGAAGAACGTGGTCAGGCGTTGCTGACCATCGATGACCTCGTAGTGGTTTTTCTGGTCGGTCGGCGACACCAGCACGGTGCCGATGAAGTATTCCCGCGTCGTCCCCGCATCGATCTGCTCATCGATGTCTTCGAGCAACTGATGCACTTCCTTGTCCGTCCAGACGTACTCGCGCTGGTAGTCTGGCACGATGTAGAAGCACTCCCTGAAGGCTTCTTCGATGCTGTATTTGTGGTTCTCGATGCGAGCCATGCGCTTCCTCTGCTTCACCTATCAATGGTCACGCATCACAGATATTCGGCCATCAATCTGAGCACCCTTTTGAATTCATCATCAGCACCTCCCCCTCCACGACGTGTGCCTCCAAGTGTTGCTGTCGTATTTCTTTTGAAAGAGTCATAGCTATAGCCGTAAGCGGCACGGCCAAAGGTTCCATTTTGACCCGCAAGCCAATTTTTTAGATCGTTCTGCAGCTGCCGGTGAGCGGCAACATCAAAGGGAAGAGTTGGATCAGATGCTTTGATAACTGCGGAATACGCAGGAAACGAGGTCAAAAATTCTTGACTAACGCCAACAGCTTGCATGACGTGTCCGCGCGTTCCATCGGATTGACCGATCCCTTTCTGAAGAACACTCCACGCAAGGTGCGAAAAGCGCCCGTAGTCCTTGATTTCGGCCAAACATTTCTTGAAGAACCACTCTTTGGATTTAAGAGCCATAACGATTTCCTTTTTTTGAAGAAGAAAGCCACGTAGTCACGTGGCGTTGCTGTGCGGGGGGCTTTCCAGGCAAAAACTACCCACTCGGGGCGATTTCAATGTATCCGATCAATTCCGCAGAATAGCTGCCGTCGCCGTTCGCGGCTCCCTTGTGCTTCAGCTCACGCTGCAAGGTCGGTTCAACTGCTCTGGCGAACAGATCGATCCGCTGTTCTGGTTGGAAGGTCGGCATGGCTGGCGGTGCTTGCAGGTACTTTTCGCACAGGCGCTCGACCGCCGGAATGCGTGTGCCGTCCTTCTTGACGGCGATGGGCTGCACCACCACGCGGCGTTCGCCCTTGCCAGCGGATGCTTCAACTATCCACAGCGACATCAGCACCGGCTCGTCCACGTCGCTGGATACGGCAATGCCGACTTCCTCCGGCGGTACGCTGCGCCAGCGTCCCAGCTCCTCCTGTACCAACGGGTGATCCAAGCCCATCAGTTGCAGATTGTCCTGATTGGTCGCCGCCTCGCGGCTCAGGGTGAAGCGGGCGCGGCGCGTGCCTTCGACGGCGACGAGGTCGTAGGTCGCATCGTCCACCTTGACCAGCTTCTGCTGGCGATCCGCGACCGCCGCCGAGAGGAAGCGCACCAGTCGATCCAAGCTGGACGACACGTCCGAGAAGGGCTTGTAGTCGTCGAGGCTGAATCCGTCGAGGTCTTGGAACAGGTCGAACACCACCTGCCGCGCCTCGCGGGAGTTCGACAGCGCCGCCTCCAGCTCCACCTGCGTGCGTTTCAGCTCCGGGTCGGACAGCGCCTCCTGGTACAGGCGGTCGTAGTTCAAGCGTTCCGACAACTGCCCAAGAATCTGCGCGCGCAGGTCTTCGGCCGCATTGCCCTGGTCATCCACCTTGCCGACCGTGCGCGCGATCTCGGTGAGCTTTTCGTCCAGCAGCAGGAAAATGCGGCCCTCGATGGTGTCCGACAGCACGAGGTTGTAAACCTGCGCGGTGTCGCGCTGGCCGTAGCGATGGATGCGCCCGATGCGCTGTTCCATGTCCATCGGGTTCCACGGCAGGTCGAAATTGAACAAGACACGCGCAAATTGCAGGTTGATGCCTTCGCGCCCAGCCGCCGTGCAGACCAGTACGCGCGGGCCATCCTTCTGGCGAAAGCGCCGCTCTGCCGCTACCTTCGCGCCGTGGTCGCCGCCGCGCAGCACGGCAACGCCCTGGCCGGGGAAGGTCTGCTCGATCTCGCGGGCGATCATGTCCACCGTACCCAGGTAGGTGGCGAAGATCACGATTTTCTCGTTGGGGTTCTGCCGCCACAGCGTGCCCAAGCCATCCAGCAGCTTCTGCATCTTGGTTTCGCGTTGCGCCGGGAACACGCGCAACAGGTCGCCGATGCGCAGACGTTCCTCCGGCAGATGCAGGTTCACCACCGCCGAGGCGGCTTCTTCCGCGTGCGTGGCCGAATACTCGCTGGCGTAGGGGTCGGAGGCCATCTCCAGCGCTTCTTCATCCAGCTTCTTCACCAGCCGGTACTTCAGGTCGGCCAGCACGCGATCCACCTCGCTGCGCCCGACGCTATCGCGGGGCAGGCCAAATTCCTCGTGGATAAGCTCGCGCGCCTCCTCGGTCAGGCGCTCGCGGCCTTCGATGTCCAGCTCCTTGTCGCGCAGGAAGGCTTCATGCAGCGTCAGCATCAGCAGACGGCGCTTGAGTGTGCGGCGCACGGCGGCGAAGCTCGATGCCGCGATCTTCTGGAAGACCGCCATCAGGAAGCCCAGCGCACGACCCTGATTGCCTTGGCGGCGCGCGAGGTCGAAGCCGTCCTCCAGGTACTCGCGCAGCTTCTCGTAAAACAGCCGTTCGGCCTGGTTCATAACGAAGGATTCGGTGTGAACCCAGCGCCGCGCGAACAACGGCGAGCCATCCGGCTGGCAGGCGTCCGCCTTGGTGCGGCGGAACATCACCGTGTTGAGCCGGTGCCGCTCCTCCAACATCTCCTCGGGGCTGCGGAACAGCGTTGGGTTCAGCAGTTGCGCCAGCATCCAGAACTGGAAGTGATTGCCCTGGTGCGGTGTGGCCGACAGCAGCACGAGGTCACGCGAGTGATCCTTCAGCGCCTCGGCCAGCTTGTAGTTCTCGGTCTTGCGCACCTTGCCGCCGGTCTTGTAGGCCGTGAGGTGATGCGCTTCGTCGAACACCACCAGATCCCAGCGCGGCGCGTCCAGCAGGCGCTTGATGCGCGCCGGGCGCTTCAGGGTGTCGATGCTGGCGATCAGCCGATCATGCTTGGCGAAAGCATTGGTCTTGCGGTCGGTGATGTCGCCTTCGGAACCGAACACCTCGAAGTCGAGGTTGAACACCTCGTTCAGCTCGCGGTGCCAATTGTTCACGAGGCCAGCAGGCACCACCATCAACGCGCGGCTCAGTTCGCCACGGCTGGCCAGTTCGCGCAGGATCAGCGCGGTTTCGATGGTTTTGCCCAAGCCCACCTCGTCGGCGATCAGGTAGCGCCGGGGCGACGCGGTGGCTATACGGTGCGTCAGCACCACCTGATGCGGCAACAGGTCGATCTTGGCCGAGGTCAGCGCCGAGGCGCTTTCCATCACCGGCAGTGCATGGGCTTCATAGGACAGCCACGCCTTGCGCCCGCGATCCGCACTGCCATCCACGGCGCGCAGGATGCGCTCGGTGCGCGTGAGTTCGCGCCGCAACGATGCCACCGGCACGCGGCGTTCACCGACGCCGAAGAACGCGCGCAAATACCCGTCACGCGCTGGGTCGAGCACGACGCCTTGGCCGTACTCGTGGTGGGTGATGCGTTCGCCGGGTTGGAACTGAATCTCTGCCGTCACTCAGCCACCCTCAAGTAATCCGCAGGTGGAATAGGCCAGCAGGCCTGCCGCCGTCGCGCAGCAGAATTTCCTGCGGGTACTCATTGGCTTGACCCCAGAGGATGCGCCCGAAGTCGATTTGGTGACCGTGGGGCGTGTGGCACAGCCAGCTCACCTCATCAGTAGCGGCATTCGCCCCGATACGGTTGTGGCCACCAGGCAGCCAGAACACCAACGCGCCATCGCTGCCCCATTCGTCCTGAAAAGACAGCACCGCAGGTTTGATGGTGTCCGCCAGCCACATTTCGGCATCCGTTGGCATCAGCAGATCGAGGCTGCCATCCAGCCCGGCGACCACTAGTGTTCTGCCGCCATTGCTCGGCAGGTCGTCGGGCCATTGACCTTTGGCGCGCAAAAACTGGCGCAGGCTCCACACCTCACTGGCCACGCAGATCTGGTTGCGGGCCTCTTCGTCCCATACCCAACTGGTGCCGCGCACCTGCCAGACCGAGTCGCGCAATTGCCTCATTGCCCGTACTCCCCATCGTCATCGAACAGCGAAGCCTGTTGGGGCTTCGGAGCCTGGCTGGCTTGCCAGGCGGTGAATATCGTCACTGCGCGGGATGCTGCGTTGCGAGTGGTTTGATCCGGGCCGTTCTTTTGCAGCCACTCCAGCAGTGGCTTGAGCGCGACATGTGGCTTGAAGTTTTCGTTCTTCAGCGTGTCCGAAGCATTGATGCCACTGCCATCCACGCAGGCACCAATCAGCACCAGCGCCTGATCCAGATCAGACGTCAGGCGACGGCGGTGCCTGCCTTGCCATTCACGGGCGAAGTCCAGCGGCGCAGTGCGAGTGAAGACTTTCTTCACCTCGCTGCACCAGCCGCGTTGCACGAAGTCATCCGGCGTGGTGATGCTGCCGCGCAGGAACTTCTGCAACTGGTCGCGCTTTAGCTCGGTGGCCGCGCCGAAGGTGCGCAGGAATTGGCGCGTCATGGGTTCGGCGGTGACCGGCGGCGGTTCCGCGCCCTTGTTGGCATCCTCGTCGATGAGCTGGTTGATGCCGACCAGCGCGTCGCGCACGGAGATGGTGCGGCCTTCATCCACATACACCTTGCCGTAGTGACGCGAGAAGTATTCCAGCGCCTTGCCGCGCCGGATGACCTGAATGTCGGCGGCAGGCAGGCCTTCCTTCGCGTGGTTTTCCAGCATCGCCTGCAACTGGCGAACGTCCGCCATCACCTCGCGGCGCATGCGGCCCCAGCTTACCGGCTTGGGTTCTTCGGTGCGCTTGCGGCAGACGTGGATGATGTCGTACTCGATGGTCTTGGAACCGAACTCGCCTTCGCCTTTGGTCTCATCGGAGCGGATGGGATACGTCGCTTCAAGGTAGTAGCCCGCGTCGAACAGCGATTCCAGCACTGCCACCCACGGTTCATCTTCGCTGTGGTGGAAGGTGAAGGCCAGAATGCCGCTCGGTTTGAGGACGCGGTGCGCTTCGCGCCAGCACTGCGTAAGCAGGCGCTGGTAGAAGCCATCCGGGTCTTCCGGTTCGCGTGCGCGGTTGGCAACCGCCTCCAGCGACTTAGGCGTGTAGTCGGCGCGGAAGTAGTCGGGATATTTGTCCTTCAGCGCGAGGCGCAGCCAGACGTAGAAGAAATCGGACAGCTCTGAGTAATGCAGCAGGCCACCGAAGGGCGGATCGGTGATGACCAGATCGAGGCTGGATGTGGAGACGTGCGCAAGATCGGTGGACGATCCTTGGAACACGCCAACTTCGCCGACAGGATCACCGGGATAGACCTTCTCGCTCTTGCCAGCAATCTGTTCTGCCAATGCAGGAGCCTGACGCTTCAGGGTTTCAAGGCTTACTGCTTCCCAAGGAGCTACAGCCCATTCGCGTCCCTCAACGATGCCCTCGACGCAGGCCGCCCAGTTGCCGCGCCCAAGCGCAGGGAACACACAGTTTTCGACAACAGTGGACTTAGGATGAAAGTTATTGTTAGCAAACTGTGGTTCCAGCTTGTCGCCTTGCACATTCCATAAAGTGAATTGACTCTGATTGCGAAGATATTGCTGGAAGGCGCCAAGCACATACTCGCGTGTTTTCCATTCGTAGCCTCCAACCTCGACAATCGCCTTCAGAAGTTGTGCGTGAACGAGCAACTGACGCGGGTTGAACATCGTCCACCAGTGCGTGAATCCGTGGTTCGGAACGCCGCCTTGCAGGTGGTGGGTCATGAAGCCATAGGCCAGTTCGGAGCGCGGCCAGTAGTCCTTCAGGTCAGCGTCCTTGCGCTCTTCCCATTCCGCAAACGCGCTGTCGTACTGCCGGGCGTGCGCCGCGTCGTAGGCAGCGAAGAAGCGTCCGCTGTAGGGCTTGCCAGCTTCGTCTCGCTTGGGGGCGTAGCCCTGCACCGCGTAGGCCGCCATCGGCCCGGTCTTGCCCGTGGCCTTGATGGTGGTCAGCACATCCTGCACCGTGCCGCAGGCTGAGCAGGCGTAGTTCGACTTCTTCGGCACCGTGCCTTTCTCGGGCGCAAAGGTGACGCCCGTTTCCGGGTCGGTCACTTCATCCGGAAGCGTGCCGCGCACTTCCAACAGGCGAATCTTCGCGGCGCGTGCGGCATCCCAACGCGTGGTCGCCGCCACATCGTCCTGCGCCGAACCACCGTAAGGCTGGCCGTTTGCATCCTGCTTCGCTTCGCCCGCCAGCCATTGCGGATGCACCAACAGGCTCAGCTCCACCTTCTTGTTCTTGCCCTTGCCCAGATTCACCATCGCGGTGTGGCCGCAGTGCGGGCACATCACGCCCTTCTTGCGGTCGAGCACGGAGTACGGCGCTTCGGTGGGGGCGACTACGAGCGGCACATCGGGTGCCATGCGCGCGGCCTCTTCCTCCACGTCGAAGGCTTTGCCGCACTTGCCGCAGGTGTGTGCCCAATGCTTGACGGTGAGCGTCTTCACCGCCATCACCGGGCTGGTCATGATCGGCGTGCGGTGGCCGCAGCCCGTCACCTGACACGGCCCGTGCTTGGCCCAGAAGGTGTAGATGATCTCCGGGCCTTCGTAGCGGTAGTCCTTGCGCTCGTCACGCGGAATGGCGAGCGGGTCGAAGTCGGCCGGCATCGCCTTCTTGCTGGGCAGGTGCGTCCACTTGCCTTTCTCACCCTGCGGGCCATCGCAGTAGTAGTACGGCAGGATCTGCGGCTTGACCTCGGCCTCAATGTCGGCGAGCAGCTTTTTCACCTCCTCCAGATCGACATTGGCGAGTTCCTGCTTGACCACGAACCACGCGACCGGGTTGAGGTCGTTGCCGACCATCTGCATCCCGAGGCGCGAGCCTTCCACCAGCGTGGTGCCGCCGCCCATGAAGATGTCCGCCACCTTCAGGTGCTTGAACGCGCCTTTTTTCTGGTGGTTGGCGTAGTAGTTGTCCCACACCAGCTTGGCCGCGTGCGAAGGGTCGTCCGGCGCTTTGGTGGCCGCCGCGATCAGCATGGAGCGGAACACGCTGGAACGCCGCCGCGCCCACCACTTCGACATCTGGTAGATCGGCTTGCCCGCGTTGCCTTCGATGATCGCCACCTGATTAACCGGCAGGATCGGGAAGTCCACTTCCAGGCAGGTCTTGGGGCGGTTCGGGTCGTTGAAGTCAACCGTTTCGAGCGCGACCGCCTTACCTGCGCCGACGGCTTTGGCGACGGCTTCTTGGAGTCGTTGCTTTTTTGTGGCCATTTAAGGTGTACCCCCAACTGCACCGACAGCGACTTGAGGCTGGAGCCGCGTGCGCAGTTGTTCGTAAATTGGAATCTGGATGCCTTCGGCCACCTCCAGGGTGACAGCCAGACCATAAGGAATGGCGTCGTCGAGACGTGCCGTTGCGTCCTTCTTGCACGCGATGTGCAGCAAGATGTTGTCGCCGTCTTGAAATGCCGCGATTTGGTCTGTGCCTTCAAGCACCTCATGCTGCACCGTTCCACGCAGCACCTGATTGTGATCTCCGTCTTGACGCGCAAGTTTCAGCGGTAAAGCGCCCCAATTACTGGCAGGGGACATTTCCAGCTTGGCCTCGCGGAAATTCCGATGGCCAGGATTGACTGGGCTGAACCATGCCAGGGTCACCACCATGCGACGCCATTCCTGGCTGCTAGACAGGCTTGGCGGTAGCGGCAGGCGATACTCGTGGATTTCGTTCTCACGGATTTCGCCACAGCCCAGTACCGTGCCGCGCTGCTCAGCACACGCCAACACACGGTCGATCTGCACTGCGCCATAGCCAAGGTAGCGCGCCATCACCTCTTTGAATTGGCGTGAGTTATCTCGCGTTTTCAGCGCGGCGGTGATGGCCTTGCAAGCATCATCATCCTGCTTGGCACCATGAACCAGTAGCGCTTTGATGAGTACGGAAATTAGCCTCTGCGGAATGCTGCCTTCGTGTTCCCCGCGCAGCGCATCCAGCACTTCATAAATGCGTGCCGCACTGCGCGTGGCAAGGGCGGTGGCGTTGCTGGTGCCGCGTGTATGGACGGTTTGCGACAAAGCGCCAGCCTGGTTGCTATCCCAGGCGACTTGTTGCCCCGGCGCTGCAAGCCCGCCATCCAGTTGATAGACAGTTTGGCTGTCCAGCACCGGCGTGCGATACAACTGCCGACCACCGGGGAACAGAATTTCCGGCTTGACTGAGCGACGGAAGCCATGCCCAAGCCGTGCGGCAGGGCTGAACAACGATGCGCCGGGCAGCAAATCTGTCCGCTGCCCTTGGTAGTAGTTGCCACCGCTGTCGGCGTGGGTTGCGCCGACCGTGATGGCATTGATGGATTCTGCCGGGGACAGGATGCGCCGCCTGGATAATTGGGCCTGAAT
Organism: Alcaligenes sp. LTN-3; assembly: GCF_059735605.1. Taxonomy (NCBI): domain Bacteria; kingdom Pseudomonadati; phylum Pseudomonadota; class Betaproteobacteria; order Burkholderiales; family Alcaligenaceae; genus Alcaligenes; species Alcaligenes sp. LTN-3. Next base: position 312,956 of record NZ_JCAPDN010000002.1, on the reverse strand, counting down.
GCACTTGAGCACATGCTCCACCTTTTGGGGGTCGGTCAAAGCCAGGTAGTCCGTTCCAGACAATGCAATGTCGATGGCGTCGGGATAGTTACCGGCGCTGACGCAGAAAAGTACGCGGTATTTCCACGACAGCCAATCCAGCAGTCTTGCCCAAGGGCTGGGTGTATGGATGAAGGGGCGTGCGGGGTCGCCGATGGAGAGGTTGATGACGCAGACGCTGGGGGCCTGTGCAGGCACCGCGCCTTCGCCCTCAAACATCCGCCGAACTGCGCGCGCGATGCGATCCTCAAAAAATACCTCGTCGGGGACGTGCTCGATTCTGTTTCTCGGATCAGAGAGGGGATCTGGCTGCATAATGGGCAGCACGTACACCAGACGTGGCAAAGGCTCTGCTTGGTTGTCAGCCATATCGCCATGCACCACCAAAGATGCCATGGCTGTACCGTGCTTTCGTTCGCCCGGTTGATACTGCGCAGAAAGATTGTCCGGATCGTCCAGCAGCAAACGGCCCTTCAGTGCCTGATGCTGCACATTGGGCACGCCGTCGAGAATGGCCGCGATGGGAGGAAAGCTAACGACCCCTTCGGCTATTTCTGTATCGACGCCTTCACCATCTTCCGTGACGGCAAGGCTTTGCCCGGTTGGGCGGAAATACATGACGCCATGAAATTTGAAGAGCTGTATGTCGGTGTCGTGGCTCTGGGATTCCAGGTCGTTCAAAAGCTGCTGGATGCGCTCTGCAGGCAATTCAGCCTTCACCGCATGAAAGGCGATTTCCGGCATGTCGATGAAACCGCCCAGGGCTTTACCGCCCGCAGCTTGCAGAAGGGTGGCGACGTTGCGTTCGTTCTGTCTGCGCTTGTCTTCTGATCGGCGATAGAACAACTCGATCTGAAATCGAATCTTTTTCGCTGGATCAATAGGGTTCAGTAAATCCTGCCAGCGATCCAGCATGCCTGTCTCGCGCAGCGCCTCTCCAATTCCCCAGCGGCGGATTTGTACGGTCTGGTTGAACACATCGCGCCATTTGGTTTTGCCGTTTGGCAGCGTTTTGTTGTCCCGCCACTTCTCCCACAGCGAGAGAAGTTCCCGCATTCCTGCTTCGTTGCCGAGCGAGAGGAACATGCGTCCTTTGACGGCCTTGTTCGTGCGTTCCCCTTTAGTGTTGCGCTCGAAAAAATCCTCATCGGGCGGAATGTCGTCAATATCCCATTCGCCCATCCACTCCAGGCCAATGGCTTCGACAGCCTGCCGAAACTCGTTGACGCTACCTGCAATTTCGATCACCAAGACCGTTTCAGGCTCAAAGCCAGCCACGGAGCCGCTGACGCTGGCTTTGTAGCGATCAAAGTCTTGTTGCAGCGTGGTCAGTTGCGCGCCCAGGCGCGTCACCTGCTTTCCATGTCCGGGAACATGGGGTTGGCCGATTACGATAGGCCGTCCTTTGGGCGGTGGGATGGTTCTCGCTTGCGGAAACATCAGAAGAGGGAGAGAGGTTGCCATCAGCGGTTCGTCCCCTCTTCAGTCACATCGCCAGCGGCTTCTGTGCGCTTTTTTTCGGCTGGCTTCAGGCGGCCTTTCCACTGTTCCAGCTTCAGCTTGGTAATTTGTTGGGCGTTTTCCGTTTTCATGTCGAGTACGGCACGACGAACGACACCCAAACAAAATTCTTCGACCTCTGCAAAATTCAGCCCCAGCAGGTGCTTCGCCAACGTTTCGGGTTCATAGCCGAATTTCACGCCGCATCGCTCGCCAATGGAGGCGATGTATTGCGTCAGTTGCTCACGGGTTGGAGTCGCCAGCTCAATGCGCAACTGAAAGCGCCGCCAGACGGCCTTATCCAAAAGCTCGGGGTGGTTGCTGGCTGCAACGACTACTACGTAGTCAGGCATTTCATCCAGTTGCATCAGCAAAGAGCTGACGACGCGCTTTATTTCTCCCGTTTCATGGGTATCGCCGCGCTCCTTGCCCAGCGTTTCAAATTCGTCGAAGAACAGAACGCAACGCTGTGTTCTGGCGTAGTCCATCACGTTCTTCAACCGGCTGGAAGTTTCACCCAAATAGCTGCCAACCAAGGTTTCGTAGCGAATGACAATTAGCGGATACATCAGCTCGAATGCCAGCGCCTCCGCCAAGGTGGTTTTCCCATTACCTGGTGGTCCAGCGAGCAGGACACGGTTTCTGGCGCGCAAGTTGTGGGAGTGCAGCAACTCCGCCCGATGCTGTTCCTCCACCAATTCTTGTATCTGTGCCTTGATCTTTTCTGGCAATACGAGGCTTTGCAGGTCTCGCTCAGGTGTAATCTCATAGAACAGGTCTTTGTGCGGGCTGTTGCCCACGGCCTTGCCCGCCGGCGGGCGTGCGGCCTGAATAGCGCTGGGGTGCAATGCCTTCGCGAGCCGCTCCGCAAGCAGTCGGTGCCCCTTCTGCTTCTCCTCTTGGATCAGCGCTTCAGCCGCTTTGCGAAAGGCAAGCTGATCCCCGCTAGTCGCGGTTTTGATCAGATCAACTAATAAATCAGCTTGCGCCATTAGCCCATGCTCCGAAAAATGTGCCCAAACACGCTCATTTGCCTATCTCAATCCATGGCGACAGAACTTCCAGCAGCGACAAGCCGCCATGCGTGAGCGTCGGGTAGCCGCCTTGGCTGCGCCACTTCCTGCGGCCCAAGGCCAACAGGGGTGCGCCGTGGGGGCTGTTGATCTGCAATGCCACGGGCGGCACGAAGGGGCCGCAGTCGTTTTGTGTGAGGCCAGCACCTGCCTTGTTGCGCCCGCTTGAAAAGGTCTGCTTGAGGAACTGGCCGACCTCGCCATCGGCATCAGGGAAGTAGCCGGTGGCCGCGTAGCCGTGGTCGGAGGTGATGACCAGCCGCCGCCCGGTAGCGAGACGCTCGACGAAGCTCCAGAAGTCGTCGCTGCTCAGTTGCTCGGCAACGTCCTTGGTCAGCGGTTCCAGCCCCTGACCTTGGCCTGCAATGTCGTGCAACTTGGCGTCGGGCCAGTGGTGCCAGAAGATCTGGTTCGGCACGCTGCCGATCAGGGCTTCACAGTCCTTCCACGGCAAGTCCACGGTTTCTGTGTTAGCGGCTTGCAGCTTGTGCGCGAGGCCGCCACCGTTGTTCTGGAGCCTGCTGCGGCTACTGAAGCCGAGCGCGCGGGCAAACTCGTCGGTTTCGCCGGGCAGTTCGGAGGCGCAGGCAGCGACCTCGTGCGTGGTGAAGCCGCGCTCTTTCGCGCCCTGCAACAGCCACGGCAGCTCGCGCAGGGAAAGGCCATCGAGAATCAGCACCGCCTTGGCGCTGAAGGGCTCGGCCCACCAGCGCACCAAGCGATCCGAGGTGCGCTCCACGCTGTCGCCGAAGGCTTGCCACAAATCCCAGCCGCTGGAGGCGAGGAACAAATCCAGTGCACCGATCTCGCGGTCGCGCTTGACGACCTCGCTGAGTGCGTTGCCTGCGGCCAGCGGCTTGCTGGCAATTTCGACTGCGTGGCCGACGATGACGCGCCAAGCATCGGTGTCGGAGTCTTGGGTCAGTGCCTGCAAGGCGCTGGCGGTCAGTGCCATCAGTCGTCCTCCTTCTCAAGGTTCAGCTCGAAGGTCATGCCTTCGGGCAGCTTCTTGAGCAGTTCCTTGAGCTGTGCGCCGGTGGCGGCAGACACCTTGATGGACACCTCCGCGACCTTGGTGGCCGGGCCGATGCCCCAACCCTCGATCTTGCCGATCAGGTTCAGCGGCGATGTGGCCGGGTTCGATAGCGCCGTACGCGGCTTGGTGGTGCCGCCGTCGACGCCGAAGATGCCGCCCGGCGTGGACCCCGGTGTAGGTGCGGGCGAACCACCTGGTGTGGGAACGGGCACGCCCGGCGTGGGAGCAGCACTACCTTGCGTAACACCACTCGGCGACGGCGCAGGCGGTGTAGAGCCACCCGTTGCGGGTACAGCCGAGGGCAGCATCACGAACACGTCGTCGAGGTGGCGACCCGTGAGCGAAAGCTTGGGGCGCAGACGCCGCCACGCGGTGTCCTCGTCCTCGCCAGGATTCGTTTGCAGGTACTCCATGCCGCGCACATTGATGGCGACCTTGCCTTTGGCGCACAGGCGCAGCAGGCGCTCCTTCATCGAAGTTTCGCCCAGCCACGGGATGCAGTCCTGCCCAGCCGGTCGCGGCTCTTGCAGTTCGCGCAGCAGCTTACCGACCGATTCGTTGTTGTTGGCGAATTCGAGCACCAGCTCCTCAAAGTCCTCCGGCACGAACAGGTCGCTGGTCAGCGCCTCCTCGATGGCCTCGGGAATCTGCGAACCCTGTTTGTCCAGACGTTCGACGCTGAATTTGCATTGCGCGGGGTCGCCGAAATTCCAGCGATGCAGCACGGCGAAACGGTCGAACCGCTTCTTGAGGTTGTCGCGCAGCGTGTTCTCGAATTCCTTGTGCAGCTTCTTGTATTCGGGGTTCTGGCTGCTCCACTCCTGCGCCTTCATTTCGGCGCGGGCGAGGATGAGCAGGTCACGATCCATGAAGGAGTTGGTACTGCCCGAGCGCGGCAGCAGGAAGCGCACGGTGTTGCGACGCTTCTGCAATTGGTCTTTGAGCCAGCGGCCCAGCGTGGCGTCGAGCTTTTCCGGTTCTTCTGGCAGTACAAGGATGGGCAGGCGGTCGTCCCATTTGTCGGGTTGCTCGGCTTCATCGAGCGACGTCCACGGATCGTTGCTCCACGACTTCGGCAGGGCGATCACGCGGAAGGTCTTGGCAACTTCATCGCTGCCGCCGATGACATAGCGCACTTGTCGGGCGAGCTGCGCCTGATCCGCGCCATCGGCGAACAGCTTGTCGTTGCGGGCGTAGGCCATCAGCTTGGCACGCGGGTTCTCCTCCTCGCGAAACAGCAGCTTGGTTCCTTCTTGATGGATGTTGAAGCTGTTCTCGACAATGGTTGCCAACTCGACTTGGAAGGCGTTGTCGTCTACCGGCTTGTCACGGGTGATGTCCAGTTGCAGCGTCGCAGGCTCGGCTCCGGCGAGGTTGCCGACGGCAATCGAGCGCAGCCACAGCGCGCCGATGATTTCTTGCAGGTGTGGCGCGATGCTGGCGTGGTCGTGCCGCGCCTCCTGCACCGAGATGATGTTCTGTTGTGCCTTTTCGCGCAGCGTGCGGTGATGCTGGTTGGCGACCGCTTCGAGCAGCGCGCCGATGCCCGAGGTGTCATCATCCAGCCGGAAGTCGGCGGCAGTGAGTACCGGTACGGCCTCGCCACGGCTCTTGTAGAGGTTGGCGAGGATGCGAATCAGGTCGCGCGTTTCCTGTGCGTCGGTGGCGATGAGTACCTGTTCTTCGAGCAGGCGCAGCAGGTGCGGCGCGTAGGGCCACGATTCGATGAATTCCCGGCGCTTGCGTTCCTGTTCGGCGGGCGGCACGTCGAGCAGGCGAAAGGACTCGGCGACGTGTTGCGCGACCAGCGATTCGATGGTGCCGCTGGCGATCTGCAAGCGGTTGTCGAACAGACGGTGCAGCAGCATCCGGCGGCGATCCTGCTGGATGCGCTCAGCGCTGCCGCCCGCCTTGAAGTCGATAGCGACCGGGTTAACGCGATGCACCTGCTGATAGGCGTCGCTACCGCCGTTGCGCACCGAGATCACCAGCACCAACAGGTCGGGCCGCTCCTTGGCGATCTCCGAAAGAATCTGGATGAAATTGAATGCCCAGTTCTTCCACGGATACTGCTTGGTGTTGGTCAGGCCGTCGTACCACGTCTGGAACTCGTCCAGCAGCAACATCGTCGGCTTGTTCTCCAGCAGCTCAACGATGAGTTTATCGGACGGGATTTCCGTCTTGGATGCACCTTGACCTTCCCACTTGCCCTTGATGTAGGTGCCGTAGGGATGGTTCTCGAACAGCACATCCCACAGAAACTTGTAGCGATGGCGATGCAGGCTTTCGCCGATGACGTGCATCCCTTCGCGCAGCGCGATCTTGCCGACGTTGGGATCGGCCAGTGTGGTCGCCCACGCAGTGAGCCATGCGCTCGTCGATGCAGGATCGGTGACGGCGTGAAAGAGCGCGGCCATCAAGTGCGATTTGCCGAGGCCACGTTCGCCGATCACGACCACGGGGCGGCCTTGACTGGGGCCGACGGCCTCGATCCCTTTCAGCAGGTCGTGCGTGGGGTAAGTGATCTCTAGGAATTGCTTGGCTGCAATCTGGGTCGCGCCCGTGTGCTGGTCGTTGGACAGCTCGATAGCGGTGCCCCTGAGGCGCTTGCCCCGGAATTCTTCTCGTAGCGTCAGTCCAAGCATTACTTGCGCTCCCCCTTGTGCAGTTTCTCCTGCGTTGTAGGTTCTAGATGGCCCGTCGATTGCTGCTTGATCCAGACCTCAATGTCCGTGCGCAGGAACCGCCAAGTGCCTCCGACCTTAAAAGCCGGAATTCTTCCCTCCGCTGCCAAGCGATAAACCGTTCGCTTGCCTGCTTTCAGGTAGTTGGCCAGCTCGTCAATGGTCAGGATTTCATCGGGATCGGTTGGCATCGCACAGCAGCCCAGGGAAGCGTTGATTCGCATATTTTGCCACTGATTTACCTTGTTTTGGGAGTTTTTGGCAATCTTGGCAAGTTCTTGCGGTTGCTGCTAAGCCGGTGACGCGCATCTATGCGGTAGCGCCACAGTACCTTTTCTTAGGTGCAGCCGAGACAGCTACCGAACAGCATCTGGCCATCCGCATTCATGGGAATGGCTCGATGGCGCAACCCAACCGTTACACGCTCGCATGGCCGCTGCTGGCCATGTTGCTTGCGGCCGGGCAACCCGCCAGCGCGTCAGACGATGCCATCGAACGCGAGCAGCTTGCGGCCTTGGTTCGCCAGATCGACCTGATTGACCACCAGGCCGAGTACGCCGTCCTTACCGCTCAGCAGCAGCGCGCCCGCTACCACTTCGACCATGCCCGCCTGCGCGAGGATCTTCAGCGCGTCCGGGCGGGCATCCAGGACTACCTGACGCCGCCGCGCGCCCAGCCGCGCGATACGGTCGAGTTGTCCGGTGACTACCGCCAGTCCAGCCCGCCCTCCGACCAGGAGGCACCCCAATGAACGCCGCCCAGGTCAGTGCCTTCCAGGCCAATGGCGGCTTCGCCCCAGCCGCCGTTGCCACGGTGGTGCTCGGCCTGGTGTTCGCCGTCCTGCTCCTGTGGGGGGTGTGGGCCATGCGTACCGCCTACACCGGGTGGGCCGAGCAGCGCCTGTCCCAGCGCCAGTTCCTGGGCGTCGTCGTGCGATTCGTCGCGATGTACCTGGTGCTGACCTATTTCCTCCTGTCCTGACCACCACGAAAGGCCCTACCGCCATGAAGACCCATCCGATTCCCCATCGCGTTGCCACCACCATCCTCGCGCCGCTGGCACTGATGGGCTTGCCGTTGGCGGCCCGGGCGCAGGGCCTGCCGACCATCGAGGACCCGTCGCGCGGCCAGGGCAGCGGCATCATGCAGACGCTGCAGAACTACGGCTATGACATCGTGCTGCTGATCGCGCTCCTCGTGGTCGCCTCGATGTTCGTCGGCGTGTGCTACCACGCCTATACGCGCTACTCGGAAATCCATACCGGTCGCGCCACCTGGGGCCAGTTCGGTCTCACCGTGGCCGTGGGTGCGATCCTGCTGGTGGTCGGCATCTGGCTGCTGACCAAGGCCACTGGCGTGCTCTGAGCGGCGATGGCTGCCTTGAACGATATCGCGCGTGACGGGTTGGTGACCTTCCTGCCGCACAGGCTGAACCGCCAGCCCGTGGTGGTGAGGGGCCTGACCGCCGACGAACTTTGGATCTGCGCCGGTCTGTCCGCGGTGGCGGGGTTCATCGCCGGCGTGCCGCTGGCTTGGGCCACGCACAGCGTCGCCATGGTGCCGACCCTGATCGTGGCCGGCGTGGCGGCTGGCGTGTTCGGTGGTGGCGGCTTCCTGCGCCGGCAGAAGCGCGGCCGCCCGGACATCTGGCTGTACCGGCAACTGCAGTGGCGCCTGGCGCTGCGCCATCCGCTGGCAGCGTCCTCGCTCGGTGGGCACCGTCTCATCACGCGGTCTGGGTACTGGACCACCCGGCGCTCACGCGGAGCAGCCGCCTCATGAGCCGTTTCAGGAATGAAGTCCATCACCTGCAGGCCCATGTGCGCACGCTGCGCCTGGGCGCCGGTGCGTTGTTCGTGGTGGCGCTGCTGCTCGGTTTCGGCTGGTGGAGTGCGCCGAGGCAACTGACGATCCACGTGCCCCCCGATCTGCGCTCGGGCAGCACCCGCGCCTGGTGGGATGTGCCGCCCGAGAATGTCTATGCGTTCGCCTTCTACGTCTGGCAGCAGGTACAACGTTGGCCGACGGATGGCGAACAGGACTACCCGCGCAACCTCCACGCGCTGTCGGCCTATTTCACACCGGCCTGCCAGGCCTTCCTGCGCCAGGACTACGAGCACCGGCGCAGCAGTGGCGAATTGCGCCAGCGGGTGCGTGGCATCTACGAGATTCCGGGGCGCGGCTTTGGCGACAACCCCACGATGCGGGTAAAGACGGTTTCCAGCCGCGACTGGATCGTCACGCTCGATGTCAGCGCGGACGAGTACTACGGCGCCGAGCAGGTCAAGCGGGCCCTGGTGCGCTATCCGCTGAAAGTGGTGCGGCTGGACGTCGATCCCCAGCACAACCCCTTCGGTCTTGCGCTGGACTGCTATGACGGCGCGCCGCAGCGGATCGAGGCACCGTCGCCGGCAGTGCCTCCGTCCGGCACGCCCGGCGGCGGCCTTTCGCAGGGAGGCAACCCATGAAACACCACGTCTTCACCATCGTGGCGAGCCTGGCCGTTGGCTTCGGCCTGGTGCCGGACAGCCATGCCATCGAGGTCCTGCGCTGGCAGCGGCTGCCGCTGGCCGTCCCGCTGGTCGTCGGCCAAGAGCGCGTGGTCTTCATCGATCGCAACGTGCGTGTCGGCCTGCCCCCGAGCCTGGGCGAGCGGCTGCGCGTGCAGAGCGCGGGTGGCGCCATCTACCTGCGCGCCAGCGAGGCCATCGGGCCGACGCGGCTGCAACTGCAGGACGTGGAATCCGGCGCCATCGTGCTGGTCGACATCGCAGCCACGGACGCCGGGGAAGGCGAGCAGCCGCTGGAGCCTGTACGCATCGTCCTGCAGGAGGCCGTCGCGGAGGCCAGCGGTGACACTGCCGCCGGTCCAACCCAGGCAGCGCAACCCGCGAGGCGTCGGCAAACGCCGATAACCGTTGTCCTGACGCGCTACGCGGCGCAGAACCTTTACGCACCGCTGCGCACCGTCGAGCCCGTGGCCGGCATCGGGCGCGTGCCGCTGCGGCGCCCGCTCGCGCTGGACACACTGCTGCCAACGCTGCCGCTGAAGGCGCGGGCGCTGGCGGCCTGGCGACTCGAAGACCAGTGGGTCACCGCGGTGCGCCTGACCAACACCTCGCCTCACCGTATCGATCTCGATCCAAGGGTGCTGCAAGGCGACTTCGTGGCCGCGACCTTCCAGCATCCGGACCTGGGGCCGGCGGGCGCTTCGACCGACACCACGGTGGTCTATCTGGTCACGCGCGGCCGTGGCCTGGCCGAGTCCCTGATGCCGGTGCTCAGCCCCATCGATGCCGGCACGAACTTGCCGCCGGCCGCCGCTGCGGGGAGGACGTCCGATGAGGAGTAATCCCCTGTTGAAGTGGCTGCTGATTCCGATGGCATTGTTGCTGGTGTTCGTCGGTGCCAGGCTGTTCTCAGGCAGTGACGCTGCGCCTGGCAAGCAGGATGTTCCGGGGCAGCTCACTCCCGAAGAAATGAAGGCGCTCGGCATCGCGGGCGACACCCCGCGCGACACCGTCGCCACCCTGGTCGCGCAGGTCAAGCAGCTCCGCACCGAGCTGCAGACCGCGCTGAGCGACAACCGCCAGCACAAGGCCGAGAACGAGCGCCTGCGTACCCGCGAGGGTGCGATCGACCAGCGCATCCAGAACGCCCTCGACAGCGAACGCCGCCGCCTGGAACAGGAGCGCACCCAGGCCGCCAGCGACCGGCAGCAGACGCAAGGGCTGATGCAGGACTTGCAGCGCCGCCTGGACGGACTGTCCGGCAAGGGCGATGCCGCCGACCTGCCGATCGGCCTTGGACTGGACGGGCATGACGGCGGACCGCTCACGGATGGCGGCATGCGCTGGATCGAACCGGCTGACGCCCGGCCCGATCCCAAGGGCGGTTCGAGCAGCCTGCGCTTGCCCGCCTTTCCCTCCAGCTTCGGCCCGGCCTCGGCGGAGGCCGTCAGCGACAGCACGGCGCAGGCTGTTGGCGGCACCACCCAGGCGGTCTATACGGTGCCCACCAATGCCACGCTGATGGGCTCGGTCGCCATGACTGCACTGATCGGTCGCATTCCCATCGACGGCGCCGTCAACGACCCGTTTCCCTTCAAGGTGCTGATCGGGGCCGATAACCTGGCGGCCAACGGCATCGAGATTCCCGACGTGGCCGGTGCGGTGGTCAGCGGCACGGCCTCGGGCGACTGGACGCTCTCGTGCGTGCGTGGGCAGGTCCGTTCCATCACCTTCGTGTTCAGCGACGGCACCATCCGCACGGTGCCGGAGGACGACGGCAAGCGCAGTCGAAGCCAGAACAGCACCAGCCTGCTGGATGGCCTGGGCTGGATCAGCGATCCCTACGGCATCCCGTGCATCTCGGGCGAGCGGCGCAGCAATGCCCAGCAGTACCTGGGATCGCAGGCGTTGATCACCGCGGCCGGCGCGGGCGCCGCCTCGCTCATCAAGTCCGACAACGGCAGCGTGGCCGTGGTCGCTAACAACAACGGTTCGCTGGGCACGGTCGGCATCTCGGGCAACGAGGCCATGGGCCGCATCCTGGCCGGTGGCGTGCGCGACATGGCCGACTGGGTCAACAAGCTCTACGGCCAGGCCTTCGCGGCGGTCTACGTGCAGCCCGGCGCCAGGGTGGCCGTGCACCTGGAGCAGCCGATCGCCATCGACCACGACGCCAAGGGACGCCGGGTGAATCACCTCATGGGAGAAGCACATGCATCGGACCTGGATTGACCGCCCCCTTGTCCTCCTCGCCGCCGCCGTTCTCGCGGGTTGTGCCACCAGCTCGGAAAAGCTGCTACCTCGGGGCGAGCACACCATGCAGGACATCTGGGAGCACGAGACTGGCGGCTACAGCGGCGGCCAGGCCGGCCGCCTGCTGCTCGACGCACGCCAGGACCTGCGCCGTCCGCTGACCGACGCTGACACCCTCGCGGCGTCCGCCCGGAACGCGGCCTACACCCGCACAGCAGCGAACGAGATCCAGCGACAGTTCCATCGACTGCCGAACCCCGATCTGGTGATGTACGTCTTTCCGCACCTGGCCGGCACCGACCCAGTACCGGTGCCCGGCTACAGCACCGTCTTCCCGCTCTACCAGCGCGTGCAGTACGCGATGCCCGGCGAGCGGCTGGAGGACTACTGATGGGCTGGCGACTGCCGTGGCCGCGTCGTCCGGCCCCCAGGCCAGTCCAGGCCGACATCGAGCCGGACGCCTGGACGCGGCATGTCGACCGCCTCGCTGCGCACGGCATCGACGCACCTGGCGCCGCCCTTGGGTCGAATCATCGGCGACCCGCGACGCGGGCCGACCACGCGGCGCTCTATGACGTGGCGCCGTCTTTCGCCGACCTGCTGCCCTGGGTCGAGTACCTGCCGGCCACGAAGAGCATGCTGCTCGAAGATGGCCAATCGGTGGCGGCGTTCTTCGAGTTGCAGCCGATCGGTACCGAAGGGCGCGAGACCGCCTGGCTGTGGCAGGCCCGCGATGCCTTGGAGAATGCGCTGCAGGACTCCTTCGACGAACTGGACGAGAACCCGTGGGTGGTGCAGCTCTACGCGCAGGACGAAGCCGATTGGGACCACTACCTGCGCACGCTGGAGGCGTACCTGCATCCACGCGCGCAGGGCAGCGCGTTCAGCGAGTTCTATCTGCGCTTCTTCGGGCAGCACCTGCGCGCGATCGCGAAGCCGGGCGGCCTGTTCGAGGACACCACGGTCACTCGCCTGCCGTGGCGCGGCCAGACCCGGCGCGTGCGCATGGTGGTTTATCGGCGCACCCCGGACGCAGCATCGGCCCGGCGGGGGCAATCGCCCGAGCAGGCCCTGGCGACGATTTGCGACCGCCTGGTCGGCGGCCTGGCGAATGCCGGCGTCAAGGCCCGGCGCCTTGGCGCGGCGGACATTCACGACTGGCTGCTGCGCTGGTTCAACCCGAATCCCGGCGCGCTGGGCAGCACGGCCGAAGACCGGGAACGCTTCTACGCGCTCGCCCGCTACCCGGAGGAACGGGAAGAAGGTGAGATCGAACTGGCCAGCGGCGACTTCGCACAACGCCTGTTCTTCGGTCAGCCGCGCTCGGATGTCGCCCGCGGCCTGTGGTTCTTCGACGGCATGCCGCACCGGGCTATCGTCATGGACCGCCTGCGCTCGCCGCCCGCGACCGGACACGTGACCGGCGAGACGCGCAAGGGCGGCGATGCGATGAACGCGCTGTTCGACCAGATGCCTGAGGACACGGTGATGTGCCTGACTCTGGTCGCCACGCCGCAGGATGTGCTGGAGGCGCACCTCAACCACCTGGCCCGCAAGGCGGTTGGCGAGACGCTCGCCAGCGAACAGGCGCGCCAAGACGTGCAGCAGGCCCGCGGCCTCATCGGCAGCGCGCACAAGCTGTACCGGGGCACGCTGGCGTTCTACCTGCGCGGCCGCGACATGGCGCAGCTCGACGCCCGCAGCCTGCAACTGGTCAATGTCATGCTTAATGCGGGCTTGCAACCGGTGCGCGAAGAGGACGAGGTGGCACCGCTCAACACCTACCTGCGCTGGCTGCCCTGTCTGTTCGACCCGGCGGCGGACAAGCGGCAGTGGTACACGCAACTGATGTTCGCGCAGCACGCGGCCAATCTGGCGCCAGTGTGGGGGCGCAGCCAGGGCACCGGCCATCCGGGCATCACCTTCTTCAACCGGGGCGGCGGCACGATCACCTTCGATCCACTGAACCGGCTCGACCGGCAGCTGAACGCCCACCTGTTCCTCTTCGGCCCAACCGGCTCCGGCAAGAGCGCCACGCTGAACAACATCCTCAACCAGGTCACGGCGATCTACCGGCCCAGGCTGTTCATTGTCGAGGCCGGCAACAGCTTTGGCCTGTTCGGTGACTTCGCCGCTCGGCTGGGCCTGAGCGTGCATCGCGTGAAGCTGGCACCCGGCGCGGGCGTGAGCCTGGCGCCATTCGCCGATGCCTGGCGCCTGGTCGATACACCGGGCCAGGTGCAGACGCTGGATGCCGACGCTCTGGACGAGGACGGCGACACCCATCCGGCCGACGACGGGGATGACCAGCGCGACGTGCTCGGCGAACTCGAAATCACCGCCCGGCTGATGATCACCGGCGGCGAGGACAAGGAGGAAGCGCGCATGACGCGCGCCGACCGCAGCCTGATTCGCCAGTGCATCCTGGACGCCGCCCAGCGCTGCGTGGAACAGGCGCGCACGGTGCTGACCCGCGACGTGCGCGACGCGCTGCGCGAACGCGCCCGCGACGCCAACCTGCCGGATGCCCGGCGCGCGCGGCTGCTGGAGATGGCCGATGCGATGGACATGCTCTGCCAGGGCGCGGACGGCGAGATGTTCGACCGTCCGGGCACGCCCTGGCCCGAGGCGGACATCACCATCGTGGATCTGGCCACTTTCGCGCGCGAGGGCTACAACGCGCAGCTCTCCATCGCCTACATCTCGCTGATCAACACGGTGAACAACATCGCCGAGCGCGATCAGTTCCTGGGCCGGCCGATCATCAACGTCACCGACGAGGGCCACATCATCACCAAGAATCCGCTGCTCGCGCCCTATGTGGTCAAGATCACCAAGATGTGGCGCAAGCTCGGTGCGTGGTACTGGCTGGCGACGCAGAACATCGACGACCTGCCCAAGGCCGCCGAGCCCATGCTCAACATGATCGAGTGGTGGATCTGCCTGTCGATGCCGCCCGACGAGGTGGAGAAGATCGCCCGGTTCCGCGAACTGTCGCCCGCGCAGAAGGCGCTGATGCTGTCCGCGCGCAAGGAGGCGGGCAAGTTCAGCGAGGGCGTCATCCTGTCCAAGTCGATGGAAGTGCTGTTCCGCGCCGTGCCGCCCAGCCTCTATCTGGCCCTTGCGCAGACCGAGCCGGAAGAGAAGGCCGAGCGCTACCAACTCATGCGCCAGTACGGCATCGACGAACTGGATGCCGCCTTCAAGGTGGCCGAAAAGATCGACCAGGCGCGTGGCATCGCATCGCCGCCGCTGTCCCTGCCGAAATGACCGGAGCGCGTCATGTCCTCGAAGCAAACCACCTTGCCGAGCCGATCCCAGGCCATTCGCAAGCGCGCTGGGCGCCTGCCACGGCTGCCCTGGGTGGTCGCCGGCATCCTTGTAGTCGGCCTGCTGGGCTGGCTCCTGTACCGCACGCCCGGTGCGCCGGCACCACGCACGGGGCCTGAGGCCCCGCAGGCGCATCCGGCCGGCCCACCCTGGCGCCACGGCCCAGCCGATGCGCGCTTCACGCTGACGCTGTACGCCGACCTGGAATGTCCGTTCTGTAAGGCCTACTACCCGACCCTGATGGCCTGGATCGATGCCCATCCCGAAGCCAGCCTGCGGTGGCATCACCTGCCGCTGGCGATGCACGATCCCGAGGCGAGTCGGCTGGCCCGCGTGGCCGAGTGCGCAGGCGAAGCGCAAGGCCACGAGGCCTTCTTCGGTGCCATCGCCTGGCTCTACCAAAACACCCGGGGCGATGGCCAGGGGCTGCCCACCGATCAGGCCTGGCCAGGTCTGACGACCGCCATGCGGGCCTGCCTGGACAGCGATCGCCCCGCAGCCATCGTTCGCGCGCAGGCCGACGAGGCTGTGCGTAGCGACATCAACGCCACGCCCACCGTGCGGCTTGACGACGGCCTGACGGGGAAATCGCTGCTGCTGCACGGTCCGGTCGAGGGCGATGCGCTGCTGTCGGCTCTGGACTTGGTCGCGTCAGAAGAAACTGTTGGACCCAAGGCATCCGAATCACCGAAAAGCGATGCCACTCTGACCGAGAGTCGAGCGAGATAGCATGATTGTCAAGGCGGCAACACTTCCCGCCCTGCCGGTTCATTCGCTGTTCTGCGGCTCGATAGCTGCGGCAATTCTTGCCAGTAGCTCGGAGCGGTCGAAATACACTTCGTTGCGGCGAATCTTGCCCGCATGGTCCAGTTGCACCAGGCATACGCCGACCACGGTCAACACCTCGCCGCCGACCGGGATGTCCGCGCGCCATTTGTTGAGGAAGCCATCCTGCATGGGGATGCCCTCGACCTGCGTCCAGACCCACGCCGGATTGCGTGCCAACAGGCGCTCGAAATAGCCCAGCAACGCGGGCTTTCCCCGCAGCCCTTGGGGTACGGCAGGGTCGAGATAGAAGGCATCCTCGGAATAGAAGGCAGCCAGCCGCTGGGGATCGTTGCCGGTCCAGGCAGGCAGCCACGCCTGCGCAAAGCGCCGCGCTTGCCCCACATCGAGGGCGTTCATCGTGATGTATCGGGCCGGCCCGAGACGCGCGTCATCGGTGCGCCGCCTTGCGGGTACCGCTGTCGATGGCCTTGAGCAGCGCTGCACCAAGCACCGACTTGAGCACGCCGCCGATGACGAAGGGGGCCACGCCCACGGCGATGGCTTTCTGCACGCCAACCATCGCGGCCAGCCAGGCGCCGCCGAGCAGCAGGCACAGGGCATTGCCGATCAGCATCGCCGCGAAGGCCAGCACGACGCGCTCGCCTTGCCAGCCGCGTTCGACCAGCCAGCCGGTCAGCGCGCCGGCCACGGGAAAGGCCAGCAGGTAGCCACCCGTCGGTCCCAGGAAGCGCGCCAGACCTCCCGTGCCGCCGGCGAACACCGGCAAGCCGAGCGCGCCCTGGGCCAGCCAGACGAGGATCGTCAGGCCACCCAGGCGCCAGCCGTACAGTGCGCCGACCAGCGTAACGGCCAGCGTCTGCATGGTCATTGGCACCGGCACCATGGGCACGCTGACGTGGGACGACGCGGTGAGCACGAGGGTGCCGAACAGCACCGCCAGCACCTTGGTCGCGTTGGACTGTCCACGCAGCCAGCGGGTTGTGTCGAGGGGCCCGAGGGTTTGGGTCGAGGTTGGGGTCATGGGTTCTCCTTCATGAATGGCGGAACTGGCCGCCGAGCGCATCCTTGCGCGGACACCGGAAACGTCATCGATCCTGCTTGCCCTGCAGGCAGATCAGGGTCTGCTGGCCGAGCGCCACCTGGGCTCGTCCCTGTTCGGTGACGCCGAAGACTTCGAGCTGGCAGATGGTCAGGGTGCGTCCGGAGCGCACCACCGTACCGACCGCTTCAAGGTAGTCGCCCTGCGCGGGGGCGAGCAGGTTGATCTTGAACTCGACGGTCAGCACGGAGCTGTCCGGTGGAAACAGCGTGAAGCCCGCGTAGCCGCCGGCCGAGTCGGCGATGGCGCTGGTGCCCCCGGCATGGAAGTAGCCATGCTGCTGGGTGAGGGTTTCGCGGAACGGTAACCGGATGCTAACCCGTCCGCGCGCAACCTCGTGCAGTTCGGCGCCCAGGTGGTGCATCAGGCCCTGGCGGGCGAAGCTGTCGCGGACGATTCGCTCGACCTGGGGATCGAGCGGCAAGGAGGGAGCGGTTTGGTTCATGGCTCTAAGGTTCCTTTGCAGTGGAGAGGGGGTTGAATAGAGGTGGCCGCTTCTCCAGGAATGCCCGCATGCCTTCCTCTCGATCGGACAGCGAAAGGGTGCGGTGGAAGGCGGCCCGCTCGCGGCGCAGTCCTTCGTCCATGGGCAGGCTGGCGCTGGCACGCGCGGCCTGCTTGATCAGGACCAGCACCTCGCCCGACAGCGACGCCATGTCGGCGGCGAGCCGGCGGCCCTCTTCGAGCAGGTGATCGGGGGGCACGATGCGCGAGACCAGCCCGCTGCGTTCGGCCTCGCGGGCGTCCATGCGACGCCCGGTCAGCAGCAGGTCCAGCGCCTTGGCCATGCCGAGCAGGCGCGGCA
The DNA here is from genome assembly GCF_059735605.1 of Alcaligenes sp. LTN-3. Classification (NCBI taxonomy): domain Bacteria; kingdom Pseudomonadati; phylum Pseudomonadota; class Betaproteobacteria; order Burkholderiales; family Alcaligenaceae; genus Alcaligenes; species Alcaligenes sp. LTN-3. The sequence goes on along the minus strand of NZ_JCAPDN010000002.1, from coordinate 295,839 downwards.
GGCGCTGCGTGCCGCCCGCGCCGGGCATGGTGCCGACGCGAACCTCCGGGTGGCCGAACACGGCGTTCTCGGCCGCCAGCACGATATCGCACATCTCGACCAGTTCGCAGCCGCCGCCGAGCGCGAAGCCCTGCACCAGCGCCACCACGGGCTTGGGGAACGTGCCCAGCGGCGCGCAGCAACCGGCGAAGTCAGTAGCCCGCGCCTGCTCCGCGCTGATGCCCAGCATTTCCTTGAGATCGGCACCGGCCGCGAAGTGTTCGCCTTCGGCGCGCAGCAGGACCACCCGCACGGCGGCGTCGGCCGCCAGCCTGTCGAGGTGCGCGGCCATCGCATCGGTCAGTGAGCGGCACAGGGCGTTGCGGGCTGCCGGCCGGTCGATGACCAACTCGGCATAGCCGTCTGGGTGCGACGCGCATCGAATGAAATCGGAAGACATGGGTTCTCCTGCGAGGAACCGCCCGAAGTGCCGGGCCGTCATCGATTCGGCAGCGCCGGGCAGTACCCGAGAAGTCTGCTGCGCGATGACGCTTGCGGCCAAACGCGAATATCTCAGGTGGGACTGAAAATTTCTCGCTGGAGCAGTCGCCGACATCTTTGAAGAATGCCGGCCAACACATCGACAACGGAGGCGATTCCATGAAGGTTGTCCGTGGCCGGGAGGTCACCACCAGCAGACCCTGGGGTGCTGTCTCCATTGCCGAACTGTCCGGCCTATCCGTGAAGATTCACTGGACCGACCAGGCCTATCGCTGGCACATCAACGACGGCGAGGAGGTTTTCGTGGTCCTGGACGGCACGGTGGACATGCACCATCGAGTCGATGGGCGGGAGCAGGTGATTGAGCTGGGCGTCGGCGATGTCTTCTTCGCGGAAACGGGATGCGAGCACCGCGCGGTTCCTCGTGGCGAGGCACGCCTCCTGGTCGTGGAAAGGGTGGGCAGTCCGTAGGTGGCGTCGGGCGCCCACAGAAATCTCAACGCCGGCTGAAAAAAACTCGCTGGAGCCAACGCCTTGCCCGTCCCAGAATCGATTCGCGAACGGGCCTCGTCTTTCCCTCAACGCTCAGGTACTCCCCGTCCCAGCGAATTCCCATGGAACACACTGCCTTCGTGGCGCTGATCGTCTACGCCTTCGTCATGTCGATCACGCCCGGTCCCAACAACGTGATGCTGATGTCCTCGGGCCTGCTCTTCGGCCTGGGCCGAACCTGGCCGCACCTGCTGGGCATCCCCGCGGGCGTGATGGTGCAGCTCGGGATCACCGGCGCCGGCCTCGGTGCGGTGTTTGCCCTCGAACCTCGCCTGCAGGTCGCATTGAAGGTCGTGGGCAGCCTCTACCTGCTCTGGCTGGCCGCGCGCCTGTGGCGCGCGGCCGAACTGGAGGAGACCGAAGCCGGCCGGCCCATCGGCTTCATGCAGGCGTTGGCCTTCCAGTTCGTCAATCCGAAGGCCTGGCTGATCTCGGTGACAGTGGTGTCCACCTTCCTGCCGCCGGGCGAAGGCTACGCGCTGCGCCTGCTGGTGGTCAGCCTGGTGTTCGCCGCCATCGGACTGCCCTGCATGCTGGTCTGGGCCGCCTTCGGCGCTGGCCTGCGGCCCTGGCTGCGCGACCGCGCCGTTGCTCGCGCGATCAACCGTGCAATGGCGGCCCTGGCCGCCCTGACCGTTCTTCTCTTCTGGATCTGATGCCATGACGACACTCTCCCATGATCAACTCCGGGCCCATGCGCTGGCCTGGATCGACGACTGGAACCGGCGCGACGTGCCGGCGGTGCTGGCGGCCTATGCCGACGATGCTCTGTTCGTGAGCGCGCTGGCGCAGCCCTATACCGGTGGCACGCGGGTACAGGGCAAGGACGCGCTGCGCCGCTACTGGCTGGCCGCGCTCGCCGACAGGCCGGACCTGCGGTTCGAACTCATCTCGGCGATCTGCGATGTCGAGGCGCAGACCGTCGTCGTCCATTACGTGGCGCAGGCCGACGGCAAGCGCACGCGCATGTGCGAGATCATGCGCTTCGAGAGCGGGCGGCAGGTCCATGGCGAGGCCCTGCACGGCGTCCCTGCCGAGGAGGGCACGCCATGACGGCACTGCTGCGCGCCGTCCAGACCGACGACGGCAACCGCTATGACTGGGGCGGGGTCTGCCTGGGCTGGCGACTGCTGGAACTGCAACACATGCAGGTGCGGCAGGAGTGGATGCCCGCAGGCGGCGCCGAAGCACCCCACTGGCACGCCAGGGCGCACCAGTTCTTCTACGTGCTCAGTGGCCACCTGCGCCTGAGCACGCCCGACCAGGACGTGCTGCTGGCAGCCCGTCAAGGCGTGCATGTCCCGGCCGGCACTCGCCACATCGCCGCCAATGGTGGCGACGAGGACGTGAATTTTCTGGTGTTCTCCAGCCCCAGCACGCAGGGCGACCGCATCGAATCGACCTCGGCCGCCGAACCGGATCGCCATCGCGACTCGGAGCCTGCATCATGACCGTTTTCGCCATTGCCCAACTCACCATCCACGACCGGACCGCCTACGACCGCTACCAGGCGCGCTTCATGGAGGTGTTCCGACACCACCGGGGACGTCTGCTGGCCGCGGACGAGCAGCCTCGCACCATCGAAGGCACCTGGCCGCACCAGAAGCTCGTGCTCATGTCCTTTCCCGACGAAGCCGCCTTCCATGACTGGGCGGAATCGGACGAGTACCAACGCATTGCCCAGGATCGCATGGCCGGCGCGCAGGCCGTGGTGCTGCTGGTCCAGGGTCTCGCTGTGAATGACTGAGCCCATCGACATTCGCGCCGCCGACGGCTATGCACTGGGTGGATTCGCCTGGCGCCGCCCCTGCGATCCACGACGCCCGCATCCGGTCGCGGTCATCAACGCTGCCACCTCGGTGCGCTGCCGGTACTACGGGCGCTTTGCCGACTGGCTCCACAGCCACGGATGGGACGTGGTGACCTACGACTACCGCGGCATCGGCGAATCGCGACACCGTGGGCTGCGTCGGCTGCAGGCCGACTGGATCGACTGGGGGCAGCACGATTTCGAGGGTGTGCTGCAGTACCTCGCCTGGCGATTCCCCAGCCAGCCGATCGACGTGGTCGGCCACTCCGCTGGGGGCTTCGTGATCGGGCTGGCCGCGTCCGCACACCGCGTGCGGCGTATCTTCACCATGGGGGCGCAGTACGCCTACTGGCGCGACTATGCGCCCGCCGCGCGCCGCGCCATGTTCCTGCGCTGGCACGTGGCCATGCCGCTGCTGGCGCGGGTGCTTGGCTACGTGCCGGCCAAGCGCCTGGGATGGATGGAGGACACGCCCAAGGGCGTGGCGCTGGACTGGGCACGCATGGGTCCCCGCTTCGAGGGCACGGTGCGCCGAGGCCGGGAGACACTGGAAGGCGAGCCCGAAGCCGAAATGCTGGCACGGCGCTTCGGCCAGGTGCGCGCACCGATCCTGGCGCTGGGCATCGAGGACGATCCATTCGGCACGGTACCGGCGCTGGACCGCCTGCTGGATTACTACACCGGCAGCGAGCGCCATCACCTGCGCTTGGCTCCCGCGGCCATCGGGCAGGCCGAAATCGGCCATTTTGCCTTCTTCCACGAGCGCTTCCGCGAGGCGCTGTGGCCCCTGGCGCTGGACTGGTTGCGCACCGGCGAGCCACCGACCCGCCCCCTCGGCGCACTGAAGCATCGACCTGCGGACAATCCTCGGGCAGCGAGAGGTACGGCATGACTGTGGATGAGGCCCATTCACCACGACTGAAGCGGAAGCGCTGGCCGATCAAGATCACATCAGTAGCGATTCTGCGGCTTGACTGAACGTGATCGTGGGGTGCTCACTGGCATGCACCTGTCGCGATCATTCAATACAGGGGATGAAGCCTGGCCCAGAATCCATCTCTCCATCTAACTTGGAGAGCTGAGATGATTTTCAGATACACGATTCTCTACGTCGAAGACGTAGCCGCCTCGCTGGCCTTTTACGAACGTGCTTTTGCCATGGAGAGGGGTTTTCTGCACGAGTCGGGGGACTATGGTGAACTTGTCACGGGGGCAACCAAGCTGGCTTTTTCTTCCGTCAAATTAATGCGAACTCTGGGCAAGACACCCGGCAAGCCCGCACCCGAAACCCCGGTATTCGAGATCGCCTTTGAAACGGAAGACGTATATGCGGCCTATACGCGTGCCTTAGCCGCAGGCGCACAACCTGTGCAGGAGGTTAGAAGTGAACCTTGGGGGCAGACGACGTGTTACGTCACCGATATCGACGGTTATCTGGTGGAGATTTGTTCGCCCGCCCAGTTGCCCAGCCCGGGTTGACGCAGGCGCTCAAGGACGTCGGCTTGCCTGCGCAACTGCGCCGGAGAATGGCCGAACCAGCGGACAAGTTCGCGGGTCATGTGGGCTTGGTCGCTGAAGCCACATATGCTGGCTATTTCGGCAAGAGGTTCACCTGACGAAAGCAGTCCGGTTGCCCGGCGCGCTCGTCCCAAGAGCCGCCAGTAGTCCGGCGGTGGGAGTCTTCTGCCCAGAAAGACTCTTTGCATCGTTCGGATGGAAATGCCAATGCTGCGGCAGGCGGCGCCAACCGTTGCACCCGGAAAACTGAGCGCCAGGATGGCCTCGTCCAGATGCGTCCAGGCTTCGCACTGCTCGTCGAGAATTTCCCCGATTCGATCATGGTCTGCGGCAATCGCCTGCATGGCAGGCGCGCTCACGCCCGCGCCCGGGCGCAACCTATAGCCTGTGATCGTGGTGCCGGGAAGCAGATCGACCAGCCGAGGCCGAACATCAAACCCGGTTGACATGATCTGAACCAAGCCATCCGCATGGCGGATGCACAGTACGTCTTGGCATCCGTCGGGCAGCACCAGATAGCGCTTGGCCCTGTTCACCGGGTAAACCCAGCGGTGGAAGCTGGCAATGTCTTGCATGTCGGGAAATTCACTCCAGGAACCGCCGAATGATCCGATATTCATGGTTTGCCGGATTGATTGGCATGATGGCCTTTGAGCCACTCGATGACATCGTCGGCATTCCGGTCCGGCGGGAACACCGGATAGAACACATGCTCGATCACGCCATCGTGCGCAATCAGGGTCAGCCGCTTGAGCAGCGTCAGGCCTTGCACCTCGAAGACCGGCAGACCGAGCGCGGTTGCGAATGAAAGGCGATGGTCGGACAGCAAGGGAAAAGGCAGGTGCAGGCGCGCCACCGCCTCGCATTGGTACGCGGTGTCCTGCGTGGACACGCCGAGCAACTGGGCGACGCCCAAGGACTTCAGTTCGGCGAAATGATCCCTGAAGGCACAGGATTGCGGGGTGCAGCCCCGTGCTCCTGGAATCTCGTCCCAGCCTGGAGGCAGTGCGACATCCGGCCGGCCCGTCATCGGGAAGAGATAAAGCACCGTGCGTCCGCGCAGGCGCGAAGGATCGATACGGCCACCATCCGTCGATGCCAGTTCAAGCGTGGGCAGGCGCATGCCCTTCAGGTGGCGAGCCCCTCCATCATCCTCCGGCTGCGGAAGACGCGACCAATCGACCTGTTGCAGGTTGTTCATGGCTTTACCACCGCTCGTTACCGGCCAGCCAAAGCACGTAGCTCTTCCAGCCGGCGGGTTCGGCGAAGCGCGTGTAGGCCCGGATGGCATCGGGGTTGTCTTCGGGGACCAGCCAGCGCAGATGAATCCAGGCGCGTGATCGCCCGGTATCGGCGATGGCCGTGATGAGCCGCTGCGCGAGTCGTTTCCCGCGCGCGGCGGGCAGGACGTACAGGTCGTCGAGCTGGCCCGACCGCCCTCCGGAGATCGCCTCGGGCAGATCGAAGAACACTGCGAAGGCGACGAGTTCGTCGCCGAGAAAGCCACCCAGCACTTCCGCGATCGGATCGGCGATCAAGGCATCGGCACGGGCCAGTGCATTCGCCCCGGCGCCTTGCCCGTGGCGCATCTCGTCGCCATAGGCGGCCAGCAGGGAGGCAAGCGCAACGGCGTCATGGGCAACGAGCCGTCGAAGCGTCACATCGTCATCCGGCGGTGCTTTCTGGTCTTTCGGATATGCGGTATTCATACGTGTCTATGCTGTCCGCGCTTCTGGGTTCCGAGTTCCGCTTTCCGACTGACATTGCTCGCGCAGCCAGCCGCGCAGGTTATCCAGCCGTCGATCCTCGGATAGCGCCTCGGGATAGACGAGCCAAAAGCCGACACCCGCGCTCACGGGGTGGTCGAAGACCGAGGCCAGGCGTCCGAGCCGGACGGCACTCTCGGCCAGTTCGCAGACGGCGATCGACACGCCAGCCCCATCGGCGGCCGCCTGCATCGTCAGGCCGCCCGAATCCACGCGGGTCACGACAGCCGGCTCGAACGGCCCGCCGGGCAGGCTGTCCATCCAGCGCTGCCAAGTGAGGCAATGCCGCGAAACGAACAGGTTGGCGCGCGCGACCTGCTTGAGGCGTTCCCGGCGCGAGCCGGTGGCAAAGCCCGGGCGCGCGTACAGATCGATGGTGGCCTCGAACAACAGGTCGGCCTGCAGGCCGGCCCACTGGCCGTCGCCATACCAGATGCCGGCATCGGCCACGCCGGCGGCCAGATCCACGTCGTCCTGCGTGGTGGAGATGTCCAGCGAGAAGCCGCGCCGCTCGAACGGATACAGGCTCAGGCGGGGCGACAGCCAGTTGGTCGCGAAGGTCGGCAGCATGTTCACGCGCAGGGGCCCGTCGCGCCGCTCCTCGCGCAAGCTGCTCACGCCCTCGGCGATCAGGGCGAAACCCTCGTTGAGGCTAGGTGCCAGCCGGCGGCCGGCGCTGGTCAATTCCAGCCGCGTACCGATGCGGCGCAGCAGTTCGACGCCGAGCATGTCCTCCAGCGTGCGCAACTGGTGGCTGACCGCCGAGGGGGTGACCGCCAGTTCCAGGGCCGCGTCCTTGATCGAGAGATGGCGCGCCGCAGCCTCGAAGGCGCGCAAGGCATTCAACGGGACAGGGATGCGCATGGGGGATTCACCCTCCTGGAAGTCATTGGTCGTTCATGGACTCATTAAACCGGAAATCGTCGTCTCCACGCTCGCCGACACGAGGACCAAAACTCAGCATCGTCTGAGATTTGCTCACTCGTGCCGACGGCGAACCGGCCGCACACTGACGCCATCGACAACCTGTACAGCGGTGCGCACCATGCTCAATTCCCTTGACGATCGCGATGGCCTGATCTGGCTCGATGGCGAGCTGCTGCCCTGGCGCGAGGCGCGCCTGCACGTGCTCACGCATGCGCTGCATATGGGCGGGGCCGTCTTCGAGGGCATGCGCGCCTATGGCGGTCATGTCTTCCTCAATGCGCCTCACCTGGAACGCTTCCAGCAGTCCGCCGCGCTGCTGGACTACCACCTGCCGTGGTCGCAAGGCGAACTGACACAGGCCATCGAGGCGGTGCTGTGGGCCAACCAGCTCGACGACGCCTACATCCGCCCGGTGGCCTGGCGCGGCGCGGAGAGTGTTTCCATCGCTTCGCCGCGCGCCCGCATCCACGTGGCGATCGCGGCCTGGGACTGGCCCACGGCGGCGTCCCAGGGCCGCGCCGAGGAAGGCATCCGGCTGCAGCTGGCGAGTTGGCGGCGTCCCCGTCCTGACACCGCACCCACCGCGGCCAAGTGCTCGGGGCTGTACATGATCGGTACCCTTGCGCGCCATGCCGCCGCAGCGGCGGGCTGCGACGACGCACTGCTGCTCGACAGCGAAGGCCGGGTCGCCGAGACCACGGCAACCAACCTGTTGATGGTCCATGACGGGGTGCTGGTGACCCCATTGCCGACCTGCTTCCTCGACGGCATCACCAAGCGGCACGTGATGGGACTGGCGCGCCAGCGCGGGCTGCGGGTCGAGGAGCGGACCGTGACGCTGGACGAACTGCGCGCCGCCTCCGAGGTATTCACCGCCGGCACCTCGGTCGAACTGCAGCCGGTGGTGGCGCTGGTCGAGGACGCGGCGACCACCGAATGGCCCGTGGGGCCGGTGACGCGACAACTGATCCGGGACTTTCGCGCGTCCGTGACCGAGGCGAGCCAGGTCGGCCGGACGCTGCGGGAACGGGAGACCGGCTTGTTGGAACGGCGCCCGTGGCCCGCTCGCGTCGCCTCCGCCTTGCAGGCGCCGTAGCGCGCCATGGACCGGTACGCAGACGGACCCGCGAGAGGACAGGCACGATGCCATGCAGACTGGCTTCATACACGCCCCAGACAGTCGCGCAGTTGCGCGGCAAAACGCACCGCGTCCCCGGGTTCGAGCGTCGAGACCGTGACTCGCAGCGCGGGGGCCGCGGGCGCGATCGCGAAGGCATCGCCGGTTCGCACGGCCCAGCCGCAGCGTGCGAGGCTTTGCGCGGTGCGGTGAACGTCACGGTCTTCCGGCAACGGAATCCACACATTGAACCCGTCGCAGGGCTGCCTGGCGGCGATGCCCACGGCGCCGAGCGCATCGATCAGGGCCTTGCGACGCGCGGCGTAGGCGGTCTTGGCCGCATGCAGGCGCGCCGTGGCCGCGTCGGATCCGAGCAGGCCGCGCACGGCCGCCTGCAGCAGGTGGCTGACCCAGGTCGTGCCGGGAGCCAGTCGCATGCCGAGCCTTGCGGCGGTCCCCGCATCGGTAGCGATGAAGGCCAGCCGCAGATCCGGGCCGAAGCCCTTGGACACGGAGCGCACCAGCGCCCGCCGCGTGGTGGCCGCGGGCGCGATGGAGAAGTACGGCGTCTCGGCCAGCAAGGCGAAGTGGTCGTCCTCGATCACCAGCACGTGCGGATGGCGGGCGAGCACGCGGCGCAGTTCGCGGGCGCGCTGCTCGCTCAGGCCGCAGCCGGTGGGGTTTTGCGCCCTTGGTGTGCACAGCACCGCCTGGGCGCCATTGGCCAGCGCCGCTTCCAGCGCCTGCGGGCGCATGCCGTGCGCATCCATGGCCACGGGCACCGCTGCCAGGCCCGTGCTGTGCAGGATGTTGAGGCTGCCGAGGAAGCACGGGTCCTCCACCGCCACCTTGTCGCCGGCGACGAGGTAGGCAGCCAACAGACGCTCGATCGCATCGACCGCACCATGCGCCAGCACCAGACCGTCACGCTCCCGGAGATCCACTCCGAACCACTGCCGCGCCAGCCGTTCGAGTGCTGGGTCGAGTACAGGCTGGCCATACAGCGCGGGCCGGTAGCCGCTGGCTGCCAGCGCCTGCAATGGATCGGGCAGCCAGGCCGGGTCCGGATTGCCGCTGGCCAGATCCGCCAGCGCCGAGCCGGGCTGCAGGCCCTCCTGCTCACCGAGACGCGCCGCTGGCCGGATCACCGTTCCGTTGCGCCCCAGCGTCTCGGCAATGCCTGCGGCCACCAGCTTCCGGTACGCAGCGGCGACCGTGTTGCGGTTGACGCCCAGTTGATCGGCCATCTCGCGCACGGACGGCAGTGTCTGGCCCGCGGCAAGCTGGCCCGCATGTGCCTCGCGGCGAATGCGCTCAAAGATGTCCGATGCGGTCTTTTCTGCCATTCCCGTTTGTCCCGTGACAATGTATATTTTGTCCTATGACAATGTTAGCAGCACGGAGAACCCCTTGTCCATGAACGCGCAGACGCATCCCTGGCCCACCGCACACAGCGTCGAGGACTTTCGGCGCAATCTGGCGGCGGTGCATCGGCGCATCGCCGATGCCTGCTCCCGCGCGGGACGCGATCCGTCCGATGTGCGCCTGCTGCCGGTCAGCAAGACCGTGCCGGAGGAGCGCATCCGTCTGGCTTACGCCGCCGGCTGCCGCGACCTGGGTGAGAACAAGGTGCAGGAGGCGCAGCGCAAGGCCGAAGCGATGGTGGATCTCGCCGACCTGCGCTGGTCGGTCATCGGCCACCTGCAGACCAACAAGGCCAAGGTCGTGGCACGCTTCGCCAGCGAGTTCCAGGCCCTGGACAGCCTGCGTGTGGCGGAGGCGCTGGACCGTCGCCTGCAAGCCGAAGGGCGCGCACTGGATGTGTTCGTGCAGGTCAACACCTCGGGCGAGGCCAGCAAGTTCGGCTTGCCGCCTTCCGAGGTGGCCGGCTTCGTCCGGGCGCTGCCGGGCTTCTCCGCCCTGCGCGTGCGAGGCCTGATGACACTGGCGCTGCTGTCGGCCGATCCGGCGCGGGTCCGTCCCTGCTTCGTGCTGTTGCGCGAACTGCGTGATCGGCTGCGCCAGGAGGCGCCGGCGGGCATCGGCATGGACGAACTGTCGATGGGGATGTCCGGCGACTTCGAGCTGGCCATTGAGGAAGGCGCCACCGTCGTGCGCGTCGGCCAGGCCATCTTTGGCGCTCGCGCGACGCCGGACAGCCATTACTGGCCCGACGACGACCGGGCTGCGACATCGACCGCATCGGAGCAGACCGCATGAAGACCGCCCTGGCCCTGCGCCACATCCATTTCGAAGACCTCGGCACGCTCGAACCGCTGCTGCGCGAGCGTGGATTCGACGTGCGCTACCTCGACCCCGCGACGGACGACCTGGCCGGTGAGGAGGCCGCGGCAAGCGATCTTCTCATTGCACTGGGTGGGCCGATCGGCGCCTTCGACGAGCGGGCCTATCCCTTTCTTGCCGACGAACTGCGTCTGCTCGAACGGCGCTTGGCCAGCGGCCGGCCGCTGCTCGGCATTTGTTTGGGCGCGCAATTGATCGCGCGCCTGCTCGGCGCCGCCGTCGCCCCCATGGGCTTCAAGGAGATCGGCTTCGGCGCGCTGACGCTGACGGATGCGGGCCGCCGCTCGGTGCTGGCACCGCTGGCCGGCGTGCCGGTGCTGCATTGGCACGGCGACCGCTTCGAGCTGCCTGAGGGCAGTGAACTGCTGGCGAGCACCGAAAGCTGCGTGCAGCAGGCCTACGCGGTCGGCAACCGGGTGCTGGGTCTGCAGTTCCACCTGGAAGCCGATGCCAGCCGAATCGAACGCTGGCTGGTCGGCCATTGCTGCGAGCTGGGCCAGGCCGGCGTCGATCCGCGCACGCTGCGCGCGGATGCCGAGCGGCATGGGGCAACGCTGAAGGCTGCGGCCCACCGCACGATCGGCGCGTGGCTGGACCGGCAGCAGGACACGGGGGGGGCGTCCTGAATGACGGTGACCCAACCTGTGCCCATCGATGTCATCAGCATCCAGTCCCAGGTGGTCTACGGGCGGGTCGGCAACAACGCGGCGATTCCCGCGTTGGAAGCCTGCGGGCTGCTTACGACCGCGGTGCCGACCGCGCTGCTCAGCAACACCCCGCACTATCCCTCGGTCCATGGCGGTGCGGTGCCCGACGCGTGGTTCGCTGGCTGGTTGGATGACCTGGAGGCGCGCGGCATCCCCGCGTGCGCTCGCGTTGTGCAGGTCGGCTTCCTCGGCGCGCCGTCGCAGGCACGGATCCTCGCATCCTGGTGGTCGACGATGCGCGAGCGCCACCCGCAACTGCGCCTGCACCTGGTTCCGGTCATTGGCGACTACGACCAAGGCGTGTATGCGGCGGCTGGCATGGCCGAGGCCTGGCGCACGCTGCTGATTCCAGAAGCCCACGGCCTCGTCCCCAATCGGTTCGAGCTGGAACAGGTCACCGGCAGAACGCTGCAGGGTCTGGCGGATTGCCGCGAGGCTGCCCGTGCGCTGTTGCGCGGCCCCACCCAATGGGTGGTGGTGACCAGTGTCCAGGATGATCCTAAAAGCGCCGTCGTCCAGACGCTGCTGGAGACGCGAGAGGGGGTATCGCGCCTCTTCGAGCATCCCCGCGTGCCCTGCGTGGTGAAAGGGGCCGGCGACTACTTCGCCGCGCGCCTGACCGGCCATTGCCTGCTTGGCATAGAGATGCCTCAGGCCGTCGAGCGCGCCTGCGGCGAAACCGCCGAGCAACTGACCCGCACCCGGCGCCTGGGCTGGGAGGAAATGGCCATCCACGCTATGGCCGGGAGCGTCCGGCCATGAATGCCTACCGCCTCGTGATTTCCCGGCATAGCCGGCTGCTGGGTCAGTTCGACAGCGAAACGCCCTGGGCGGGCGACGCGATCCGCGACCTGCTACAGCGACTTCCCGAATGCGATGGCTATCGCACCGAACTGTTCGTCGCGCGCGAAGAGCGCCGATTGCTCGAAAGCGGTCCTGGCGGCCTGAAGGTCCTCGGCCGCGAGCTCTTGTTCCAACCCTTGCCGATCACGGCGCTGCTGTCTGGCACGGCGCCCGAGGAGCCGCTCGCGTGAATCAAGCTCCCGGCCTCATGTACGCGTAGGTGGCGCGATGGAGCTGCGACACCTGCGCTGTTTCGTGGCAGTGGCCGAGGAACTGCACTTCACGCGTGCGGCGGTGCGGCTCCATATCGAGCAGTCTCCGCTGTCGCGCACCATCCGGGAGCTGGAGTCTGACCTCGGCGCCACGCTGTTCGAGCGCAATCGGCGCGGCACCCAGCTCACCTGGGCGGGCCAGGTCCTGCTGGAAGATGCCCGCCGCGTGTTCGCGGTGCTGGAACAGGCACGAACCAACGTCCGGGCCGCCGCCACGGGCTATCGCGGCATGCTGCGCCTCGCGCTGTCGGACGGTATCGCGCAGACACGCCTCGCGGCACTCCTGGCCCTGTGCCGGGAGGAGGAGCCCGATGTGGAAATCCGCCTGTTCGAGACGCCGCTCGCATCGCAAGTGCGCGGGTTGCGCGACGACACTTTCGATGCCGGGTTTGCGCAGTCTGACGAGGCTGGAGAGGGCATCCTGTGCGAGGCGGTCTGGTCCGATCCCATCCTGGTGGCCATTCCGACGCGCCATCCTTTGCTGGCCTTCAGGCAGGTCCCTCTGGATGAACTGCTGCGCTATCCCCTGATCAAGTGCCACCCGGAAACCTGCGAGGGTGCGTACCGGCAGATCAAACGGCTGCTCCGGACGGCCGCCATCCAGCCCCGGATCGCAGAGCGGGTCGCGACACTGGAATTGATGCTGACGCTGGTGGCCGCGGGCTACGGACTGGGTTTCGCCACGGCGGCGCAGATTTCGGTCTGCCGTCATCCCGAGGTCATTGCGCGGCCCCTGTCGGACCCGTCGGCATGCATGACCACCTACTTGTTGCGGCCGGACAGTGAGCCCTCGGAACCGCTGCAGCACTTCATCGAACGCGCCATGCTCTCGCGCGACGACAGTCCCGCCGTCGATCCGATCTAGCCCTGGGCAACCGCGTTCCTCGCAGCGCAGACCTTCGTCGGGGACGCCGCGCAGGTGCCATGGCAAGCCATGGGCGACCGAGCGGCTGAACGTGCCGCCGCGTCTACAGATGCAGGGTGCCGCTGGCGACGGTCACGGCCTGGCCACCGACGCGCACCGTCAATTCGTCGCCGTTTCGGGTCCATTCGACGTGGATCAGGCCATCGCGTCCCATCTCGATGCCTTGCTCCGCAAGGTAGCCACCCTGGAGAGCCGATGCGTGCCGGTGCCTTGCCAGGAATGCCGCGACACACCCGTTTCCAGACCCGCAGACGGGGTCCTCGGCCACGCCTTCGCCTGGCGCAAACGTGCGCAGGCGCAAGCGTACCGGCGCGTCGGCCTCGTGCTCGGCAAAGACGGTCACGCCGACGGCACCCGATGCGCGGCAGCGTTCGGCGATGCGAGGCAGGTTGGGACGCAGCGACGCCAGGGCGGCGACGCTGCGCAGCTCGGCGATCAGCCACGGGATGCCGGTGGAGACGACTTCTACCGGCATCGCGGCCAGCATGTTCGCATCGCAGCCCAGCAGGGCCGACATTTCCCCAGGACCGATGGCCGTGTTGCGGAACTGCGGGCTGGCCTGGGTCATCCAGTAGATCGGCGAGCCCTCGGTCGGAACGACTTCGACAGGCACGATGCCGATGCCGCAGGCCTGCCGCAGCAGACTTGCATCGACCAGATCGCCACGGTGCGCACGCACCGCGCTCGCAGTGGCGATGGTGGGGTGCCCCGCGAACGGCAGCTCGCTGGAGGGCGTGAAGATGCGCACCCGATAGTCGGTGTCGGGCGATTCCGGGGCCAGCACGAAGACCGTCTCGGACAGGTTCATCTCGCGCGCGATCCGCTGCATGGTCCGCGCATCGAGGTCGTCGGCATCGAACACGACGGCAGCCGGGTTGCCCCTGAGCGGCTGGCTCGTGAACACATCGACTTGCAGGAAGGATTTGTTCATCGCTTCTCCAGGTTCGGTCGCACCGCCTGTGCTCGGTTGCGTGCGCGTGGCCGGGGACGAATCATGCGGCCAGGGCCTTGGCGCCGCTCGACGGCCTCCACAAAAGAATCCATGCGGCGAATCCGAGGAAGCCGATGCCCGCCAGGCGCGTGCAGCGCTGGCGCCAGACGGAAGTGCCCAATGCTCCCCGCGCCCGGCTTGCAATGGCGGCATAGCCGGTCAAGGTGGCGCCGCTGAGGATCACGAAGATCGCGGTCAGGCCCATGAACTGAGGGATGAGCGCCTGGTCGGCCCGGATGAACTGGGGGAAGAAGGCGGTGAAGAAGAGGATCGACTTCGGATTGGATGTCGCCACCAGGAATCCTTCCTTCGCCAGCGCGAAGGCCTGCACCGGCCCTGCGTCATGAGCATCGGCGTCCGGCGACCGCGTGTGTCTGCCCTGCACAAGCAGGCGAAGACCGAGGTACGCCAGATAGGCGGCGCCGGCCAGCCGCAGTGCGGTCATCGCGTGAGCGGAGGCAAGCAGGAACAGGCCGACGCCCCACGCGGCCGCCGCGGAAACCACGAGCAACCCCAACATGTTGCCCAGCGTCGACCACAGGCTCGCGACCACGCCCTGGCGAGCGCCATTGCGCATCGCCAGCAGGATGGCCGGGCCGGGCGTAAGGATGGACAGCCAGGCCGCCAGGACGTAGGAAATCAGGAGCGGGATATCGAACATGGCGAACTCGGTGAGCTTCTTCGTCGGTTGTGAAGGAAGTGCACTTCGACGATAGCCAAGGCCATTCGAGCTGACCATTGAGCTTTTCTCGACGCTTGCTGAGACCTTCTCACTCGGCAATTCGACACATCGGTCTTAAGGTTTCCAGCCAGACAACGTCACTCCGGATATCCGCGCACGCCACCATGAGCCACCTTCAGACCGTTCGCCTCTTGATGCTTCCCGGTATCGGCAACTCCGGGCCGGAGCATTGGCAGACGCGCTGGGCGTCGCGCCAGGAGCATGGCCGGCGATTCCAGCCTGCCGACTGGGACAGGCCGGACCTGGCCGACTGGCTGCAGGCACTCGATGCGGCCATCGACGAGTGCGCCGCGCCCGTCGTCCTGGTCGCGCACAGCCTGTCGTGCCTGCTCGTCGCGCACTGGGCATCGCGGCCGGGAATCGGGGAAGACATCCAGCATCGGATCGCCCAGGTCCGGGGCGCCTTCCTCGTTGCCGTCCCGGACCCCGGCGCACCGGCATTTCCGGGCGAGGCGAGCGAGTTCGGCCCGCCACCGACCGACCCCATGCCGTTTCCCGCGCTGGTGGTCGCCAGCAGCGACGACCCCTATGGCTCGCTGCAGCACGCCCGGCGCATGGCCATGGACTGGGCAGCGGGATGCGTGGAAGTCGGCGCCCTCGGGCATATCAATGCCGCCAGCGGCGTGGGCGACTGGGACACCGGCTGGCATCTGCTGCAGGCATTCGGAGCGGGGCTGCGCGTCCAGATGCCGGCATCGAATCGACCGGGAGCATGAGCATGCGCGCGTACCGCTACCTGACCGGCATCGACGACGCGGCGTTCTGCCACCGCGTCACCGCGGCCCTGAACAGCGGCTGGGCGCTGTATGGCGAGCCGAGCCTGACCTACGACCCGGCGCGTGGCGCAGTGATCTGCGGCCAGGCCATCGTCAAGACCATCGAATCGACGACGTACAGCGAGTCGCTGGACTTGTCTGTGCTCTGACGGAGATCCCCCAATGGATGTATCGACCGCGATCCTGGGCTTCACGCTGACGGCGCTGCTGCTCACCTTGACCCCCGGCCTGGACACGGCGCTGGTACTTCGCACGGCGGCTGTGGAAGGGGGGCGCAAGGCGATGAGGGCGGGCGGCGGCATCGTGACCGGCGTGCTGATCTGGGGGCTGATCGCGGCCCTCGGGCTCGGCGCGGTGCTCGCGGTCTCCCGACTCGCCTACACCCTGCTGCAGATCGCGGGCGCGGCCTATCTGCTCTGGCTCGGCTGGAAGCTGTTCTCTGGCGCGCTCAAGAGCCGGCCGACGCTGCCCGCAGACGATCCGCCGCTCGTGAGTGGCGAGCGCTGGTTCCTGCGCGGTCTGCTGACGAATCTGCTCAATCCCAAGGTCGGGGTGTTCTACGTGAGCCTCCTGCCACAGTTCGTTCCCGCCGACGTGCCGGTGGTCGGGTTCAGCGTGCTGTTGGCCGGCATCCACGCCGCGATGGGACTGCTCTGGTTCGCCGCACTGGTGCTGGCCACGCGGCCCCTGGCACGCTGGCTGCGCCGGCCCACGGTGATGCGCTCGCTCGATGCGCTAACTGGCCTGGCGCTGATGGGGTTTGGCCTGCGTCTGGCCCTGTCCAGGCCGACGAGCTGAGGTGCGAGCGGCATGGACATCGGAACCTTCCTGCTGCTGGCCGGTGCTGGCATGATCGGCGGCATCTGCAATGCGGTGGCCGGCGGCGGCACATTCTTCACCTTTCCCGCGCTGCTGGCTGCCGGCGTACCACCCGTGGTGGCCAACGCCACCAGCGCGGTGTCGATCTGGCCGGGGCATGCGAGCAGCCTGCTCGGCTATCGCAGCGAACTCGGGCGCCACCGCGCCGCGTTGCGGCGCAGCCTGCCCGTGGTCGGTGCCGGTTCGCTGGTGGGCGCCACACTGTTGGTGTTCACCGGAGATGCACAGTTCAGCCGTCTGGTGCCGTGGCTGATCCTCGTCGCGACAGTGCTGTTCGCCCTGGGACCCTGGCTGCGCCAGGCCATCGAGCGGCATGCTCGCGGTCAGGTGCCGCACCTGGCGGCTGCGGGGGCGGAGTTCCTGACCGCACTCTATGGCGGCTACTTCGGCGCCGGCCTGGGCATCATGCTGATGGCGATCCTGACCTTGCTGGGTGTGCGCGATGTCCAGGAGGCCAACGCCGTCAAGAATGCGATGGCTACCGTCGTGACCAGTGCCGCGGTGATGCTTTTCGTCGCCACCGGGTCCATCGCTTGGGCGCAAGGCAGTGCGGTCCTGCTGGGCGCGATCTTGGGGGGCTATGCCGGCGCGCGGTTGGCGCGCTGGATTCCGCCGCTGGCGCTGCGTTGGACGATCGTGGCGACCGGCCTGGCGCTCTCTGCGTACTTCGGGCTGAAGGCGGGCGCATGATGGATCGCTTGCAGCGGGCGCGCGACGCCCACGCCTGTGCTAGCACGGCGCTCCCCGGCATCGCCGATGGCGGGCGATGCTGCTTTCCGCGCTCTGCTGCGTTTGCGGACAACGTGGCACCGACCCTGCCACCCGCCTGGATCTGCCAACCCGGCTCGACCAACGAGGCGCCGTGTCGATTCAGTTGGCGAACTTTCTGTGAGGAGTCCATTCGATGAATTCACTTGATGCACTGACCGCGCTCTGGTCGCTGGGCGGGCTGCCGCCGCAGGCGCTGGCCGGAATCGCGCTGACGGGCAGCGACCCGGTGTTCCCCTCGTCCTTCGCCGTCGGCACCGCCGCGCAGACCAGCATTGCCGCGGCTGCGCTCGCCGCCTGCGAACTGGGCCATGAGCGGGGTGTTCCGCGCCAGCGTGTCGCGGTGGACATGGCCCACGCCGCCGCCGAATGCACCGGCTGGTTCACGCTCGACGGCCAGGAGCCCGAGCTGTGGGACCCGTTCGCCGGCCTGTACCGCTGCGCCGATGGTCACGTGCGTGTCCACACCAACTTCCCGCACCACCGCGATGGCGCGCTGCGCCTGCTGGGCCTGGACCCGGAAACCGCCACACGCGCCGACGCCGAGCAGGCCCTGCGGGGTTGGAAGGCGCTGGACTTCGAGCAGGCCGCGGCCGACCACGCGCTGGTGGCCACGGCGCTGCGCAGCTTCGCCGAGTGGGATGCCACGCCCCAGGGGCAGGCGGTGGCCTCGCAACCCCTGATGACCATCACCCGAATCGCCGATGCGCCACCGCGCGCACTGCCGCCCCTGGCCGCTGATGAGCGGCCGCTCGCCGGCCTGCGCGTGCTCGACCTCACGCGCATCCTGGCCGGCCCCGTCGGTGGGCGGGCGATGGCGTCGTCCGGCGCGGACGTGATGCTGGTCAATTCACCAAACCTGCCCAACATCGCCGCCATTGCCGAAACCAGCCGCGGCAAGCGCTCGGCGCACATCGACCTGCGCAGCGAGGCCGGACGCGAAGCATTGTGGCAGCTCCTGGAAGACGCCCACGTGTTCTCGCAGGGGTACCGGCCCGGCGGCCTGGCCGCGCTCGGCTTCTCGCCCGAGGCCCTGGCCGCGCGCCGGCCCGGCATCGTCGCCGTGTCGCTGACCGCCTACGGCACGCAAGGGCCCTGGGCCGGTCGGCGCGGTTTCGATTCGTTGGTGCAGACGGCGATGGGTTTCAACCACGCCGAGGGCGAGGCGGCGGGCGACGGCAAGCCGCGCGCGCTGCCGATGCAGATCCTCGACCAGGCCAGCGGCTTCCTGATGGCTTTCGGCGCCGCCGCCGCGCTGTGGCGACAGTCGCGCGAAGGGGGAAGCTGGCACGTGCAGGTGTCGCTGGCGCAGACCGGGCACTGGCTGCGCGGTCTGGGGCGCATCGAAGAGGGCCTGCGGGCCGGCAGGCCGGACCTCAGCCCTTGGCTCGCCGACGAAGTCTCCGGCTTCGGCCTGCTGCGCGCCGTGCGCCCCAGCGCGCAACTGGCGCGAACACCGGCCGGCTATGCGCGACCGTCAGTGCCGCCGGGAACGGATCGCCCGAACTGGTGAGAACTTGTCCGCAAGCCGAGAGTTGATACGGCCGGACACCTTGAATGAGCGATATCCCAGGTCACCCCGGCGATGCATTGAGTGCCGCACCGATGCCTGCCACGTCAGCCTTGCCCTCCCATCTGCTGTGGACCATTGCCCTGGCGGCGGGCGCATCCGTGGCCAACAGCTACTACAACCAGCCGCTTCTCGGCGAATTGAGCCGGGAGTTCGCGCTCTCTGCGGGGACCGTGACCTGGCTGCCCGTGCTCACCCAGGCGGGCAATGCCCTGGGCGTGCTGTTCCTGGCACCACTGGGTGACCGCCTGGAGCGCAAGTCGCTCATCCTGCGAACGCTGGCGGCGCTGGTGCTCTCCTTGGTGCTGGCAGCCGCGTCCTCCGGCTTCGTTCAATTGGCACTGGCGAGCCTCGCCGTGGGCTTGTGCGCCACCGTGGCGCAGCAACTGGTTCCCTTGGCCATCCACCTGGCGCCCTCCCACCGCAAGGGGCAGGTGCTCGGCGTGGTGACGGGCGGCATCCTGATCGGCATCCTGCTGGCCCGTGTGGTGAGCGGCTGGATGACCGAGCTTTGGGGCTGGCGGTCCGTCTTCGGTTTTTCTGCGGCACTGATGCTGGTACTGGGCTTTCGGCTGGCATGGACGCTGCAGGTGGTACCACCGTCCTCCGATCTCGGCTATGGACGATTGCTGCTGTCGATGTGGCATTTGGTGCGCAAGCACGCTTCCTTGCGCCAGGCTGTGGCCGTCCAGTTCCTGCTGTTTGCCAGCATGATCGGCTTCTGGGCAACGTTCGCGCTCTGGCTGGAGCGGCCGCCGCTGCAGCTCGGCGCGGTATCCGCAGGCCTGTTCGCGCTGGTTGGCGTGTGCGGCGCGTTGGCTGCACCGGCGGCTGGCCGTTTTGCCGACCGGCGCGGACACGGCGCAGTCGTTCGTGCCGGCGCAGTGGGCACCGCCATGGCATTTGCCGTGCTGTACCTGGGGGGCTCATCGATCCCCGCACTCGTCCTCGGCATCTTCTTGCTCGACGTGGCCGTGCAGTCGGCCCAGGTGGCGAACCAGACCATGGTCTATGCATTGGATGCGGGTGCACGCAGCCGGCTGAACACCGTGTTCATGGGCACGATGCTGCTTGGCGGGGCCTTCGGCGCTGCTGCATGCGGGTGGGCCTTCACTGCCCATGGATGGGCCGGGGTCTGCGCCTTTGGCATGCTCAGCACCACCATTGCGTGGGGCCTGTCTCTTCGGCTAAACCAATGATGAGAAGTGAATTGACAAACCGTCTGCTGGTCGAAGCAAACCCTGACATGACGCCGATGCCACCTCAGGTGGTCATATCGGGGTGCTCCGGCGGCGGCAAGTCGATCCTGCTCGGGGAACTGCGGCGGCGTGGTCATGCGACCGTCGCCGAACCCGGGCGGAGGATCATCGCCGAGCAGATTCGACAGGGCGGCAACGCACTGCCATGGACCGACATGGCGGCCTTTCTGCGCGAGGCGCTGAGCGTCGCCGCCATGGATCTCGAAGGCGCGGCACGGGACGCTGGTCCGGTTTTCTTCGACCGAGGGCTGATCGACGCCGCTGCAGCGCTTCAACGACTCTGCGGCGTACCGTTGGCGCAAAGCCTGGGCGAATCCCGCCCTTATGGGCGGCTCGTGTTCCTCGCACCGCCCTGGCCGGACATCTATGGCGCCGACGAGGCGCGGCGGCACGGCTTTCCCGAGGCGGAGGCGGAGTACGCCCACCTGGATGCAACCTACCGGGCACTCGGCTACGAAGTCAGGTTGCTTCCGCGCGCCAGTGTGGCCGAGCGGGCCGACTTCGTTCTCCAGGCGATTCATCGCTGCTGAAGGCGAGACGAACGTGCGGCGGCCGCCCTGGCTGTCGATCCGAACACGTCCTTGTCGCAGGCGCACTCGCAGGCACCGTTTGGGGTGACACGCGATGACAGGGATGGCGAAAACGGGGCGGCGCGGTCTCCGGATTGTTTGTCGTGTCGAAGCCGGATTTCGGTTCGACTGTCACCGGATTGGCTTCCTTCCGGTGTTGTCTCATGGACTCTTGCGCTGTTCCTCATGCCGCTCGCGCTCGCTCAGCATGGTTTGCTTCGGGCATTGCCATCCTGGCATTGGCCACCCGCGCCGCCGCGGCGGAAGTATGGGTCGTTACCGACTCGCATCATCCGGTCCATGGCCAGGCTGACCGACACCTCATCCTGGACGCGGCCGCGGTGCTCGAAGCGGAGCTGGCCGACAACCTGCCCACCGATCCTGAGCGCGCCAGCGCCATCGTCCAGCAACGCCTGAAGCTGGGCGGTACAGACCTGCAGCGAAGGATCGGCACCGCCTACCAGGGCATTGCCGACGCCTGGAGCCTTGGCGTCGCCAAGGTTCCGGCCATCGTGGTGGATCGCCGATACGTGCTCTATGGCGAGACGGACGTGGCCCGTGCGGTTGCCCGCATCGACCAATACCGGAGGACGCAGCCATGACGAGGCGTCCGTTCGCGCCATCCCGGCGCCAGCGGTTGGCCATCGCATCGCTTTTGCTGGGGTGTTCCGCATCGTCCTTTGCACTGAACACCGCCACCATCGTAGCCTCCACCCTGTCGCCGGATTGCCTGGAGTACCGCGTCACCGGCATCTGCTACTGGCTCTATTGCACCTGGACGGGATGCACCGTGCGCACCTCGGTCAAGGTGCGCCACTACATCCCGGATGCCGTGGTGTCGAGCTACTCGAACACCGGCGAGAACCCTTGGATCGAGGTGCGGGCGATGAGCCTGCCGAACCCGACCGCGAAGGCCGGCGGCGACGGCACCACCAACGAGGATCACGAGAACAACCTGGCGAAGTTCAAGAACGCCGACGTCATCGGCCATCCCGGTGGCCATGTGTTCAGCCAGTTCGCCAGCGCGTCCGGCTACACCTGCGAGGGCGCCGGCACAGCCTTCATGCCCTATCTGCTGAGCACGCTCGACACGCTGGCATGGCGCTACAACATCCCCGAGGCGCTGTATCCGGAAGCACTGATTCCCGGTCGGCGCGAGATCGGCACGCGCACGGCAATGAATCTCTGGGGCAACGTCTATCCGCGCGGCGGCTTCCTGCACCAGGTGGATGACCACAAGGCCGCAGCCGTGGTCGCCCAGCGCGCGGGTGACATCGTGACGCGCCGCAACCAGATCCACGTCTACCAACCGCTGCTCGCCAGTTCGCGCGATGGCTACTGGCCGGCCGGCGCCCTGATGGAAACCGATGCCGCCACGGGCAAGTGGCAGGAGCTGACCCCCACGCTGTCCAGCAGTTGCGCGGCATTCCCCCACGGCAATGCCAAGGTGCAGGCCCGGCGAGGCGACTACGCCTGGGCATTGTGGCGTCCTTATAGCTGCTGCCAGCGCCGCGGCCAGGTGTTCCTCGGCAGCGTCGATTTCCTGTGAGACCCGATGCCATGACGAATTCATTTCCGAGCGCCTGTCGATTTCTGTACGTCGCATTGGCCGTTGTCGCAGCGCTGAGCTACTCCAGCGCCGGGGCGCAGACCAGCGTCAACGAGTACGGCGTCCAGCATCAAGGCAGCGTGATCGGCGACGACGTGCTCTACAGCATTGGGGGCGGCCGCGCGGTGTCCATGAGCGGTGCGGCCAACATGCACTCCATCGGCGTTGGCGTCGGCTGGAACAGCAACCTGATCTGTGGCGACATGAGCATCACCACCACGCTGCAGAACCAGTTGAACGGCATCACCAATGGCTTCCAGGCCATCATGTCCTCGGTGATCCAGAACGCCACCGCTGCCGTGGCGTCGCTGCCCGCCTTGATCATCCAGCGCGCCGATCCAGGGCTGTACAACCTGTTGACCAATGGGGTGCTGCAAGCCAGGCTGGATTTCGATCGCAGCAAGCTGACCTGCCGTGCCATCGCCAATCGCATGGCCGACATGGCGGGTGGGCAGCTCGGCTGGGACCAGCTCGCCGAAGGCATGGCGCTGAAGCAGGCGGTCGCGAGCACCGATGCGGTCTCGGCGATCGACGACGCCGAGGCGAACCGTGGCAACAATGGCGTGCCGTGGGTCGGCGGAGACAACGCTGGCGGCGCGGGCCAACGTCCGGTGCGTGTGGTCGGCGACGTGACCCGCGCCGGCTACAACCTGCTCAATGGCCGTGGCGTCGGCGATGCCAGTTCGATTCCGCAAGCCAGTTGCAGCGGCAACTTGGCATGCCAGACCTGGAGTTCGCCCGATGCCGCCGCAGCCTGGGCCATTCGCGTGCTGGGCGAGCAGGAGCAGCGCACCTGCGATGCATGCACCAAGACCGTCACCACGCCGGGCGTTGGCCTGACCCCGCTGATCCAGGAGGAATACGAGGACAAGCTGCAGGCCCTGCAGGAGCTGGTCGCCGGCAGCCGTCCGACCACGGCGCAGAACCTGCTGGCTGCGAGCAGCGCGTCGCTGCCCATCACCCGTGGCGTGATCGAGGCGCTGCGCGACGAGACGGACCAGGACATCCTGGCTCGGCGCCTGGCCTCGGAGGTTGCGCTGGCCAGCGTGCTGGAGAAGGCGCTGCTGCTGCAACGCACGCTGCTGACCGGGCGCAAGGAGCCCAACGTGGCCGCCAACGAACTGGCCCAGAAGGCCGTCACCCACGAAAGCGACATCCTCGATCGCGAGATTCACAACCTGAAGGCAGAGCTGGAACTGCGCCGCGAACTGGCCAGCAACTCGCCGATGGCGATCATCCAGCGCCACAGCACCCGCGCCGCCGGTGCGCGTGGCATCTACGAGGGTGACCCGGTACGCAATCGGGTCGATGAACTGCAGCGGCCGCCGTCCGGCGGAAGCCATCCATGAATACCGTGGGGCGGTGCCTGCGCTGGCTGTCCAGCCGGCGTGCCATCCTGGTGCTGGTGTGGGCGGTGTCGCTGCTGATCGCCGCGACCGCCGTCAATGTGGTCGGCATCCGCATTGCGGGCGGCATCGAGGGCTGGCAGCGCTGGATGGCGGCGCAATCCGGGGCCTTCCTGGCCTGGCGGCTATTGCTGTACGCCGCCACAGCCTGGGGTTGGCTCTGGATGCGACGTCGCCTGCGCGCGCGGGAACCGGAGCGCGCTGCCGGGCACCGGCTGCTGCGCGCGGAGGTTGCGGCCATCGTCGCCGTGATCGTGCTGGAAGCCAGCCTGCTGATGCAGGCACGGTAGCGCGAGGTTCGCCATGACGCTGTACACCACCGACTACCTGGAGTACTACCTGACGCTGGTGTCCTGGGTGGTCCACAACGGCATCTGGTCGGTGCTGGTCGCCAGCGGCGTGTTCGCCGTCCCGTTCCTGGCGATCGTCATCCAGGAATGGTTGAAGGCCCGCGCGGAAGGCGCGGATGAAGGCAACAAGGGCGTGCTGTCCTCGGCTCGCATCGAGAACCGCGTCTTCGTCGCCATCGTGGTGATCATGTTCGCGGGCATTCCCTTCATCGACGTCGATCTCAACACCATCCGCTACGACCATTCGCGCTCGACGCAATGCCAGGTAAGCGTCCCGGAGCCGACCGATACCGGCTGGTCGCAATCGTTCAGCACGATCAACAACCAGTCGGCCAAGGTGCCGGTGTGGTGGTTCGCCATGCACGCGATCTCGCGCGCGATCACCGGTGCTTCGGTCGCGGCCATTCCCTGCGGCACCGACCTGCGGCAGATCCGCATGGATATCGACGCGACCCGCATCGACGATCCGGTGCTGGCCCAGGAGGTCAGCGACTTCACCCGCGACTGCTACGGCCCCGCCCGCGCCAAGCTGTTCATGACCCGGCCCAGCCTGAGCGAGGAGCAGATGCACGACGTCACCTGGATCGGCTCCAGCTACTTCGTCGGCACCGCCGGCTTCTACGACAGCTACCGCTCCAGGACTCCGCGCGATGCCTGGCCGTTCGACGCCACGCGCGACGCGGGCCTGACCCAGGTGCCCGGCGGGGGCGGCTACCCGACCTGCCGGCAGTGGTGGTCCGACGGCGGCCACGGCCTGCGGGCACGACTGCTGGCCCAGGTCGATCCCAGCCTGCTGACGCGACTGGCCGGCTGGGCGGGCTTCCTGAGCCAGTCCGAGGTCAACGACTCGGTGATCCGCGCCGTCGCAAGCCCTCGCCAGCAGAAGCTCAACCGGGGTGCGGTCTACACGGACTACGGTGGCCAGATCGACATGACGCTGCCCAACATCGTCACCCGCGCCGCCAGCGACGTGGGGCTGACCGTCGGATCACTGGGCTATTTCCCGGCGATGGACGTGGTGCGGCAGGCGCTGCCGATGGTGCTGTCTCTGCTCAAGATGGCGCTGGTCATCTGCATCCCGCTGGTGCTGCTGATCGGCACCTATGACCTCAAGACCGTGGTCACGGTGAGCGTGGTGCAGTTCGCGCTGTTCTTCACCGACTTCTGGTTTCAGCTCGCCCGCTGGATCGACTCGACGATCCTCGATGCGCTCTACGGCCGGGGATGGGGCTGGAACCGGCCGCACACGAACTTCGATCCGCTGGTGGGCCTCAACAACACCTTCGGAGACATGCTGCTGAACTTCGTGATGGCCACGATGTTTTTGATCTTGCCCACGTTCTGGGTGGCGGCATTGGCCTGGGCTGGTATCCGTGCAGGCAACGTGCTTCAAGGATTGAGTACTGGCACGCGGGATGCCGGACAAGCCGGTGGCAGGGGCGGCGGCTTGATGATCGGTGCGGCCAAGCAGAAATAGCTCCAACCGCCGGTTCAATCGTCTTCGAATCGTGGATCTGGGTCATCGCTGTAGTTGATGGGGTCGTAGGCAAGGCTTTCGCGATGATCCAGCTCTTCGGCCTTGCGTCCGAGGAAATCATCGTCACCTTGCGGCGCTTGCTCCGCCATCCTGGCTGCCACAGCGAGAGCGACCAGCAACAGCGCCGCCCAGACCGAGACATACAGCAACACGCCGAGGGTCGCCAGCTTGACCCCCCAGATCAGCACCGCTGCACCGCCCGCCGGCAGTCCTTGCGCCATCAGCCATTGATGCACCCGACGCTCCGCGCGCAGGCAACCGCCCCATACACCGCCCAGCCAGCGGCCGAGTCGCGCTGCGGTGGTCATGCGTGCGGTGTGCTTCATGGTTGGCTACCTCATGGTCGTTCCACGGTCGTTGGGCAAGGCCGTGCCGGTTTCCTTCATGCCTGCCGCGCCGCGAATGCTTCGGCGGTCATGATCAAGCCGGGAAAGTCCTCTCGCATGGCGAGAATGTCCGCATCCCCCGTGATCAACGCATCCGCCTTGCCGACATGCGCGAGCACCAGGAACACCTGGTCCTTCTTGTCGCGGCAGACCGGCAGGTCTGGCCATGGCGCAGGCAGTTCCACCACATCGGCGTAGGGCAGAAAGTCCGCCAGCAACTCCTGCTGTTCCGAGGTCGACAGCTTGAACTTGGGATAGGCCAGGACGCGCAGGAGTTCACTGGCCGTCTCCCGGCAGACCAGCGGCTGCAACTGCTGGTGCTGCCAGGCGTGGCGTATCCAGGCCAGGCGTCCGGCACTGAAGATCAGCGCCGACAGCACGATGTTGGTGTCGAGGACGACCCTGCGCATCACTGCCGTGCCCAGGCCACGGCATCCTCAACGTCCTGCTCGGTGATCCCGAGTTGCTCCAGCTTCTCGCGCACAGCCTGTGCCTTCTGGACGCGCACGGGGGTCAGGACGATCCGACCGCCCTCGACGGTGACGTCGAAGTACTCCGCCGCATCCACGCCGGACACGGCCGCCTTGGGCAGCGTGATCTGATTTTTCGATGTGAGCTTGGCAAGCATGGGAGGCCTCCATAAGTTTCAAAGGAAATCTTACTTCCTTACTTCATTCTCGACAAGCATGCCTTCGGGCGCAGGGGTTTCAGGGCCTGCTGCGCTTTCAGCGCCGGTTGAAACGGACTGATCTGGTGAAAACACAGTGCCTGTTCCGCTCGATCCTGGAGCGCACCGGCTCCGCATTGATTGCGGCACACGAAGCCGACTGCCCCTATATCAAAGGGCTTGTCGAAGGCCAAAGGGCTGGGGATGGAGCAAGGGAATGGCCTCAAGGGGAAAGGCCCTACCCGAAAAGGCCAAAAGGCTCCTCCGGCCAGCCCATCACCAGGATGTCGCCATGCTTTCGCTGTTCCAGCGCAAACGGGTGCCGCTGGCCACCGCCGCCGCGCCACCTCCTGCCGAGCCTGCCAAAGGGCTGACGCCACCGCAGTCGGCCGCAGCGCTGCTGGCGGAGCCGCGCCGGCAGCGGCTGCTGGAACACATCTGGCAGCGCACCTCGCTGTCGCGTCGGCAGTTCCGCTCGCTGTACCTCGCGCCGCTGGAGCGCTACGCCGAGCTGGTCCAGCAGTTCCCGGCCTCGGAGGCGTATCACCATGCATGGCCGGGCGGCATGCTGGACCACGGCCTGGAGATCGTGGCCTACGCGCTCAAACTGAGGCAGTCCCACTTGCTTCCGGCCGGCGCCTCGCCCGAGGCCCAGGCCGCGCAAGCCGAGGCCTGGACCGCCGGGACCGCCTACGCCGCGTTGCTGCACGACATTGGCAAGATCGCGGTCGACCTGCACGTCGAGCAGGCCGATGGCCTGGTCTGGCACCCCTGGCACGGGCCGCTGCGGCAGCCGTACCGCTTTCGTTACCGGACGGATCGCGAGTACCGGCTGCATGGCGCCGCCACGGGACTGCTCTACACCCGTGTGCTCGATGCCGGCATCCTCGACTGGCTGAGCGACTACCAGGACCTGTGGTCGGCGCTGCTGTACGTGCTGGCGGGCCAGTACGAGCATGCCGGCACGCTTGGAGAGCTGGTCGTCAAGGCTGACCAGGCATCGGTGGCCCTGGCGCTCGGCGGTGATCCGGCCAGGGCGATGGCGGCGCCGAAGCATGCGTTGCAGCGCAAGCTGCTGGATGGCCTGCGCTACCTGCTGCGCGAGGAATTCAAGCTGAACCAGCCCGGCGGCCCGTCGGATGGATGGCTGACCCCGGAGGCACTCTGGCTCGTCAGCAAGACGGTCAGCGACAAGCTGCGCGCGCACCTCCTGTCGCAGGGCATCGAAGGCATTCCATCGAACAACACCGCCGTCTTCACGGTGCTCCAGGACCATGGGATCGTGCAGCCCGCCCCGGATGGGAAGGCGATCTGGCGGGCCACCGTCACGAGCGGCACCGGCTGGTCGCACAGCTTTACCTTCCTGCGCCTGTCGCCGGCCTTGATCTGGGAGTCCGGCGAGCGTCCCGCACCGTTCGCCGGCACGGTCACGACGGAAGAGGCCCTCCCTGGCGATGAGGCAGCGCCGGCCTCCGCCGGCATCCCGGCCACCTCACCGTCCCCTGGGGTGGCGGATTCCCCGGCCGGGATCGCGGACCCGGTCTCCGATCTGCTGTCGATGCTTGATGCGTCCGACGCAACCACCACCAGTGCATCGTCCGCCAGCGCGGAACCGCCATCACCATCCGCCGCCGCAACTGCGGCAGTGAGTCATTTGGCGCCGACCAGTCCTGCCACCATGCCGGCTCCCACCAAGGCCACGCCGTCCGGGGAAGACTTCATTGCCTGGCTCAAGCAAGGCATCGAATCGCGCAAGCTCATCATCAACGATGCGAACGCACTGGTGCATACCGTCGTTGGCACGGCGTACCTGGTCAGCCCCGGCGTTTTCCAGCGCTACGTGCAGGAACATCCGGAGATCCAGGTGCTGGCCCGGCAGGACAATCTGCACGACTGGCAATGGGTGCAGAAGCGCTTCGAGAAGCTGGGACTGCACCGCAAACAGGACAGCGGCCTGAACATCTGGACCTGCGAAGTCACCGGGCCGCGCAAGTCGCGGCGGTTGCACGGCTATCTGTTGGCGACGCCTTCGACATTGTTCGCGGAAGTCCCGCCGGACAACCCCTACCTGTCCCTGACGCGGAGCTGGCAGCACGAAAGGCGCCAGCGCGCCTCATGGTGATCGGCGACACAGCGCACGCAGCACGCTTGCCAGCTTCTTGACAGCGATCTCCAGTTCATGGGGTGCATGGGCAGCAAATCCCATGAGGAAACCGGCCCCATCCCTGCCCGATGCATGGCGGCGCGATGCATGCAGCGCGGTCAGCCCCAGCAGGTCGATGCCGACCCGCCGTGCCGATTCCACCGCCTCGCGCTCGGGAATGTCGCGGATGAACACGCAAGGCATCTGCATCCCGCCAGCGGGCACCCTGGGCTCCACGAAGTCGGCCAGGTGCTGGCGCACCAGCTGCGCCAGCACATCGCGGCGTTCCGCATAGACGGCCCGCATGGTTCGCACATGGGCTCCGAAATGCCCACCCTCGATGAAGCGAGCCAGGGTGAGCTGCGGGATCGGTGCGCTGTGCCCATCCAGCAGGGTGCGGGCCACGGTCATGGGCGACACCAGAGCCTCCGGCAGCACCATGTAGCCGATGCGCAGGCCGGGGAACAGCGACTTGGTGAAGGTGCCGATGTAGATCGTGCGGCCGTGGGGGTCGAGCCCCTGTACGCATGCGGTGGGCTTGCCTTCGTAGTGGAATTCGCTGTCGTAGTCATCCTCGATGATCCAAGCCTGGTGCTGGCGGGCCCATTCGATGACGGCCAGGCGCCGGTCCAACGCCAGCGTAGCCCCGGTTGGGAACTGGTGCGAGGGCGTCAGGAACACCGCCCGGGCGGCATTGCAAGGGGTCTGCGCCTTTGCCAGCAGGTGCGCTATCTGCATGCCTTGGTCATCCATCGGCACGGGCACGCAATCCAACCCGGCGGCGTCAAATGCCTTGCGCGCCCCGTGGTACACGGGGTCTTCGATGAAGATGCGCTCGCCAGCATCGAGCAGCACGGTGGCGCACAGGGTCATGGCCTGTTGGGAACTGGTCAGCACCAGCACGCGCTCGGGTGTGGCCTGCGCGCCTCGTTCGAGGTTGACGTAGGCGGCAATGGCGCGTCGCAACGGCTCCATGCCCTGCGGTGGGCTGTGCAGCAGCGCCAGGGTGCCGTACTCCTTCAACACCTGCCGCTGCAAGCGCTCCCAGGTTGGCAGCGGAAAGCTGCGCGTCTCCGGCACGCCGGGCGCGAAGGGGCGCGACATCAGGAAGTCGCGCACGCCGCCGCCCTGGAGCATGGCATCGCCGCGCCGGCTCAGGCGCAGGGGTGCCTTGCGATCCACGCTCGTGCGCCGTGGTCTGCCGCGCCCGGGCAGCCACCGGGCCTGCTCGGACACGAAGCTGCCACTGCCGACCCGCCGCTCAATGAAACCTTCGGCGTGCAACTGGCCATAGGCCGACTCCACCGTGTCGCGGGACACCCCCAGCGACTTCGCCAACGCGCGCGACGCGGGCAGGGGGCGGCCTACATCGAGCGCGCCATCCAGGATCAACTGGCGAATGGCCCGCTGTACCCGTGCATGCAGGGGCAAGGCGCCGTGCGCGGGGTCGCCGAGCCAGGCTTTGACGGATTCAAGTTGGGCATGCTTGAACAATTGGTAGGTACTTCATCTGGAAATTGGTAGGGAACATCATGCCATTACAAGTCTATCGTCTCATGGTCATTTCATCCCCATGCCAGGAGCCCAATTCAGATCATGCCGTCGGATCCTTCAGCTTCGCCCGTTCGTTGGAACGATCTCACCCATCCCGTCGTGGCCGGACTGATTTCGGTCATCGTCAACTATGGCGGCACTTTCATCCTGGTGTTCCAGGCAGCCAAGGTCGCGGGCCTGAGCCCGGAGCTGACGGCCTCGTGGGTGTGGTCGATTTCCATTGGCGTGGGCGTGACAGGCATCATTTTGAGCTGGGTATCCCGCGAACCGATCATCACCGCCTGGTCCACGCCGGCAGCGGCGTTTCTGGTCACAGCACTGGCAACCACACCTTATGCCGAGGCCGTCGGGGCATACCTGATCTCGGCTGCCGCCTTTGTGCTGCTGGGCCTGTCGGGTTGGTTCGAGCGCGTTATCCGTTTGATACCGCCAGGCGTGGCTGCCGGGCTGCTGGCCGGCATCCTGCTGCAATTCGGCACTGGCGCCTTCGGCGGCTTGAGCGTCGATCCGCTGCTGGCGGGACTGCTGATCGCCGCCTATCTGGTGTTCAAGCGCTTTTCCGCGCGCTATGCGGTGGTGGGCATCCTGGTGCTGGGATTGGTATTCCTGCTGGCGCAGGGCCGCGTCGATCTGTCGGGACTGAGCCTGAAACTGGCCGCGCCGGTGTTCACCATGCCCGCGTTCTCGCTCAACGCCTTGTTGAGCGTGGCGTTGCCGCTGTTCCTCATTACCCTGACCGGGCAGTACATGCCGGGCATGCTGGTATTGCGCAATGACGGCTTCAAGACCAGCGCCAACCCCATCGTGACCATCACGGGCCTGGGTTCGCTGCTGATGGCGCCGTTCGGTTCGCACGCCTTCAACATCGCGGCGATCACCGCCGCCATCTGCACGGGCCGGGAGGCACACGAAGACCCGTCCAGGCGTTGGATCGCGGGGATGGCCGCTGGGGTGTTCTACGTTCTGATCGGCGTGTTCGGGGTGACGTTGGCCGCGGTCTTCATGGCCTTCCCGGCGACCTTCATCACCACGCTGGCGGGCCTGGCCCTGCTGGGGACGATCGGCGGCAGCCTAGCCACCGCCATGTCCGATGCCAGGACCCGGGAAGCCTCACTGATCACGTTTCTGGCGGCCGCCGCCAACATCACCCTGCTGGGCATTGGCGGGGCGTTCTGGGGGTTGGTGCTAGGGCTGGCGGCGCATGCTGTGCTCAACGGGCAGGTGCTGCTGCGGGTACGTACATCGGTCATTACG
The DNA here is from genome assembly GCF_059735605.1 of Alcaligenes sp. LTN-3. NCBI lineage: Bacteria > Pseudomonadati > Pseudomonadota > Betaproteobacteria > Burkholderiales > Alcaligenaceae > Alcaligenes > Alcaligenes sp. LTN-3. Next base: position 264,158 of record NZ_JCAPDN010000002.1, on the reverse strand, counting down.
CCTACGCCTGCAAACGAGAGGGTGAAGTGATGACCGAGGCTTTCAACACACGGACTGACGGTTACGCCAACCGTGCCGAATTCGAGGAATCTCCCATGCAGACGACCGCCCCTCACCTGATGCGCGCCTACGCCCGCCAACCTGTCTCTTTCGTGCGCGGTAACGGCGCGCGGCTCTGGGACGATCAGGGTGTGGAGTACCTAGATGCCATTGCCGGTGTCGCGGTTACCAGCCTGGGTCATGCCCACCCGGAAATCGCGGCCGTCATCGCCGAACAGGCCGGGGCGCTGCTGCACACTTCCAACGTGTTCCGCATCGACTGGCAGGAGCAGTTGGGGGAACGCCTGTGTGCGCTGACCGGGATGGAAAGCGCCTTCTTCTGCAACTCGGGTGCGGAAGCCAACGAAACCGCCCTCAAGTTGGCCAGGCTGCATGCCCATCGCAGGCAGGTGGCACGACCGCAGATCCTAGTCATGGGCAACGCCTTCCATGGCCGCACGCTGGCCACGCTCGCCGCCACAGACAACGCGGCCAACCAGCAGGGTTTCGGGCCGTTGCTGCCTGGCTTTCTGCGTGCTCCCTACGGTGATATCAGCGCGGTACGCCAGGCGGCAGAACAATCCCCGGACATCGTGGCGGTGTTGATCGAATCTGTACAGGGCGAGGGTGGCATTCGGGTGGCCAGTGCCGAATACTTGCGCGAACTGCGCGCTTTGTGCGACCAGAGGGACTGGTTGCTGATGCTCGACGAGATCCAGGCCGGCATGGGGCGCACCGGCGCGTGGTTCGGATACGCGCACGCGGGCATCTCACCGGATGTGGTGACCCTGGCGAAAGCGCTGGGCAATGGCTTTCCCATCGGCGCGTGCCTGGCGCGCGGTATTGCGGCAGACCTGTTCTCGCCGGGCCAGCACGGCTCGACCTTCGGCGGCAATCCGCTGGCTTGCCGGGTGGCCTGCACCGTCCTCGACATCATGGCCCGTGACAGGATGCCCGAGCGCGCCATGGTGCTGGGCGCTCGCTTGCTGGTGGGCCTGCGCAAGGCGCTGGCAGGTCACCCGCACGTCCTCGCCATTCGCGGCCTGGGACTGATGGTGGGTATCGAACTGGACCGGCCCTGCAAGGAACTAGTTGGGCGCGCGCTGGCTGAGCAGCGCCTGCTCATCACCGTGACCCGAGACACCGTGATCAGGCTATTGCCACCATTCGTTTGCGACGAGCGTCAGATTGACGACATCGTGGTGCGTGTAGCGCGCCTGCTTTCATCGGACCTGGTTGATTGCGAGGTTTGGTCTGTTCCGGCTCAGCCGATGGACATCACCGTATGACGTCCAACCCCAACCGCTATCCGCCCGACCAGGACGCACACCATGTATGACACTTCTGTTGCCCTCGCCGATTTCGACCCGGAACTTGCCCTGGCAGTCCACCACGAAGCGCGCCGTCAGGAGGATCATGTCGAACTGATCGCCTCCGAGAACTACGCGAGCCCTTTGGTGATGGCCATCCAGAATTCGGTGTTCACCAACAAGTACGCCGAGGGTTACCCAGGCAAGCGCTACTACAGCGGCTGCGAGCATGTGGACGTGGCCGAACGCTTAGCCATCGAGCGGCTCAAGGTGCTATTCGACTGTGATTGGGCCAACGTCCAGCCCCATGCCGGCGCCCAGGCCAACGCAGCCGTGTTTCTGGCGCTGGCCAACCCCGGTGATACCGTGATGGGCATGAACTTGGCTCAGGGTGGCCACCTGACCCACGGTAACCCATCCAACTTCTCCGGCCGCCATTACAAGATCGTGCCTTATGGACTCGACCCCCTAACCGGGCTGATTGACTACGACGAGATGGAGCGCATCGCGATGCAGGCACGGCCGAAACTGCTGATCGGCGGCTTCTCCGCCTATTCGCGGCACAAGGACTGGGCACGCATGCGCGCCATCGCCGACAGGGCGGGTGCCATCTTCTGGGTGGACATGGCCCATGTCGCCGGCCTGGTGGCGACAGGCGAGTATCCTGACCCGTTGCCCCACGCTCACGTGGTCACCAGCACCACCCATAAGACCCTGCGCGGCCCGCGTGGCGGTATCATTCTCTCGAAAGGGCAGGACGAGGGCCTTTACAGAAAGCTCGACTCCGCCGTATTCCCCGGCGTCCAGGGCGGGCCGCTGATGCATGTTGTCGCCGCCAAGGCGGTGGCGTTCAAGGAGGCGCTGCAACCTGCATTCAAGGCCTACCAGCGCCAGGTGGTGGCGAACGCTCGCGCCATGGCCGCCGTGATCCAGCAGCGCGGCCACAAAATCGTTTCGGGCGGTACCGACAATCACCTGATGCTGATCGACCTGTCCGCCAGGCCCTACACCGGTAAGGATGCGGACGCGGCGCTGGCCGATGCCTGGATCACCACCAACAAGAACAGCGTGCCGGGCGACCCGCGTTCGCCGTTTGTGACCTCTGGCGTGCGCATCGGCACGCCCGCCGTGACCACGCGCGGCTTCGGCGTGGCCGAGTGCGAGGAACTGGCCGGCTGGTTGTGCGACGTGCTGGATGCATTGGAAACCGGTGGTGTTGGATTAATTGCCGTGCGGGATCGAGTAAGACAGCAGGTGGCGGATCTGTGCCGTCGCCATCCCGTCTATCGATAGGTAATCACTGACGGCAATGCGGCGCCTGCGTACTACCTCGTTGTAGGTGAGAGACGCAACGCCGACCTAGACAGCGTCTTCCTGTTTTTCGGACAGTTGCGCCTCGGTCGCAGCCATCAGTGCCGCGGCCGAGCAACCCAGCCCCTTCGCGATCCGCAGGATCAACACCAGCGTGGGCATGTGCTCGCCGCGCTCGATCTTGCCCATGTGCGACCGGGCGATGCCCGCCTGTTCCGCGAGCACCTCCTGCGCCAGCCCCTGCGCGGACCGGGCCTCGCGCACGGCAACGCCGAAAGCGCGCGCTGGCTCGCTTTCATAGGTTCTTGTTCCCGCAGGTCTCCCGCGTTGCACCGATCGCTTCTGCATCAACAGAAGCGTTACGTGTCAAGCGAATTTAAACCACGTTAAACTTATCTCATTGACCGATGGCACGCGGTTTTTTCCAGTGTCGGCGTTGTGCAGGTGACACGATGATCGCTTCCGATCCTTTGAACATTGCCCTGTCGGACTGCCTGGCCTATCCACGGTTGTCGGTACCGATGGCAGAACATCGTAGGCGTCATCCGGACAACCCGATTCGTCTTCACGAACAGCGCCTGGAGGATCAGCATCGAGGACTGCTCGCGGGGGCTTTCGAGGCAGGCCTCTGCCAATCGCCCGCAGCACCTGAAGGCATCGAAGTCCGACCCGTCTGGCGCGACGCGCTGGCATTGGCCGTGTCGGCTCATCACCCCTTGCTGGCCTTCGCGTCAGTGTCCCTGGAGCAAGCGGCCGACCACCCTTGGATCGCCCTGGATGGGCGCGACTGTGTCGGCTACTGTGGGCAAATCGACTCACTGCTGACGGTGGCCGGCGTCGTCCCCTCGGCCGTCACGACGGCCACATCGTTCGGGTTGATGATGACCTTGGTGGCCGCCGGCTACGGTGTCTGCCTGGCACCCGCCGCCCGCATCGAGGGCCATCGTGCCCTTGGCGTTGTCCAGCGTCCCTTGCAAGAGGGAGCACTGATGCTCACCACGTACTTCCTGAGCCGTCGAGATACGGACAGCACCCGCCTGGAGCCGTTCTTCCAAGCGCTCCAGGCAAGCGCCTGACCGAACTTCGGCGCGACCCTGGCTCGATCAGTCTCCGGGCGTCACTTCGGCGGCATCGGCAGCTACGGCTTCGCGCACCAGCCGCTGCACGCTTTGCCGGACCTGCTCAGGGAACTCGGTCGTCACGACTGGTTCGCTCGCCTGCATGCACTGTGCGGCCACCAGCCGCGCGGCAAGGTGCAGGTTCGTTGGGTTGACAGCTTCGACGGCCGGCCGTGTCCCGAGAGCCTCGTACGAGCGCAGGAGTGCGTGGTAGATGTCCCAGGTGTCGATGCCCCGTGGCAGTTGCTTCAGGACGGACTGGACCAGCCTGCGCTTGAGCGGATCGAGCTGCCAGTCTGGCACGCGCTGCCCGCGATGCCCCATGTGGATCGACAGCAGGTTGCCGGCCTGGATCTCGTAGGTGATCCAGCGGCGCGACTTGCCCGCGAGCTTGGCGTAGTCCGCCACCGAGAGGTTGTGTGGCGCCTCGAAGGTCTCCAGCACCTGCAGGCGTTCGCGCTGCGCCTCCGACAGGCGCGGTCGCGCGTACTCGGGCATGCGCACGGCCGACAGCCGCTGCACCGATGCCGGCGCTTCGGGTTGGTTGGACGTCGGCGCGGTCACGATCAGCTGCGGCGCGGTGAGGTCGACCACCGGCGGCTGCACGGTCGCCTGGCCGGCAATGGTCGGCAGGCCCTGAAGCGTGATGGTCAGATGCCGGCTGGCAACCTCGACCTGGTTCTGCTCGAACAGATCCAGGCGATCGGCCCAGTCCTGCATCATGACGCGGCGTTGCTCGACGTATTCGGCATGGTTGTAGGTCGCGCTGATCTTGTCTGGATCGGCATGCGATAGCTGGGCGTCCACCCATTTCTTCGGGTAGCCGAGTTCGTTCAGCGCCGTCGAGATCGTCGCCCGGATGCCATGCCCCGTGAGCTGGTCCTCGTAGCCCATGCGCTTGAGCGCGGCGTTGAGCGTGTTCTCGCTGATCGGGTTCTTCAGGCACCAGTCGCCTGGGATGAGATGGACCTGGGCAGGCTTGCATTGGTCCAACAGGTGGCGAACGATCTCCTGCGCCTGCACCGACAGCGGCACGATGTAGGGCGGGATGTCGATGAGACGCTTGCGCTTCTTCTTGGTCAGCAGCTTGCGCTGCTTGAGCCTGGCCACCGGGATGACCCACAGGCCCCGGTCGAGGTCGAACTGATCGGGCGTGGCGAAGCGAAGCTCGCCGGTGCGCACACCAGTGAGCATCAGCAGCCGGATGCCCAACTGCGTGTTCAGGCGCCCGCGGTACTTGCGCAGTGTCTGCAGCATGACCGGTAGCTCGTGCATGCGCAGGAACGGGTTGTGTTCGACCGGCGGCAACGGCAGCGCGACCACTTCCAGGTCTCTGGACGGGTTATCGCCCATGTTGGGAATCGCCACCGTGGCGTAGGTGAACAACTGGGTGAACCAGGTCCTCAGCTTCTCGGCCACCGACAGCGAGCCGCGCTTTTCCACCTTGCCGATGATGTCCAGCAGGTGTGCGCGGGTGATCTCGTAGATGGTCAGGTGCCGCAGCGAGGGGAACACATCTTTCTTGAAGACGCGGCCGATCTGTTCCAGGCTGGTCTGCCGTCCTTCCTCCAGCGAGAGCCGGCGATGGGCCAGCCATTGCTCGTAGACGGCCATGAAAGTGTGCTCGCCGGCCAGGACGATCGCGTGCCGCTTGCGCTTGCGTTCGCTGTGGGGATTGATGCCCTTGGCGAGCAGCGAGCGGGCTTCATCGCGAAGCGCACGGGCGTCCTTCAGGGAAAGCGCCGGATAGTTGCCTAGGGTGATGCGCTCACGCTTTCCAAACCACGAATAGCGGAAGTGCCAAGCCTTGGTGCCGATGGCGGAAACGTAGAGATAGAGGCCGTCGAAGTCGGCCAGTGCGTATGGCTTGCCGGTGGACTTGGCCTGCCGGGCCATGAGGTCTGAAAGCATGATCCCAACTCCATGAAAGCGAGTTGAGTGCCATGTTTCCCATCGGGTCCCGGCTCCTCCAGCAACAATGCGGCGGGGGAAGTTCGCGCATTGTTTGGGCCACTTTTTGTACCAGTTTGGGCCGGCCGTCAGTGGATTTCGCTGGACATCACTGGAACGGCTTTTCTGGAAAAACCGAACCGTGACAATGACTTGCAGCACTCCATGGACTTCCTTGGAACACCATGGAAAGTTGAAGTGGAGCGGGTGATGGGAATCGAACCCACGACGGATGCTTGGGAAGCATCAGTTTTACCATTAAACTACACCCGCCCTGATGGAGAAGTCTGCGTCAAAAGCAGACGATCCCGCGAATGGGGAAGCGAAAATTATAGCGCGATCTCCGGCTCATGCGTTGCCCCCACCCTATCTTTTTCACGCACTTCCCCATGAATTCAGCGGCAAGACTCACTACAATAGAGCTTTCCCGCTTTTAGCTAATACGCGAGCCATTCCTGATGCCCGCGCCCCAACCATGACCACCAGCAACGAAAAACCATCCCTGCTCTCGCCCAATGTCGCGAACAGCAACTCCGGCGAGACCCATATCCGTAGCTTTGTTCATCGGCGCGCGCACATTACGCCCAGCCAGGAACAAGCCTTGGCGCGCCTCTTGCCTCTGTGGTCGATCAGCTACCGCGACAGCATTCTGAAACCGGAAACCGTGTTTGGCAACGACCATCCCCTGATTTTGGAAATCGGTTTTGGCATGGGTGAAACCACCCAGAAAATTGCTCAGGCCCGCCCCAACGACAACTTCCTAGGTGTGGAAGTGTTTAACGCCGGTGTCGGCGCCTTGCTCAAGCGTATTGATGACAACCAGATCAGCAATATCCGCATCATTCAACACGATGCCGTTGAAGTCGTGCGTGACATGATCGCCCCTGCCTCCCTGGCTGGCATTCATATTTACTTCCCGGACCCTTGGCCCAAGAAGCGCCATCACAAGCGTCGTCTGGTGCAATCGCCCTTTATCCAGTTGCTGACCAGCCGTCTAAAACCCGGCGGCTACATTCATTGCGCAACGGACTGGGAAAATTACGCCGAACAAATGCTGGAAGTGCTGTCGGCCGAGCCTATGCTTAGCAACACGAACGAAGGCTATGCACCCCGCCCTGACTTCCGCCCACTGACCAAGTTTGAAAACCGTGGGCTGCGTCTGGGTCATGGCGTGTGGGATCTGATCTTCACCCGCAATGACACCCCGACCCCTGAACTGAACTGGCCCAAGAAAGAACAATGAGCGCTACCCTGTTCCCGCCTATAGAGCCTTACGCCCAAGGCACCTTGCACACCGAGGATGGGCATCATATCTACTGGGAATGCTGCGGCAACCCGGCAGGTAAACCGGCTATTTTCTTGCATGGTGGGCCGGGATCAGGATGTTCTACCGATCACCGCCGCTTGTTCGACCCGCAAAAATATAATGTGCTGCTGTTTGATCAGCGCGGTTGCGGGCGTTCCTACCCTCATGCCAGCCTGGAGAACAACACCACCTGGCATCTGGTTCAGGACATGGAGCGGCTGCGCCAGGAAAAGCTCAAAGCCGACAAGATGCTGGTCTTTGGCGGCTCCTGGGGTTCGACCCTGGCGCTGGCCTATGCCCAGACCCACCCCGAACACGTCAGTGAATTGATTGTGCGCGGTATCTTCATGGCCCGCCCTGAAGAGTTACGCTGGTTTTATCAGGAAGGTGCCTCGCGCTTGTTCCCGGACATCTGGGAACAATATTTGGCCCCCATCCCCAAAGAAGAGCATGGTGACCTGATTACCGCCTATCACAAGCGTTTGACGGGCGATGACCCCGCTGTACAGCTACGCGCCGCACATGCCTGGTCGCAGTGGGAAAGCAATACGATCACGCTCTTGCCCAGCCAGCATCACCTGGATGCCAAATCCAGTGATAAAGCCGCCCTGGCCTTTGCGCGTATTGAAAACCACTACTTCATGAATCAGGGCTTTTTGGAGCCGGATCAGTTACTTAAAAACGCCCACCGCTTGCATGGCATTCCAGGCGTGATTGTGCAGGGACGCTATGATGTGTGCACTCCAGCGCATACAGCCTGGCAACTGCATCGCGCCTGGCCACAAGCAGAGTTTCACATGGTTGCAGACGCAGGCCACGCCTACGACGAACCCGGCATTCTGGCTCGGCTGCTGGCCGCCACCCAGAAATTTGCCATCTGAATCACTCGTCCGGCACTATCCGGACCATATCCAGAGACAAGAATGAACATTACCCTGAACGGCCAGAGCAAGGCTCTGGCAAACTCCGACACGGTTGGCACACTGATTATCGAGCTGGGCTATGAGAACAAGCGCATTGCCGTAGAGCTGAACGGCGACATCGTGCCCAAAAGCCAGCACGCCAGTACCCCTATTCAAGAAGGCGACACCATCGAGATCGTGGTTGCCGTCGGTGGCGGCTGAGACTCACCCTTTAAAATGCACAATTGCTGACATTCGAGTACGGCTTTACGGCTAAAAATAAGGTCATAATGAACCGTCTCGCCTGCCATCACGCAGGTAGCAGCCATAGAACCCTAACTTCAGGAGCAAAGCGATGGGCGTATTCAGTTTTCTTAAAGATGTCGGCGAAAAACTCTTTGGTGCCAACGAAGCCAACGCAGCCACAGCAGACGAACTCCAGAAAGAACTGGCCAAACACCAACTTTCCGCCGACGGTCTGAATCTGGCGGTTGATGGCGACAAAGTCACGGTTAGCGGCCAAGCTGCCTCCACTGAACAAGCCGAAAAAATTGTGCTGGCTCTGGGTAACACCCTGGGGGTGTCTCAAGTCGACAACCAGCTCAGCGTTGCTCAGCCTTCCGCCGAAGCCACCATGTACACCGTACAGAAAGGCGACACACTGTGGAAAATTGCTGAAACCAATTACGGCAAGGCAAACGGTGCAAAATACACCGTTATCTTCGAAGCTAACCAACCCATGCTTAGCCATCCTGACAAAATCTACCCTGGTCAGGTACTACGTATTCCGGCGCTGTAATTCTCGCCTCTGCCGGCCATGATCCCTAGGTGCCAAACCTGTGGGATTACGGCCCAGCCAAAATGAAACGCCCGATGCAATGCATCGGGCGTTTTTTATTTACACAAAGATCTGCTGACAAAGCGGCATTAAGACTACATGGCAAACTTACTCGCAACGGGTTCCGTAAAAGTGCAGCGTGCCATCGCAAGGCAACAGACTCTCCAACTTGTCTCGCCCACTATTCCAAAACATCCCATTTCACTTTTTTTTGCCTTGGCTACTTTTCCTACAAAATACGATTAGCAAGCTAAGTATTTGATAAATAATAAATTTCAGACAAACCACGACATTTGTATAGTAAAGTTACTTTTATTCCATTTAGTAACCAATAGATCGACTTGAACTTTGAGATACCGGTACGAATAAAAGAACAAGAACGTAGCAAGCTCAGCCATACCCAGAATAAAAGCACATATATTGCTCAATACAGTCTCGCTGCCTTAATCAAGATTTATCGGTCTACTTCTATCAGCAACCGCCTTAATCAGGCCAGGAGATCGATTCATGCTTGTCAAAACATCGTCACGCGCTGTTGTTGCAACCGTAGTCATGCTTAGCAGCATGACGGCTTATGCCGGCCCCTTAGTGACGGTTACCTTCAAGAATCTGAGCGATAAAGATGCTCATCACACCATCATCTCTGTCAATGACTCCAACACTTACCTCTATGCATCTCCTAAACCTAAAGCAGTGGTGACTCCAGGTACGCAAGTTTTACACCGTCTATAGAGATGTCCCCCCTTCCTCCGGGCTTAAACCTCATACAGTAGACGCCACTCCCTCTGGAGGCGCAATTTGCACCGCCAACATTACATCCATTAATGCCGTCACCAAAGCCTGGAGCGTCGAATTCACGATGCGTTGATTGACCCTTGCTACGCTTCATCCCCAGTGGCGTAGCCCCCCTTCTCCACAGCACGCCACTATGAATACTCTGAATCAACTGAACCCAGTGCCTGAAGTGATCGCTAATTGGCCTGCGAATACCTCGTTGAAACAAGCATCCCCTACACCGGACGCTCCGCCTGAAGCCGGGGTAAGTAAAACGAACAGCGTCAGCGTTTCCTCGCTTGCCCAACAGCTCAGTGAAGCAGCACAGCGATCTGCTGAACGGGAAGCCAATCTGACTCGTCAGGAGCTGGCCCAAAAAGGCCAGGCGCTTTTAAAGGTTTTTACGAGTGACAGCTACTATGACAACAAAAAAGTCCATGATGCGCAGGTCCCTGATACAGAGGACCCTGCACATCTAGCCCGGGCACGACAAGCCACTGCCTTTCTCAATGCCCCCAACAAACCCAACCCTTTCAAGGGCTTGAGCCAGGAACAACTAGCCCTGATTGCCTACGATGAAAGCAGCACCTTTACCGTGAATGAACGGCGTGCAGCCTGGATCGAATCCAATGCCCAAGACCAAGTCCAACGACGGATACTCTGCAAAAAAATGGAGGATGAGTACAACCGCACGGGAAAGGTCGCCAATACCTTGCTGGACGTCTACAAGCACTACCAATCTCTACCCAGTATAGAAAGAGCAGTACAGATTCCAGCCGCCTATGAAGATCAACTACTGGCCCGTATTAACGCAGGCGCAAACTTCCAAACCCGTCAGGAGCTATGGTTCCTGAATGCAGAGTTAGGTTGGAATCTTTCCTTGCCTGCACTGGGCACCTAAAGCGATCAGCATCATAGGCAAACAAAAAATCCAGCCCAAATAAACAGTCCCCCGAAGGTTGGATCTGAATCCAACTTTCGGGGGACTGTCCATGAAGCACGTTTGTCATCTGGTCAGCGTGTAATGCTACAGCCAGACTCCGTTCATCCGGGTCCAGAATCAACTTGCTGCTTAGCGAAAGCCCTTGAAGCCTTTACCAGCCAGACCTTTCAAGGCGCCCATACCGCCCAGGCCGCGCATCATTTTGGCCATGCCGCCTTTTTTCATCTGCTTCATCATGCCTTGCATTTGCTCGAACTGATTCAGCAGGCGGTTAACCTCTTGCACCGGCACACCCGAACCCGCCGCAATACGGCGCTTGCGCGAGGCCTTCAACAATTCAGGCTTGGCGCGCTCGGCTGGCGTCATGGAGTTCAAGATGCCTTCGGTACGACGCAATTGCTGCTCGGCTTGGCCGCCTTGCAACTGAGACGCCGCCTGGGAGAACTGCGCGGGCAGTTTTTCCAGCAAGGAGCCCATATCACCCAGCTTTTTAACTTGCTGTAGCTGGTCGCGGAAGTCGTTCAAATCGAACTTGTCGCCCGCCTTGATCTTGTCGGTAATCTTTTGCGCATCAGCAATGTCGATATTGCGCTGGGCTTGTTCCACCAGAGAAACAATGTCGCCCATACCCAGCACGCGCTGAGCCATACGCTCGGGGTGGAATGGCTCCAGACCGTCCAGCTTTTCCGACACACCCACAAACTTCAGCGGTTTGCCGGTGACATGGCGCACCGACAAGGCGGCACCACCACGGGCGTCACCGTCCAGCTTGGTCAACACCACACCGGTCAGCGGCAAGGCGTCTGCAAAGGCTTTGGCGACGTTCACCGCGTCCTGACCCTGCATGGCATCGACCACAAACAAAGTCTCGATGGGGCTCAGCAGGTCGTACAGAGCGCGAATCTCGCGCATCATTTCTTCATCAATACCCAGGCGACCGGCCGTGTCGACAATCAGCACATCAAAGTGGTGACGCTTGGCGTGGTCCAGGGCATTGCGGGCAATGTCGGCCGGTTTCTGGCTGGGATCGGAAGGCAGGAACTCGACGCCCACTTGGGCGGCAACGGTTTTCAACTGCTCGATAGCGGCGGGACGGTAAACGTCAGCACTGACCACCAGCACTTTTTTCTTGCCCGTTTTACGACCATGCTGAACATGACCGCCTTCGCTCAGCCATTTGGCCAGCTTACCGGTGGTGGTGGTTTTACCCGCCCCTTGCAAACCCGCCATCAGAATAATGGCCGGTGGCTGCGCCGCCAGGGACAACTCGCTGGCGTCATCGCCCAGGTCTGCCCCCATCAGATTGGTCAGTTCCTGGTGGACAACCCCCACCAGCGCCTGACCAGGATTCAAACTGTCGGCCACTTCAACGCCAAGTGCCTTTTCTTTGACCCGTGCAACAAAATCGCGCACGACAGGCAAGGCCACGTCCGCCTCCAACAGCGCCAGACGCACTTCCCTCAACATCTCCTGAGTATTGGATTCGGTCAGACGAGCCTGTCCGCGCATGGTTTTCACCACACGCGACATACGCTGGGTCAGATTTTCAAACATAGGACTGGGTTCGCTTAAACTAGGTTATCGTGTGGTCTACGAATAAGAATAAAATGGCCACTTGAGGTACGCCCCGTACCGTTTTTCAGGAAATCCGGGACTTATGTCTGCAAGTATTGTATTTCACTTGCTCGCCGCACTGGCGTACATCGTGCTGTCGATCTCGCTATGGCGTCCGTTGACTCGCGGCAGCACCCGAACCGTACTGAACGCCCCTAGCCGGGTGGCTTTGCTCTGCGCCATCATTGTGCACGGAGCGGGTCTATTGCTGACGATTGTACTGCCCCAAGGGCTGCATCTGAGCTGGGCACTGGCCCTGTCGGCGGCAATCTGGCTGGGCATGGTGGTGTTCTGGTTCCAAAGCCTGTATCTGCGTCTGGACGGCCTGTTGCTCATTCTACTGCCTGCGGCCACAATCGTCAGCCTGCTGGCCATGGCCTTTCCCAATGGCCATATCGTCCACCATGCAGGCAATGAATGGCTACGCATCCACTTGCTGATTGCACTGGTCGCCTACGGGCTGAGCACCGTGGCCGCCCTGCACGCCGTCTTGATGACAGCGCTGGACCGCCAGTTGCACCGCCCTATTTTGCATCAGGAACAACGTGGTTTATTCAGCCGGGTGCTGGACACCATGCCGCCCCTGCTGGTGCAGGAAGAACTGCTGTTTCGCCTGATCCGCGTCTCTTTTGTCATTTTGACTTTCACGATCCTGAGCGGTGCCGCCGTCTCCATGGCAATAGACGGTAAATTTTTACCCGCTGACCATAAAACTGTCTTTACCTTGCTATCCTGGGTTACATTTGGTGGCTTACTATGGGGCCGAAAACAGTATGGATGGCGGGGTCGCGTTGCTTTGCGCTGGACCTTGGCCGGTTTTGCCTTCCTGCTGCTGGCCTATACAGGCAGCCACTTTGTACTGGACGTCATCTTGCAACGAGGGAAAATTGGGTAAAGTCTTATTCTGGGTTGTCGCTATCCTGGTGGCCATGATCATTGCCCGCATCGTGTCACAAAACAAGGCCCGCAAACGCAACCCACCCAACCCGACCATGCGCCCGCCACGCAAACCAGGCAAGGCAGAAGAGATGGTTCGTTGCGCGCACTGTGGCATTTTTCTACCTCGCTCCGAAGCCCTGATGAGCAATCATCACACTTGGTGCAGCCTGGAACACGCCAAGCGCGGCCCGCGCAGTTAAGCTCATGGCCCGCATGCACCACGCCTATGACCTGGACCGCCAGGGCTGGCTTAAACCCCATGCCAATGTCCTGCGTGCCTTGTCACCCAATCAGGATGACCGCCCCGAGGGCGATAGTCCCACCTTGTTGGTGCTGCACAATATCAGCCTGCCACCGCAAGAATTTGGCGGGCCGTATATCCGGGATTTCTTCCAGAACAAGCTCGATATCAGTGCACACCCCTGGTTCGAGAACATCCGGGACCTGAAGGTTTCAGCCCACTTTCTGATCCAGCGTACCGGCCACATCATCCAGTTTGTCCCTACTACCCGCCGCGCCTGGCACGCAGGTGTGTCGCGTTTTAAAGACCGCGAACGCTGCAACGACTTCTCTATTGGTATCGAGCTGGAAGGCAGCGATTTCGAGCCCTTTACTGAAGCGCAGTACCGGGAACTGTCCCGTTTGAGCCGCGCCTTGCGCATGCGCCATAACCTGAACGCAGTACGAGGCCACGAACATATCGCCCCAGGACGCAAGACAGATCCGGGGCCGTTCTTTGACTGGGAACGGGTAAAACGCGAGCACGGCTGGCCCAAAGAAACCTTGCCGGAACAAGAACTGGATCAGGGCCGATAAAGTACGTCGGGGCTGATATCGGCCAAAGTATTACAGCCGGTCAGTGCCATGGCCACTTCCAGCTCCGCCCGCAGAATATGCAATACATGGGCCACACCAGCGGCTCCGGCAGTCGCCAAACCATAAATATAGGGACGGCCAATCATCACCGCCGTCGCCCCCAAAGTCAGAGCCTTGAGTACATCGGTACCGCGTCGAATACCGCCATCCATCAATACCGGCACCCTCTCCCCCACGACCTGACAAACCTGTGACAGGACGTCCACAGAGGCGGGAGCACCATCCAAAGTGCGCCCACCATGATTGGACACAACCATTCCGGCGACCCCTACATCAAGCGCTCGCTGAGCGTCACGGGGGCGCATGATTCCCTTAACCCAAACAGGCAAAGGACTGTGCTGCACCAGCCAGGCAAGATCATCCCAGGTGGGGGCACTATTTAATAGGCCACTGCCAAATAAAGGGCTGGTGCCTGCTGCACCTAAAACCGCCTGCTGCCTGGGAGCGCCCCGCAGATTCACGGCGTCCACACCCTCGGGCAAAGCAAAACCCGCACGCTGCTCCTGATTACGCAAGCCATTGACAGCAGCATCCACCGTCAACATCAAAGCGGCATAACCCGCTGCCTTGAGCCGTCCCAATAAATCCGACGTAAATGCGCGATCCGTTTGCCAATACCACTGTGCCCACAACGGGGCATGCGCCTGTGCGGCAATCTCTTCAAAGGAATGACTGGCCTGCATGCTGATTACGCTGGTCGCGCCCATCGCACCCGCGCCCAGCACACTGGCCAATTCACCTTCAGGATGAGCCAAGCACTGATAAGCCACGGGCGCCAGAAGAATCGGGTAGTCCATAGACTGCCCTTGCAGTGTCAAACGGGTGGAAGGCTGATCAAACTCACCTAGAGCAGCAGGCCATAAACCCCAGCGCCCGAAGCTGGCCAGGTTGTCTTGCACAGTAAACTCATCGGCCGCCCCTGCACTGAAATACGCCCAGTCCTGTGCGCGCATACGCACACGGGCATAGGGTTCGTAATCCCTCAGGCAGGCAATCTGGGCCGGAATATTACTGAGCGGGGGCAGCCGTTCTTGGGACATGATCAATCAAGCTCCTGGCGATCAGACATCGCTCCATTCACGCAGCAAATTATGATAAATCCCCGTCAGGCGCGACAGCTCCTGGGCATCTGCGTTCTGCTTGGCCAGTTGCTGAATGCTCTGATCCAGCTCCCACAGCAGTTTGCGTTGATGCGCATGACGCACCATGCTTTGCGTCCAGAAAAACGAGGCATAGCGTGTTCCTTTAGTCACCGGCTGTACACGATGCAAACTGGTCCCCGGATACACCACCATGTGCCCTGCAGGCAGTTTGATGGACTGTGTTCCGTATATATCTTCGATGATCAGCTCCCCGCCCTCGTATTCGTCGGGGTCGCTAAAAAACAAGGTTGTGGAGACATCAGTACGCAGACGCTGTCCCGTGCCAGGAATCGTAAAAATCGCGTTATCGATGTGGTTGCCGTACTCCCCGCCGCCTTCGTAACGGTTAAAACGTGGTGGCAACATACGCAGGGGCAAGGCAGCGGCAATAAAGCCGCTGTGCTGACCCAATACATGCATTAAAAACTCCCCCATCTGCCTGGCGACAGCTGTATCAAGAGGCAATTGCAGATTGCGTTTGCTGTGCTGGGCCAGATAACCCGCCGTCGTGCGCCCATCCTCCCACTGTGCCTGCTCCAGGGCCTGGCGACAGTCATGCAACTGTTCAGCATTGAGCACATCGGGGATCGTAATCAGCATGGGTCACCTGCCAAAAAAAAAGGAATACAAGGTAAAGCAAGAAACAGACAGGCCGCCCCAAAAGGCGGCCCATCTGAATTTACACGACAAAACGCAACTTACTCGAAGCGGTAAGAGGCATTGAACATGTAAGAGCGGCCTGGGCCAACGTTGGCAAAAAGGCCGACGTGGGAAGCATCATACATGCGCACATTGCTGATGTTGTTGACGTTGAACTGGAAAGATACGTTCTTGTTCAGGTCGTAGCGCGCCATTGCATCGTAGCGCCAGTAGGAAGGCAGCTTCAATTGATTGGCGTCATCCACAAAGCGTTTGCCCACAAACGTGGCACCTGCGCCCAAGGTCAGCTCGGGCATGACTTTGTAGGTCGTCCAGACGTTGAAGCTCTGCTTGGAGATGAACTTCATCTGCTTACCGTCAAAGACATTATTGCCGCTGCGGTATTTCTTGATCTTGGGGTCCAGATAGGTGTAACCCGCCCATACATTCCAGTTCGGGGTAATTGCACCGGCCGCACCCAACTCCAGGCCACGTACACGGTTGCTGCCGCTCAAGGACACATCGCCAGTCAAAGGATCGGTAGAACGAGCATCTTTCTTGTCGGTCTGGAAAATGGCCGCTGTCAAAGACAACTTCTCGTCGGCCACGTCCCACTTTGTCCCCAACTCCCAGCTGTAGCTGCGCTCGGGCTTCAGGTCACGAATAGCGGCGCCACCTGCCGGGCCATCTGCACCACCGGCCTGACCCAGGTTCTCCCCTGTCGGGTTGGAAGAGGTGCCATAGCTCAGGTAGATAGAACCATTGCGCGCTGGCTTATAGACCACACCCAACTGATAGTTCCACATATCATCTTTGCGGGACTCCTGGGTATTGTCGACCTCAAAACGATCAAATCGCACGCCACCATTGACCGACCATTGCTCATTAAACGCAATGGTGTCAAAGATATACGCCGAGCGTGTCTTGATATCGCCTGCTTTGGTTTTGGAGCCATAGTTCAAGGAATAGCTGTAGCTGCGATTGGGATTCGGATTATAAAAAGAGTCCGTATCCGAGCCAGGTGTGCCCGTGATGCTTCGGTTGTAGATATCCTCCTTGCTGAACTCAAGCCCGGCTACCACATCATGTTTCAAGGTACCTGTTGTAAACGTACCGTATACGTCGGTTTGGTTCAGCAAGGACTCCGAACTGCGCCAGCGCGCCCGATCCGATCTCGTGAACAGCAAGCCCTCCCCCTCGCTGGCGCACGCACCACCCGAATTGGCCTTGCAATTGTCAAACGACGGTCTGGTCATCAAGTAATGATTCAAGGTCTTGCCATAGCGCGTCACGTTGCGAACTGTGAAACGCTCATTAAGGTCATGCTCAATCTGTGCCGTGGCGGTATCTGCCGTATATTCACGAAAATCGACCTGATGACGACCGTAGAAATTGTCTCGGTCTGCTTCCAAGGGGGTCACACGATCCGGATTGGCCGCGTTCCGGAAGGGAAAGCCCAGGTCCGGCATATCTTTGTTTTCAAGATGCGAATACGACAAGGTCACACGTGTGGGGGTACCCAAACCAAAAGCAATGGAAGGAGCGATCCCCCAACGGTCGATTGTCACGCCATCACGACCTGCGACGTCCCCCCCCATGCGCATCAGGTTCAAGCGGATTGCACCTGTGTCCGAAAAAGCATAATTGCCGTCTGCCGTCAGACGATATTGGTCCGACGTCCCGTAACCTGCTTCCACCTGGAAAAAGTCTTTCAGCTTGGGAGACTTGGTCACCAGATTCAGGCTACCGCCAGTGCCGCCACGGCCTGTATACGCCGAGCTGGGGCCCTTCAAGACTTCAACCGATTCCAGGTTGAAGGTCTCGTGCGAGCCACGGGAGTAATCACGCACACCGTCAATAAAAATATCGGTACTGGCCTCATAACCACGGATAAAAGGACGATCTCCCACGGGAGTGCCGCCTTCGCCCGAACCCAAAGTAATGCCGGGAGTGGTGCGCAACACGTCTTGCAGCGATGTCGCACCACGATCCTTGATCACCTCCTCTGGGATCACGGTGATAGAGCGCGGTGTGTTGAGCAAAGTCTCAGAGAACTTCACCGATTGCGCTTTATGGGCCTGAAAGCCCTCAATGCCATTGGCATCTTCCGAGCCTTGAACTTTGATCGACTGCAACTCGGTCACGCCTGGATTGGCGGTTTGAGCGATCACAGGACTCGTCAGGGCGGCAAACAGGGCAGCAGACAAGACCGTCTCGGCAAAGCGACGAGGCGGCACAGAGGAAACGAACGACATTACCAGCTCCATATGGTAGGTATCACTTTTTCAAGGCTGTGCGATCAAAGCAGGGTTGATCGCGCGCATTAGCGGTGTTTCGATGCCTGATAAGTGCTTTTAATAGGAACCGTAATATTAATCATTCCTATTATTAAGTCTATCCAAATATTACGATTTCCTTAAATTCAACTCAAAACTAGCGGGTTTTGGCCCACAGTGTCGTGTGCATGCATCGTATTACGATCAATTCTCATTAAGATAGACAAAAACCAAAAAATCGCTTAACACCCCTTTCCCTTTAACTACGCCCTTCTTCCATCAATGGTCTGTCAACACGCACAAAAAAGGCCTCTATCGTACACATCACGATAGAGGCCTATGTATTGGCAACTGACTCCACCTTCAGGCAGAGCCAGCAAGCTTCAGATTTACAGATTCAGCAGCAAGCGATTCACACGTTTCACAAAGCTGGCGGGATCTTGCAAGGCGGCTCCTTCAGCCAGCATGGCTTGTTCCAGCAACAACTGGGCCCACTGTTCAAAGGCTTCATCGTCAGCGGCCTGAACCTTGGTGATCAAAGCATGCTCCGGGTTGATTTCCAGGATTGGCTTAACTTCAGGGGCTTCCTGGCCAGCGGCTTGCAGCATGCGCAGCAAATGCGGGCTCAGTTCGTTGGCATCGACCACCACGCAAGCGGGGGAATCGACCAGACGGGCCGTAATACGCACTTCCTTGACCTTCTCGCCCAGCGTGGCTTGCAGACGCTCGACCAGCGGCTTGAAGGTTTCAGCCACTTCGGCTTGGTGTTTCTTTTCTTGCTCGTCTGCCAGCGAATCCAGGTCCAGACCGCCCTTGGCCACGGACACCAGTTGCTTGCCTTCAAATTCGCGCAGATAGGACAGCATCCACTCGTCCACGCGGTCGGACATCAGCAGCACTTCGATGCCTTTCTTGCGGAATACTTCCAGATGCGGGCTGTTCGATGCAGCAGCAAAGGTGTCAGCGGTGACGTAGTAAATCTTGTCCTGACCTTCTTTCATGCGACCGATATAGTCGTTCAGGGACACGGTCTGGGCCGAGCCTTCCTGATGCGTGGACGCAAAGCGCAGCAAGGCTGCAATACGAGCCTGATTGCCCATGTCTTCGCCGGTGCCTTCTTTCAGCACCTGACCAAACTGGCCCCAGAACTCGGCGTATTGCTCGGGCTGGTTCTCGGCCAGATCTTCCAGCAAGGACAGAATGCGCTTGGCGCTGCCTTCACGGATGGCACGGACATCACGGCTTTCTTGCAGAATTTCACGCGAGACGTTCAGCGGCAGGTCAGCCGAATCGATCACGCCACGCACAAAGCGCAAGTAGGCGGGCAACAGTTGGTCGGCGTCATCCATGATGAACACACGCTTGACGTACAGCTTTACGCCACGGCGGGCATCGCGGTCCCACAGATCAAAAGGAGCTTGCTTGGGAACGAACAGGAGCTGGGTGTATTCGCTACGGCCTTCGACCCGGTTATGTGTCCAGGCCAGAGGGTTCTCGTAATCGTGAGCGATGTGCTTGTAGAACTCCTGGTACTGCTCGTCGGTAATTTCCGACTTGGAGCGTGTCCACAAGGCGCTGGCCTGGTTCACGCTTTCCCATTCGTCCTGCGTGACTTGTTGCTGCTTCTCTTCGTCCCACTCTTCCTTGCGCATTTGCACGGGCAAGGAGATGTGGTCGGAGTAGCGACGCAGCACGTTGCGCAAACGCCAGCCGTCCAGGAAATCGTCCTCGCCTTCACGCAGATGCAAGGTGATGGTGGTGCCGCGCTCGGCTTTTTCAGCGGCGGCAATGGTGAACTCGCCTTCGCCGGAGGATTCCCACAGCACCGCTTCCTGATCCTCACCGGCGCGACGTGTCAGCACGGACACCTTGTCAGCCACGATAAAGGAAGAGTAAAAGCCCACGCCAAACTGACCAATAAGCTGAGTATCTTTTTGCTTGTCGCCCGTCAGTTGGGAAAAGAACTCTTTGGTGCCCGAGCGGGCAATAGTGCCCAGGTTGGCAATTGCCTCGTCACGCGACATGCCAATGCCGTTGTCGGAAATGGTGATCGTGCGCTGTTCTTTATCGAACTGCACACGGATACGCATTTCCGGATCGCCTTCCAGCAAAGCTGGATTGTCGATGGCCTCGAAGCGCAGTTTGTCACAGGCATCCGACGCATTGGATACCAGCTCACGCAGGAAAATCTCCTTGTTGCTGTACAAGGAGTGAATCATCAAATGCAATAATTGTTTGACTTCAGCCTGAAAACCTAGGGTTTCGGACGTATTCGCAGTGTCAGTCTGGCTCATGGTGAAAAAGCAAAAAATGGGTTGATTGCCGCGCGCCAAAGCACGCCCTATTGCAAGCAGATAGGGACAGCCTGCGATATTTCAAGAGAGCGATCAGGCAGCAGGACCGGAGGTCAGGGCAATAACCCCGCTGATCATGACGGCACAGCCCAACAAACTCCAGATATTGGCCTTCTCGCGCAGCACGACCATGCCCAACAGCGTGCCTGCCATCATGGACATTTCACGAGCTGGGGCCACCATGGACAAGGGTGCTCCCAGCCTCAAGGCCTGCAAAACCAGAATGTAGGACATGGGCGAGAGCAGGCCCACGGCCGCCGCCAATTTCCAATAAGGTTTAAGTTTGACGAAACCATCGCGCCCACGCTTGGCGATGAAGGGGGCCAACATGCCCAGCCGCAGCACATTGCTGAACCAGTCCAGCAGAAACGGCGAGATCAACAAGACGGTAACGCCATAGGCATCCACCACGGTATAGGCGGCAATCAGAACCCCAGTCTGCATGCCCCAGCGCACCCCCGTCAATGCAGAGGGGCTGAAAAAACGTCGTAGGTGACCTTGTGTGGCAATGAGCAAAATCCCCATCACCACCAACAAAATACCGAGCACGCCCAAAGGCCGTACCGGTTCGCCCAGCAAGATGAAGGCACCAATAGACGAGAGCATGGGCCCGGTGCCCCGAGCGATGGGATACACCACCGATAGGTCTGCCACCTGATAGCCTTTTTGCAGACTTAGGCTATAGCCCATATGCAGCAAGGCGCTGAGCAGCAAACAGGTAATGGTTTCGCTGGTCCAAGGCATATTGCCTTGAGTGAAAACCACCCACAGCATGATGGGGAAGTAAAACAGGATGGCGAAAAAAGAGTAGGCAAATACGAAATGCGCTCCTGCCATCGCAGCCCGTTTTGAGAGCAGATTCCAACCCGCATGAATGAACGCAGCACACACCACCAACAACAACGCGGTCCAGGACATGAGGGCTTCCAGCAGCAAATAGCAAAAGAAAAACTATACGCGCCCTTCATGGGCGAGGCCAGCCAATCAAGCCGCCCGAAACGTCCTATGACAAATAAGAGACAGTAACGGGCAATTCAACCATCAAGGTATGATGTTCGGCACGTATTTTGATATGGAGCCAATCATGAGTACCTTGCTGTATGTTGATTTTCCTTACCCAGGCCCGTGGGGGTCAGAGATGAGCGACGCCATGCAAGAACTGGCGCAATCAATCAGCCTGGAACCGGGTCTGATTTGGAAAATCTGGACAGAAAACAAGGAACAATCCAAAGCAGGCGGGGTCTATCTGTTCAAGGACAAGTCCAGCGCGCAGGCGTATCTGGACATGCACAGCAAGCGGCTCAATAGCTTTGGCATCACCGACATTGATGCACGCTTCTTTGATGTGAACCAGCCACTGACAGACATTAATTCTGGCCCCTTGTCGGCCAAGTAAAACACGGCCTGCAAACGTAGAAAAGGCCCCCACGCTGCGCCTTCGGCTTGCTGCCCCCCGAGGGGGGGTTGTCTTGGGGACGGCCCGGCGACGGAAAAGGCCCGCCTGCCAATACGCGGGCGGGCCATCACACAGCGTGCTTACGCAGTCAGTTCAACAGCCTTGAAATCAACCGGGACTTCCAGCGCGTTATTGATGTAGTTGGTGAACAGGTTCAAGGCGGTCACACCGACCAGTTCCACCACTTCACCTTCAGAAAAACCGGCATCGCGCACGGCTTGCACATCGGCAGCCGACACTTGCCCACGCTGATCCACCAGCTTGAGCACAAACTTCAAGGCCGCTGCGGTACGTGGATCATCGGACTGACCACGCTGGGCCTGGGCCAGCGTCTCCGGGCTCAAGCCGGCATTGGCACCGAGCACGTTGTGGGCGGCCAGGCAGTATTCGCAACGATTGCGATCAGCAATGGCTACGGCCAATTGCTCACCTAATTTCGCACCCAGTTGGCCACCGGCAAAAGCGCCGAAGGAGCCCCACATGCTGCGCAAGGCGGCGGGCGAATTGGACACCATACGGAACATGGCGGGCACGCTGCCACCAAACGCTTTTTGAATTTCCTGCAAAGCGGGCTGGCTGGCAGCGGGAGCTTGGGCAACGTCGGGCAAAGTAAGGCGGGACATGGTGATCTCCTGGTGAGGACGGCCAAGGTGGCCAAAAAGAAGCGAGTAGACATAGTGTCTCGCCAAGAGCAGGATCATTGGATAAGATTAGTCTCGACAACTTACCTTTTCATCCAGACAAGGATGGTTTCATGAACCTGGATCGCCTCTCCCTTCTGCTGGAACAGTTCCGCGTTCGCGCCCATTTGTTCTACAACGGCTCTTTATGTGGGGTAACCCGCTTCTCGGCCCAACCAGGGCGTGCCTTTTTGCACATTCTGCGACGCGGTCAGTTAAGCGTGCGCCACGACCCGCGTGATCCGGTGCCGGAAATCATGACGATTGATCGCCCCAGCCTGTTGTTTTATCCTCGCCCGCTGGAGCATGCCTTTTACGATCTACCTGAGGAGGGCTCGGACTTCACCTGCGCCACCCTGGATTTTGACGGGGGAGAGCATCACCCCTTGGCCCGCTCTCTGCCCGATCTGATTATTGTCCCGCTGGAAGAGGCCGCTGGTCTGGAGCAGGCACTGGACCTGCTCTTTGCGGAAACGGAGTCGGTACGCTGCGGCCATCGGCTGTTGGCGGACCGTCTGTTCGAGATTGTCTTGTTGCAATTGCTGCGTTGGCTGTTTGACCATCCTGATCGTTGCGAGATTCCCGTAGGTTTGTTTCGCGGCTTGTCGCACCCGCCTGTGGCGCGAGCTTTGCTGGCCATTCAGGCCGATCCGGGCCGGGACTGGACCGTGCAATCGTTGGCACAGGAAGCCAAGATGTCACGCAGCGCATTTGCCGTGCAGTTCAAGCATTGGGTCGGCGATACGCCAGCCGACTATCTGGCCCAATGGCGCCTGTCGCTTGCCTGTCAGCGGCTGGCCCAGGGCCAGTCTGCCAAACGCATTGCCCTGGATCTAGGCTATGCCAATCCCTCTGCCCTATCCCGTCTGTTTCGGCAGCGCACGGGCCAATCCATGCGGCAATGGCTGGCTGCCCGTCAATCAGCTTGAGCGATGCTGCTCCAGCACCGCCAGAAAATTCACCAAAGCCGGGTTGGTATTGTCCGAGACATAAGCACTCATTAGCTCGGCCGTAATATCGTCTGCGTCCAGCAAAGGCAGATACTCCAAGGTATCGGTACGCAAGCGCGCCAAGGACGCGGGCACAATCGCTGGAGCAATACCCGCTTCGACCATGACCAGCACCGTAGGCACCATGCTTTCCTGCGCAAAGCGCGGCAAGCAGCCCGAGCGCTGCAACATGCGCTGCTGCAGCAGATGAAAATAACGCGACTGCTGGCGTGAGTACGTCACCATTTCATAAGAAAAAGCCTGATGCAAGGTCAGTCCCTGGCTATGTTCCTGGGCACGTGGATCATCACGCCTGAGCACAAACATCATGGGTTCGGACTCCACCAACTGCGGGTTCAAGTCCGGCACAGCAAAGGAAGGCCGGATCATGGCCACATCCACCCGGCGCTCGTACAGGGCAGCGGGCATCTCGCTGGAATTCATCTCGTAGATCTGAATATCTACTTGGGGGAAGTCCTGGCGAAAGCGATACAGATGCTTGGACACGCCGGCATAGGCACTGCTGGGCGTCAGTGCAATACGCAACATGCCGGTTTCGCCTCTATGCACTTGCTGTACCGCCTGCAGCGTCTGCTCCAGCTCGTTGCCGATCAGGCGCAGGCGGCGCAGCAACTCCTGTCCGGCCGCCGTCAATTGCACCGTGCGCGTGGTGCGGATAAACAAGGTCGCCCCTATCTGTTCTTCCAGCCTGCGTATGGCCTGACTCAAGGGCGGTTGGGTCATGAACAAACGCTGAGCAGCACGGCCAAAATGTAGCTCTTCGGCCACCACCAAGAACATCTCGCTTAATTTGGAGTCCAGCATATGCCCGCCAATCAGGTTTAAAAATGAATTAATAATGACTATTTTTAATATTAGACAACATAATTAGCGCTTACTACCATCCATCCTGACACTTATCAAAAACAGGGCCATACTGCACGTCACTGCGAATATTGGCCCAACGCAGGAGATGAACATGACTGTATTCAAGCATCGCGCCCCCTTATTGAGTGGCCTGCTCACACTGACGTTGTTGGGTTCCGGTTCGGCCATGGCCGACGCGCCTTACCCGTCGCAAGCCATTACCTTTGTGGTGCCTTACGCTGCAGGTGGCAGCTCGGACACCCGTTCGCGCATGCTGGCTCAAAAAATGAGCGACAGCCTGGGGGTGACGATTGTGGTGGAAAACAAGCCCGGAGCCAGCGGCAATATCGGCACCAGCATGATTGCCCGCGCCAAGCCCAACGGCTACACCATCGGTCTGGGCAACTTTGGCCCCATGTCGGTGAACAAGGCACTGTACGGCAGCAACCTGCCCTTCGATCCTGAACAGGATTTGCAACCCATCGCCCTGATCGAGCGCGGTGCCATGGCGCTGGGTGTGAACAGCAGCTCGCCCTACCAGTCCTTGGCCGATCTGGTGGCCGACGGCAAGCAAAACCCCAACAAACTGGACTACGCCTCGACCGGCGCAGGCGGTGCATCGCACTTGCTAACTGAACAATTCAAGGCCACCTCCGGCTTTGATGCCGTACACGTGCCTTACCGTGGTGGTGCTCCCGCATCGAACGATCTACTGGCCGGTAATATTTCCTTCTATCTGGAGCTGGCCAGCTTGTTCCTGCCCCACATGCAAATCGACAACCCGCGCCTGCGCGTGCTGGGCGTGACCTCGCAAGAGCGTCTGAAAGCCATGCCGGACACCCCCACCTTCAAAGAACAAGGGGTGGACCTGGTGGCCTCGAACTGGTTTGGCGTGATTGCTCCCGCAGGGTTGCCCGCTGATGTGCTGGAAAAACTGAACACTGCTGTCAATGACGCCCTGAAAGATCCAGACTATCGTCAGATTGTGGAGTCCCAAGGTGCGCAAGTCGTAGGTGGCACGCCTGAAGAATTCACCGCTTTTGTGAAAGAAGAAACCAAACGCTGGACTGCACTGATCAAGGATCAGAACATCTCGATCCAGTAACCCTGCTTCTCCCTTATGACTGCCCCCCCTTCCTCTCTCGCTTTGCAGGACCAGTCCATCCAGGCCTGGTCCTGGCTGGCTGATCCGGCCACCTGTATCAGCACTGCCCCCGACGGCCCCTTGGCCGGCCTGACTTTCGGCGTAAAAGACGTGTTGGATGTCCAAGGCATGCCGACACGTTATGGTGCACATTTCCCCCATGCCTTGCCCGCAGAGCGCGATGCAGCTTGCGTCGCCTTGTTGCGCCAGGCCGGCGCCATTGCCATGGGCAAAACCGTAACCGCCGAATTTGCTTACGCCGCCCCCGGCCCCACCCGTAACCCGCTGAACCTGGACCACACGCCTGGCGGTTCTTCCAGTGGTTCAGCAGCAGCCGTAGCGGCCGGTATGGTGGATTTTGCATTGGGCACCCAAACGGGAGGCTCCATGATGCGCCCCGCTGCGTTTACCGGCATCCTGGGTTTCAAACCCAGCTTTGGTGCGGTGCATCGCAGCGGTCTGTTCTTGTTGTGCGACAGCCTGGACACCATTGGCTACTTCAGCCGGGACTTGCCTGTGCTGCGCCGTGTCGCCTCGGTCTTGCAAGGGTTACCGGATAGTCGAGTCCCCAGCGCGCCACGTATCGGCGTGCTCGATGGCAAAGACCTGGGCCCGATTACCCCCGCTGCGCTGGCCGCCTTGGAACAGGGCTGCCAGCACCTGGAGCAACAAGGCGCCCGACTGGAACGTCTGCTTGCAGATGCGCAACTGAAAGAACTGCTGATCCTGCAAGGACAGATCATGGCGTATGAAATGGCCCGCAGCCTGCTGCCCGTCTGGCAAGCCAGCCCGGATGCCTTGCGGCCCGTTACGGTGCAAGCCATCAAGCAGGGCCTGGATCTGCCCCCGGCGGACTACCACGCCTGGCAAGCGCGCCGCCGTCAACTGCAACAGGAATGGCAGGATCGCTATGGGCATTTTGATGCCTTATTGACCCCGGCTGCTCCTGGGCCTGCGCCCTATGGGCTGGACAGTACCGGTTCTTCAGTTCTGAACCGCCCCTGGTCCTTGCTGGGCTGGCCTACCTTGAGCCTGCCCGCACCGGGACAAGACAGCCCGCTGCCTTTGGGTTTGCAACTGATCGGACAAACTCATCAAGATGGGGCATTGCTAGACCTTGCCTCACTGCTGTGCTCCGTCAAACAAGTCTGAAAAGCAATCGAGCCACTTACTCTGCAACACGCGGAAACAGAGTAAACAGCAACCAGAATCATTAACAAATATTTTAAATAACAACTATTTAGAGGTGTTTTGAGCTTTCTCAACTGGCCCTTGAATACAGGCTCCACAAACGACTAGGCAACGTATTACCCTGAATGAAGTGTTTTCAGTGCGCTGCGTCAGTACGTTCTTCACATCACGACCACGCAGCGCCCAGTTCTTTCAAACAATTCGGAACAGGCCATGCGTCGCCCTCTCTTATTGCTGCTCTCTGCCTTCTTTTTGATCTGGGCTGTTGAAGCCCTGTGGCTTGCCCCTTCGCCGCCTGGCGATACGCTGTGGGTAGTCCGACAAGAAGGCATGCTGCTGACCGGCATTCTGGCCTTGGGCACCATGACGGCCATTATGGTCCTGGCCCTGCGCCCCCGCCGTCTGGAGCCTTGGCTAGGGGGCATGGACAAAGCCTACAGACTGCATAAGTGGCTGGGCATCATCGCCATTTTGTTCAGCCTGGCCCATTGGCTCAGCAAGGAATCCAAAGGTCTGATTTCTGCGGCGATTGGCACGGGCGGCCGGCTGGCCAAAACTCCTGTTCCTGAATGGGTCAGCCTGTTCAAACCTTATGCCAAATCACTGGGCGAATGGACGTTTTACGCGCTGATTCTGATGCTGATCATCACGCTGGCGCGCCGTACGATTTCCTATAAGAAATGGTACAGCCTGCACCGCCTGATGCCCGTGGCCTATCTGATCCTGATCTTTCATGGTGTGGTGCTGACACCCCCTGCCTACTGGAGCGGCATAGGCGGCTGGGCACTGGCCATCACCATGGTGATCGGGACGGTAGCAGCCGGCATCCAACTGCTACGCAACCTGAGTTCGGCCTATCCACACACAGGCACCGTCATCTCCTGTACGTCACAAGGCGATGTGCTGGAGGTGCAATGCCGCATGGACCAGTCCTGGCCTGGACACCAGGCCGGACAGTTCGCCTTTCTACGCTTGAAGGGGGAATCTGAAGCCCATCCATTCACCTTGTCCGATGCCGATCAGGACAACCAGATTGTGCGCTTTCATATCAAGCAACTGGGCGACTGGACACGCGAATTGCCCGAGCGTTTGCATATCGGCCAAAACATTGAGCTCGACGGCCCCTATGGCCGCTTTACTCAGCCGGAACGTGACGACAACGGTATCTATATCTGGGTCGGTGCCGGTGTGGGCGCCACGCCCTTTCTGTCCTGGTTAAGCCAGGAGCACAAAGAAGGTCATGCTCCCTACGCCTATCTGCAATATGCCTGTCAGCATGGCTATGATCCGCTGGCGCAAGCGTTGAGCAAAGCCGCCAAGGAACACCCGGATGTGGATCTTGAAATTTATGCCGATGGCCGTCGTTGGTCACCCAAAGAGGTCATGCAACACTATCACGCCGACAAGCCCATGCATATCTGGTTCTGTGGGCCGGCGGCCATGGGCAGGCAATTGAAGCGCGAACTCAAGCAGACCTTACCGGCGAAATCCTGGACTTTGCACAAAGAACACTTCCAGTTCCGCTAAGTCTTTGCTGATCCAAAAACTGGCCCTGCTTCGATTAAGGAGCAGGGCCAGTTCTGTTGATGACTGTCTGCATCCAGGAAACACCGCTCTGAGACCGCTACCGGTTCTGGTTCAGCTTTTCTGAATGCCGCGTAAACACACAGCACCGCTCTACCACGCTATTTATACGGGTGAGGGAGCTTCGCCCCAAGCATGGACACAAAAAGAGTCACCAGATTGTCTTCCAGGGCTGCCCACTGCTCAGCGGTTTCCAGACCCATATTATCGACTGCGCCGTGCATGCCCTGGTAGATCACCCAGGCGGTCAAATCCACATCCGCCACAGACCAGACTCCGGCGTTTTGCCCTTCGCTCAGGATCCGGTGCAGTGGCTCGGTCACCACGTTGCGCTCACCCTGGTAATTGCTGCGTATATGGTCTGAAAACACCAAATCATGCATGTCCAGCGTGTCTCTATACCCCTGTACCGAGGCCCGAATCCAACAGGTCAGACGCTGCACCCAATCATCTTCCGGGGCCTGCTCCAACGCCCCTTGCACCCGGTCATGAAACTGCTGGATGAACTGCTCGCGCAAGGCGGCCAGGATCTCCTGTTTGGAACTGAAATAGTGATAGAACAAGCCCTTGGACATGCCGGCCCGCAACACAATTTCATCGACTGGCGTGGCATCAAACCCCTGTTGCAGAAACAAGGCGGCGGCCGCCTCCAATAAATCTCGGCGACGAACTTCAGAGGGTTGGGTACGAGGTGTTTTAGCGGCGGTCATGGGCGTCAAGGTATCAGAAAAAACCCGACAATGTGCTTGGTCGGAGCTTACCGCGTTATTTTAGCCAGCCTGTTTATTTTTCATTGACTGACAGTCAGTCAATATTTTATAGTCGTCGATAATAATTCTCATTTATCAAATCTTATGACTCGCCGACTTGCTCTAACCATCGCCATTTACCTGGGGACCTTCATGGTTACCCTGGACATCAGCATCGTCAATCTTGCCTTGCCCCGCATGCAGCAAGCCCTGCAAACCGATATGGCCGGGCTGCAGTGGATTGTGGATGCGTATGCGCTGTGTCTGTCCGCCTTCATGCTGTCCGCCGGCCTGCTGGGGGATCGCTACGGACGCAAGAAAAGCTGGCTGCTGGGCGTGCTGGCCTTCACCGTCGGCTCCATGATGTGCGCCTTGGCCGGTTCATTGAGCGCCCTGCTTTGGGGCCGCATCGTGCAAGGCATGGCGGGGGCTTTGCTTATTCCCGGTGCCTTGTCCATCCTGACACACGCCTTTCCGGACACGGCCCAGCGTGCCCGGGTGATTGGCGGCTGGTCCTCCTTCAGCGGGCTGGCCCTGGTGCTGGGCCCGATTCTGGGCGGTGTGCTGGTTGATGTGGCCGACTGGCCTGCGATCTTCAGCCTGAACCTGCCATTGGGTCTGCTGACCTTGGGCTTGGGCATGTGGGGCATTCAGGAATCGGCCAACCCCGAACACGCGGCCTTCGACCCGATCGGCCAGTTGCTGAGCGTTATCTGGCTCGGTTCCCTGACCTACGGCCTGATCAGCGCGGGTGAACAAGGCTGGCACGCCACCGAGACGCTACGCTCCCTGGGCGTGGCCGCGGTCACTTTCGTGGCGTTTATCTATGCCCAAACCCGCGTCGCCCGCCCCTTGCTGCCGTTAAGCCTGTTTCGGGACTACCGCTTCAGCACCGCTAATATCGCCTCCTTTGTGCTGGGTTTTGCCGCCTACAGCAATGTGTTTTTCCTGTCTCTGTTCTTCCAGAACGCCTTAGGCTGGAGCGCAACCCAAACCGGCTGGGGGCTGGCCCCGCAGTTCATCAGCATGGCCGTGCTGGCCTCCCGTTTCGGTGCCTTAAGCCAACGCTTTGGCTTGAAGCTGATCCTGACTACGGGTTTTGGCCTGATGGCAGCCGGTTCCTGGTTCATGATGTTGTTGCAACCTGGCACTTCCTACTGGATGGCGGGTGTCGCTTTGGCCGTACTGGGCATAGGCATGGGCTTGTCTGTTCCGGCATGCAGTACCTTGGTCATGAATCTGGTGCCGCGTGAGCGTTCCGGCATGGCATCGGCCACTACCAACGCCATCCGCCAAACCGGCATGACCTTGGGCGTTGCCTTGCTGGCGTCCTTGATGAGCCAGGGCGCCGTCAGCTCTTTGTCCAGCCGCCTTGATCCGGTCAATCCCCTGCTGGAGCAGGCTCAGCACATCATTAGCTCCGGTCAGGTAAATCTGCCTGCCTCGGCCGATCCCGTGTTCTGGATGCACGCCATCCAGCACGCCTGGGCGGACGGCTTCCACCGCGTCATGTTCTGGGCCGGATTGCTGGCCGTCTTCAGTCTGGTTCTGCTGCTGCGTCTGCGTTTGCCTCGTGTGCAGGCAGCGCCTGCCGCTGCGGTGGAACTGCATTAAGCCCAGCTATGACAGACTGGATTTACAATAACGCATGGACAAATTACGACTGGATAAATGGCTCTGGGCAGCGCGCTTTTACAAGACGCGCAGCCTGGCTTCTGAGGAGATCACCAAAGGACGGGTTTTGCTGAATCAGCAAAGCACCAAGCCTGCCCGCGAAGTCTCCATTGGTGATGTGATTACCCTGCGCAAAGAAACACCGGCCATGGAAGTTCACGTCACCGCATTGAGCGGCGTGCGTGGCCCAGCCCCGGTTGCGCGCCAGTTGTATCAGGAAACGGAAGAAAGCAGCACACGGCGCGCCCAGGCCGCCGAACAACGCCGTCTGGCCCCCGAGCCTGCACTGGATTTTGATGCGGGGCGTCCGACCAAAAAAGATCGTCGTCAAATGCAGTTGCTGCGAGGTAAATAGACCGCTCGCTGCGCATACTTCGCACGACTGAAAAAGCCCTGCCACGCTGTCCTGCTTGGCAGGGCTTTTTTGTGAACCGCTCTTTTGGCGCGTCTATCAACCGCGTTTCACAACGATCTAGACAGGAAGTAAAACCAACCACTGTTTGCCTTTTCCCCGCTGGTCTTCCGACCTACTCAACAAGCCCCTGTGCTGCTGCTAAACAGCGTACAAAGCGTCTGCTTTCCGTCCTCCAAAAGATTTTCTTATCCTGCAAGCCCTCCCCCGAGAAGCTAGCCACGCACTCCAGAAATTCGTTTTTGATATATCAGATTACGAGTATATATATCAATTAAATCAAGGGTTTACACCATTGATTGCGCTTGCGACAAAAAGCTATAAATCTAAAACAATTACATGCAAACGCATTCAAAAAAGTGTGAGGAGACAGGAAAATGAAGATCACGGCCGTACGCGCCATTCCCTTGAACGTGCCTTTTCAGTTCGATAGCGCGGGCATCAAAAAACCCACGAATCTAGCCATCTGTCATGTCGAAATCGAGACCGATGAAGGCATCACCGGCTATGGACTGAGTGCCATTACCGAGGAGCACCCCGTTGCCAGCACCATCAACGATATTCTGGCCAGCGACCTGATCGGGCAAGACCCCTTGAACACCGAGCGCCTATGGGATCGCATGTACTGGAACGTGTGCCCTCGGGGCCAGACAGGTTATGCCATGCACGCCATCTCGGCACTGGACATCGCTTTATGGGACATCAAGGGCAAAGCCCTGGGTCTGCCGGTATGGAAACTACTGGGCGGTGCCCGTGAAAAAGTGCCTGCCTACGCGACGTTCGGCTTTGCCTTTCTGGGTGAAGAAGAGTTGGTCAAAGTCGCTCGCGACTGCGTGGATCAAGGCTTCAAAGGCCTGAAAATGGTGGTGGGCCATCACGGTCTGCAACGTCGCGACGAACCGCGCCCGCTGGCCGACCTGATCCGCCAGGACATGCGCCGCATGAGCCTGGTACGCGAGGCCATTCCCGCCGACATGTCGCTATACATCGACGGCAACTGCAGCCTGGACTATGTGCATGCCAAAGCCATCGCCCGTCATGCCCGCGATCTGGACGTCGGTTTTTTTGAGGAACCCATTACCCAGAACGACACGGGCCGCCTGCGTGAACTGCGCCAAAGCACAGGCATCACCATTGCCGCTGGCCAGAACGAAGGCCAGTCCTATCGCTTCCGTGATCTGCTGATGCAGCAAGCCGTGGACATTCTGCAACCCAACGTGCTGATTTCCGGCGGCTTCACCCAGTCCCGCAAGATCTTCGCCCTGGCAGAGAGCTTCAACGCTTCGGTCGCCAATGGCGGGGCTTTCCCCTCCCACAACGGTCACCTGCACTGCGGCCTGTTAAATGGCGGCGATGTGGAATGGCACCTGGCCGCCAGCGCCATGATGGCCGAGATCTACACCGGCCTGCCCCAGCCCGAACAAGGCTGGCTGCGCATGCCTGACGCCCCCGGCCTGGGGCTGACACCACGACACGATCAAATCGACAAGCTGCGCAGCAACCCCGGCAGCCTGGGCTCTGGCAAAGGCTGAAACCAACAACTACCGAGGAGGTAAAAAAACATGAAACCCTGGTCCCGTGTTGTACTTGCCCTCAGTTTTATCTTTGCTGCCGCGCCCCAAAGCTGGGCAGCGCCCCCCGCCTGGGCCGAGCGCCCGGTGCGGCTGATCGTCCCCTCTGCCGCAGGCGGTTCGGGCGATACCCTGGCCCGGCCGCTCGCCGAAGCCTTGGGCAATGAAATTGGTCAAACCGTTGTTGTGGAAAATAAAGGAGGCGTAGGCGGCGTGCTGGGTGCCAGCATGGTGGCCAACTCCAGCCCCGCAGACAATCAGCTTTTGTTTGGTGCCGTGCATCACATGATTGCACCTGCCGTGTTGAAAAACTTTCCCTACGACACCCGCAAAGACCTGAAAGCCGTCACCCTGATTGCCGCCATGCCCAATGTGCTGGTGGTGAACGCCAATTCACCCCATCACAGCGTAGACGACCTGCTGGCCGCCGCCAAACAAGGGGCTGGCGTGAACTATGGCACCAGCGGCGTGGCCACCATGCTGCATCTGATGGCGGGCAAGCTGGAAAAGAGATCCGGCACCACCATGACCGCCGTGCATTACAAAGGCAGCGGTCCGGCAGTCATGGCGCTGATCAGTGGCGATCAGGTGGACTTTATGTTCGAGACCATGCCATCTGCGGTGGCGCAGATACGCAATGGCCGCTTGCGCGCCTTGGCGGTTTCCAGCCCCGAACGTGCTCCTGCCCTGCCGGATGTGCCGACCCTGAAGGAGCTGGGCATGGATGAAATCAGCGCCCAGACCTGGTACGGAATTTTCATGCAAGGGGACGTGCCGGACACCACCGTACAAAGCGTGGCAGACAGCATCCACCGTGCCTTGAATACCGACAAGATCAAGGAAATCTGGGAGGGGAACGGAGCAACTCTGGTCACCAATAGCCCAGCCGAATTCACCGTGTATGTGGATCAGCAGTTGAACTATTGGGCCGACTCGGTCAGTGATCTGGGGCTGAGCAACTTCTAACTCTACAAGCGTCAATTCGCCTTAAGGGCTGCCACTGGCGGCCCTTTTTCTTGAGCCTGTCCTGCCCCTCCTACTTCGCGTTATGCTGTGGCACCATCTACAGCGAACCCTAGCCATGTCCAGCCTGTTCCACCCCTTTGAAGGGCTTGCCGCCCAACTCTTACCCCACAGCAGCACCAGTCACAACGACGGCTCTCACGACCAATCGCACTTGCAACGGGTCTGGAAGAACGTCTGTGCGATTCAGGAAAAAGAAGGTGGGGATCTGCGGATTTTGCTGGCCGCAACGGTGCTGCACGATTGCGTTGCAGTGGAGAAAAGCTCGCCTTTGCGCTCTCGTGCATCCACCCTGTCGGCCGAACAAGCGCAGCATATTCTGGGGGCGATGGGCTGGTCCCAGCAAGACTGTGAAGCCGTCGGTCAAGCGATCCAAAGCCACAGTTTTTCAGCGAACATAGCGCCAGCCAGCCTGGAAGCCCGCATCTTGCAGGACGCAGACCGCCTGGATGCCATTGGTGCTTTAGGGATAGCTCGCTGCTTCTACACAGCGGGACGAATGGGATCCAGCTTGTATGAGCCGGAAGATCCACAAGCAGAACATCGCCCTCTAGATGACAAGCGCTACGCGCTGGATCACTTCCCGGCCAAGTTACTCAAACTGGCCGAGGGGTTTCAGACAAAGCGCGGCCAGGAAATCGCGCGTGAGCGACATGAACGAATGGAGCGGTTTGTAGAGGAAATGCTGAGGGAGCTGTAAGCCCTAGCTTCTTTCACAACTCCGTATATTTCTTGTTCGTCCCCCGCACCTTATCGGCGGGGTATTTCTGGGCGTTTTTCACCAGCTTGTTGGTGACAGCCTCATTCATATCCACCCCCAGAACGAAGGCCAGACGGCTCAGGTAGATCTGCACGTCAGCCAGCTCATCGCGCACGGCTTGGGCGGTTTTCGGATCGTTACCAACCTCGCGGGACTGGTCTTCTGTCAGCCATTGGAAGATTT
Source organism: Alcaligenes sp. LTN-3 (assembly GCF_059735605.1). Classification (NCBI taxonomy): domain Bacteria; kingdom Pseudomonadati; phylum Pseudomonadota; class Betaproteobacteria; order Burkholderiales; family Alcaligenaceae; genus Alcaligenes; species Alcaligenes sp. LTN-3. Next base: position 229,544 of record NZ_JCAPDN010000002.1, on the reverse strand, counting down.
CAATCAATTCGCCCACTTCGTTGGTCAGGGCCATGGCCAGATTTTTGGGGCTATGGAATTGGTCCCACTCACGCTCACGCGCAAACTGGGCAACGGCCTCGTTCAGGCCAGTCAAAGTCATCAGGGGGCGTTTTGAGTCTGTCATTCGGTACGTCACTTAAAAAATCTCAATCCAGCGACAGACTCACACAAGGGCCGGGGGATGGCAAGTCTGTTTACGATCTCGCCGCCGCTTTCAGGCTCATCATCAGGCGGTCCAGTGCATTGGCAAACTCGCGCCGGTCAGCCTGGCTAAAGGGGGCCGGGCCTCCGATATCCACGCCGGTGCTGCGCAGTTCTTCCATCATGTCGCGCATGGCCAGCCGCTCGCCGATGCTGTTGGCATCCAGACGTTCCCCCCTGGGGGTTAGGACCAGAGCTTTGCGCTCCAATACCTGTGCGGCCAGGGGAATGTCGGCAGTAATCACCAGGTCTCCGACGCTGGCATGCTGGACGATGTAATCGTCTGCCACGTCAAAGCCCCGTGCCACCTGCACCGCCCGCAGCCAGGGCGACGGCGGGGTACGTAACATCTGGTTGGCCACCAAGATCACGTGGCGGCTCCAACGTTGCCCGGCACGGTAAAGAATTTCTTTGATAACCACCGGACAGGCATCGGCATCGACCCAAATCTGCATGGATTACAGGTCCAGGGCTTGGGCCAGCAGGCGATCAATCACTTCATGGGTCGATACGCCTTGCTCGGCAGCACGAGCCCGCACGGCATCAATAACAGGTTGAGTCAGCTTCACGGGAAAAGACACCAAACCAGCAGCCTGATCCAGGCGACGCTGTTCGCGCCGATCAGTTGCCGCAGAATCACCTGCAAAGCGTTGTGGCGTACCCGCTTTTTTTACATTACTCAGCAGTTTGACGGCGCTGAGTTTTTCCATATCGGTGCGTTTCATGGGTTTTCTTTAAAAGAATGGGCTGATTCGCTCAAGGTAAGCGAACAATACGGCAACAAGACCGTTAGCCTGTATGGCTGGCATACTGCGCAGCTTGCGGGAAAATGTCCAGGTTTTTTATGTATACGCCCTGATAATCAACGTATTAGCTTTCATAAGCAGGCCTGTTTCACCAGGAAAGAGACAAAAAAGCAGCCTCTTTATCGGGTGTCACGTCAGTTTTAAGGGCTACTCAATGCTTGTCTGGCCCGTCAGCCTCAGAAACCGCCAAGTCCGGCTCCTAATCAATAGCCACCAGTTACCAGAGCCCAGCATGCACAAAAAAACCCGCCGAGGCGGGTTTTTATTGGCCTGATCGTATCAGTCCTGACGTGCAGTCACTTCTACCAGGTGGTAGCCGAACTGAGTCTTGACGGGGCCTTGTACAACGCCAACGGGGGCGCTGAACACAACCTGATCGAACTCGGGCACCATTTGGCCACGGCCAAATGTTCCCAGCTCGCCGCCCATGCGGGCCGATGGGCAGCTGGAATTTTCCTTGGCCACCTGAGCAAAGTCAGAACCACCTTCGATAGCGGTTTTCAATTCGTTCGCTTTCTCTTCGGTGCTGACCAGAATGTGGCGTGCGGAGGCTTGTGCCATGGTGTACTCCTTTTTTAGAAAATCGTTTGAGCTTAACCCAGAACCATGCCGGAAGCGAAGCCCCCGGCCCTGGTTCTACACCTGCTGTTTCAATTTCAGGCTTAGGCAGCTTTCTTGCGCTTGGCCGCAGCAATGCCATGACCCAAAACAACGATCAGCAAGGCACCCGCCACTTCCGCAGCCAACTTGACCGTGGAGCTAGGCTCACCGAAGTACTCGATGTATTTAACATCTGTCACCAGCATGCCACCTGCAATCCAACCCAGCAAAGCGGCACCCAATGTCACAACCATAGGGAAACGGTCGATCAGTTTCAGCACCAAGGTGCTGCCCCAGATAATAATAGGCACACTCACGACCAGACCAAAGACAACCAGACCGATCTGATGATCCGGATCTGCAGTTTGAGCCGCACCCGCAATCGCGATCACATTGTCCAGACTCATTACAAAGTCGGCAATAATGATGGTCTTGATGGCTTTCCACAAGGTGGCACCACCCTCAACATTGCCGTGCCCATCTTCTTCAGGAATCAAGAGCTTGACGCCGATCCAGACCAGCAGCAAGGCACCGACCACTTTCAGATACGGTACGGCCAGCAAAGTCAGGGCAAAGGCAATCAGGACAACACGCAAGCCAATTGCACCGGCTGTGCCCCACAAAATACCTTTCACGCGCTGTTGGGCAGGCAAATTACGGCAAGCCAATGCAATAACCACGGCGTTATCGCCCCCCAGCAATATATCGATCAAAATGATCTGAAATACTGCCGCCCAACTTATCGTCTGCAAAAACTCCATCATAGGTAAGACCGCCTTTTTATATTGTTTGATTGAACGCTGACGACCATCTTGCAGAACTGTACAACGAAAAAATGACGGGCGTTGTACAAAACAAAAATGGCCTGATCCATTAAGGACACAGGCCATCTCTTTGTGGAGGATGCACCTTGCCCGTTAATGGCAAGGTCTTGCTTGCAACCCTGAGATTGCCCGGGCACCGGGAATACGTGAAAAACACAAATTACCGTGATGACGATGCGCCGGAAAGTAAGCTACTCCCCCTGATAGTTCGCAAGTATAACGATCTTGCGTGAAACAACAAAGCTTTTCGCCGGACATGGCGTTTTTTCGAGGCAAGTTCCGGATCGACGTTGCACGCTCGCGTCACGCTCTGGTCGATCTGATTGGTCGCTACGACTTCAGCAAGCAGTTGACAGCCACCTTGAACATCAACAATCTGTTCAACCGCAAATATCTGAGCACACTGGATCAGACCTTCTACACCGGCTATTACGACGCACCGCGTAATGCCATGCTGAACCTGCGTTATTCCTTCTAAGCAGCACAGGGCCAAATAGCAACAACGGCTCCCGAGCTCTGGCTTGCCTCCAGGCATCGGGAGTCGTGTTCAACAAGGCCACCCTGTTATTGCACAGCCGGGGTCAAAGGCACTTCAAGGCTCGTAAATCGCCCGTGTACGGAAAACGCAGCTCTTCGTAACCGAAGGGCTGGAAGTGCACGGTCAGGCCGTCTGCATTGGGTAAGATCACCGCATAGCTGGCCGGCTCAAACGTGGACGTGGCCGCCCCTTCGCGTTCCAGATCCAGCTCGTGCTGGTGATTGGTGCCGCTGACCGTCACAAAATGCAGCCCATTCCACACGCCGCTGGCGCAGCGATGCACATGGCCGGAGAACAAATGCACGGGTGCGGGATGCGCTTTCAACACAGGCAAGAGCTCCGGCGCATTGCTCAAACGCAGCCAATCCATGGACGGGTACTGCAGGGCCGGCAAAGGATGGTGCGAAAACAGCATCACCGGCCCACTATGCGCGGCCAGTTCCTGCTGCAACCACTCCAGACGACGTGTACACAAATAGCCGTTGGTGTAGCCATCTTCCAAAGTATCCAGATAAATCAGACGCCAATCCCCCCTGGTGTCGGCATGCTGCACAAAGCCGGGCAAATCGGTTGCGGCCTGTGGAAAAACGCTGTGAAACGCGCTGCGGCTGTCGTGGTTGCCCATCAACAAACGCACAGGTGGAATCAAGTCCTGCAGGCCTTCGCGCAGGCGCTCATAAGCACGTGGATGACCGGCATGGGTCAGGTCACCGGTCAGCACACACAAGTCTGCATCAGCATGATGGCGGTTCACGTGCTGCACACAGCGACGCAAGCGATCCAGAGGGTCCGAGCCAAACAACAGGCCATCGGGCGGGGTAATGTGCAGATCCGAAAACTGGATGATCTTCATCAGAATTCCTTAACGAATGCCGGCGCGTAAAAAGGCCTGCATGAACTGCTTTTGAAACAGCAGAAAGCCCAGCAACAGCGGCAAGATAGTCATTAATGTGGCGGCACTGATCAGAGAGATGCTGACACCACTTTCCGGTGCGCCAAACAGGGATAAACCCACTGTCAACGGCCGGGTGTGGTCAGAGCTGCTGATCACCAAGGGCCATAGAAAATTGTTCCAGTGCGTGGACACCGACACCAGGGCATAAGCCAGGTACACAGGCTTGACCAGCGGCACATAAACACGCCAGAGCACACCCAGACGGCTGCACCCTTCCAGACGTGCCGCGTCCTCCAGCTCACGCGGCACTTGTTTGAAAGCCTGACGCAACAAGAACACACCAAAGGCACTGGCCATATAGGGCACACCCATGCCCCAGACCGTGTCCGTCCAGCCCAGCAAGGCCACCATGCGGTAGTTTTCGACAATCAGCACTTCGGGCAGGATGAACAACTGCAAAAGCAGCAGCATGAACAGAAACTGGCTGCCAAAGAAACGAAAGCGGGCAAAGGCGTACGCGGCCAAGGTACACAATACAAATTGACCGACCAGAATGGTCACGACCAGTACGGTGGTGTTGAAGATGTAGCGCAGCCAGGGCGCACGGTCCCAGGCGGCGGCAAAGTTATCCAAAGTCCAGCCTGCGCTCCAGTCAAAACTCAAGGCTGCGGACGGGTCACGAAACGCAGCCCAGCACGCGTACAGCAAGGGAGCAATCCACAGCAGGGCCAAAGCGTGCGCCCCCACTGTGTCCAAAGATGGCAAACGCAGCGGGCGGCCAGGAGCAGTCAAAACGGTGTCCATGTTCATCACTGGTAATGCACGCGTCGTTCAGCGTAGCGGAATTGAAAAATAGCGACGGCGCCCAGCCCCAGCAAGAGCACAACCGTCAGCACGGCGGCGCTAGGCGTATCCATATAGGCAAAGGCGGTTTCCCAAATCCAGTACAGCATCAGCTTGGAGGCGTTATTGGGGCCACCTTTGGTCAAGATAAACAGGTGATCAACCAGCTTGACCGAGTTGATCAGCGCATTGATCAAAATGAACAAGGTTGTCGGTGCCAGCAAGGGCAGGAGTACGCGACGGCCATACTGCCAGCGCGTCGCCCCTTCCAGGCGGGCAGCATCACGCAGTTCGGGCGGAATGGTTTGCAAGGCCGCCAGATAAAAGATCATGAAAAAACCGGCCTCTTTCCAGATCGTCACCACCATGACTGCCCCCAAGGCGGTTTGAGGCTGGCCCAACCAATTGGTGGCCCCACCGCCAAACAGCTTGGCAATCTGGTCCAGCAAACCCAGATCCGGCGTGTAGAAAAACAGCCATAGGTTCGCAGCGGCAATCATGGGCAACATGGTGGGCGTGAAATACGCGCAGCGCACCCAGGCCCGCATACTCATGGCCCGGTTGGCCCACAAGGCCATCAACAAGGCCAGTGCCATGGATACCGGGATCACAATGGCGGCGTACCAAAGATTGTTCTTCAAAACCAACCAAAAGGTCGGGTCTGCCAGCATGGCATCGTAGTTATCCATGCCCACAAACTGGGCGGGACGACGAGCCGTACCTTTGCTCAACAGGCTGGACCAGAACGTGTGCAGCGCCGGGATAAAGGCAAACACGCTTAGCAGCACAAACAGCGGCGTCAACAAGAGGTAAGCAAATACCCACTCTTTACGCAGCACACGTAATGGTTCAGCCATTCCTGCACCTGCTTAGTTGAAAGGACGCAGCAGACGGTCTGCGGCAGTCTGGGCTTGATCCAACGCGTCCTTGGGCGTTTTGGCATTGGTCAACACGGCTTGCACGGCATTGGACAGCAGCTCACGAACACGTGCTGTCTCGTAAGTGGCAAACTCGGGCGAGGCCACGGCCAGTTGATCACGGGCGACCAGTGCCTGCGGGAAGGTTTTGGCGTATTCGACCAAGGCCGGCGTTTCGTAAGCGGCGGGGCTGACACCCACATAGCCCGTGGCCATGGACCACTTGGCAGCACGCTCGGGGGCCGTCATCCAGCGCACAAAATCCAGAGCCGCTTTTTTCTGCTCGTCGTTAGCGCCCTTGAACAGGTAGAAGTTGCCACCGCCAGTAGGCGAAGCGGCTTTTTCCTTGGCAGGCAGCATGGCAACGCCAAAGTCGAACTTGGCTTCATTCTTGACGGCTGTCAGGTTGCCCGTGGTGTGCCACATCATGGCCGTCTTGCCCTGAACAAAAGCCTGACGCAGCGTGCCCCATTCGATGGTGCCGGTGGGGCTGACTTTGTGCTTGTAGGCCAGGTCATGGAAGAACTGCAAGGCTTCTACCGACTTGGGGTCATTGAAATAGACCTGAGTGCCTTCTTCATTCATCAACTGACGGCCATTTTGCAAGGCCATGGCCTGGAACATCCAGTAGGGGTAGCCAGTCGAGGGGATCATCAAACCGTGGTGCTGATCGTTGGTCAGCTTCTGGGCGGTTTGCACCAACTCGTCCCAGGTTTTAGGTGCTTGATCGGGATTCAGGCCCGCTGCGCGGAACATGTCCTTGTTATAGAACATGACGATGGTAGAGCGCTGGAACGGAATACCCCAGACCTTGCCCTCCAAGGTGCCATTGGCCATCAAGGCAGGATAAAAGCTTTTCAGCCAATCCTGGCTGGAGGCGTCCTGGGCCACATCGCTAAAGGCTTCAACCAGACCTTGTTCCACCAGATCATGGGTGTCCAGTGCGCCCAATACAGACAACTGCACCGGCTCGCCTGCGCGCAGGGCCGACAATGCGCGCACACGGGTTTCATCGTAGTTGCCGGAGTACACGGCCTTGACCGTAACTTCCGGATTTTGGGCCTGGTAGTCCTTGATCATGCCATCGACCACATCGGTCAATGGACCACCCACGGCAATGGGGTAATACATGGTCAATTCCACCGCGCTATGGGCATTGGCGCCCAGGCTCATCAACAAGGCGCTGGAGGTAGCAAGCAAACAATTCTTCAACATGGGTAGACTCGCAGTACGTTTAGGGAAGAACAGCAACAGGAGCAGCAGTCAGAGCATCCGCAGACGGTGTCGGCAGGCGAGCCCCGCTGTCCTGGTTAAAGTAAAAAGCGTGAACGGGATTCCAGCTCAAACCACAGCGAGCGCCCGCCTGGACGCTGCGGCTGTGCGGCGCGCGCACGATCAGGGTATGGCCGTCATCAAGCTGCACATACACATAGGCATCAGCCCCCTGAAACTCCTGATGCACTACGGTGGCGGCCACATGCTGTTCGCCCGCTTCGTGCAAATTCAGGTTTTCGGGGCGCACGCCCACCAGCACACGATGTGGCTGGTCGTACTGACGACGCGACGGCCACAGTTCCACGGGAACGTGGTCGCTGTGAATCATCATCATGGGCGGGCTGCCAATAAAACCGGCGGTAAAGACACTATTGGGCTGGCCGTACAAATCCTGGGCACTGCCCTGCTGCTCGATATTTCCAGCATTGAGCAACACCACGTGATCAGCCATGCCCATGGCTTCGGTCTGGTCGTGGGTAACGTAGACCACGGTCAGACCCAGGCGCTGCTGCAAGGAGCGAATTTCATGGCGTACGGTATGGCGCAGCTTGGCATCCAGGTTCGAGAGTGGTTCGTCCATCAAACAGATGCGATGACCCGACACGATGCTGCGTGCCAGCGCCACACGTTGCCGCTGTCCGCCCGAGAGCTGACCCGGCTTGCGCTCTTCCAGCCCCTCCAGATTGGTCAAGGCCAAGGCTTCGCGCAGACGCTCTTTTTGTTGTTGACGATCGGCACGCCGTACTTGCAGACCGAACAAGATGTTGTCGGCCACATTCAGATGCGGGAACAAGGCGTAGGACTGGAACACCATGCTCAGGCCACGCTTGGCAGGCTCCATATAGGTGGCATCCTGACCATTGATCAAGAGACGACCCTGATCGGGTGTTTCCAACCCAGCAATGATGCGCAGCAAAGTGGATTTTCCGCAGCCCGACGGCCCCAGCAAGGCCGTGAACTTGCCTTCCTGAATGGACAGATCCATCTGCTTGAGCACGGCCTGCTCACCCCAGGCTTTGCCTATGCCTTGCAACTCGATAGCGGCGCGACTCATGCCTGCACCTCATCGGCAATCACCACCTGAACGCGCGCCGGAATCTGCTCGCGGTAAGGCTCGGGAATAGGCTGGTCACTGACCAGAATATCCACATCATCCAAAGAGCCGCTACGCACAGGCGCACGACGGCCAAACTTGGTGTGATCCAGCACCAGGATCCGCACCCGGCAATTACCGCGCAGGGCTTTGTGGCAATCGGACTCGGCCATATCAAAGTCCAGCAAGGCACCGTCCGAATCAAAGCCCCCTACCCCGGACACGCCAAAGTCGGCCTTGAAGCTGTTGAACAGGCGCTCGGCACCGGGGCCCAGAATCTCAGGATTGGGTTGACGCAGCTCACCGCCTGTCAGCACCACGCGGTGGCTCATATTGTGAGACAGGGCCAAGGCCGCGCTGATGTTATTGGTGACCACGGTTAAGTCACGATGATCGGCCAGCGCCAAGGCAACTTGTTCAGGAGTGGTGCCAAAACCCAGCAGCAGACTGGCACCGGGAGGAATCAGTTGGGCAACCGCTCGCCCGATACGGGCCTTGGCTTGCAAATGGGTAATGCGTCGCGTCTGAAAAGGCGCATTGCGCTCGACCACGTTCAGCTCGGCACCACCATGACGGCGGCGCACCAGATCGGCTTCATACAAGTAGTTCAGGTCGCGCCGTATGGTCTGGGGCGTCACCCCGAAATGTGCGGCCAAGCCATCGACTGACACGGCCCCTTGGGCGGCCAGCAAATCCACAATAATGCTTTGCCTGACAGATAGGTTCATAACACGGCATCTAGGTTTCGTTTGAATACCCGGCAGTGTAAGAACGCGACGTTACGACTCGGTGACGCTCAGATGAAAGTTTTATGACGCCAAAATGTTCATATGAACATTTTGGCGTCTGAACCGGGCAGCCTGGCTGCCCGGATGTCTTGCCTGCAAACGGCCTTACTCCATACCCTGCAGCAAGGCGCCCATTAACAACTCCGGACCATGACCATGATCCGTCGAGCCCGCCTCATGAGCCTGATGCTGCCACTCATTCAAAAAGCGGGAAATCATCTCTCCAGTCTGTAACTGGCTAAGCCGTTCGCCCTCTGAGGCTGCGCCCTGCTCGTAGATCAGTTTGCCTCGCTTGATCGTCTGAATGACCTCCAGGGTCGACAACTGCTCGGGATCAACCGCTGTCGGATCCTGAGACAGAACCACAAAGTCCGCCAACTTACCCGGCTCAATCGAGCCTTTCTCCTTTTCCTCAAAATGCTGGTACGCCGGCCAGATCGTCATGGCTTTCAGTGCCGTTGGCACATCCACCCGCTGATCCGGGCCCAGGATGTCTCCGGATCGGGAACGACGCGTGACCGTGGCTGACAACACACGCATCGAATTCGGAAAGGCCACCGGGGCATCATGATGCGAAGAGAACATCAGGCCGTGCTCGCGCACCCAGCCAGTGGGAGAAATATTATCGGCATTGACCGGCCCCACCGTGCGGTCACGGTGCCAGTCCCCCCAGTAAAAGGTGTGCATGGGAAACAAGGACGGAAACACATCCAGCTCGGCAATGGTCGCCACCTGATCCCGACGCAAGAACTGCCCATGAATCAGTACTGCGCGACGGTCCTGCGGGCCGTATTTCTCGCGTGCGGTTTTAATTGCCGCCAGCAGCAGATCTGATGCTCCCTCGCCATTGGAGTGCGTCAGAATCTGTATTCCATTCTTAAACGCCCAATCCACCGATTCAAACACCTGATCAGGCGTTGCGGCCACGTAGCCCCGATAATCGGCACGGTAACCGGCAGGCGGGTTGTAGTAAGGACGATCACGATAGGCGGTAAAGCCTTGTGGCGAGCCATCAATGGTCAACTTGGCACCGGCCACCCGAAATCCGTCGGTGTACTCCCGCGATGCGTTGCGTAGAATAAAATCCCGATCCTGCAAGATATCCACATACGTGGCGACATCAATATCAATCTTGCCGGCCTTGGCTGCCGCTTGCATCAAAGGAACGATGCTGGAGGTTGCCCGCCCTTCCTGCCCGGTTGTATACCCATAGCGTTTGAGCAGATCGGTTCCGGCCACAAACAAAGCCTGAGCCTGCTCTGGCGTGAGCTTGCCCATCTGACTGGCCACCCCGGAGAAAAACGCCATTTCCTCCAGCACCCCATTCGGTTGCTGACTGCCCTCTTCCCGACGGATCACGCCACCCTCCGGATTAGGGGTCTGGGCCGTAATACCCGCCATTTCAAGTGCCTTGCTGTTCAACACCCCAATATGACTGGACTGGTGAATGATGACGATGGGCAATGACTCAGAGACCGCATCCAGATCATGACGGGTGGGATGCCGCTGCTCGGCCAACTGGGCATCGTCGTAGCCAAAACCCAGAATCAGCCCGACTTGCCGGGTCTGGCTTTGTTCATCAAGCCACTGCTTCAGCGTTTCCTGCAAACTCTTGATGTCTTTCACTTGGCCGTCGGGGGCCGCCAACAAATTGGCTGACATGGCTTGCACGCCAATCATGAACGCATGCCCATGCGCATCGACAAAACCCGGCAGCAATGCCTTGCCTTGCAAGTCAATCGTATTCGTCCCGGTGCCTTTGTAAGCCTGCATCGCCTGCAGTGTGCCTACATCCAGAATACGGCCATCTTTGATCGCCACCGCCTCTGCGGTCGGCTGACGATCGTTCATCGTCAGCACCGGCCCCCCCATCCAGATTTGATCAGCGACTTGCGCCGACCAGGCCGGTGCACTCAGCAAGACGCTCCCGGCTAGGACATGTACTTTCAATCTGCGTTTGAACGACATGCGCTCCCCTTTTTTGCTTAGCAAAAGTTGTCGATTCTTTTAATTTGCCACAAAAAGCTACATAACGTCCTGCTTTATCTTCACGCAGCGACACATTCGATAGGCATCGAACACCCGCAATAAACTATCTGTTGCCATGACCCAGCCTGAACAAAGTCACCCTAGAAAGCCTCCTCTCCCTCCCTCAAAGCGCAATACGGCCATGCCTTCACAACTGAATCATGAACGTATCAAACTCACGTAAAAAGGCCTGAGCGCGGTGCAATACCGGACTCAGGCCTTCGGACCTTGATATTCAAACGGCCCAAGCTCTTGAGATCAGTTCAACAGCAAGGGGGTATGAAACCAGTACAACCATTAAGGAGTTCGGATCCGTGTCCGCACCAGGTAAGCCCCGATCAGGATCAGCAAAAACGGCACTCCAAACAACAGGGTGTAATGGAAGATATCGATGAACCAGGTCGTCACCAAAATCGCCACAATGCCAATCAGACCCAACAAGGTGCCAATCGGATAGGCGGGCATACGAAAGCGTAGTTGCACACCATCCTGAGCCACACGACGGCGAAAGAACAGATGGGTCAGGAAAATCATGCCCCAGGTGAACAAGGCGCCAAACATGGACAAGGCAATCATCACCGGAAAGGCAGTTTCCGGATTGTAGGCATACACCACTGCAGCCACAGCCACACCGCTGGCCGACAAAGCCAGCGCATTCAAAGGCACACCATTGCGAGCCACTTTACCCAGCGCCGCAGGCGCATCACCAGCACGCGACAGGCTGAACATCATGCGGGTCGAAATGTAGAGCATGCTGTTCATGGCCGACAAGGCCGCAATGATCACGATGAAGTTCAAGATGCTGTCGGCATAAGGAATGCCCACGGACTGCATCACCGTAATGAAAGGACTGGTGGTGCCCTCTGCAACCAGCACCTGCCAAGGCACCAGCATCACGATCAGAGACAAGGACAGCAGGTAGAAAATGATCAGGCGCCAGATCGTGGCCTTGAAGGCCTGGCGCACGGCTTGCTCGGGGTTTTCGGCCTCACCCGCCGCCACGGCAATCATCTCGATACTCAGATAACTGAAGATAGAAATAATCACACCCACCCACACCCCATACCAGCCATTGGGCATGAAGCCTCCCTGGCCGAACAGGTTTTCCTGCACCTGCGCGGGCTTGTAATAACCCGTCAACATGCCGATGGCCAGCACGATGAACGCAATAATCGCAAACACCTTGATCAGGGCAAACCAATACTCCACCGAGCCAAACGCCTTGACGCTGTAAGCATTGACCGCGATCAGCACAGCCGAGAAAAAGACGATCCAGATCCAGGGCGAGACGTCCGGGAACCAGAACTTCATGTAGTCCGCCACCGCCGTTACCTCGGTGCCCACCGCCAGAACAATGCAGGCCCAATAGCTATAGCGCACCAGAAACCCGGCCAGCGGATGAATGTAGAACTCCGCATAGGCCCCAAAGGAACCCGATGTGGGATGTTCCACGGTCATCTCGGCCAGGCAACCCATCAGGACCAGCGCGATAAAGCCGCCAATCACATAGCTCAACACCACACCGGGACCGGCAAAACCAATAGCAAATTTGCTGCCCAGGAACAAGCCGGTACCAATAGCGCCCCCGATCGCAATCATGCTCATTTGACGGGCGCTCAGTTTTTTATGCAGCCCGGCTTCGCGCGATTGAATTTGCTCAAATCGACTCATGTCTCCTCCTTATGATTATTTTTCTGTCGTCGTCATCAAGTCACCTTGGAGCGTGTTTTGTAAGCCGGCTTGTCCCATTCCTTATTCGCAAACACGGCCTTGATGTGTTGCACGGCCTGCCAGATATCCACAAACGACAAATACAAAGGCGTGATTCCAAAGCGCATGACTTCGGGCTCGCGGTAGTCCCCAATCACGCCACGGGCGATCAGGGCCTGGATGGCGGCATAGCCTTGCTCGTGCGCAAAGCTGACATGGCTGCCACGGTAGTGATGATCGCGTGGGGTCACCAGACGCAGGCCAAACTCGGCACACTCCTGTTCCAGCAGAGCGATGAACAAGTCTGTCAGGGCCAGGGATTTACGGCGCACGGCTTGTAAATCGGTTTGCAGGAACACATCCACACCACAAGCGACCAGGCTCAAGGACACAATGGGCTGAGTCCCGCACAAAAAACGCTCGATACCATTGGCCGCTTCGTACGAAGGGCTCATCGCAAAGGGGTGCTTATGCCCCCACCAGCCAGACAGAGGCTGACTGATCTGGCTCATCAGCTCAGGGTTCACCCACAGCAGGGCCGGTGCGCCCGGACCGGCATTCAGGTACTTGTAGGTGCAGCCAATGGCAAAGTCCGAACCGCTGTCTTTAAGCTCGATCGGCAAGGCGCCCGCAGAGTGGCACAAGTCCCAGATCACCAGCCCCTGGTGCTCGTGCACCAGCCGGTTGGTCGCCTGCATATCGTGCAGGTAACCCGTGCGGTAGTTCACGTGGGACAGCACGACCACGGCTGTTTCAGCATTGACCGCGGCTTGCAGCTCTGCCGGCTCATCAATCAGCTCCAGCCTATAGTCTTTGCCGAAGAAGGCGTTAAACCCTTCAATGATGTACAGATCGGTAGGGAAAGAGTCGCGCTCGGCCAGAATCACTTTCTTTTCCGGATGGCGTTCTTTTTGCAAATTGACGGCGGCAGCCAGCACCTTGAACAGGTTCACGGAGGTGCTGTCGCTCACGATGGTTTCGCCTTGACCGGCACCAATCAGGGGCGACATCTGATCGCCCAGACGCACCGGCAAGGTCCACCAGCCTGCCTTGTTCCAGCTATTGATCAGGTCGGTGCGCCATTCCTGGCCAATCACTTCCTGGGCGCGCTCCATGGCATGCCGGGGCATGGCCCCCAGGGAATTTCCGTCCAAATAAATCGTATTGGGCGGCAGGTCAAATTTGGCCTTAAAGGCAGCCAGCTCATCGGCTTGATCCCACTGCTCACATTGCGGCAAAGTAATCATGTTCATGCTCCTCGATTCTGCTTTTTACGTCATTTAGTCTAGCATCGAGGCCCTGGCGAATTATTCCAAATCAATCAGGATTATGCTTAAATCTGGAAGAAAATTCGATTCTAAAAACACATAAACATAGATAATTCTAAAACATGAGACTAGACGAGACAGACTTGAAAATCCTGCGCCTTTTGCAGGGCAACGGCAGGCTTAGCAACCAGGAGCTGGCTGACCTGATCGCCCTTTCTCCGTCCTCCTGCCACCGGCGGGTAAAGATTCTGGAGCAAGAGGGCTTGATCGAGAGCTACAGCGCCAATCTCAGTGCGAGCAAGCTGGGTTTTGCCATTGAGGCCTTTGTGGAAGTCAATATTGCGCAGCTCAACGAGAGCGAACATCAGTACCTGAGCAAGGCATTAGCCAACATGGATGAAGTGCTGCATGCCTACATCGTGACCGGGCAGGCGAACTACATGCTGCACATCCGCACGCGCAACTTCGAGACCTTCTCTAATTTTGTGGTCCACAAGCTCAACACGCTGCGCGGCGTCACCAAAATCCATTCACAGATTGTGCTGTCTTGCATCAAGGCCAAAGGGCAGCATTTGCCTGTGTAAACCGCAGTACCGACAAGGTCTGGGTTGGCACCAGCACCGGATTTCAGATGTAGTTCAATTTGAAGCGTCGTTTGAAATGCTCGCTGCGCCACCAGCCCTTGCCACTTTGCACCGGCTTGCCATCGGTATCGAACAAGTCGATACGCTGCACGATCACGGCCTGGTTTTCCTTGATCCACAACTGCTTGGCCATCTCCGCCGACGCATTGGCCATACTGATCTCCTCTTGAGCATGCTGGATGGGCACAGCCAGCACGCAGGTCAACATCTCCACCATGGTGCGTGTTTCCAGTTCCTGCACCGGGATGCGTTCGCCGATCGAGCGCAGCAAGTAGTTTTCCGCCCAATACAGAGGAACAGCCGACTTGTAGCGCACCGCCTGCAGCTTGTAGACCGGTTCATCGGACGCAAAGAACTCGGCAATCTCGGCAGGGGGGGCCACCAAGGACCAGTTGGCAATACGGGTGGTCGTGTCTTTGCCCAACTGCACCAGATCATTGATGGAGCCTAACTCCCAGGAGCCCGTCTGTTTGCGCTCCAGCACAAAAGTGCCACGGCTGGCAAAGCGTTCAATCAAACCGTTGCGCGTCAGTATCGCCAGACCTTGGCGAACCGTAATTCGGCTGACGCCAAACATTTCGCCCAACTCCGCTTCGGTCGGCAAGCGGTCCCCCGGTTTCAGACGACCGTTCTGGATATAACGGGTCAGCTTGTCGGCAAGCTGTTCATAAAGTGGCTTTGTACTCACTGTCTTATCTCGTTCTTATAGATGGCAAGGCGCTGCTGCTGGGCTCCCGATGCACTGCGTTCAGCAAGCATCAGGCCCGTTGCTTGGAGGCCCGCGAGCAGCATCGTTTACGCCCGCTCCAAGAGTCCCTTGATCAAGAACATTTCAGCCTCATGCACACAAGAGATTTGCTCCCACGCGGCATCGCTCTGCGTTGCCAGCCTCCAGGTCAACAAGCTCACCACACATTTGTCCGCGCCCAGTTTAAGGACCTCTCCCGGAATCACACGCGACATGTTCCGAAACTGCATGCTTTCCTTGCTGGTGCCGACGTCGTAATCAACCTGGAAACGCTCGGTATCTACATTCAGACGCACATACGTGTCCTGACCGTTAAAGACCGATGTGCCCTTGAACAGGCCCGGCTCCACCTCGGTGCGATTGGCACTGCCCCAGGCCCACTGACCTTGCTGGATGCCATCGGACATGATGGCAAACGCGATTGGCGCGGGCCGCTCAACCAGGATGCTGCTGGAATGACAATGTGGATCTTTCATTGACTGTCTCCTGTGGTGTTTGACTATTGTTATGACAATATAGGCATTGTCATGCCAATACTGACGTGAAGCCAGACGGGAAAACACGTAGGTAATCACTCACTCGTCCTGGGTAGCCCAAAAAACCACTCACTTTCCCGAAGGACAATCAGCGGTTGTAGAAGCAGGCGACACCTCAGGTCGGCAGAAGAACACCATCTGGCGCCCCAATTAATTGGGCGACACCCATTTCTGGGTAACGGCATGCAGCCCCCATGCAAGCGCAGGACAGGATATTGCTCTGCGATCAAGCCCAGCAAAGGCATTAACTCGGCAGGTTTCCCTGACTTATTTCCATTAATTGGTCAGACCATTCAATAAAGAAAAAACCAATTAGTCTTAAATTATTAGGGTAAACACTGAGATTCAAGCCAATAAACCCGTGGATACAATGCGCTCTACCCTTGACGATCTCAAGAAATGGTCAGACCAATCCGCTGACCTTCAGGTTCGCTTGCGTTACAAGCGCCTCCCCTTTGCTCCTGCGGAGATAGAACAAACATGCAACAAGCGTGGCTGCAGCAATACGATCCCACCGGCAATATCTGGCTGTCGGCACTGATCGCCCTTATTCCAATCATCTTTTTTTTCCTGGCCCTGACCAAGTTGCGCATGAAGGGCTATCTGGCGGGCACGATTACGGTGCTGCTGGCTCTGGGCGTTGCCCTGTTCTTCTACCGCATGCCGGTTTCTGCGGCGCTGGCCTCGGTGGTCTATGGCTTTTTCTATGGTCTGTGGCCCATTGCCTGGATCATTGTGGCCGCCGTTTTCCTGTACAAGATCTCGGTCAAGACTGGCCAATTCGACGTGATTCGTGCCTCCATCCTGTCCGTCACACCTGACCAGCGTCTACAGCTGATTCTGGTCGGTTTTTGCTTTGGCGCGTTCCTGGAAGGGGCGGCCGGTTTTGGTGCACCCGTTGCCATCACCGCAGCCTTGCTGGCAGGTTTGGGTTTCCGCCCCTTGTACGCTGCCGGTCTGTGCCTGATTGCGAACACCGCTCCGGTTGCCTTCGGTGCCATGGGTATTCCTATCATTGTGGCCGGTCAGGTATCGGGTATTGATCCCTTTGAAATCGGCCAGATGGCCGGTCGCCAGCTACCTTTCATGACTATCATCGTGCTGTTCTGGCTGATGGCCATCATGGACGGCTGGCGCGGCATCAAGGAAACCTGGCCTGCGGTGCTGGTCGGTGGTGGCTCCTTTGCGATTGTGCAGTTCCTGACGGCCAACTACATTGGCCCCGAACTGCCGGACATTACCTCGGCCCTAGTTTCCCTGGTCGTGCTGACCTTGTTCCTGAAAGTGTGGCAACCCAAACGCATCTTCCGTTTTGAGACGCAAGAAGGCACGGCCCCCCAGAACAAGACTGCCGAACAGGCCCCTGCAGCACTGACCACAGGCCGCATCCTCAAAGCCTGGTCGCCCTTCATCATCCTGACTGCCATGGTCACGATCTGGAGTGTGCAGCCCTTCAAAGTGCTGTTTGCCGCCAACGGTCCGCTGGCTTCGACCATCGTGAACATTCCCGTGCCCTTCCTGCACAATCTGGTCGAAAAAGCACCACCCGTGGTCGCCTCGGCCACACCCTATGGCGCGGTCTACGCCTTTAACTGGTTGTCTGCGACCGGCACGGCCATTTTGCTTGCCGCCTTGCTCACGATTATCTTCTTGCGCATGAAGCCCGCAAAAGCGGTCGAGACCTTGGGTGAAACCTTCAAGGAGCTGGCTGTACCTATCTATTCGATCGGTATGGTGCTGGCCTTCGCCTTTATCGCCAACTACTCGGGCCTGTCTGCCACCCTGGCACTGGCCCTGGCCCACACGGGCAAAGCCTTCACCTTCTTCTCGCCGTTTCTGGGCTGGATCGGTGTATTCCTGACCGGTTCCGACACATCTGCCAACGCCTTGTTTGGTGCCTTGCAGGCAACCACGGCGCAGCAGTTGGGCCTACCTGAAGTGCTGATGGTGGCCGCCAATACCACTGGAGGCGTCACCGGCAAGATGATCTCGCCCCAATCCATTGCCATTGCCTGCGCCGCCGTGGGACTGGCTGGCAAAGAATCCGATCTGTTCCGCTTTACCGTCAAGCACAGCCTGGTCTTTGCTGTCCTTGTCGGCCTGCTGACGACCTTGCAAGCCTATGTGTTACCTTGGATGATCCCCTAAGGGCCCGCCCTCATCCTTTATCAGCAAGGTGCACAGACTCGCGCCTTGCTGATTTATCTTTTCGCCACTTCAAGAACTATGCGCCTCTCTGATCACGTCGCCCAACAACTACTGGCGCTGATTCAATCCAGCGATTTCAAGGCAGGGCAACGTCTGCCCGCCGAGCGTACGCTGGCAGCCCAATTGAACGTGTCGCGTGCTTCGCTGCGCGAGGCCATTCAGCAACTGAACAGCCAAGGCATTTTGCGCAGTCAGGTTGGCTCAGGCACCTACCTGACTTCCCAAACGTCTCAATGGACGCAGCGTTCTGTAGACCCGCTGGCCGCCTTGATGCTGTCCGATCCCCAGTACCGCTACGATGTGCTGGAAGCACGCATTGCTCTGGAAAGCAGCACCACCTGGCACGCCGCCCTGCGCGCCTCCCCCGACGACAAAGACAAGATCCTGCAGTGCTTCGAGCAAATGATTCGCTACCAGCAAAGTGGCGACACCGAGCAATCTGCCCGGGCCGATGCCCAGTTTCACCTGGCCGTTGCCGAAGCCTCCCACAACCTGGTGCTGGTTCAAGTCATGCGAGGACTGTTCGACCTGGTGCTCAGCAGTGTGACCCAGAACCGGGACATCATCATGTTTGTGCACGACTCGCCCGAAACCATCACACATCTGACCGCGCAGCACGAGGCCCTGGTCAAAGCCATTATTGATGGCGATGCGGCCCGTGCTCGCCACGTTGTCAATGAACACCTTGGTTACGTACGCAACACCCTTATTCAGGCCGACGAAGATCTTGCTCGCCGCGAACGAGCCGCGCGCTTGCAGAC
Source organism: Alcaligenes sp. LTN-3 (assembly GCF_059735605.1). NCBI lineage: Bacteria > Pseudomonadati > Pseudomonadota > Betaproteobacteria > Burkholderiales > Alcaligenaceae > Alcaligenes > Alcaligenes sp. LTN-3. The sequence goes on along the minus strand of NZ_JCAPDN010000002.1, from coordinate 210,840 downwards.
ACTGCCCTCGACCTTAACGGACTCCGCCCTGCCATGATTATTTCCTCCTCGACCGACTACCGGCGTGCCGCCCAAAAACGACTGCCTCCTTTCCTGTTCCACTACATTGACGGCGGTGCCTACGCCGAGCACACCCTGCGCCGCAATGTGGATGATCTGGCCAATGTCGCCCTGCGCCAGCGTGTGCTGAAAGACATGAGCCAACTGGATACCAGCATTGAACTGTTTGGTGAAAAGCTGTCCATGCCGGTGGCGCTGTCCCCGGTGGGCCTGACTGGCATGTATGCGCGTCGAGGCGAAGTACAAGCGGCCCAGGCGGCCGATGCACACGGCATTCCCTTTACCATGTCCAGCGTGTCGGTCTGCCCGATCGAGGAAGTGGCCCCACGACTGACACGGCCCATGTGGTTTCAGTTGTATGTGCTCAAAGACCGTGGCTTCATGCGCAATGCACTGGAACGGGCGCAAGCCGCTGGCTGCAGCACTCTGGTCTTTACCGTGGACATGCCCGTACCCGGCGCACGTTACCGTGATGCCCATTCAGGCATGAGCGGCCCGAACGCCGCCCTGCGCCGCTACGCACAGGCCGTCATGCACCCGCGCTGGGCCTGGGATGTGGGCCTACTGGGCCGTCCGCATGATCTGGGCAATATCTCGCGCTACCTGGGCAAGCCGACGGGCCTGGCCGACTATATGGGCTATCTGGGTGCGAACTTCGACCCTTCCATTTCCTGGAAAGACCTGGAATGGATACGCGAATTCTGGAAAGGTCCCATGGTCATCAAAGGCATTCTGGACCCCGATGACGCGCGCGATGCAGTACGTTTTGGTGCCGATGGCATCATCGTCTCGAACCACGGTGGCCGCCAGCTTGATGGCGTCCTGTCCTCGGCCCGCGCCCTGCCCGCCATTGCCGATGCCGTCAAAGGCCAGATCAAGATTCTGGCGGACTCTGGTGTACGCAGCGGACTGGACGTGGTGCGCATGATTGCACTGGGTGCCGATGCTGCCATGCTGGGCCGCGCCTACATCTATGCACTGGCCGCCGCCGGACAATCCGGCGTCGATCACCTGCTTGGCCTGATTGAAAAAGAAATTCGGGTCGCCATGACGCTGACCAGTGTCAGCAGTATTTCCCAGATCAGCTCTGACCTGCTTGTACAGGAGTCTTGACCATGTCAGTTTCCACCGGCGCTGCGGATTTGTTGCAGCAATTGCGCGCTATTGTCGGCAACCCCCACGTCCTGACGGACGACCGCAGCACGCGTCGTTACCGCAAGGGCCACCGTACGGGTGAAGGCAAGGTGTTGGCCGTAGTGCGGCCTGGAACGCTGCTGGAACAATGGCGCAGCCTGCAAGCCGCTGTCGCTGCCGATTGCATCGTGATCATGCAAGCGGCCAATACCGGACTGACGGGCGGCTCCACCCCCGACGGTGACGACTACGACCGTGACATCGTGCTGATGAACACCATGCGCCTACAAGGCATACAGGTCATTAACGATGGTGAGCAGGTTGTCTGCCTACCCGGTGCCACGCTCGATCGTCTGGAACAGACCCTGGCCCCGCTGGAGCGTGAACCCCATTCGGTGATTGGCTCCTCGTGTATCGGTGCGTCTGTGCTGGGCGGTGTTTGCAACAACTCCGGCGGTGCACTGGTGCGACGCGGCCCGGCCTACACAGAATTGACGTTGTACGCGCAAGTGCTGGACGATGGCACCTTGCAACTGGTCAATCACCTGGGCATCCATCTGGGGGATACCCCGGAAGAAATTCTGAGCCGCCTGGAACAAGGCAAGTACAGTGTCGCGGACATCATCAACGACCCGGAACGCAAGGCCAGCGACCCACGCTACGCCGAAGCTGTGCGCGATGTGGATGCCCAGACCCCAGCCCGTTTCAATGCCGACCCTTCACGCCTTTACGAAGCCTCCGGCTCGGCCGGCAAGCTGTGCATTTTTGCCGTGCGTCTGGATACCTTCCCCAAAGAGGCCAGTACCGTTTTCTACATCGGCACCAACGACCCGGACGAGCTGACTGCCGTACGTCGCCACCTGCTGACGGACCTGCCCCGCCTGCCTATTGCGGGCGAGTACATCCATCGCACCGCCTACGATATTGGCGAACAATACGGCAAAGACACCTTCTTGCTGATCGACCGTTTTGGTACGGCCAAAGTGCCGTCCGCCTTCGCTATGAAAAGCCGTATCGATGGTTTTTTTGAACGCTTTGGCTGGCGCGGCGTCACCGATCGCGTGATCCAGGCAATCATGAACCGCCTGCCCAGCCACCTGCCGCCGCGTATGCGTGAATGGCGTGATCGCTTCGAGCACCACCTGCTGCTGCGCGTCTCCAACGACACCGCCCAGGCCACGCGCGAATTTCTAAGTCAGCAATTTGAAGGCAGCCAGCAAGGTGCCTATTTTGAGTGTGATGCTGAAGAAGGCCGCAAAGCCTTTCTGCACCGCTTTGCCATTGCCGGTGCCGCCATCCGCTACCGTGAGTCGCACCCCGACAGCGTGGAAGATATTGTGGCGCTGGACATTGCCTTGCGCCGCAACGACAAGGAATGGGTGGAGCAACTGCCGGACGATATGGAAAAAGACATCGTCCACAAACTCTACTACGGCCACTTCCTGTGCCACGTGTTCCACCAGGACTACATCGTCAAAAAAGGCGTGGTTCCTCTGGATATGGAACACCGCATGTGGAAGCTGCTGGATGAACGCCGTGCCGAGTACCCGGCCGAGCACAATGTGGGCCACCTGTATATCGCCAAACCTGCCCTGGCCGGGTTTTACCGCGAGCTGGACCCGACCAACACCTTCAACCCCGGTATCGGCCACACTTCGCGTCGCAAGTGGTGGACAGTTTGCTGCGGCGGCAAGCACGACTAAAGACCGCCTTTTCTTGAAGGCACCCACAGGCTGCCAGCCACTCTTTTTCTTGTCCTGCAGCCTGTCTCTTTCATGCCCCCTTCGTTGAGACCCGCAAGTCGCTGGCCTGCCCAACGGGCAAGCCTTACTCACTACACGGTAACCGTCACTGTGGCGGGAGCAGGAATAACGGTTGGCTGACCGAACTCGGTCGAAACCAAGTTTCTATTCCAAGCAACACAGCAGATGGATATCTTCCGGGTCCAGCTCAAACAAACGGGCATCAGGCTCTGGCGCGATTTCAAAACCATGCGCCCTATAGAAATCCACCGTATTCACTGAAGGCGTGGCCGAGGCATAGACCGCCTTCGCACCCCATTCCACAGCCTGTTTCTTGGCCTGATCCAGCAGCCATACGCCCATGCCCTGCCCTCGCAAGGACTGGCTGACATGCAGAAAGAAAAGTTGACGCCAATCGCCTTGTGGCCCCAAAGGCAAGCTGTCCAGACCCACAGCAGCCAGCAAAGTCTCCCCCTTGAATACGCCCATGAACCAGGCGCCACGATGAAAGGCGTCCTCATGTTCAGGGTGATATTTTTCCGGGTCGCCCTCCGGCCAGCCGCGCAGATCAATATCAGCCGCTTGCTTGTGCAACACGCCATTACGCAGCTCGTACAAACCGTCGATTCGCTCGCTACGGTCTATGGACCACAGCAGGTTCAGTTCGGATTCTTGAAGGGGACGAAACGTGCAGCCGTCAGGCAGAGAAAGAGAGGAGTCAGGCACAGTATTCCATGCAGATGATGGGATAAAACAAGAGTTAAAACGCATAAGGCTCGATAGTAAACAATCGCCACAGGCGCTGCTATGCAGACATGGCCTGCTCAAGGCGTAAAAAACACACTCACATGCAGGTTCTGCACCTTCACTCCGCGTTTAAGCACCATACCGACAGCCTCATCCACCATGGAGGGTGACCCTGCCACATACACCTTCCAGCCATTCAGATCAGGCAGGTCCTGGCCCACCGCATCAGTCACCATGCCCCTTCGGTACGGTGCCACCGGCATCCCCGATAACACAGGCGTAAAGCTCAGATTGGGGTAACGTTCTTGCAAGGCTTTGAACTCGTCTTCGCAGTACAAGTCCCGCCGCTCCCGCACCCCAAAATACACATGAATAGGCTGGCTCATGCCCCAGCCCAAGGCCGTCTCTACAATCGACTGGATCGGTGCCAGGCCTGTCCCACCGGCAATACAAAGCATCGGCCCGCCATAGCCATCGCGCAGATAGGATGAGCCTAGTGGCACCGTCAGGCTGACCGGCTCACCTTGCTGCAAGACCGTATGCACATAGGCCGAAGCCACCCCACGCGGCACGCGGCGCACGTAAAAATCCAGCTCTGGCGCCCCCGGAGGATTGGCCATGGAATAACTACGCACCGGAGCCTGTCCAAACTTGATATCCGCGTACTGCCCCGCAAAGAAAATCAACGGTTCCTGACCATCCAAACGTATTCTCACCAGCCGGATATCGTGGGTCAGATCCTTGATACAGGACACGGTGCCCGTCAGTTCCCGGGACGGGATCAAGCCCCGAACATCATCGGTCCCTATCCAGCCCACCGTCACATCGGTTTTAGGAACCGCTCTACAGGCCAGAATCAGGCCCCTGGCCTTTTGTTCCTCGGTCAGCGCAAAGCGGGAGTACTCCATCATCTCCACCTGCCCCTTGACCAAGCGCGTCTTACAGCCCCCGCATACCCCTGTCTTGCAGCCGTGAGGGTAAGAGATCCCGTGCTCCAGGGCAGCCTGCAAAATGGTTTGATGATCCTGTGCCTGAATGTGCTCTTGTCTCTGCTGGATAAGAATAGTTTTGCCAGCCATGCTTGCCTCTCCTCGCTCCTTTCGGGCCATAGTGCTGCACTCTTGCTCGCGAAGCAATCAGAAGTCATAAGCCGGTGCGCGGACCAACTTAACGATTCCGACGAGCCCGCTCCTGCACCACATTACTTTCCAGCACTAAAGCCGCCCGGCTGCTAATCCGGTCCAGCATGCTGCTCAGGGCCGTCATTTCTGCGGCACTCAGGTCCTGAAAGATCTCCTCGTTCAAGGAAGCCACAATCGGCATGACCTCCTTGTAACGCTGCATACCCAACTCCGTTACCGAGACATGCACCACACGCGTGTCTTTGGTATCGCGCGTGCGCTTTAACAAGCCCTTTTCACACAGAGAGCTGACCGCCCGGGAACAGCGTGCCGTATCCAGCGATACAGCCTCAGCCAAGGACGTGCCCGTCAAGGCGGGGTGCATGCTGGCGATAGCCAGAATGCGCCATTCACGGCGCGTGATATTGAAGCGCCCCTCGCACAAGCGAATGAAAATCGGGTTGCCTGCTGACCAGGCCCGATACAACTGGAACATCATCATGGCCGGAAGCGTAGGAGCCGGAGCGGCGCTTACCGGGGTAGAAGAAGACGGGGAGGGGCTAACCATAGAAGGACCTTTAGCCTTAAAGATACTTGATTAGAACAAGTATCAGCCCCCTTGGTAAGCTGCGGTAAAAACTGATGGAAATCAAAAAAAGGAGACAAATCATGACCAAGAACCGCCTTCGCGCCACGCTAACAAGCTGTCTGCTGTCAGGGCTGTTGTTCACTGGCTTATCCCATGCGGCCACCCCCATTGAAAACCTGACCGTCGTTGTCCCTTATGCCCCCGGAGGCGCCTCTGATCGAGCTGCCCGCATTGTGTCAGACAGCCTGCACCAAAAACTTGGCATTCCCGTGGTGGTCGAGAACAAAACCGGCGCGGGGGGCCGAATTGCCGCCCAGTATGTCAAAAATACAGCAGCAGACAAGAATGTGCTGATCCTGGCCAATCCCGCCATCATGGTGGTCGCCCCCCTGGTTTTCAACGACATCCCATACAAGCCCGACAGCGACTTTCAAGCGGTTTCCATGGTGACCGAATACGGCTTTGGGGTGGCCGTATCGGCAGACAGCGACATTAAAACCATGGATCAACTGATCACCTGGGCCAAAGCGCATCCCGGTGCTTTCAATATCGGGGTTCCCGCCACTGGCAGTCTGCCGCACTTCTTTGGCCTGATGCTGTCCCAGCAAATTGGCTCCAAGGGCGAGATTATTGGCTACCGTGGCTCGGCCCCTGTGATTACCGACCTGATCGGTGGCATTTTGCCCGTGGCTATTGATACGCTGGATGTGCTGACCACCCAACACCAAGGCAAACGCATCCGCATTCTGGCTACCTCCGGCAGCGAGCGTGAAACCGCCCTGCCAGACGTCCCCACCCTAAAGCAGTCGGGTGTTGAGCTGGAAGCCTCGGGCTGGAATGCTTTCTTCGCCCCCGCCTCCATGCCTGCCGACAAAGTGACCCAACTGGGCGAAGCGATCAAGGCTGTCACCAGCGACCCGGCCCTGCAAGAGACACTGCTGAAAAATGAATTGATCCCTGTGTCTGCCAATGCAGAAGAAACCCGCGTCCGCATCGAACAATTCCGCCAACAATGGGCACCCGTTATTCAAGCCTCCGGCTTTAAAGTCACGCAATAAACCAGCAACACAAACAACATGACACAACGCAAGAACGTCCTGTTCATCATGGCCGATCAGCTACGCGCTGATCACCTGGCCTGCTACGGGCACCCTCATATTCGTACCCCCCATCTGGATGCACTGGCTGCCAAAGGGGTGCGCTTTGATCGCGCTTTCGTTAACTCCGGCGTTTGCGGCCCATCGCGCATGAGCTATTACACAGGCCGCTATCCCTCTACCCACGGCGCCACCTGGAACCGCGTGCCCTTGTCGGTAGGCGAGGTCACCATGGGCGAGTACTTGCGCGCCGGTGGGCACAAGCTGGTGCTGGCGGGTAAAACCCATATCATGGTTGACCACAAAGGACTGGAGCGACTGGCACTGGACGGCGGCAGCGAGCTGGCCCGCCTGCTTAAAACAGGTGGCTTTGAGGAAATAGACCGCTACGACGGCCATCACGAACCGGGCGAAGAAAGCGGCTACCCGGCCTACCTGCGACGCCATGGCTATGAGTCCGACGACCCGTGGACAGACTTTGTCATCTCCGCACGCGGGCCGGATGGAGAAGCCGTCAGTGGCTGGCATATGCGCAATGCCCGCTATCCCTCTCTGGTGGAAGAAAAGCATTCAGAAACCGCCTACATGACGGATCAGGCCCTGTCCTTCATGGAGCGCATGGGGGACGAACCCTGGGTCCTGCACCTGAGCTACGTCAAACCCCATTGGCCCTATATTGCCCCCGCGCCCTACCACGATATGTACAGCGCAGATCAATGCCTACCCGTGGTCCGCAACGAGGCCGAACTCAGCAACGCGCACCCTGTGCTAGAAGCCTACCGCCAGCAAGAAGAATGCGTCAGCTTCTCCAGCGACGCCTGCGTGGAGACCGTCCGCCCCGCCTACCAGGGGCTGATCACCCAATTGGACGACCACCTGGGTCGCTTGTTCGACTTCATGTCCCGCAATGGCCTGATGGACAACACCCTGATCATCTTCACCGCCGATCACGGGGACTTCCTGGGCGATCATTGGCTGGGCGAGAAAGAGCTGTTCTACGACACCGTGCAGCGCGTGCCTTTCATCGTCTACGACCCGTCTCCGGAAGCGAACGCCACGCGTGGAACCGTCGATGACAGAATGGTCGAAGCTGTGGATGTACTGCCTACCATGCTCTCCTGGCTGCGCCTGCCACCGGCCCCGCACCGCATTGAGGGACGAGACCTGCTGCCCCTGCTGCACGGTGCCCAGCCCCCGTGGCGCGACTGCGTGTTTTCCGAACTGGACTACAGCTATCGACTGGCGCGCGTGCTACGTGACAAATCACCGTCCAATGCCAGAGCCTGGTCCCTGCGCAGCGACCGTTGGCGTTATGTGTATTGGCTGGACGAGCCCGAGCAGCTTTACGATCTGCATGCAGACCCAGAACAGTTCAACGACCTGGGCCAATCTGCCGAGCATGAGCACATACGGGAAGAATGCCGGGAACGCTTGCTGCAATGGTTCACCAGCCTGAAACGCCGTACTACCGTGACGGAAGAAGAAGTCGAACGCGGCACCAATGCATATAAAAAAGCAGGGGTGTTTTTTGGGCAGTGGTAAAGCCTAAAGCCATAGCTGGCTTGGCTTGGCGCTTTCAGTCTAAGGGCTGAAAGCGCCAAGCCACCGTCTTTCTACAGCTCAAGAGCACGCTACCAGGAGCCGCTATCGTCAAAGGACAGAGATCCCCCAGGCTCCCAACCCCGCCAAAAGCACCACCACGACAGGGGGCACCCGCCCTACCGTCAGCAAACCGAACAGAAGCAAAGCCAGCGCAAAATCTGCCCGACTGTGAATGGCACTGGTCCACACCGGGTCATACAGAGCCACACCCAGAATGCCGACCACACCTGCATTTACACCGGCCATCGCCGTCCGCATCCCTGCCCTATGCCGCAAGCCCTGCCAAAAAGGCAAAACGCCAATCAGAATCAAGACCGCCGGTATAAAAATCACCACCAATAAAACCAGCCCACCCAGCCATCCGTGCAAGGGCCCTTGAGCCATCGCCCCGATATACGCCGCAAAGGTAAACAAGGGTCCCGGTACCGCTTGAGCGGCACCATAACCCACCATCAAATCCGCATTGCTGACCACCCCGCTCGGCACCACCGAGGCCTGCAATAAAGGCAACACTACATGCCCACCCCCAAACACCAAGGCCCCGGAGCGATACACCCCTTCCAGCAACTGCGCCGTAGACGAACCCGTCGCCGCTGCCCAAACAGGCAAGGCAATCAGCAGGCCCGCAAACAGCAGCAAAGCCACTACCCCCACCTTGCGCGACACCGGATACGCATGGGCCTGCGCCGCACCTGCCTGAATGACATCCAACCTCCACCAGGCCAGCAGACCCGTGATCACAATAGCAGCCACCTGCCCAAACGCAGAGGGCAGCAAAAGGCTCAACAAAGCCGCCAGAATCGCCAAAGCCGCTCTGGCGCGATCAGGACATAAAGAGCGAGCCATCCCCAGCACCGCCTGCGCCACAATCGCGACGGCCACAATCTTGAGGCCATGCACCCAAGCAGACTCGGCAACCCCCTGGAACCCGGCCAAACTCAAGGCAAACAGAATCAACACCATCGCCGAAGGCAAGGTAAAACCCGTCCAGGCAGCCAGTAAACCCAGCCAGCCCGCACGCCCCAAACCAATCGCCATCCCCACCTGACTGCTGGCCGGCCCCGGCAAGAACTGACACAGGGCGACCAGATCCGAATAACTGCGATCATCCAGCCAGCGACGACGCTCCAAAAACTCGGAACGAAAGTAGCCCAGATGAGCGATAGGCCCACCGAATGAGGTGAGGCCCAGTTTCAGGAAGGCCCAAAAGACCTCCAGAGGCTTGCCTTGTTGAATCGCCGCCTGCTGCGGTAAAGGCTTGCTGCTAGAACCATTCGTCACCGTTTGAACTCCCCCGAAAGTCGTCAAATGCACTGACACGCTGTGCCTGAGTCTACTTGTCTTTCGTTATAGCTATGCGAGATTGCTGGCAGTTAACACCATCCTGATCCACGTATCTGAAACCATGACACGCCCTGGCATCCACATCGGCCTGCCCAACTTAAACAGAAAAGGTCTCAAAACCAGCTCATCCCAATAGGCTATGATTTACCAGCCATGTCAAACGGACAGAAACTGAGCAAAACTTACCCCAAAAAATAGAGATCATTCATCCAGCGCCATGAGTCAGCCACATCGTGTAGAAGTGAACCAATACCTGTTTTCAAACCTTGCTTTGGCGGAGATAAGATCCAATGCTTATGCTGCTGGGAACTGGCCCTTGGTTTACATCCTGAGTCACAAAGCCAAACGACGCGCCTATGTCGGAGAAACGACCAATGCGCTAAACCGCCTGAACACTCACCTGCTACACGAGCATAAGAAACTGCTCAACACCGCCCATTTGATCAGCAGCTCACATTTCAACAAATCCGCTACGCTCGATATTGAGTCCACTCTGATTAAATATATGGCGGCTGATGGGTGCTTCGAGCTGCTCAACGGAAATCTTGGCCTGACCGATCACAACTACTATCAAAAAGATGAGGTCTACAGCCAAATCTTCCGGGAGGTCTGGGACAAGCTACGGGGCCAGGGAATCGCCAAACACTCGCTGGAGTCGATTGATAACTCTGATGTTTTCAAATACTCACCCTACAAAGCCTTGTCATTCGAGCAACGCCAGAGCCTGATTGAAATCATGCGCGCTTTGCTTGATGACAACTTTCGCCACTTGCTGGTGCAAGGTGGTGCAGGAACCGGAAAATCTGTTCTGGCAATTTTCCTGTTCAAACTGATCCACACCGACCAAGCAGAGCTAAATCTTCAGGAGTTCTCGGAAGAAGAAAACGAGCTTCGTACACTTCTGACTCAGTTCAAACAACGCTACCCCAAACCCCGCATGGCCCTCGTGGTTCCCATGGCCTCATTTCGGACCACGTTAAAACGCGCTTTCAAGAACGTGGCTGGCTTGCATCCTGATATGGTGATCAACCCATCTAAGCTGGCCCAGAAGGAATACGACATCGTCTTGGTCGATGAGTCACACCGACTACGCCAACGAGTAAACCTTGGGTCCTACTATAAACATTTCGACCAGGCATGCGCCGCCTTGGGTTTGGACAAACACACATGCAGCGAAGTGGATTGGGTAACGCAACAGGCAAAAAAAGCTGTTTTCTTCTACGACCCTAATCAATCGATCAGGCCATCGGATGCGAACGCGGCGGACTTCCAAAAAATAAAACAGTCAAAAGGCTCGAGGATCATGACCTTGACCTCTCAATACCGCGTCCAGGCAGGCCAAGACTATGTGGATTTTATTGACCGGCTCCTTCATATCCAGCTCTCAGACAACGAGCAACTGCGAACCGGGAAATATGAGTTTTTGTTCTTTGACAACGCAGCTGACTTAGTCAGGGAAATTGCGCAAAAGAACCGGCAATATGGCTTGGCTCGACTAGTGGCCGGCTACGCCTGGCCATGGGACTCCAAGAAAAACCCCAATCTTCACGACATCGAAATAGACACCGTAAAACTGCGTTGGAACCGAACCAATACAGACTGGATTAATACAATCGGCGCAGAAAATGAGGTCGGCTGCATTCACACAACCCAAGGCTACGACCTGAATTACACCGGCGTTATCTTTGGAAAAGAGATCCGCTACGACAAAGCCACCAACGAAATTGTCATCGATGAAAGCAACTACCTGGATCGTAATGGCAAACACTCCAAAAAAACGGCAACTGAGCTGAAGCAGTACATCCTCAATATCTACAACACCATCATGCTTCGTGGGATCAAAGGCACCTACGTGTATGCCTGCGACCCGGCGCTGCGCGACTACTTAAAGCAGCATATTCCCAGCTACCGTCCCACCCAGCCCCAAGAACTGCCACCAGCACCAACACTCGCGCCGTGGGTAAATGCAGTTCCTCTCTACGATCTGCAAGCCGCCGCCGGCAACTTCAGCGAGCAGCAGCACGTAGAACAAACACAATGGGTTGGCGTGCCACAGAATGTAGAACCCAAAAAAGACATGTTCGCCTGCCGGGTTGTCGGCGAGTCGATGAATATGATCATCCCAAATGGTTCTATTTGCCTGTTCCGCCAAGATTCAGGCGGCAGCCGGAACGGCAAGATCGTCCTGGTGGAATGCCTAGCGCCCCAAGACGGCGATGAAGGCACACAATTCACCGTCAAGGAATATGAAAGCACCAAAACCCATACTGAGGACGGCTGGGTACATAACAGGATTTTCTTGAAACCCCGCTCCAGCGACCCGAGCTATGAAGTCATCGAATTAAATGCCGATACCACCTATCGCTATCGGGTGGTAGGGGAGTTCGTGATGCTGCTCTGACCAGCAGCATCCACCCTCATAACGCCACCATCAAAAAGGTTCAATGGCCTTGAACACACCTGTCTTGCTCATATTGCGCCGAAGATCAAACTGAGCCAGTGCCTCCACCACATCAATCATGGGCAACATCTCAAAATTTATCCCTGCCCATGCCTCCCGACTCACATTCACAGAATACAAATAGTCATCACGCAACTGCCCAGTAGCTGGGTCATGGCGCTGAGAAAAACCCGATAGCGTAATGCGCTGAACAACGGGAAGTGCCGCAAAGGTCTCACCAATAATTCGGAAGCCTACCCCATGCACATGGGCCATATAACGCTTACGAGCCTGAACCATGGGCAGCTCCTTCACAGATAACTTCAACCCCCTTGCCGGAACCGCAGCAATCTTCGAGGGCATGTCTTCAATCTCCGGCAAATCCACATCCAAACAAACACGAGCCCCCTGCTCCGTAATCTCCAGCGATATCAATGTCTCCCTAGGCCACGCAATATCCTGCAAAGTGGCTTCCAGCCATTGCTCCATCGCGGCTGTATCGTGATAGATGTCCTGTTCTAAAAGCTTACGCCGCTGCTCTTGTTCATAAGCATGTTGGGATTGCTCACTTTTCCACGCTGCCAACAAACCTTGATGCTCCATGACCCTCTGCTGATTACGCAGATTCAGTTGCTCCACACGTCTCGGGAATAACTTCTCCCACCACTTGGCTCGCGGCAAGACAGGGGCTATAGGCTCGGGGACATGAAACAGATCCGGGACGTACTTAGGGGCAATATCAGGAGCAGGAGTATCTAGATGAATGCTGGCCACCGCCTCACACTCACTATTTATTTCATCGCATTTACGCTGGATCAAGCTTTGGATAGCCTGGCGATTTTGCTTCTTAGCCAACTCCACAAGCGACTCAGAAACAGGCTCTCCGTCCTGATCATGGAAAGTCAACATCCCTTGATCCGTGACCTCACACACCAAAGAGAAAGTCTGTACTTGCTTAACAGACTGGCGCGGCTTGGGGGCAGGCGCTGCTTTATATAAGGAATGACGGGCAGAAAAACCCAAAAAACTGGTATTGAGATGAGCCCCACGTTTCCCAACATTCACCGTTGAGCCTCTCGGCCCCAAAGTCCAGCTCATACCCGAGCCACTCAAATTCATGCGTATGCCTGGAGCCAACTTGATAGATCGCCGAAAACGTACAGCCACAACTCCCTCCACGCTTTTTAATAGTTTTAGAAGCTTATGATTTTTCAGAAAAAGGCTTTGAAATGCCGAAAATCTGATGGAGATATATAACACTGAGCCGCCATTAACTCAAAGCTAAAGGCAGCGAACGACATGGCCTATCTACTGCAGGGAGATAGGCAGAAAGGAGCAAGAAATGCGACAGCTACAGACAAAGGGAAACGGCACAGTAGCTATTCTGTATTTTTCTAAATGCTCGGAAAAATTCCCTGATCGGGGATTAAAACTGCGCCTACCTTCTAATTATTTGAGCTGTGGGAAGTTTTAGGGATGGAGCCAGGGCCTAAGTCGGGCCAGCGCGTCTTGCGGCGGGGGATTTTGAGTCGCGAAGAAACAGTGCTTTATGAAGTAAAACCATTCACTTTAAGTTAGCATAATAACACTATAAATAACTTAAGAATCAGTAGGTTAGTCAACTTAGCGCAATTTAGTGAAAACTACTCACTGTACCGATACTGTACCGAAATTAGGTGACGGTACGGTACATAGTTACTTTTTTGTTAGCCGATTAAGCTAGGGGAAGCGATTGTTTTAAAATTGCTGTATTGCTGCTCATGTATATGGCGTCCCCCGTATAAGTATGTTCTTGCCCAGGAGTTGGGTGTGCTGCGTTTTCCTGTTCCTGATCTCACCAGCTATCTCTGGTTTATAGGCTATGACTTCATAAGCACTTAAATGAGGAGGATGTTAACCGCAGCGCAGTTGCTAAGGCTTCTGTAGCTTCGTACAACAATCTCAGCTATTTTGAGTAAACAAAAAGCGGACAACCAATACAGCCGGAACTCTTACCCTCAAGTCGTGTTCCTTCCTCGGGCCGAAGAAACTGACCACAGACACGCTCCGGCTAGAACTGGAGAAAATTAACGGGCACAACAGCAAAGCCTTAGTCGAATGGAACAACTTCATACCCGAGGAACAGCAGCGTCGAATCCTTGAATTCAGAAAAATAAAGTTTCATGACGCTGCCGTTCGAAATGAAGCTCCCTAGTCTGAGCCACGGAGCAAACAGGACGAAATCCAAATTTCCCTATAAGCATTGGACCACACCATCAGGGGATTGCGTGGGGATACCTGTATAGATTGATCTAACCGTGCCCTAAACCAATCAAACCTATTGGTCGTTCAAGAATTAAACGATGATTTCTTTCAAATCCCAATAACGCGGAGTCTATCTCCTGAATATCAGGAATCATACATTGACATAGTTGAATAAATGCCATTGGTTGTGGAAAAAAGTCAGCGGGAAGTCTAAACTCTTGAATCGCACCTAGCTGTAAATGGGATTTACAATGGACAGTCACCTTACTGTCATAATCGAACCGAAGATGCGAAGTATTAGCAGGAAAAAATGAAGGCTGTAATTCCATCATTTCTAGCCAGTTCAACAAATACTTAGAAACATCATCATCGCCACGATCTGCCGCTTCGTCAGCAGCTTGCCAAAGTATATCTTCTTGATCGCGGATAGGTATTGGGCGAGGATAAAAAGCCTGTTTCCCAAGAATCAAACAATCTTTATCATCAAATTCGAAAAATAACTGGATGAATGAGCCATCTCTCAAAAGATATGAATACTGCTGATTATCTATAAGAAACTGATACTCCAACGGGTATCCAGAATTGCGCATCACTCCAGGCTGATAATTCGACCAACTCACCAACTTTCGGTTTCGATCTATAACGATATTATTAATCTGAATCAAGCCCAGCTGATTAAGAAAAGTGGTTACGTTATTCACACCTTGAAGGAGGCGAGCAAAGTTCATTCACCTGCCCCTTGATCCCTTTGACGGATTAACTCACGAATTTCCGGACTATTCTCATAGATCTCTAGAAATTTTGCAATCTCGTCAAGTTCCTTATCCGATTTGTTGAGAAAACTCTTACTGGACTGGACTACCTTAGGATCAGGGCAAATAAACTTAAAATATGGTAAGTCTTTTTTAAGTGCCTCAACCTCTTCAAGCAAGCGAATAATTCCAGCCCCCCAACCATAGATATGACACCAACCACGAGAGCGCGTAACCGCAACGAAGAAAGCATTTCTCCCTCGCAGAGTATAATCACTTGCTACATTCTGGGCATTTATCACAAGAACTACATTAGCCTCATTCCCTTTCGCTCGAAATGGAGTAGTAAGGGTCACAAATCCAGCAGGCTTAAATACATCGGAACTTTCCACATACCCAGGAACTACCGACTTAACACCAGCCGACATTAGCTCTCGTTGATACTCAAGCATCTCTATTTTATTGTTACCAGATCGAAGATTAATTATAATAATCTCCTCAGGAGGAACCCCATGGCTATTTATTAATTCCGCCACTTTATTAGCAACTTGAATTCGTTGCTCATTTTTATCTTCGCACGATTGCACATGCACAAGATTTCTCGCGTTCTTTCCTGAGTTTTTCAATAAATTTTCTAGCAAATTCTTGCTATTTTCATCTGGCCGCTCAATCTCTACAACATCACCTGCATCAATTGATAGAGCTCTTGGGACATTAACATTATAACCAATAGCCTGCCACTCGCCGGGATAATAAAACATTTCAGTGGGTTTCCCTGAATACAATCCCATCGCGACACCATGCGCAGTCATAAGCACTGGCCTAGGTGTCCGGTAACAATTCGGAAGGATAAAATCCTTCGGAATTTCACCAGCATAAGTACCTTGCAAGACAGAGTCCGGCAAATTTGGAGCGCCAGACGAATCCGTTCCAAATAACTCAGCGGGCCCTTTTATCTGAGTATCTCGAAGCGATTGGAATTCATCGTATGCCCAAATAATTCTTTTTTCAGCTCCATTTCCTTTCGCCAAAAGATAGGCAACTTCGAAAACCTCTCTGGGAAAATCTTGAGCCTCATCAATTAGCACAAGATCATACTCCGGCTTAATACTTCCACGCGTCCTATTGAGAAGATCCTTATATATATACCCAAGCGCATCTTTCGCGCCTCGTACATCTGAAAGAGTCAAAGGAGTGATCCCATGCTTCTGACACAAGGTAGAATATAACCCTGGCCGTTGTCTTCCACCCCATGCATGGAATACATGTAAGGTAGAATCAAAATCCGGCGCTTTCTTCGCCTCTAACGTATAGTATTTAGATATTAAACCTTGAACGTGTTGATACAGGCTCTGTGTATTAAATAAATAAAGAATCTTGAAAGATGGAAAACGTTTATGTGTTATTGCAGCCTTAATAGATAAAACGATAGTCTTACCAGTTCCTGCAAGCCCTCGGATACGTTGCGGTCCAGGAGGTAGTTGAAGCGATGCTAAACGCTGGGAATCATCCTGCTTAAATGTCGTTTGGAGAGATCGTTGAATATAATCATTGACACTAACTAGAGGAGCTTCCGAAAAAGGAGCCCGCTTGGACTCATAGACAAAAGTCCCCTCAAGCAGCGACAATATTTTCCCGACTGTTTCATCTGTTCCGCTAAATCCTTTATCTATTCCCTCAAGCCACTGGTCTAACCCATCAAGAGATGTTGCATCACAACTTATTTCCTCTAAATCGATTAAACCACTTATTTCATCAATACTATTTTTACAAAAAACGATGCAGCTCGAAATCGGTATTTTCGAACGTTTAAGTTTTCTATCATATAAAGAAAGATCATTCTTAAGTCGACTATTTATTTCATCTTCATATATATCTACAACCAAATCCCTAGCTATAGACAGACTACCATTTTCTGATTGCCAATATACAGTTTCCTCGTGGTCGATCCGTTGATTTACATATTCTTCCACGACATCTATTAGCAGTATCCCAATCTCTTTTGATATAACAATAAATGATGGCACATCATCATCTGAAGCGCGTCCAAGAGTAGTTAATTTATATGCAAGATAACCCTCTAAATTTTTGAAAGCACCTCTAATATGGTCAGCAACATTGACGTGAAAAGGCTTTTCTTCCAGCATCAAAGAGCCAGCTAGATACTTAAAACTATCTGCCATGATTAATTCTCATTCTATAAAATCAGCTTGCAATTCTCAAAAAAATGGGTAGCTGTGATGGTCTATCTCGCAGGTAATTGCCGACAAGAGGAAACGCAGTGTTACCTATGGATCGGGCCACTAGATAAGCCTCTTGGTCAGTTGCTATGCTTGGGGGTGATAGTAACGCATCAATAAGCTTGAATCCTTATGCCCTGTGATCTTGTTAGCACATGCATTGGAAATATAGACGCCAGTCTAGGGGCTTGGTGTCAAAGGTCACGAAATCACAAACCCATCAGACACCCGCTCCAACTCATCCTTCTAAACAGCGCGTGCATCATCCCCGAAGAGGCCCCCTCCATGTCCCCAACTGGGTTGGTAAGGTTTTCCATGCACCATTCCTTGCACTACACACTAAACACAGGCAGCCGTCACAATACCCGTCGCCCGCACGTAGTCCTTCAACCAGCCATTCTACGAACTAGCCAAGGCGAATCGACGCCAGCGGCCGCACGGCCAACAACGTTTTAATGACGGAGGCCTTGGTACACCTTGCCTTTCTTGTGCAGCACAATCTCGACCTAGTAGCACTCCAGCGCCTCCCGGAGTGTTGCAGACTCCGCTTCGCCACGATTGATCTACACGTCCCGAGCCATTTCTGACTCGATTCTCTTCGCGCGAGGTTGCCACGCTTGCGAAAAACAACCCTATCACAACAGCTAAAAATTGATATGCAAGTAACCCATTGATCTTTTAAGTTTGTAAGTTGCATTCGCAACACAAAGGTCGAACCGAGCCTAAACGGGATACTAGAGACGGTCACCGCAGATTCCACCGCTCAACATTTGCCCTTATGCTGTCACTCGCTTGTTGAACGTGTGCATCAATAATTTCTCTAAGTTCTTCAATACGTTCAACAGTGATAGGCTCATATTTGTCTTCGTTCAAGCGCCGGGCAATTTGGTTTAGATTTCGTCCTACTGCTAATAGTTGAAAATTGGACTCTCCCAGGATCTCAATCTCTTTCATTGAAAGCTGTGGCTCATGGGTAAGAGCAGCTCGCAACGCATCAATCACAAACTGACGCCCAGAGCAGTTTTCCTCATTGGCTCTAGCTGCAAGGGCATCTCTTTCAGAGTCCGTTAGCATAATTTCAAACCGTTTTTTGGCTTTGTGCTGAACCTCCTCCACTGGCTTAAAAACCGTCTTGGGCCTGCCTCCCTGCAACCCAGCAAGTTGTCTTTCAATCGTTTCACGCAAAGCAGCACCCGGTTTTTTACCCACAGACGCGCAATACTCAACCCAAGGGGTTTTGAGGTCGCCTAGGTAAACGTCCATATACAGGGACGCTTTCTTAGGTTTTTCTTGTCCTCTGCCCATAACGACCACCTAATCCCATTCAAATTGACCAAATTTGCAAACTACCCCGGTAGTTCACCGGCGGTTAGCCTATCCTGCAATAGTCCTTACCCCATTCCGTTTCTTGGTCATGACCAAGGAATCCCAATCCGACAAGTCAAGAGGCCTCCAACCGTGCTTGGCGTCTATGGGTGTCAAGGGCAACACCGGAAGCCGCAGCGCCCACCAGGGCGACTGGGTGAGGATGTTGGGCGGTAGCCTTCACCCTTGATGCTCATGGATGCCTTACAGCCTATTGGCAAGGGGTAGGAGCAAGGCAAAGCCGCTGAGCCTGCCCCCGCAGCCTGTCCGGCAAGATCGGACGCGGGATGCAACCCGAAGGGAGTTCCTCTGGGCACTACACGACTCAAACCCTGTTAGCGTTCATGCTCTTGGCTTGGTAACGGGTAGGAGCGGGCAATAATCTCCATGAAGTTTTCGTATTCACGGCGACCGAGGGTAGAAGGTTTGGCTCCAGTGCGATTTGCAGCCAGAGTTATTTCCTCAACGTCTCTAGCGCGGCTAAAGACAAGATCAGCCTGCAACGCAGTTAAAGATGCTGGATCATTCATGCGATCCCATTGCTGTAGCCAGTGAGCAATGGGTTTACTATCGGGAACGCCTCCCATCGACACCCGCATGAGACGTAGCAGGGCGTGGTGCTCATTGATCGTAAACATCGCTAATCTCCTTTGCTCGCAGTGCCGCCTTGGCGGCCCCACTGGGTTTTCTGTAGCCTTTCTATAACGTGCTGACGGTAGGCGGGATTAAGCATCGAGTTCCCCGCCGCAAGGTGGTTCAAACGACCAGCTGTGACCATTTGTCCACTTTGCAGGTCTCGTCTCGTGCTTTGCCTGTTTAGCCCATGAGTTACAGGCGACGCAGCAGCCTGGGCAACATCTCGCAGAGTGATGCCAGCCGAAGAGATGCCTCCAGCCAAGGCCGCTCCGGCCGCATATGCCCTCTGCAACAAAAAGAGCGTCACGCCCGTAACAATCAGGATTTCAAGCATGGTAGCCATCGGGTGATCAGTAGTCACTGCCAACACCTTGGCTGTAAGCGAACTGAAAAACTTCGTCCCCATGCCTAGAACGGTGGTCACCAAAGCGATCTGCATGATGGGGGTCATCACCTGCCCAAACCAGCTATCAAACCACTTGGCCGTCACCGGAAACATCAGCATTGCGATGAAAAAGGGGCCGATACCCAGCATGACAGTCAGCATGACTTTGGAGGTAATAACCATG
Organism: Alcaligenes sp. LTN-3; assembly: GCF_059735605.1. NCBI lineage: Bacteria > Pseudomonadati > Pseudomonadota > Betaproteobacteria > Burkholderiales > Alcaligenaceae > Alcaligenes > Alcaligenes sp. LTN-3. The sequence goes on along the minus strand of NZ_JCAPDN010000002.1, from coordinate 191,158 downwards.
GCACCGGCTGGAATGGCGATAAGAAGCATAGCGATATAGATGATGATGGCGTTCAACAAGTCCCAAAACACCATGCCGATTTCATACCAGCTTCTCTTGCCCATTTTGTCGAGCATTTCACCACCAATCTGAAAGCCATCCGATACGACCTTATCCATGACCTGATAGACGGAGGTCGCTGCCACGCCACTCCTTGATGCCGAGAAAGCATCCGCCAAGCCTGCCTCGAAACCGCGCAGGGCTTCAACTACCCAAGACAGGTAAGTCGGAGCGCTTAACGCCAAGCCCCCTATGACTAAGAACTTGCCGCAGGTTTTGAGAAAAACAGATGCAGGGATTTCCACATATCCCAGGACAGTAGCGAACCCCATCAGCACGAAGGTCAACGTGCCACCGAAGATCAGAGTGTCGGAGAACATGGAAATGACATTGCTTGACGTGACCTGCACGAACATATCCAACGTCATATCGATGCTTTCGCCAATCCACCCAAAGATGTTCGATTCAATAGCCATATCACTGCTCCCCTTCCAGCGCATTTATTGGGGCATGTTTCGTATAACCCCGTTTCTCGACAGTCAGATGGTTTGCCGCTGTAATCGCATTGATGCAGTTGGAGGATGTGCCTAGTTCGCCTGGATTGGCCTTGCACTTGGCAATCATCGCTGTGCGCTCAACCTCATGGGTCTTGTACCAATCGACAGTTTGAACGGAAGTGTTCTCGCCGCAGCCGGTCAAGAAGGCCGCAACGACCAGGGCGATAGAAAGCTTTTTCATTTCCCTACCTCCCGGGCTTCGTGCTGTTGCAGGATGCCCAGGGCGTGGGTCAGCTCAGCGGCGTCGATGATGCGTAACATTGCCACTGTACGCAGAGCACTCTCCCGGGTGCCTGCCCAATGACCAGCAAAGCGGTCGCCAGAGTTACCCAACACAAATACGCTAGCACCCAAGCTTGCCAAAGAGAGAAGAACAGCAACAGGGGAGGAAATCACAGTCTGTCCCAGCATAACGAAACCAAGCCAGTCCAGCACGGCAATTACAAACGGAGCCACGGCGAACGTCACAGCCAAAATGTCACCCCTTACAAGTGCAGGAGCACGGCGACCAAGCTCACGAACAAAGCCCATACGGCTAATGCACAGCCACCACCTCTGCATAGACAAGAGCATGAAGAAGCAAGCAATCAGAATAGGGATGTGAATATAAGAAGTCATGATGCTTCCCCTCATTCGCTCAACAGGTTGAAAGGCTGATGCTTGGTGTACTCTCGGTTGGCAAGGACCTTGGCATTGATTTCACGCTGCCGCTGTTGCTGCAAGCGATCTTCAGCCGAAGCAACCATTGAGTACATCTGCAGCTTGGTCTGCTCGTTTTGAATCAACGCTTGCTCAGCCGCGATACGCCCTTGCAGCTCTGCGATCGACTTAGGGTCTTGTGTGCGATTGATCTCTTGCATCAAGGCATCAATCTGCCCTAAGCGCTCTTTGGCCTTGTCGTAGGCATCCAAAGCAAACGCCTTATCTTGAGCACCCTTCACTGCTTGCGCTTCGCAACTGATCCGGCTTTGCTCATCCGTATGGTTTACGCAGGTGTCGTAAATTTTGTTGTCGTTATAGACCTGGTCAGCCCGGCCACTTAATCCTGCATAGCCAGCACTTTTAACGCTGTCATAGACGCCTTGCCAGTCGTCCGGAAGGTAGTCTCGCAACGCAGGGTTGTTCAAAACATCGCCCAAGCCGCGAACCCCAGTAATTGACTGATACTCCTGCTTCATCTGGTCGATCTGGCTGACCATTTGATCGTATTGCAGCTTCCATTTCGCCATGGTTTCCACTTGCTGCTGAACACTCGTTTTGATGGCTGCTCCATCAGTCACAGGTATCTGGGCCAGCGCCTGCGAGGAAATTAGGACGAGAGAAACCGCTACGCCCATGGGCATAGAAAAGATTTTCATGCTATTTGCTCCGAAGTATGGAAAGACTTGCGGACACTGGGCGGTACTGTTCCCGTCTGTCAGACCTTGTTTAAGGGTCGTACCCGGCTCGCTACGCGTTCTTGGGGTGTGGTCTAAGCGGTCGTTCTGTTCCCGACGGTCAGGGCTGTTTTAAGGCCCGCATCCAGCACGAATGATTTCGTTCTTGGGACGGTCAGTATCCTTACTGCTGAAACTGCTAGATGTACAACTTACTGCTTCTAAGCCTGCTTTTTATGCCTTGAGGTTGCCAGTAGCTCCTTCAGCCTCCTAGCTTCTTTTTGGCCTCTTTGCCTGTCTACCGGAGGTGCTTCTACAGGCGGCACTAAGCCTTGTTCTGAAGCCTGCTTTCGTTGACTCGCAATTTTGCTAGCTCCTACCGGATTGAATTGCCCCGCCAGAAACTTCTTTTTCACGGAAAACAGCCAGCCGACTCGCGATGATTTAATCTTGCTCGCTTGAATGGCGTGAGCAAGCTCGTCCAAAAGCAGTTGCGCATCCTGCGCCGATAGGCCCTTCAGTTCATTGATGATCTTTTGGTGCTCCTCGCTTGTCAGTTGAGGAGGGAACATCAAGTCGCGATGCGCCTTAGTAGTAGTATTTATTACAGATAGTATTTGTTCTGTATTAGTACTTATTAGGGTCGGGTTTGCCTTTGCTGGCTTTTCCTGAAGCGGTTTCACCACGTTCGGGTTTTCCGGATATGGAGGAAGATCGATCTTCTCAAGGCATCCCGAATCAACCATATTCGGTTTTTCCGAACATGGTTGATTCGCTGCTTTCGTATAAAAATCAGGCTCCTCAGAGACCTCCCAGAAAACCCCTGTAAACCGGCCACATTGACCACGCTCCCGCGTAATTTTGATATACCCGCAGCTCTCTAACTCCTTGATGCGAGCACGGGTAGAATCGCGTTTGTCCGAGCACTGTTTCGCCAAGTGAGACAGCCGAAGCTTAAAGTTATCTGGCAAGTGCAAGATGTATCCCATGAGTCCCTTGGCCCCCCAAGACAATCGACCATCTCTCCAGATCACGTTGGGAATAAATGAGAAAGAAGATCTTTTCTCTCTCTTGGTTATAAACGGATCACTCATTCCTCAGCCTCTGTAGCTTCGAGCTGAAGAACGTCATGCACCTGGGCAGTACGAAACCGAACGCGTCGTCCAATTCGAACAATTGTCGGCTTCAGACGCTGCGCAGTTTCATTGTTGTTGGAAATCGAGTTTCTGACACTCACGGCTGACCGCCCTAAAACCTGGGCAAGATCCTCTACGGTCATTAGAGGACCGAATTTATCTAACATATATTTTTTACCGTCATTACAACTCCTAGCGCACACGCAAGTAAGTTAAATAATCTGCTCACACAAAATAAGAGCAAGTACGGTTATTGTTGTTAGACACACCCTCTCAGTCAACCACCAAAAACAACGCAAGTCATTGAAATAAAACCAAAATACCCTATTTTGGTTTTCCTTTAGGAATAAATTATTGAATAGTGTAGCTTTCACAAGCCAATGAATACATTGGCATTAAAGAAGCCAAAAAACCAATATATATAATTTTGGTTTTTACATATAAATCTGTTTTTCCACGCTAAAAAATAATTTTGTTTCGCTTTGTAAATTAAGAAATTCCCTCCACATTCAAGCTCTAAAAGGTGCAGCTATATCCTAAAACAGCTTATCTAGCTTGCCGACCAAGTCCTCTGCACGAAGATGGGTGTAGCGTTTGAGCATTTGCATGGACTTATGACCGCTGATCGCTGAGACCTCCTGGTCACTAAGACCCGCCTCAACAAACCGGCTAACAGCCTCGTGTCGCAGGTCATGAAAGCGAAAATCCACTAAGCCAACCTCTCGCTTAGCATCATTCCAAGCCTTATCGAACAGGTAAGGACGGCGCATCCCGTCCCGCCCAGGCTCACCGAAAAAAATCAGGCTGGTCTCACCCGGACGCATTGGGTTATTTAAGGCATCGCGAAATGTGGCCGTAGCTGAAACGGTAAGCGGGACAGTCCGAGGCGAAGAGTTTTTTGTGTGTTCCAGGCGTACTATTCGACGTTCCAAGTCCACCTGTTCAACACGTAGCGTTGTTATCTCTGACAAGCGCATACCCGTCTCTACGGCGATTCTGACGATCCACCCGAACATCGGGTTGGAATGTCTGTCTGCGGTCGCTAGAAGGCGTTTCTGTTCGTCTGGGGTCAATCGACGATTACGCCCAGCCCCAGGCGCGGGGCGTCGAATATTGGCGACTGGGTTGGTAGGTAGGCCGATGCCCCATTCTTTGATGGCAATCGTAAACAAGTGCCCCAACAGAGCTAGTTCAAGCCGTACCGTGTTGTTGCTTCTCGGCTTACGTATCCCCTTGGCATCCTCATCACCTGCAAGCCGCATATCTCGGAAGTCAGCAATGATGTCAGGGGAGAGTGCGGCAAGGGAATACTTACCAAGATGATTGATGATGGTTTGAGCTTTCTTGTGCTCGCCAACTTGCGTAGAAGGACGCTTGGTAGGAGTTACCTCCTTCAAGTAGCGCTTGAGTGCCGCGGCTACCGTCATGCGCTCAGCAGGGGCACGTTGAATGTACACGCCACGCACCATCTCATCTTCGGTACGGCGAGACCAATCTTCGGCATCGCGCTTGGTACGAAATGTTTTGGCTACTGGGGGCCAACCCGTTTTACGAATGAGTGCTTTCCAGGTGCCAGAGGGTGTCTTAACAATCGTCGCCATACATGCTCCGTCGAACGCATTGCGCTGCGTCAGTGTACCGAAACTGTACCTAAGCGAACTTTTAAGAAAATCCCCCAATACTGGGGCTATGACTTGAATCGCGCTAAGTGCTTGTAAACACTAGGGATTTTTGAGTGGTGCCCGGGGCCGGAATCGAACCGGCACGCCTTGCGGCGGGGGATTTTGAGTCCCCTGCGTCTACCAATTTCACCACCCGGGCTAGGTATGGCAACCTGGGAATCCAGGCTTGGAAGGAAAGATTAGTATTATACGCAGATTACTGGGGGTTTTGGCAAGTGCTGCTGCAATTTTTTTAAATTTAGCCGGGGCGCGAACAGATTGCCGTCTAAAACCTGCCTGAAATCGCGTTTTCTGCCTGCTTTGTCACAACTGCTTAAGCAATAACAGGCCGTTCTAAGTGGGCAGAAAGCACGCTCGTTGCTGCCCCTGCTCCAGCCAGAACCCCAAATAAAAAACAGGCCAGGTACATTGCCCTGGCCTGTTCATTTCTTGCTCTGTATTCGGGGGCTAGTCCCCTGCTACTGCCTGTCCGTTACGAATCCACTCGCGCCAGATGGCGACCAGCAAGGCCATCAGGACCGGGCCGATGAACAAGCCTACGATGCCCATTGTTTGCACACCGCCCACCAAGCCAAAGAAGGTTGGAAGGAATGGCAGTTTTACCGGGCCGCCGACCAGTCGTGGTCGAAGGGTTTTATCAACGATGAACAGCTCGATAGCGCCCCACAGGAATAGGCTGACGCCTGCAACCAGGTGACCAGAACCTATCAAATACAAAGACACCATTGTGAATGACAGAGGGGCACCCCCTGGGATCAGCGCCATGAAGCCGGTAATCACCCCCAACAGGACGGGCGATGGAACTCCTGCAATCCAATAAGCAATCCCCAGAACAACGCCCTCGCCCAAGGCGATCAGGCCCATCCCGGTGACAGTGGAGTTAACCGTAGCTGGCACAACGCGGGAGAATCGCTGCCAGCGGCCTGGCAAGATTCGCTCGCCCACAATATCCAATTGCACCAGCAAGCGGTCGCCATCCTTGAAGATGAAAAACAGCGTGATCAGCATGAACAGCACGGTCAGCAGCAGGTGGAATACGTTGCCGGTCGCGGACAAGACCATGCGGTAGATATTGCCCAGATGCTGGCCGCTGACCATCTCGACCAGTTCACCCAGCGCGTGGGGTTCACCCAGATAAAGCTGCCAATAGTCTGTCAGGCGTTCGCCCACTAAGGGCATGGCCTTAATCCACTCCGGGGTGGGTGTGCCGTATCGGTTGGCGGCTAGCGCCCAGGTGATGAAGCTGCTGGCTTCCTGAATGGCAAAGGACAGGGCTAGTGATAAAGGCACCACCAGCACCACGATCACGACAAGCAGTGCCAGTGTGGCCGCCAGGGCATGGCGGCCATTGCAGCGTACGACCAGTCGTTTATAAAGGGGCCAGCCGGCCAGTCCTATGATCAGCGCAGCCAGAACAGGGACCAGAAATCCCTTCAAGAAGTAAACGCCTGCGGCCAGCAAAAGCAGTAATAGCCAGCGGGCAATTAAAAATGCGGGTAAGACGGGTTGCATAAACGATGGAGACCCTCGTGTCTATTGGGTGGGCATGGGTCGGTGCCCGAAAGTTTTTTGACAATAGCATGATCATCGCCCAAGGAATACCCGTTTCTAAGCGCAAACCGGGCAAGTTGTTGAGCCCAGAAAATCAGCACTCTACAAAACGAGGAAGGGCACTAGACCGTGGCCATCCAGAACACGGGTTCTGGTTCGGCGCCCTGTTACTTGCCATTTCAACAGAACTCGGCAGGTCAGGGCGTTTATATCTTACGCCCTTCTGCTGGCGGATACCGCTAGCGTGCCCCGTCCAGATCTGCTTTGACCTCACCCACAGGTAAACCCCAGTTTTTTTTAATTTTCACATACGTAAAATATTTTTCTCACACAGGAAATTAAAACATGGAAAAACCATCTTGGATTGTTAGCCCGGACGATGTGCTGCCCTACTCGCCAGCCAACCACACGGGCACGGTTAATCGTCGTTTGATCAGCCAGGCCAATGTGGGTGCCAAGCATGTAGAAGTGCTGTTGGGCGTCATTGAAAAAGATCAGGGCGCCCTACCCCATGCGCACCCTGGTATTGAGCAGGTCTGCTATCTGCTCAGCGGTACAGCCGATGTTGAAGTTGATGGCGAGCGCGGCCAAATGAAAGCCGGCGAGTGCTGTTACTTGCCCCCCGACAAAAAGCATGTCTTTACCGTTACCAGTGACGAGCCAGCCCGACTGCTGGTGATTTACTCCCCCCCTTACGAAGAGCATCCCGACCGGGTCATTCGCTGACCCAGGCGCGTTTGCCAGCTTGGCTCACCGTACCAAGCCCATCCACCACAAGGAGACACCCATGACTTTCAAGAAAAAAAACCGTTTGCTATCCCTGCCCGCACGTCTCAAGACTATTCTGGCCGGCAGTGCGGCCATGCTGCTGCTAACCGGCAATGCCTTGGCTCAATACCCTGATCGCCCCATTACGCTGATCGTGCCTTTTCCGGCCGGCTCCGGCACCGATGCCGTAGGCCGGATCTTTGCAGAAGAGATTGGCAAACGAGTCGGGCAAACCATCATTGTGGAAAACCGCCCCGGTGCCAATGCCACCATTGCGGCCAACTACGTCAAACGTGCCGCCCCCGATGGCTACACCTTGTTTGTGACCACCAACACCTCGCATTCAGCCGCACCGTGGTTAATGAAGAACGTCCCCTACGACCCGGTAAAGGACTTCACCCCGATTGCTCGTGGCGGCAACCTGCCATTTATTCTGGTCACCAATCCTGATCGGCCTTACAGCACGGTCGAACAAATGCTGCAATACGCCAAGGACAACCCCGGCCAAATTACCTACGCCTCGGGCAATAGCACCGGTATCGTGGCAGGTGGCACACTGGATTTCCAGACAGGCATGAAGGCCTTGCACGTTCCCTATAAAGGCACACCTCAAGCATTAACCGATCTGGTGGCCGGACAGGTGGATTTCATGTTTACCGATGTCACCTCCGGGCTACCTTTTATCAATAGCGGCCGCCTCAAGGCCCTGGCCGTTTCCACGGCCAAACGCAGCGCCTTGCTGCCTGATCTGCCTGCGATGGAGGAGGTTGGTTTGTCGGACTTTGATATCACCTCTTGGAATGGTTTTTTCGGTCCGGCAGGCATGGACCCGGAACGAGTTCAATTGCTCAACCGCAGCATTAATGAGGTCATTCAGGACGACGCCGTACGCCAGCGATTGGCTCAATTGGGGTTCGATGCCTTCAGTGGCCCGCCTGAAGAGTTTGCCCAATTTGTTCAAGAGCAATACACGCTGTGGGGCAAATTAATTACCGACGCCAAACTTGGCCCTCAATAGTTGCCCAGGCGCCTGCTATGACAGAACACAAGAAGGACAATGTAGGGCCATTAAGCGGTATCCGCATTCTGGATCTCAGCTCGGTAGTGATGGGGCCCTTTGCCACCCAGATCCTGGCGGATCTGGGGGCCGACGTGATCAAGGTGGAGTCCCCCAGCGGGGACACCATGCGGGCCGTCGGCCCGATGCGCAACGCAGCGATGGGGGCCTTGTTTCTGCACCTGAACCGCAATAAACGATCTGTGGTGCTGGATTTAAAAACCCCAGCCGGTCAAAAAGCCTGCCTGCAACTGATCCAGGAATCGGATGTGCTGCTCTACAATCTACGCCCGGCCGCCATGGCACGTCTGGGCCTGGATTACGAGCGCGTTGCTGCTGCCAACCCAGCCATTGTGTATGTCGGCGCCTACGGCTTCGGGGAAGATGGCCCCTACGCGGGGCGCCCCGCCTACGATGACTTGATCCAGGGCATGACGGGACTAGGCCATCTCTATCAGCAGCAATCTGGTGATGTCCCCCGCTACACACCTTTGACATTATGCGACCGCACCGTGGGTCTGCATGTGGCCGTAGCGGTGCTGGCTGGTGTCATTGAGGCTCGCCAAAGTGGCCAAGGCCAGGCCATTGAAATCCCCATGTTCGAGGCAATGGCGCATTTTGTATTGGGTGACCACTTGGGCGGCCATTCTTTTAAACCAGCACTAGGTTCCACCGGCTATGCCCGTCTGCTGGCCAAAGAGCGCAAGCCCTATCAAACCAGTGACGGCTTTCTGGTGCTGTTGATCTATAACGACAAGCATTGGACCAACTTTTTTTCCCTGATCGGCCAACCCGAACTGCAACAGGACCCACGTTTCAGCTCGCACTCGGCCCGTGCCATGCATATTGGCGAGGTCTATGATTTTGTGGCCTCGCAGATCAAGCAAAAGGACACGGCATATTGGCTCCACGCCTTGCACCAGGTCGACATCCCGGCCGCCCCCTTGTACTCCATCGAACAACTGATCGATGACGAGCATCTACAAGCGGTCAAACATCTACAGCATATGGATCACCCGACCGAGGGGCCTATCTGCACCCCCTCTCCCTTGGGCAAGTATTCGCGCACCCCGCTCAGCATTCGACACCATGCACCCAGTCTGGGCGAACACACGGCCCAGGTTCTGGCAGAGCTGGGCTACAGCGAACAAGACATACAAGCCATGCTGGCCAGCGTCCCCCCCTCACCCCGAGAACAGATCGTATGAATATCGAATTAAGCGAAGATCAACGCGCCTTGGTCCAGGCTATTGAAGCCGTTTGCCAGCAGTTTGATGACGAATACTGGCTGGCCCGTGACCAGGACGGCGTCTACCCCCATGACTTTCATCAAGCCCTGGCAGATGGGGGGTGGTTGGGCATTGCCATGCCAGAGCAATACGGCGGAGCGGGCCTGGGTATGATGGAAGCGGCCTTGATGATGCACACCATCTCGCGCACAGGCGCCGGGTTTTCAGGGGCCTCTGCCGTGCATATGAATATTTTTGGTCTGAATCCGGTCGTGGTGTTTGGCAACGACGAGCAGCGTGCTCGCTTTCTGCCGCCCTTAATTCAAGGCAAGGACAAAGCCTGCTTTGGCGTCACCGAACCCAACTCCGGACTAGATACCAGCAAGCTGGAAACCCGTGCCGTTTTGCAGGGTGATCACTATCAGGTCCATGGGCGCAAAATCTGGATTTCCACGGCACAAGTGGCCAACAAAATCCTGCTACTGGCCCGCACGACCCCGCTATCAGAAGTCAAAAAACCAACGGATGGCTTATCGCTGTTCTACACAGACCTGGATCGCAGCACCATCGAAGTGCGTCATATCGACAAGATGGGGCGCAACGCAGTGGACTCCAACATGCTGTTTATCGACGGGCTACGCATCCCTGTCGAGGATCGCATCGGCGAGGAAGGCAAAGGCTTTGGCTATTTGTTGCACGGGCTCAATCCTGAACGGATTCTGATCGCCTCCGAGGCCATTGGCTTGGGTAGAGCCGCTCTGGAAAAAGCCACCCTCTATGCCAAAGAACGGCACGTGTTTGGGCGGCCAATCGGACAGAACCAAGGCATACAACACCCGCTGGCTCAAGCCTGGATGCAACTGGAAGCCGCCGATCTGGTCACGTTGAAGGCGGCGGCTTTGTATGATGCAGGCAAGCCTTGCGGGGAGTACGCCAACGCTGCCAAATACCTGGCCGCCGAAGCCGGTTTCCAGTCCTGTCAGACTGCAATTCAAACCCTGGGAGGCATGGGGTATGCCAAGGAATACCATGTAGAACGCTATCTGCGTGAAAGCTTTATTCCGCGACTGGCTCCCGTCAGCCCGCAGTTAATCATGTGCTATATCGCGGAAAAAGTGCTGGGACTGCCCAAGTCCTATTGAGCCGCCTGCTAGGCCTCTTCAATAAAACGGCAGGCTACACGCAGGCGCTCCGCGTAACTTTGCAGGTTCTGTTCAATACGATAAACAGGACCTGCAATCGAAATGGCATACACCCCGCCCGAGATCCGTATCGGCCAGGCAATACCGCCCACATCGGACATGGACTCACCCATATTGCCGTACCAGCCGCGCTGCGCGGCAGTCTCCAGGTCAGCATTCAAACTGTCCAGGCTGGTCAAGGTCTTGCTGGTAAAGGCTTCCAAAGGCCCATCACCCAAAAGCTGGGAACGCTCTTGCGGTGTCATCTGGGACAGCAAGGCTTTACCAATGGAGTTGGCATGCACGTGGCGCTGGGTGCCCGCCACCGCCACATAGCGAATGGGGTGCGGGGAAGAAATTACCTCCACATAGACCACTTTCTTATCCAAATCCAGCTTGCCGAACACCACGGTTTCCTGCGTGGTGTCGCGTAATTCTTCCAGGCTGGGGCGGACTTTTTCCAGTATCGGGTCTGCTTGAGAAATGCGCTGGGCCATCGCCAACAAACGGCCCGTCGGGTAATAACCTTGCCGGCGTCCCGTCTCGTAGATATAGCCCTGCCGAGACAAGGTACGCAGCAAAGCCAGGCAACTGGACACAGGCGCATCCAGCAAGCGAGCCATTTCAGAAAGTGCCAATGGCCGCGTCTCGCGTGCAAACAGCTCGATGATCTCAATGACGCGCAACGCCGTTTTGACATTGCTCTCGGCAGGTTTGGCACTCATGGTCAGGGCGCCACCGGCAACGCACGTTTATGGGCCGAAGCACGGAAAGTCTTGATGATGATCTGCGCAGCTTCATCCGCAATGACCTTGCCCTCTAAGAAATCATCAATCTGATCGTAGCTGACACCAAAAGCGTCTTCGTCAGGCTTCAAAGGAGTCAGGCTTTCCAGATCAGCGGTGGGAACTTTGAACACCAGGGCATCGGATGCGCCCATTGCAGTCGCCAGGGCGCGCACGCGTCGTTTATTCAAGCCCGCCAAGGGGGTAATATCAGCCGCGCCATCACCGAACTTGGTGAAAAAACCCATCAAGGCTTCAGCAGCGTGGTCGGTGCCAACCACCAAGCCCCCATTCGCCCCTGCAATCGCATACTGCGCCACCATACGCTGACGGGCTTTGATATTACCCATCAGGAAATCCTGTTGCGCCGCGTCGCGGAACGTCAGGCCGCCGGCCAGCAGTTGATCCATCATGGCATCAGAGGCGGGCTTGACGTTAACAACCAGAATCTGGTCGGGATTGATGACCTTCAGGCCATCTTGGGCGTCTTTCTCATCAGCCTGTTCACCATAAGGCAAACGCACCGCGATAAATTGCGCCGAATGACCTTGCGCGCGTGCCTGCTCGACGGCTCGCTGCGCAAGACACCCGGTTGTCAGGGAGTCCACGCCACCGCTAATGCCCAAAACCAGGCTGCGGCAACCAGTACGCAACAAATAATCACTTAAAAAGCGGACGCGATGTTCGATTTCTTGCTGAACATCAAAATGATCCTTTACGTCCAATTCCACACGGATACTGGCTTGCAAAGCGCGTTGATCATCAGTCATGGCGCAGGCTCTCTACACAAAGTGAACAATAATCCGATTGTAAGGGACGGGCACAGTTGTGGGATATGGGATCCTTATTTATAAAAAATGGATTCTGTATATAATCGTCGATCAAGAAAAACGAATTCGCCCTTACTGAGACAAGCCCTGTTACCTGCCGATGAGATCCTCAACCGAAATCGCAGACGAAATCCTTAGACGTATTCAGTCCGGCCACTACCGGCCCGGCGACTCCCTGAGTCAATACGAGCTTGCCGAGGAGTTTCAGACCAGCCGCACCCCTGTTCGGGAAGCCTTGCGCTTTCTGGAGGCGCGCCGTGTCACGTCACTGACCAAGACCGGGCGCACAATTGTGGCTATCCCTTCTGCCAAATCAATCCGCGAAGCGTTTCAGATTCGAGCCGAGCTGGAAGGTTTGGCGGCGCAACTGGCAGTGGACTGGATCAAGGACTCGGACCTGGAGGTCTTGATGCAGCATCAATCCGACTATGCCCGCACCTTGCGAACACGTGTACGCAGTGAAGAAGGATCGGAATGGTTGCAGCACAACCGCTCTTTTCATGACCTGATTACGATCACCAGTCACAACGAGCGCCTGCACGAGCTGATTCAGGAGCTCCAAAACGATAGCGTCTCCAGTGCCTTGAGTTTCGCTTCCAAAATGCCGCCGCGCCTGATGGAAGAAAATATTCTGGAGCACGAGGCTATTATCGCTGCGCTGGCCGATCGCAATGGCACCGCCGCCCGAGAAGCGATGACCGAGCACGTTGCCAAGACCATGAACCTGGTACTGGACTGGCTGCCAGAGCGCTAAAAAAAAACGGTGTCACCCGCAAGGAGAGGTGACACCGCACAATCAAGGTGCTTGGCAATTTCCCAGACAAAACCACCCGATTGCTAAAACCGCAGCCTGCGCACTTGCAGGCAATCCTCGACCCGTTGGGCAAGGTCTACCAACCATTCATCCTGATACAGCCCCGCCACCATCTGCAGCCCCACGGGCAAGCCAGAGGCGCTGACTCCAGCCGGCAAGGAAATGGCGGGCTGCCGCGTCAAATTAAAGGGATAGGTATAGGGATTCCAATCCAGCCAATTTTGCGAAGCGGCGTTGGCCGGAGCGTCACGGCCCGCTTCAAAAGGCAATATCGGCACGGTAGGCGTCAAAACCAGATCAAACTGCGCAAAATGCCTAAGCATGGCCTCCCCCAGCTTCTGTCTGCCTATCAAAGCCTGGTAATAGTCCGACAAGCCGTTCGTCTCGCCCTTGCTGGCAACCTGGCGCAAACCTTTATCCACCAAAGGGCGCTGCTCAGCAGCGACCTGATTCACCAGCCAGGCGGTACCGGCTTCCCAATGTGCGGTAATCAGCTCTTTCGCACCGGTCAGGGGTAGCTCGGTCAAAACAATATGCGCCCCCTGTTCTTGCAACTTGTCCGCCGCCGCCTGGATGATGGCCCTGACCTCGGGGCTGCATTGTTGATCCAGATGCAGGCCAATACGCAGGCCCTGCAATGTATCGGCAGAAGGCCGCACATGACGCGGCAAGGGCACCGAATTCCAGTCGCGTGGATCGGCTTGCATCATGACATCCAGCAAGCGTTTCAGGTCCGCCACAGATCGGGCCATAGGGCCGACATTGGATAGAGTCAGTAGCGGTCCGGCAGGCCAGGCGGGTACGCCTCCAAACGTGGCTTTCATGCCGGTAACACCGCAAAAGCTGGCGGGGATCCGGGTGGAGCCACCCCCGTCAGTGCCGATCTGCAACGTCCCCATACCCGCCGCCAATGCCGTGGCTGCACCGCCGCTGCTCCCCCCGCTGGTTAAACTGAAATCCCAAATATTGCGCGTGACTCCTGTTAAAGGGCTGTCTGCCGTCCCCTTCCAACCAAACTCCGAGGTCGTCGTTTTTCCGACCAGGACGGCACCGGCCTCACGCATCCGTGCCACCGCTGGCGCATCATCCTGGGCGGCATCGGTGATCCGTGCTGCGCTTGAGCCATAGCCTGTAGGAAGTCCACGCACCAACAGCAAATCCTTAACGCCGTAGGGTATGCCATCCAAAGGACCTCGTGCAGTACCGGCCATCCAGCGCGCTTCGGACTGGGCCGCTTCATGCAAGGTCAAGGCTCGGTCCAGATAACAGTAGGCATTAACAAGGGGATTCCAGCGGTCGACCGCATCCAGCGTTGCCCGCGCCACGTCCACTGGAGACACCTGCTTGCTTTGGTACAGGCGGTACAGTTCGTCAACGCTGGCGTAGATCAGATCCCTGGGACTTGACAATGCCATACCCACGCGGCTCTCCGGCTTGTCGATAGATTCGGACGTTTGCGAGCCAGACATCATGCTGAAGCCTCCATTAAACGAACCAGCACCAAAGAGATATCAGGCACATACGCCAAAATGAGCAGAACAATGATGGCCGTGATCACAAAGGGCATGACACCTCGCACCACAACTTCGTAAGGCTGACCAGATACAGAAACCGTTGTGAACAGATTCAAACCAAAAGGCGGTGTAAAGAAACCCACCACCAAATTGACGCAGAACACCACGCCCAAATGGATAGGATCCACCCCCAATGCAATACCGATAGGAACCAGAATCGGGGCCAGAATAACAATACTGGCTGCCACATCCATCACACAACCGACCAGCAGCAAGAACACCACCAGCAAGGCCAGATACACAAACTGCGTATCCAGCAACGGGGTCAGTTCCGTCACCATCAACATGGGAATACGTGCCGAGGCCAGAATCCAGCCAAAAATACCAGCTACGCCCAGGATAATCCCGACCATGGAGGCGGTATCCACTGAGCTTTTCATGGCCTGCCACAAGGTGCTGAGGGTGAACTGCCGATAACACACCCCCAGCACCAAACTGAACACCACACCTACGGCGGCGGCCTCGGTTGGCGTGAATACACCGCCATAAATACCACCCAAAATCACTACGGGCATCATCAAGGACGGAATCGCCCTTAATGCAACCAGCACCATTTCTTGTGGGGTATAGGCGCGTGCGGCAGTTTTGGGCACCTTCAGTTTTCTGGTCAACAGTGCATGAGTCAGCATGAAAGCCAGGGCCATCAACAAACCCGGCAGAATATTGGCTACAAACAGCTTGGGTATAGAAACATTGACGGTTGCGCCATACAGAATCAAGGCAATGCTGGGTGGAATGATATTGCCCAAGGCACCGGACGAGGCTGTTATCCCGGCAGCCAAGGAAGCCGGATATCTCTGCGCGATCATCGCGGGCATCATGATGGCGCCAATCGCCGCCACGGTAGCCGGCGCCGAGCCGGTCAAGGCACCAAACATGGCACACGCAATCACCGTCACGTAACCCAATGCGCCATGCACCCGCCCGACCAGCATGTCGACCAAATCAATCAAACGCTTGGACAGGCCCGCTTTCTCCATCAAGTTTCCCATCAGGATGAACAGGGGTACCGCCAGCAGGGGAAAGGAATCCAGCCCCGCCATCACGCGCTGCGGCACAACAATCAACGGCCTCATGCCGGTCAAGAGCAGGAACAGTACGCTGCATAACAGCAGAGCAAAAGCGATAGGAATACCGGCGATGAACAGCGTGAACATCAAGCTAAAGAGCAGGAGAGCTTCTTGCATTTACACGCCCTCCAACTGGCAAGCAGGCCGGTCCCGATACCCGTCCAGCAAGGCATTCACACACTGCACGGCGATGATGGCACCGCCCACCGGCAAAGCTGCATACACATAGGCCATGGAGATGCGCAGGGCAGGACTGAGTTGCTGATAAACGATAGCAATCAGTTGCACGCCCTGCACCAGCAAGACCAGCGCACACGCCAGCATGGCGATCTGCACCATGCCGTTGTGAACGCGGCGGGCTTTGCCCTTCAGGCGCATGACCAGCAGGTCAATCACCGCATGGCCATTGCTTTTAACCAGCACCGCAGTACCCAGCATAATCATCCAGATAAAGCTGTGTCGTGTGATTTCCTCAATCCACGGTGGGGAGTACCCCATAAAATAACGCCCAGCTACCTGCACAGAAGCCGCCAGCACAATCAGCCCCAAAAACACCGCTCCAAAAATTCTGCATAGCGTATCCAGGCAGGTACTGACTCTATCGGCCCAATCGAGCAAAGAGTGTTTCATGATGGATGTCCGCCGAGGATTATTGAGACAGTGCCAGCGCACGGGCAACCAGATCGGGATCAATCACCGTTCTGTATTTTTCATAAATAGGTGCAACCGCTTTGCGAAACTGTGCCCTATCCACATCCGCATTGATCGACACACCCGCATCCAGCAGTTTTTTCTCAACCTGCGCTTCGCTCTGAATCAGGAACTGGCGCTGCTCCTGCACCGCTTGCGTGGCCGCCTGTTGAAAGATCGCTTTTTCATCGGCAGACAAGGTATCCCAGACCCGTCCGGAAATCACAAGAGGAATTGCGTTATAGACGTGCTCTGTTCTGGACAAATAGGGAGCCGCTTCATAAAAGCGACTGGTATGAAAAAGCGCCGTTGGGTTCTCTGCACCATCAATCGTCTTTTGTTGCAGACCGGTAAATAGCTCCGGATACGCCATCGGGGTGACATTGACACCCAAGGCCCGCCAGGTATCCACATAAATGGGGCTTTCCGGCGTACGCACTTTCATCCCGCTTAAATCCGACAAGCTACGGATGGCCTGCTTGGAGTTGTACAGATTACGGAAACCGCCATGGCCCCAGCCCAGAATTTTCAAGCCCGATTTTTCCAGATCAGCCTCAATCGGATCCGTGAAGCTGGAATCCAGGGTTTTGAATGCAGTCTGGTAGTCCTTGAACAGATAAGGCAGGTCTATCACCATCGCTTTTTTCTCGAAGGAGCCTAGTGTGAAACTGGCCAGCAGGCTCATATCCACCGTACCCAACTGCATACCCTCGGCCACATCGCGCTCGCCGCCCAACTGGGCACCGCCCAGCACTTGCACCTTGATTCCACCCTTGGTTTGCTCCTCCACCCGCTTGGCAAAGTTCGTTGCCAAGTAGTGGTACATATCTTCGCTCTGTTCTACCGAAACGTGGGCAAGCTGTAGCGTTCGTGGGCCCTTGCTGTCATTGTGTGCCGTGTCGCCCGATCCACCTTTGCCACATGCGCTCAGCGCACCCAGCATCACCAGAACCGCGATCCCCACTTGTGTCATCCGTTTCATTATTAGTCCCCCTGCATCCTGTGGTATTGAATTTCTGTTCAGTTCTATTCGTTTTCCAAGCCAGCCCTGATCGGGCTTTTTTTGCTTGTTGATGCTGCCCACGCATTCCGGCATGAGCAGCTTTCCTGTGGCTCGCTATCCAAGCGGCACCGCTTACACCGCTCTGGATTCTTCCTCTAGGGAACGGCGGGTTTTCATATTGAAGCGGCCTTCATAAATAGCCGGTTGGCGGGTCGTTGGCCCCATGTACTGCACGTACAGAATCTCGCCATCTTCCAAAGTGGTCAGTGCATGCTCAAAGTGCGGATCGGGGTGAAACACCATCGTGCCTTCGCCATACACCACACCATTGATCTCGAACTTGCCGGCCAGGATGTACCAGATCTGGGCAAAGTAATGGCTGTGCAAAGGGTGGCCAGACCCCTTCAAGTACTTCACCACCCCGGCGTTGGGAACGGTGGGGTCGTCCTTGGTGGGGTGAAACATCATCTTGGTGAACTGCCCTTCGTAGCGCAGATTGTCCCAATCCAGATCGTCCCGATGTTTGACCGTCATTTCCCGGTGAGCCGCTGTCAAAGGGCCACCTATCCCTCCCGGATTAAGAATCGGAGCCAAGGTAATTGGATCTATTTCACTCATCACGTCCTCCTTAAAAAACCAAATTAACAAAACGGGATCCCATTTTGGATAAAACGGATTCTATCAGGGTGATAGGGATGGAATATTCGTATTTACCCGATACGTTTGTTCCGGACATAAAAAAACCCCACCTGCCAAAGGCAGATGGGGTTTTGACGAACTGGGCTAGTGCTTAGCGATCCAACTGTGACACGTCGCGCACGGCACCACGGTCAGCCGACGTCGCCAAAGCGGCATAGGCTTTCAGGGCTTGGGACACAACGCGCTCGCGGTTCACGGGCTTCCAGGCCTTGGAACCACGCGATTGCATTTCCGCACGGCGCGCCGCCAATTCTTCATCGCTGATCGCCAAGTGGATACGACGGTTGGGGATGTCGATCTCGATGGTGTCGCCATCTTGTACCAAGGCGATGTTGCCACCTTCAGCCGCTTCGGGCGAAGCGTGACCGATCACCAAACCAGACGAGCCGCCGGAGAAGCGACCATCAGTAAACAAGGCCGAGCTTTTGCCCAGGCCCATGGATTTCAGGTAGGAGGTGGGGTACAGCATCTCTTGCATACCCGGGCCACCTTTGGGGCCTTCGTAACGAATGATGACCACATCGCCCGCCTTGACCACGCCGTCCAGAATGGCGGCGACAGAATCGTCCTGGCTTTCGTAAACGCGAGCGGTGCCGGTGAAGGTCAGAATGCTTTCGTCCACGCCAGCGGTTTTAACGATACAACCGTTGATGGCCAAGTTGCCGTACAGCACAGCCAAACCACCGTCTTGTGAGTAAGCATTCGCCTTGTCACGGATACAGCCTTTGGCGCGGTCGCTATCCAGATCCTGGTAATAACGATCCTGGCTGAACGCCACTTGAGTAGGAATACCGCCGGGGGCCGCGCGATAAAAGTCGCTAATCGCTTTAACGTTGTCACCCTTGATGTCCCAACGCTTGATCGCTTCACGCAAGGTGCCACTGTGTACGTTGCCTACATCCAGGTTCAACAAGTTGGCACGGCCCAGCTCGGCCAAAATCGCCATGATGCCGCCCGCGCGGTGCACATCTTCCATGTGGAATTCGGGGGTAGCGGGGGCCACTTTGCACAGGCAAGGCACGCGGCGCGAAATCTTGTCGATATCGGCCATCGTAAATTCCACACCGGCTTCCTGGGCTGCCGCCAGCAAGTGCAGCACGGTGTTGGTGGAACCGCCCATGGCCACATCCAGGGTCATGGCGTTTTCAAAAGCCTGGAAGGTGGCGATATTACGTGGCAGAACGGAGTCGTCGTCTTGCTCGTAGTAGCGTTTGGCCAGATCCACGATCAGGCTGCCAGCACGCTCGAACAAACCTTGGCGACGCGCGTGGGTGGCAACAATAGTGCCGTTGCCGGGCAGGGACAGGCCCAGCGCCTCGGTCAGGCAGTTCATGGAGTTGGCAGTAAACATGCCCGAACAGGAACCACAGGTAGGGCAAGCGCTACGCTCAACCGCTTCAGCCTGCTCATCGGTCACGTTAGGGTCAGCGGCTTGAATCATGGCATCCACCAGATCCAGCTTCTGCACCACGGTTTTGCCGTCTGGCGAATAGACCTTGCCCGCTTCCATCGGCCCACCCGATACAAACACCACAGGAATATTCAGGCGCATGGCGGCCATCAACATACCGGGGGTGATTTTGTCGCAGTTGGAGATACACACCATGGCATCCGCACAGTGGGCATTGACCATGTATTCCACCGAGTCGGCGATCAGTTCGCGCGAAGGCAGGGAGTACAGCATGCCGCCGTGGCCCATCGCGATTCCGTCGTCTACCGCAATGGTGTTGAACTCTTTCGCCACACCGCCGACCGCTTCAATTTGACGGGCAACCAGTTGGCCCATGTCTTTCAGGTGTACGTGACCCGGTACGAATTGCGTAAAGGAGTTCACCACCGCAATGATCGGTTTGGAGAAATCCTCGTCTTTCATACCGGTGGCGCGCCACAGGGCACGCGCGCCGGCCATATTACGACCGTGGGTCGAGGTACGGGAGCGATATTGGGGCATGACTACTCTCTGAACAGGAAAATTATGTAAAGATACCTATCATAAACGTCCCAAGGCGCTTTGTGCGCGTCAAGATCGGGCAGGCGTCTTACCGTCGGGCGGCTACCGATCTGGCACCCCGAATCCTTTGCAGCAAAACCCCTTAGTTCACAGGAGATATCTTATGCCGCAGGCCGTGCCTGACCTTTCCAACCTGCTCAGACAGGACATCCGCTTTCTGGGCAAGGCCCTGGGAGAGGTGATTCGTGATAGCGAGGGAAAGGCGACCTTCACGCTGATTGAAGCCCTGCGCCGGGCTGCTGTCAGTTTCAGACGTGAACACGATCCGCAACAAGCACGGATTCTGGAAAAAGACATTCCCAAGCTGAACGATGCGCAGGCCCGCTCCGTGGCCCGTGCCTTTGCCTACTTTTTGCACCTGTCCAATATTGCCGAGGACCGCGACCAGAACCGTCGCCGCGAAGAGCAGGACCCCGAGCAATTGCTGGGCAGCCTGCAACACGCTATTCAGACCTTGATGGATCAGGGCCTGAGCGCCAAGAAAATTCGCCGCTATTTGCAAGAAGCGTGTGTGATGCCGGTGCTGACGGCCCACCCCACCGAGGTCCAGCGCCAAAGTACGCTGGCCGTGCATATGGCCATTGCCGATGAGCTAAACGGTCTGGATCACAAGGCCAGCGCCACACAATCGGCCCGCACCCAGGAAAAGCTGACCGGTCTGGTGTCCCTGCTGTGGCAAACCCGCATGCTGCGCGATCACAAGCTGACCGTGATGGACGAGATCGACAATGCGTTGGCCTATTACGGGTCCACTTTTCTGCCTACGATTCCCCAGCTCTACCACGACCTGGACCGCTTGCTGGAGCCCGGCAAGAAAAGCCTGCTGGATCAGAAAACCCGCGCTTTGCCCGCCTTTTTGCGCATGGGCAGCTGGATTGGCGGTGACCGCGACGGCAACCCCAATGTAGGCCCTGAAACGGTTGAGCAAGCCGTGCTGCGTCAATCGACACGCGCGCTGCAACACTATCTGGAGCAGATTCGTTTGCTGGGTACGGAAATCTCCGTATCGGACGCATTGAACCGCGTCAGCAAAGACCTGGCGGCCTTGTCCGCCAGCAGCCAGGACCCCTCGCCACACCGCGTAGACGAGCCTTATCGCCGCAGCTTTATTCATCTATACGCCCGTATGGCAGCCACGGCGCAAACCTTGCTGGGCCGTGATCTGGCCGATCGCCCCACTTACACCGCCCCGCCCTACACCAGCCCACAAGAGTTCAAGGCTGATCTGCAAATCATTGCCGATTCCCTGGCAGAGAACAAAGGTGGTGCCATTGCGGGCCTGCGCTTGAATGAATTGATTCAAGCCGTAGAGGTTTTTGGCTTCCACCTGGCTACCTTGGATCTGCGCCAAAGCTCGGACGTACACGAGCGCGTGCTGGACGAGTTGTTCCGTGTGGCGGGCACACTGTACAAAGACGAACCCGTCAATTACCGCCAGTTGTCCGAAGAAGACCGCATCACATTGCTGCGCTCGGAGTTGCGTCACCATCGCCCCCTGGTTTCACCCTGGTATCGCTACTCGGAAGAAACCGAGAAAGAGCTGTCTATTCTGCGCAAAGCCGCCGACTGCCGTCGCCGCTTTGGTGCGCGTGCGCTGGAGCAAACCATTGTGTCGCACACCGAAACACTTAGCGACTTGCTGGAAGTGCTGGTGCTGCAACAGGAAACCGGCCTGATCGTGCCCAACTCCAACGAGCCGGAGCACCAAGGTCTGATGGTCGTGCCCTTGTTCGAGACCATCCCTGACTTGGAGCGTGGCCCGCAAATCATGCAGGAATGGCTGGACATGCCTGAAATCCGCCAGCGTGTGCGTCACGCCCAAAACAGCGTACAGGAAGTAATGCTGGGCTACTCGGACAGTAACAAGGACGGTGGCTATCTGACCTCCAACTGGACGCTGTACCGTGCTGAACGTGAATTTGCACAGGTGTTCTCGCGCCGTAAAGTACGTCTGCGTCTGTTCCATGGCCGTGGCGGCTCGGTAGGCCGAGGCGGTGGCTCCAGTTTCGACGCCATTCTGGCGCAACCTCCCGGCACCGTGAACGGACAGATTCGTCTGACCGAGCAAGGCGAGATGATTCAAGGCCGCTACAAAGATGCGGACGTGGGTCGCTGGCATCTGGAGCTATTTGTCGCCGCCATGCTGGAAGCCAGCCTGGGTTCACGCAAAGGCTCGCCCAATGACGACGAACACCTGGCAGCCTACGGTGAGGCCATGGCCTGGATGTCCGAGCAGGCACACCAAAGTTATCGCCAGTTGGTCTACGGGACGCCAAACTTTGACCAGTACTTCTTCCAGTCCACCCCTATCAAGGAAATTGCCGGCCTGAATATCGGATCGCGTCCCTCGTCACGCAAGGCGACACAAAGCATTGAAGACCTGCGTGCCATCCCCTGGAGTTTTTCCTGGGCGCAATGTCGTCTGCCTATTCCAGGCTGGTACGGCATGGGCACGGCCTTGAACCGCTATCTGGAATCAGGGCTGCCCAACGACGGGCTGAACCGCAAAAAACGCTTGGCCCAACTGCAAACCATGGCGCGTGACTGGGCTTTCTTCCGTACCCTGCTGTCCAATATGGAACAGGTACTGGCCAAGACCGATCTGGATATCGGCCTGAAATACGCCGGCCTGGTCGAAGACGAGGAACTACGCGAAGGTATCTTCACGCAAATCCGGAACGAATTCGAGCTGACACACCGACTGTTCCGTGAAATTACCGGCCACGAGCTGCTGGCACACGATCAGGCCTTGCAAGATGCCCTGGCCGAACGCTTTGCCTACATTGACCCGCTGAACCACTTGCAGGTGGAGCTGCTGCGCCGCCATCGCCGTCAAGGTGACAAAGCCAGCAAACCGACTCGCAGCGGTGTCAACAAGCAGCACGTCATTCACCTGACAATCAACGGTATTGCAGCTGGCCTGCGTAACTCGGGCTAACGCAAAACCATAAAAAGCTTGTCCGTTAATTACTTTTATACATAAGCTAATTTCCAAAAGAAGTTAGGAGAGTACAATAAGCCATTACTACGCTTTTTGAAAAAGGCGTGATCCCCACCGGGGTCACGCCATCTAGCTTATGGCACTCGCAATTATTCTAGGAATTCTGACTGGCCTGTCGCTGGGTCTGACAGGCGCGGGGGGCGGCATTTTGGCCGTGCCCGCTCTGGTGCTGGGCATGGGTTACACCATGACGGCGGCCACGCCTGTGGCCTTGCTGGCGGTGGGTGCAGCCGCCCTGGTGGGCGCACTGGATGGTTTATACAAACATATCGTGCGCTATCGGGCCGCCCTATTTATGGCCGTCACGGGCGCTTTGGTGACGTCCTTGGGGGTACGCATCAGCCATGCCTTGCCGGAAAAAGTACTGGTGACCTTGTTTGTCGTCATCATGCTGTGGATTGCCACCAAGATGCTGCGCCGTCCTACGGACACAGTACCTACCCATACCCCCTGTTGCCTGAATCCAGAAACCGGCCGCCTGCGCTGGACACCAGTGGGCACAGCCACCCTGGCCTCCATCGGAGCGGTAGCGGGTTTATTTTCAGGCATGTTGGGCGTGGGCGGCGGCTTTCTGATCGTGCCTGCCTTAAAGCGTTTCAGCGACCTGTCCATGCACAGCATTGTGGCCACATCACTGATGCTGATCGCCTTGATTTCCTTAAGTGCCTCGGCCATGAGCCTGGTACACGGGGCGGTGATTCCCGTGAGCGGCTGGGTATTTGTGACCGCAGCGATGGTTGGAATGGTAATAGGCCGAAAACTGGCCCCTCATATCCCTCCCCTACGTTTGCAACAAGGCTTCAGCATTCTGACCGTTGTTGTGGCCCTGTCCATGCTGGCACGCACTTATCTGTTTTAAGCCGAAATGCGGCACGCACAATCCCGCTCCAACAACATCGGATACCTCGTTGAGCCAAGCACAGCACTTGGCTCAAAACTGAACACGCTTTATTCGCAGATACTGCCACCACCGTCCTGCGGGTTCAGGCGGTAATCGCTGAAAGAGCCACCTTCACGCGGGCGCACCGCCACAATGCGCTGAACAATATGGTCCGGATCAGCCCGGAAACCATGCTCATACGCCACGATATCCAGCTCTGCACACCAACGCAGCAACTCACCTGCTTGCAATAGAAAATCCGGGTTACGCGGCGTGTTGTACTGCTCGTTGCCCACCCCAAAGGTTTCGTAAACCAGCACCCCGCCCGGCTCCAGGCTTTCCAGCAAGGTAGGCATCAAGGGACGCCACAAATACTTGGTCACCACCAGGGCATTGAACTTGCGCCCGGCAAAAGGCCAGGGACCGTTTTCAATATCAGCCTGGATGATTTCCCCATAAGGTGATGTCGCTGCCACGGCTTCCGGATCCCGATCCACGCCAATCACGGTATTGCCGCGCTCGGCCAACCAGCGGGCATTGCGCCCCCGGCCACAGGCCACATCCAGGACCGTGCCCGGATTCGGAATCAAATGGGCCCAAGCCTGTAACCAGGCGCTGGCCTGTCCCCTGTCGTTCATCCCCACCCCTTTGCTAAACAGACAAAACGCTCATGGTAACGCAGCAGTGGGCAAGCTCAAGCACGCCACTGGCCTAGGCTACAATTGGCCCCGGTTCCACGCTATTTTTTGAGGGTGTATGAAAGTTCTGCTGCAAAAACCCATATTGCTGATGGCCGTTCTGTGTCTGCCTTTATGGTTTATCTACGGCAACTTCATCCTGGCCGCTGCCACCAGCATCCTGATCGGGATGCTGGTGGGCATGATCCGCACCCTGCATCAAGTGACTGAGGCCAAAAAAGCCAGCGCCAAGAGCGCCACCCCGGCTTCTTCCGAGACACCTAACGACGAGCCCAACTGACGCCATGAACGTACTGTCTGCCCCTGCCTTGCCACACGGTTTACCTCCCCTGTCAGACGAGCTGAAAGAACATGTCGCGCAGGTCAACCATTACTTGCTGGATCGCATTGAGGATGAAGGCGGTTTCTTGCCTTTCGATCAATGGATGCACCATGCTCTGTACGCCCCGCATCTGGGCTACTACAGCGGCGGCAGCACCAAGTTTGGCAGCACCCTTCCTACCGGTGACTTTACGACGGCACCTGAACTCTCTCCCCTGTTCGCCCAAACCTTGAGCCGCCAGGTGATGGAAGTGCTGGAAGGCAGCCAAACGCTGAACATTCTGGAATTTGGCGCGGGCAGTGGCGCTTTGGCCCAAGCGCTGATTACCGAGCTGCGCCAGCAAGGTATCGAGCCGCAATACTCGATTCTGGAAGTATCGCCTGACCTGCGTGTGCGTCAGCAAGAGCGTCTGGCGCCCCTGCAAGCGCAAGTGCAATGGCTGGACAGCACACCACACAGCTTCAAGGGCTGCGTGGTGGCCAATGAGGTTCTGGATGCCATGCCAACCAGCCTGTTCACTTTTGATGTGGAAGGCAAGGTGCTGGAAGTGGGTGTTATTGCGGCGGACGACAGCACAGCCCACGGCCTACCGGCGCCTTTTTATCTGGCCACTCGCCCAGCACCCGAGCATCTGGCCACGCTGGTGGCCGAGCGTGTTCAAGCCCAGCCTTTTTACCTGTCGGAAATCAATCTGCAGGCCGAAGCCTGGGTGCGCAGCATAGGCTCTTGGCTGAAACGAGGTGCAGCAATTTTGATTGACTACGGTTTTCCGCAGCGCGAGTACTATCACCCGCAGCGTGACAAAGGCACCTTGATGTGCCACTTCCGCCATTTTGCCCATGCCGAACCGCTGGTTCTGGCTGGCTTGCAGGATATCACCGCCCACGTGGATTTCACGGCCATGGCAGATGCCGCGTTGGAAGCCGGATTGGATGTGCTGGGCTACACCAGTCAGGCACGCTTTCTGATGAACTGTGGCATTACCAATTTCCTGGCCTCGCCCCCAGAAGACCCATCACCCGCCGTCCAGCAGCAATGGGCGCAAACCATGAGTGCCGCCAACAAGCTGCTGTCCGAAGCAGAAATGGGGGAACTGTTCAAGGTAATGATCATTGGGCGTGATGTTTCTGCCCCTATGCTGGGCACGATGAGCGGAGACCGACGCGAACGTCTGTAAGCACATTGCCTGTTTCGGGCGACGGCCACGCTACAAAGGGAATTGTGCCGATCACCCTTCACCTTGCCTGGAAGGCAAGACAGCAAGCTGAATGGCCTATCCACTTCATAATCTAAAGCGGGAACCCGCACACGGCCTCAAACGAAGGAGCAAAAGATAAGCGGCCAATAGGCCGCTTATCTACTTTTGAGCTATCGGTAGCACACAAAACTAAACCGACTGCTCCAGGGCAGCCAATCTAGCCGCACGCACCGCTTCCCGAATTCTGCCGGGTTCAGCCTTGAACTGCGCGGCAACGGCACCGGCATCCACACTGGCCATGACTGCCCGCAATTGATCCCACTCACGCTCTGGAACCGCCCTCAGACAGGCCGCCGCACTGATCAACTGCATGAAACGCTCAGGCTTGCGCAAGGCATCCAGCGACTCCATGACTTGCAAGGCAGACTCCACGTCGGCACGAGGCTGCAGCAAAGCAGGGCTGGCCAACAGCACAGGCAATAAGCGAGCCTGATCCCGCCATTCCGAAGGAGCGCGAATCTGCTCCGCCACCTGCGCAGGTGCTTCCGAGAGATGGCACAGAACAGCAAAGCAGCTTGCCAGATCCAAGCGTCTGTCTTTGGCGATCTGTACTTGCTGACCTACCTGATCGTTGTAATTCAAGCTAGGCATGACACGCTCCAGCGCGCCCACTTCCCGTAGCACGTCGAACATGCGAGCGGGCTGCTTGGCAGACAAGCCTTTGCTTACTTCCAGATAGATGCGCTCGGGCACCAGTTCGTCCACTTCACCCTGCTCGACCAGTTCACGCGCCAGGGCCCAGGTCTCGTTGGCCACAGTGAACTCGGTAAAGCGGGCCGCAAACCGCGCCAGCCGCAGCAAGCGCACCGGGTCTTCGCTAAACGCCACGCCCACATGACGGAACAGCCGAGCCTGCAAATCCGCCAGACCATTCAAGGGGTCGTGCAAATTCCCTGCCGCATCCACGGCCATCGCATTAATAGTCAGATCACGGCGGCGTAAATCATCCGCCAAGCTCACGTCTGTACCGGTGTAAAAGGTAAAGCCCTTGTAGCCACGGCCAGACTTGCGCTCGGTGCGGGCCAGCGCAAACTCTTCTTTGCTATGAGGATTCAGAAAGACCGGGAAGTCACCGCCCACAGGCACAAAACCTCGGGCAGCCAATGCTTCGGGCCTGGCTCCCACAACAACCCAGTCCTTGTCGCCCGCAGGCAAACCCAGCAAGGCATCGCGCACCGCGCCACCCACCACATAGACCTGCAAACCTTCCAAAACAGGATCTGGCGGCCCCATCAGGGCCGCCAAGGCTGTTTGCTGTCTGTCATCAAGCATGGACGAATTCATCAAGGCGAAATCGTACCCAAACGCCCTTTCAGGGACTGCGGCCGACCACTGAACATCATGGAGTAGTAAGTCGCGTTAGAGAGCACATTCTTTACATACAAGCGTGTTTCGGTAAAAGGGATGGTTTCGGCAAAAATGGCCCCTTCAACCGATCCATTCAAACGCGAGCGCCACTGCCGGGGGCGACCTGGACCGGCGTTATAACCTGCCGACGCCAGCACCTGGGAGCCATCCAACTGTCCCAGCACGATGTTCAGGTAGTTGGTACCCAGCACCGTATTGACCTCGAATTCGTTCACACGAGACGGCGAGAAATCGTGCATATCAATCTTTTTGGCGACCCATTTGGCCGTTGCAGGCATCAGTTGCATCAAGCCCGACGCTCCGACACCCGAACGCGCATCGGTAATAAAGCGCGACTCCTGGCGGATCAGGCCATAGACCCAGGCTGGATCCAGATTGATGGACTGGGCCTGCTCGGTCACACGACCTTCAAAAGGAGCGATAAAACGCTGGCTGAAATCAATCTCGTTCTTGGTCAACAAGGAGGTATTCACCACCCGGTCGTAAATATGCTGCTCACGGGCGAACTCGGCGGCGGCCCGCAACTGCCGGTCGTTCATGCCGCGCAAGGCAAAGTTCCACTCCGGTACGGCCTCTGGACGCCAGCCCAGCTTGAACAGTTCCACCGCGCGCAGCAAGCCCGCATTGGTACGCGCATCCTGCATATCCAAAGGCGTCAAAGGCTGTGGCTGAGGAGGCAAGGACGGGGTCAGACCCAATTCTTCTGTTGCCAACTGACCATAAAAGTTCAAATCGCCCACAATGGACTGGAACTTGGCACGAGCCTGATCTGTGTGACCCAATGCCTGATGCGCACGCCCCGACCAATACACCCAGACTGGTTCAGCCTTTTGCGCATCGTTCATCTTGTCGATAGCGGCAGAGACATGCTTCCAGTCAATGGTGGCCTGGCGCAATTCGGCGCGCACTTGCCAAGCATTGTTGTAATCCGTCATGGGGGTACGGCCAGAACGTCGATACCATTTAGCCGCGTCATCTTCTACCCGCAGGGCACTGATCAGACCGAACTGGCCCCAGACCCAGTTCAAGTTTTCCTGAGGGATTTTGCCAGCCCAGGTACGGTCAATATACGCCGCTGCGACATCACGCTGACCACGGCCCAGACGGGACAAGGCCAAGGACACCAGCTCCGGATTGACCGAGCTGTTGTTTGCGTTGCGATCCAGCCACTTCTGCGGCGAGGCCATCAAAGCGGTGTAATCCTTCATTTGCGACGCCGTGAAGATAATCGCAGCCAGACGACGCGCCTGGGCTGTACGGTTACTTTCCAAGGCATCACGCATCAGGTCGCGGACTTGATTCTTGCTGACCACTTTACGGTCATACAACTGATCCAGTGCCGACCAGCAAGCCTGGCTGGGTGAGAAAGACGCCAACAAGTCCTGCACATCCACAGCTTGCCCTGCCGCATTCTGCGCCGAAGCCACTGCACATTTCACGGCCGAAGAGGGGGCGTAAACCGGAGCCAGCTCACGCACCAGCGCATAGTTGCCGCTACGCGCGGCCGCCACAATCCAGTCGGACTTCAAACGGTTTTCCAGGTATTCGTCTTGATTGCTGCTCAGGAACAAACGAACTTGCTCATCGGGCACGGGGGTGGTCGTATCTTGCAAAATCCGTCGCAAGCGCCAGTATTGTGCATAAGAGCCCAGGACAGGGTCATTGGCCGCAATCGGAGCCAAGGCATCCAGCGTCGACCAGCGCTTGGCCTGCATGGCATCACGAGCGTCAATCAAAGCCTGACGAGCAGTTGGCGGCACAGGCGGGACGCGGTCCCAGCGACGTACGGCCTCTTTGGCTGGCTGCAAAACAAGGGCTTGCTTGGCGACGACGGGATCCGGGGAATGAGTCTGGGCTTGAGGAGATTGAGACCCCGCACAGCCGACCAAACCCAGTGCAAACACCATCAAGGCGCTCAAGGACGGACGAGGCAGCGCGGGCACCATGCCCCAAGCTGGTGTTTTCTGGTACTTTAGCTGGTTGATACCCATAGTGACGGCCTTTAGAAAATCACCCATGATTCAGAACGTAGAGCATAACGCAGCCGCGCTGCGCACGCGACTAAAAGACCTGCGTGCAGGACAGCCTGCCATCGACACCAACCGGGGCGCTTTGCTGATCCGGGGCCGTCTGTTCACCTGGCTGGCCACCAATCGCAGCCGCCTGCGTGAACAAGGCCGTACCGAACCGACCACCATTGCCGCTTTCTGGCCTATGGCCGAAGAACCGGACCTGCGCCCCTTGCTGCTTCAATGGGTGGAAGAAGAAGGCATCAATGTCTGTCTGCCTGTAGTTAAAGAAGCCGATGCCCCATTGAGCTTTGTCGAATGGACACCCGAGACCAACATGGAGAAGGGACGCTACGGCATCGAAATCCCGATTTCCAACAAGACCCTGCAACCGGACATTGTCCTGGTCCCCACCCTGGGCTATACCCGCCAGGGCGATCGCCTGGGCTACGGCAAAGGATACTACGACCGGACTTTGGCGGCGCTGAAAGAGCAGAACCACACGTTTACCAGCATTGGGATTGCCTGGGCCGTGGGCGACTTGTCGGGCCAGTCCTACCAGCCCGCCCCGCACGACCAACGCCTGGACAGTATTCTGACCGATAAAGGCTGGGCAGTGCCCGCGCCGGAACTGTAAATCTTCTTTCCTGGCAACCCAGCGTTGGGGCACCATGCTGTTCCTTCTGAGCGGCTCTGGCCCGCAGATACCGGACAATCGGCATGCGCTGGCCTTCGAATAAACGATCAGTTCTATCACGTCCCAGTAAAAAACCCGCCAATACCTTGGCGGGTTTTTGCTGAACACCAGCGGTGACTAACGCCAGGTCAGATTTGGCAAGATAGCCATGCTCGCGTCTGCCCCATTCAGGGTGTACATGTGAATACCCGGCGCCCCGCCATCGAGCAGGTCCTGGCACAAGCGTGCCACCACATCGATCCCAAAAGCACGAATCGACGCGCGATCATCACCAAAGTCAGCCAGACGCAAACGAATCCAGCGCGGTACTTCTGCACCGCACATGGTCGAGAAACGCAGCAACTGGGACGAATTGGTAATGGGCATGATGCCCGGAGTGATCGGAATCGTAACGCCTTGGGCCTGGGCCCGTTCAACAAAGCTGAAGTAGGAGTCCGGGTTAAAGAAATACTGCGTGATCGCCCCGTGCGCCCCCGCATTGACCTTGTTCACAAAGTGAGCCAGATCATCCCCAAAACCTGTGGCCTGGGGGTGCATTTCAGGGTAAGCGGCCACTTCGATATGGAAGTGCTCGCCGTAGTTTTCACGAATGAAGGCCACCAGATCGCTGGCGTAGCGCAGCTCGCCTGCATCCCCCCCCATCCCCGAGGGCAAATCACCACGCAGGGCCACGATACGTCGTATGCCCTGGTCGCGGTAATTGTCCAGCATCTCGCTAAGCTGTGCGGGTGCCGTACCAATGCATGACAGGTGCGGCGCCACATCAAAACCCAGTTTTTGCAGCAATGCCACCGCATCGACTGTGCCAGCCCGCGTGGAGCCACCGGCTCCAAACGTCATGCTGACATAGGCGGGGTTCAAGCCCATTAAGGTCTTGGCGGTACGCACCAGTTTTTCCTGCGCCGCGATGTCTCGCGGCGGGAAAAACTCCAGGCTCAAGGTTTGCTTGTTACTCATTTAATTAATAGTCCCGACAGCAGCCCGGAGACCAGACTGTAGACGATAGCCCCAATCACGGCCCACCAGAATCCCTCAACCTGGAAACCTTTGAGGATAGAGCCGGCAAACCAGAACACTAAAGCATTGAGCACCAACAGGAACAAACCCAAAGTCACAATGGTGATGGGCAAGGTCAGCACAATCAACAAGGGTTTGACCAGGGTATTGAGCAAGCCCAGTACCAGCGCAGCTATCAGGGCCGAGCCAAACGACGCCACGACAATGCCGGGCAGAATGTAGGCAACAACCAGCAAGGCAACAGCATTCAGGATCCAGACGAGTAGCAAAGTCATAATAGGGCTCCAAGAAGTGGCGTCCGAAGACGCCAGTGCGTTTTAGTAGCGGTAGTGCTCGGCCTTGAATGGTCCTTGCACAGGCACGTTGATGTAATCCGCCTGCGCCTGGGACAAGGTCGACAAATTCACACCCAATTTCTTCAAGTGCAAACGAGCGACTTTTTCGTCCAGGTGCTTGGGCAGTACATATACTTTACCCGTTTCATAGTGATCACCACGAGTGAACAGTTCAATTTGTGCAATAGTCTGGTTCGTGAACGAAGCCGACATCACAAACGAAGGGTGGCCAGTGGCGCAGCCCAGGTTCACCAGACGACCTTGAGCCAGCAAGATGATGCGCTTGCCGTCAGGGAAAATAACGTGATCAACCTGAGGTTTGATCTCTTCCCACTCCAGATCCTCAATGGAGGCCACGTCGATTTCGTTATCGAAGTGACCGATGTTGCACACGATCGCCTGGTCTTTCATACGCTCCATGTGCGAGCGGTCAATCACGTGGTAGTTGCCGGTAGCGGTCACGAAGATATCGGCTTTGTCAGCGGCTTCTTCCATGGTCACCACGCGGTAGCCTTCCATCGAGGCTTGCAGGGCGCAGATAGGGTCAATTTCAGTCACCCAAACCTGGGCACGCAAGGCAGCCAGTGCCTGGGCACAACCTTTACCCACGTCGCCAAAACCGCACACCACGGCGATCTTGCCAGCGACCATCACGTCGGTCGCGCGCTTGATACCATCGACCAGGGACTCGCGGCAGCCATACAGGTTATCGAACTTGGACTTGGTCACCGAATCGTTGACGTTGATGGCAGGGAAAGCCAGCTCACCTTTATTGGCCATCTGGTACAGACGGTGCACGCCGGTGGTGGTCTCTTCGGTCACGCCCTTGATTTGGGCCAGACGGGTGGAGTACCAGGTTTTGTCATTTTGCAAACGGGCGCGGATGGAGGCGAACATGACGCGCTCTTCTTCGCTGCCGGGTTTGTCCAGAACGGACAGATCTTTTTCAGCACGGGCACCCAGGTGCAGCAACAAGGTTGCGTCGCCACCGTCGTCCAGAATCATGTTGGCCTGCTCACCGGGCCAGTCAAAAATGTCGTGAGCGTACTGCCAGTACTCTTCCAGGGTTTCGCCCTTGACGGCGAACACAGGCACGCCAGAGGCAGCAATAGCCGCAGCAGCGTGGTCTTGAGTGGAGAAGATGTTGCACGATGCCCAGCGCACTTCAGCGCCCAGGGCCGTCAGGGTTTCAATCAGAACCCCGGTTTGAATCGTCATGTGCAAACTGCCGGCAATGCGCGCGCCCTTCAAGGGCTGGGAGGCAGCAAATTCCTCGCGAGTGGCCATCAGGCCAGGCATTTCGGTCTCGGCAATGGTCAGCTCGCGGCGGCCCCATTCAGCCAAGGAAATATCGGCAATTTTGTAATCGGTAAAAGTCACAGTCGGGCTCCGTTATACGGCACGCAGACTGCACGGAGAGCAAATGAATTCTCACCAGCAGCCCGCCATGCAGGTCGTGGTGAGCGTCGTTCTCCAAGGTGGATACCACCTATCCATGCCCCGAGCCTGGCAAGACGAGTGTCTTGTCGCAACGCCCCTCGAGGATGGCAAATTAATGTGGGTGATTGTACCCGTTTGGATCGTCTTGGGAAGACGGCTCCCGGGGTAAAAATCATAATTTCTTCTTGCGAGACGGGCCGGGGCCTGCCTCTTTCAGCGTTGCGGGCAGCCCGGTTTTCCGGCCCCGACAACGCTGTATCACTGCTGCAAAGCGCCGCCCGCAAGCGGCCTTTGCACACTGCTTAGATAGCCTGACGCAAAGCCTGGGCCTTGTCCGTGGCTTCCCAGCTGAACTCGGGCTCGCTGCGGCCAAAGTGACCGTAGGCAGCAGTCTTGGTGTAGATGGGACGCTGCAGATCCAGCATTTCGATGATGCCGCGTGGGCGCAGATCGAAATGTTGGCGCACCAGCTTGGCGATCTCGGTATCCGAAATCACGCCGGTGCCTTCGGTGTAGATGGTGATATTGATTGGCTCAGCCACACCAATGGCGTAGCTCAACTGAACCTGACACTGACGGGCCAGACCGGCTGCCACAATGTTCTTGGCCACGTAACGCGCCGCATAAGCAGCGGAACGATCCACTTTGGAGGGATCCTTGCCGGAGAACGCACCACCGCCGTGAGGGCATGCGCCACCGTAGGTGTCCACAATGATCTTGCGGCCAGTCAGACCACAATCGCCTTGAGGGCCACCAATCACGAACTTGCCAGTGGGGTTCACGAGGAAGCGGGTCTTTTCGGTCAGCAGGTCCGATGGGAAGCATGGACGAATGATGTGTTCGATCACGGCTTCGTGAATGTCTTTCTGGGACATTTCAGGAGCATGCTGCGTGGACAGAACCACGGTATCCACTTCGGTAGGACGGCCATCCACGTAGCGGAAGGTGACTTGAGACTTGGCGTCAGGACGCAACCAGGGCAGACGGCCATCTTTGCGCAGTTCGCTCTGACGCTGCACCAGACGGTGGGCGTACCAGATAGGAGCCGGCATCAGATCAGGCGTTTCGTCGCAGGCGTAGCCAAACATCAGACCCTGGTCGCCAGCGCCTTGGTTCAGCAGCTCTTCAGGGCTGCGATCCACGCCTTGGGCGATATCGGGTGATTGCTTATCGTAGGCCACCAGCACAGCGCAAGACTTGTAGTCGATGCCGTAATCGCCATTGTCATAGCCAATGCGCTTGATGGTGTCACGGGCCACCTGGATGTAATCCACATTGGCGTGCGTGGTGATCTCGCCAGCCAGCACCACCAGCCCGGTATTGCACAAGGTCTCGGCAGCAACACGCGCCTGAGGGTCCTGCTCGAAAATAGCGTCCAGGATGGCGTCGGAAATCTGGTCGGCAACCTTGTCGGGATGGCCTTCAGAGACAGATTCGGAAGTAAAGAGAAAGTCGTTGTTGCTCACAGCGTAGCTTCCTTGAATAAGGGCTGATAATCAGCACGAGGTTGAACAAACTGCGTTGCACCTCGAAGCCAGCGATGTGGATACGATAGACGGGGCGCGACGCTTTAGCGGTTTATAGTGGGCAGCTCGCTGCCTGATCGCTCCGCAAGTTGTCGTTTAACTCAGCGATACAATCTATTTTAAGCGAAAATACATATTTGTTTCAGCAAAACTTCACACTAAAGGATTGCCTGGCCCATGCTAGTGGCTCTTTTGCGCTTGATGGCTCGCCTGCCCTTACCCGTCCTGCATGGCCTGGGTAGAGCCGTAGGCCGACTGATTTACGCCTTTCCCGGACGCTATCGCCGTCGTCTGCAAAGCCACTGTCGCCAAGCGGGCTACGATTCGCCCGCTTTCTTTCGGCACGCTGCCGCAGAGACTGGCGCCATGATTATGGAAACCCCGCGCGTCTGGCTGTATCCACAAGCCTGTCTGGATCGCTGCACGATCGACAACCTGCCCCTGGTCCAGGAAACGCTGGCCGAAGGTCGCGGCATACTTTATCTGACCCCGCACCTGGGCTGTTTTGAAATGATTGCGCGCTATTTTTCCGGCGTGGATCCAATGACTGTCATGTTCCGCCCGCCTCGCCAAGCGTTTCTGGAACCCTTGATGGTCGAGTCCCGTGAGCTACCAGGCCTGCATGCCGTACCGGCCAATATCAAAGGCGTGCGCGAACTGGTCCGTGCTTTTCGCCGAGGCGAGTCAGTTGGCATGCTGCCCGATCAAGTCCCTAGTGGTGGCGATGGTGTATGGGCACCTTTTTTTGGCCGCCCCGCGTTGACCATGACGTTGGCCGGCAAACTGGCCCGTCAGTCCAATGTGCCCATCATCGTGACAGCCACCGAGCGTTTGCCCAAAGGTCGTGGTTTTCACATTCACACCCTGCGCCTGCCCGAGCCTTTGCCCGAGGACCCCACAGAGCTTGCCACCCTGATTAACGCATCCATGGAAATCATGATTCGGCGCTTTCCAACCCAGTATCTCTGGGCCTATAACCGCTACAAGATTCCGCATGACGCGCCCCCTTTGCCTGGCGATGCCACACCATGAGTTTTAATTCTTACCCACTGCTCAAATCCGTTTTTACCTACTTTGGCCGTGCCTCGGTGCGCTCGCGCCAGCGTTGGGGTGCCGTGTTGGGCGCACTGGTGCATCGCTTTGCCTCCCGCCGCCGTCACATTGTTCGTACTAACCTGGATTTGTGCTTTCCCGACACACCCGAAAGCACCCGGCGCGAATGGGAAAAGCAGCACTTTCGCCTGCTGGCCCAATCCTATCTGGATCGGGGCCTGCTCTGGTTTGGTCTGCCCAGCACCATTCTGAACACGCTGCACCTGACAGGCGAAGAACACATTACCCAGGCGCTGGAACAGGGTCGCAAGGTCATGCTACTGGTGCCTCATTTCCTGGGTATGGATGCCGCTGGCACACGGCTGTCCATGTCCATCTCGCCTTTGGTCGCTTTTTACACACCGCAGCGCGATCCTCATGTAGATCGCCTGATGTATGAAGGCCGCAGCCGCTTTTCCTCGGTCCCGCTGATTTCCCGCAAAGACGGGATCCGTGGCCTGATGCGCGCGCTGCAAAAGGGCCAGCCAATTTATTACCTCCCTGATATGGACTTCGGCGCCAAGGGCTCGGCCTTTGTGCCTTTTTTCAATGTCCCCGCCGCCACCCTGCTGTCCACTGCCCAGATTGCCCGCAATCAGGATGCGCTGGTCATTCCCGTGATTTCCCGCTTGGATGCCCAGACCGGCCACTACCATATTCAGGTGCTCGAACCCATGACCGACTTTCCCGGCGAAGGCACTCTGGAAGAGGCCACCGAGCGCATGAATGCCCTGATCGAAAAATATGTGCGCGAAGATCCGCCGCAGTATTATTGGGTACATCGACGCTTCAAAACCCGCCCTGAAGGTCAACCTGGCATCTACTAGACCCATCATGCACAGTCCCACCGCCCCCCAACCCGTTTCCTCCCTTTGGCGTTTCAGCAAAATGCACGGAGCGGGCAATGACTTTGTCATGCTCGACGGTGTGACGCAGCCTATTGAACTGACACCGGAACGCGCCCGCGCCCTGGCAGATCGCCACTTCGGAATTGGTGCCGACCAGATCTTGCTGGTCGAGGCCGCCACCGACACAGAGGCCGACTTCCGCTATCGCATCTTCAATGCAGACGGCAGCGAGGTTGAACATTGCGGTAACGGTGCTCGTTGTTTTGTCCGCTTTGTACACGAACAAGGTCTGTCATCAGCCAACCCTTTACGGGCGCAGATCCGTACCGGCATCATCAGCCTGTATAACGACCCACAACGCGGCGTGGACGTCATGATGGGCACCACCCGCTTTGCGCCAGCCGATGTGGGTTTTGACCATACCGGACTGGAAACGCGCGACCAAGGCGACGACACCTTGTGGCTCTTGCCTGTGCCCGGTCAAGCGGCCCCCGTGGCCTTGTCGCTGGTCTCGATTTCCAACCCGCATGCCGTGCAGGTCGTGGACGATGTTAAGCAGGCTCCCGTTGCTACGGTAGGCCCCTTCATCGAATCCCACCCTCGTTTTGCTCACAAAGTGAATGCGGGTTTCATGCAGGTGATTGATCCCCACCACATCAAGCTGCGCGTCTACGAGCGCGGGGCCGGTGAAACCCTGGCCTGCGGTACAGGCGCGTGTGCGGCTGTGGTAGCGGGCATACGGCGGGGATTGCTCCAAAGCCCGGTTGTCGTTGATACTCGTGGAGGCAGTTTGCGCATTGAATGGGACGGGCAGGCGCTACGCATGAGCGGCCCGGCCCAAACTGTCTTTACCGGACAAGTCGATATCGATGCACTGTGTGCATCCTTAGCCAGAAAGGAAATCTTCTAGACATGGATACCCCCAACAGCCTTAGCGCCGTGGAAGTGGCCCAGTTTTTGAAAGCCAACCCTGATTTTTTCGACGCACACGCCGACGTTTTTGCCAAACTGATGGTGCCTCATCCACACCAAAGCCGCGCCATTTCCCTGGGCGAGCGCCAGATCATGTTGCTGCGCGAGCGCGGCAAAAAAACCGAGCGTCAACTGGCTACGCTGGTCGCCAATGCCCGTGGCAATGAAAAGATTTCCCGCCAACTGCATCAATGGAACTGCCAGATGCTGGCCGAGTCCGATCCCGACGCCCTTCCCGCCCTGATTTGCAGCAGCCTGGAGCGCATTTTTGAAATGCCCGTGGTGCGCCTGCACTGCTGGAACCCGGACGAAGTCCTGGCCGATGACGCACTGGCCAGTTGGGCTCACACCTTGATCACCCCCTATTGCGGGGCCCGACGCGAACAGGAATTTCTGGCCGATTTGCAACAAGACGCGCAATCGGTAGCCATCGTGCCTTTGAAATCCCCCGAGTCAAACATCTTGTTTGGTCTGCTGGTTTTGGGCTCGCCCGAAGCCACGCGTTTTACTGCCGATATGGGTACGGATTTCCTGGAAGGCGTTGGTGAATTGTGCAGCGCCGCCCTGCAGCGCTTACACAAACCCAGCAGCGTTAATCAAAGCGAATGTCCGGCCTGAAGAAACCAGACCGTCCCCCCGCCGGGGAAAAGCCCAAAAAGCAGCCAGCCGCCTCCCCGGCCCTTAGCCCGGCCATGCAAAGCTGGCTGCATCAACTAAGCCACGAAAAACGCTATTCGGAACACACACTGAGTGCGTACCGCAATGACCTGCGCCATTTGCTGGCGCAATACCCAGGCACCGACCCCGACACACTCAATCAAAGTCAGTTGCGACAAGCCGCCGCCCGTTTGCATGCCCAAGGCCTGGCCCCACGCAGCCTGGCCCGCATTCTGGCGGCCTGGCGTGGCTACTATCAATCGCGCACCAAAGAACTAGGCTGGCCCTTGAACCCGGCTGCCAGTCTGAAAGCACCCCGGATAGGCCGCCCGTTGCCCAAGGCCTTGTCTGTGGACCAGACCCAGCAGCTACTGGACCGCTCTACGGCCCCGATTCAGGACGATCCGGTCAGTTGGCGCAATCAGGCCATGTTTGAATTGTTTTATTCCAGCGGGCTGCGTTTGGCTGAGCTGGTCAGCCTGGACACACACTATCACCAGGATCCGCAATACCAGTCTAAAAGCTGGTTACTGCTGGATGATCGTGAACTGGTGGTGAGCGGCAAAGGCGGCAAGACACGCCGCCTGCCGGTAGGCGAGAAAGCCTTGCATGCCTTGCAACAGTGGCTGCAAAAACGCCCGGCCCTGGCCTCATTGGCGACCAGCGCCGATGCCAGTGCGGCGCTGTTTCTGGGAGCCCGTGGAGCCCGTATTCACCCGCGTGTTGTGCAGCAAGAGCTGGAAAACTACGCCCGAGCCAGTGGCCTGCCTGTGCATGTACACCCGCACAGCCTGCGCCACAGCTTTGCCAGCCATTTGCTGCAATCGGCACAAGATTTACGGGCGGTGCAGGAACTATTGGGCCACACCAATATTTCCACGACCCAGATTTATACCCGTCTGGATTTCCAGCATCTGGCCCAGGCTTACGATCAGGCCCATCCTCGGGCACAACGCAAGAACCGGACCAGCGACAAAGCGGATGACTGACTCAGGGCTGTAAAGCCTTGATCAGTTGATCGGTATTCGAGCGCATCATGCCCAAATAGGTATCCACGCCGGATCCGGGCACACCCAAGGCGTCGGAATACAAGGTGCCGCCCACTTTCGCACCGGTTTCCCGAGCGACTTGCTCAACCAGTTTTGCGCTGACCGTGTTTTCGACAAAAATGGCCTGAATCTGCTCGCTGCGCGCTTGCTGGATGATCTGTGCAATATCGCGTGCCGAAGGCTCCGCCTGACTGGACACCCCCACCAAAGGAATAAAGCGGATGTTGTAGGCCTTGCCCATGTAGGAGAAGGCATCGTGCGAGGTAATGACCTTGCGCTTGTCTACTGGCACCGCTTGCAGGCGAGTCTTGATGGAGTCGTCCAGTTCCTGAATGCGCTGGACATAATCCTTGGCACGGCCCTGGTAGTACTGTGCATTGGCCGGATCAGCTTGCTCAAGACCTTTGCTGATATTGCGAACATAGATCTGCGCCAGATCCAGACTTTGCCAGGCATGCGGATCCTGACTGCCATGCTGATGGCTGTGCTCATGGCCGCTGTGGTCTTTCTCGGGCGCGTGTTCATGATCCTGGGCGTGGTCATGCGCAGGCTCATGGTCGTGGTCGTGGTCGTGGTCGTGGTCGTGGTCAGCATGATCGTCAGCCCCGCCTTCAAACGCCAAAGGCGTAATGCCTTCCGTCGCCACGACCTGCGGGCCCTTATAGCCCGCCGCCTGCTGCAAGCGCGGCAGCCAGGATTCAAACTCCAGGCCATTGACCACCAGCAACTGCGCCTTGGCCAAGGTCTTCGCATCGCTGGGACGCGGCTCAAAAGAATGGGCATCCCCATTGGCAGGCACAATCGTGCTGGCCATGACCTTGTCGCCCCCAATCTCCTTGACCATATCGTTCAGGATCGAAAAGCTGCTGACCACTCGCAAGGGTTCAGCCTGTACCGACAGGCTGGCCGCCAACAAACCCAGGGCCAACACCATACGGCCTGAATACATGCCTCGCATTTTCATCAATCGTGCTCCAAGAGAGAGGCCATGCGCCGACGCCGTGCACGCCATTGGGAATAAGCACGCAGCAAACCGCCTTGGGGGCCAAAAGTGATAGAAAGAAAATAAAACGCGCCCGCCGCCAGGATAATCGCGGGCGAAGCCGGAACGTTGTAGTAATACGAGAACAGCAGCCCCAGATAGGCGCTGATCATGCCCAACAAGGCCGCCACCAACATTTGTCGACCTACGGAATACACCCAGAACCGGGCCGAGGCGGCGGGCAGCATCATGATCCCCACTACCATCAAAGTCCCCAAAACCTGGAAGCCAGCCACCAGCGTGATGACCAGCATGAACAAAAACAGCATGTGAACCACGGAGCCGCGCCCACCCTGGGTACGCAAAAAAATCGGGTCCATGCACTCCAACACCAACGGTCGGAACACCAGAGCCAGAATAAGCAACGTAATCGTTGTGCTGCCGGTAACCAGCAACAAAGACGCATCATCCAGCCCCAGCACCGTGCCAAACAGCACATGGATCAAATCCATATTGGAGCCACGCAACGAAACCAGCAGCACTCCCAGCCCCAGCGACACCAGATAGAAGGCCGCAAAACTGGCGTCCTCGCGTTGTGGTGTCAAACGAGCAACCAGCCCGGCCAGCAAAGCGACGACCAGGCCGGTGATCATGCCGCCTATGGCCATCGCACTTAAGGACAAGCCCGCCGTCAAAAAACCGACTGCCACACCAGGCAGGATGGCATGGGCCATCGCATCACCCATCAGGCTCATGCGGCGCAGTACCAGAAATACACCCAAGGGCCCTGCCGCTGCGGCCAAAGCAAAAGACCCGGCCAGCGCGCGCTTCATGAAACCGAAATCGATGAAGGGGCCAAACAGCACATCCATCAGCGCCAT
The DNA here is from genome assembly GCF_059735605.1 of Alcaligenes sp. LTN-3. Classification (NCBI taxonomy): domain Bacteria; kingdom Pseudomonadati; phylum Pseudomonadota; class Betaproteobacteria; order Burkholderiales; family Alcaligenaceae; genus Alcaligenes; species Alcaligenes sp. LTN-3. The sequence continues at coordinate 150,074 of NZ_JCAPDN010000002.1, read as the reverse complement.
CATAGGTAGTCACCCGCACACAAATGGCGAGCCAGATGCAGGTTCTCCGGCGTCAGCACTGCTTCGGTTTGCCCCCAACCCACTACTTGTCCGGCAAGCAGCACGGTTTGCGGAAAACAGCTACGCACCATATCCAGATCATGCAGCACGGCCATCACGGTACGGCCCTGCTTGTGCCAGTCCAGAATCAGGTTCATCAACTCATCCGAGGTTGCGCGGTCCACCGCAGCAAAAGGCTCGTCCAGCAAGAGGATTTGGGCATCCTGCATGATCATGCGAGCAAACAAGGCGCGCTGTAATTGCCCACCCGACAAGGTACCAATGGAGCGACGCGCAAAATCAGCCAGCCCCACCTGCTCCAGCGCATGGCCAAGGCGTTCATGCTCTGCTTTGGGAAAGCCGCCCCAGGCGCCCACGCGCTTCCAGGCCCCCATGGCCACCAGATCATGCACCGTCACCGGAAAGCTTTTATCCAGATCGCCCATTTGCGGCAGCAAGGCCAACTGATCCAGAAAGCCACTATCGACAGCAATGCGCCCTTTCAGGGGATTGATCTGTCCGGTCAGCCCTTTGAGCAAGGTGGATTTACCGGCTCCGTTAGGCCCGACAATGGCGGTCAAGGAGCCTCGGGTAAAACAGCCGCTGATATCACGCAGGGCGATTTTGTCTTTCCAGCCCAGCGCCACATGATCCAGCTCGATCAAGGTTTGAGTGGAGGTCATACCCTTACCACGCGCCCAATGCCCAGGCAGTTAGCAACCACAGGGCTGCTGCCACGCACAAGGCGCCCAGTACGCGCTGCCCGGCCGAGGCCAGCAAAAGCGAACGGCGCGGCACCGGACTACGGGAAGTCGAGGAAAATTGAGAACAGGACATGAAACAGGGATAATGCGGCTAGATTGGGAATTTAATTTTTTCCAAAGATGTTATAACATAACAAACAGCCTATCAAGCGCCATGCCTGTACATATTCTTACGCCCAACGCTATTGAAGATCAGCTCGCTATCGCTGAACAGCTTTGTCTGGAACGCGGTAAACGGCTGACCTCCATTCGCCGTCAGGTACTGGAAATCCTGATTCAGGCCCAGCGCAGCTTGCGCGCCTACGAACTGCTGGATCTGGTTCGCGAATTTCAACCCGGCGCCAAACCCCCTACCGTTTACCGCGCCCTGGACTTTCTGACTGAAGAAGGGCTGATCCACCGCCTGGATGCCGTCAATGCCTGGACCGCCTGTGTCGATGCCGGTGGCCACCCCCACGACTTGCTGATTGTCTGCACTCAATGCGGCACCGTGGTGGAACTGTGCGCTCCGGACTTGAGCCAAAGGCTGGCTGACTGTGTGCGCGGAGCCGGCTTTGCCCTGTCCGGCCACGAGACCGAGTTGCGCGGCCTGTGCCAACGTTGCGTTGCCGCTAAAAACGAGCGAAAACCCTTATCTGCCCCCTAAAACGTAGTATTTTGCCGCCAATCGGTATATATTCCCCGATCTATTGGCAAACCTCTGTGAATTTTTACAGATCACCGTTTGCCCAACAGGCAAGGCTGTGATGTAATCGCACGTTGTTTTCGTGCGGAGCAGATGGGTGCAGGAAGCCGCGGTTGGTGCCGTGCCTTGTACCTTTCGCCCGCCACTGCGAGGCATGTTTATGAACGCGGCATCAGATCTGAACAACATGGTTCCAGTCACTGTGCTGACTGGTTTTCTGGGCGCTGGTAAAACCACGCTGCTCAAGCGCATCCTGAGCGAATATCACGGTCGACGCATTGCCGTCATCGAAAACGAGTTCGGGCCTGAAGGCATCGACAACGAATTGTTGGTGCAAGACTCCCAGGAAGAAATCGTCGAGCTGAGCAACGGTTGCGTGTGCTGCACCGTGCGCGGCGACCTGATGCGCACCCTGAACGATTTGCGCGTTCGCCGCCAAGCGGGCGAGCTGAAGTTTGAGCGTGTCATCATCGAGACCACCGGCATGGCTAACCCCGGCCCGGTCTGCCAGACCTTTTTCATGGACGATGATATTGCCGACTACTATCGGCTGGACGCGGTCATTACCGTCGTGGATGCCAAACACGGCATGGCCACGCTGGACCAACAAGAAGAAGCCCAAAAACAGGTTGGCTTTGCTGACCGCTTGCTGATCTCCAAAAAAGATCTGGTCAACGATGTAGATTACGAGGCCCTGCGTGCCCGCCTGATCCGCATCAACCCGCGAGCCACCATTACACCGGTTCACTTTGGTGAAACGGACATCAAGGATTTGCTGGAAGTCAGCGGTTTCAACCTGAACTCTATTCTGGACATTGATCCGCAATTTCTGGCAGAGCAACACCCCGATGCGGCGGACGGCCATGATCACCACCACGACCATGGCGATGACGGCGAGTGTGGTCCGAGCTGCGGACACGATCACCACCATCATCACCACGAGCACGCCGCTCACAATGACGAAATCGGGGCTTTCGTGTTCCGCTCGGACCGTCCTTTCGACCCCGAGCGACTCGAAGACTTCCTATCGGGAATTGTCCAGGTATTTGGACCAGATCTGATGCGCTATAAGGGCATTTTGTATCTGAAGGGCATCAATCGCCGTATGCTCTTTCAAGGCGTACACATGATGATGAGCGCCGAGCCTGGCAATGCCTGGCTGGCCAAAGATAAAAAAGGCACCAAGCTGGTCTTTATTGGCCGCAAATTGCCACAAGACATATTCACCCAGGGCCTGGAGAATTGCCTGGTTTGAATTAATAATTATTCAGTAAATGCGGAGCGATTGCGCGTGACGACAGTTACAGGCTCCCAGACGTCAACAAGAGGTAAGCATCATGGCAACTAAGTCACATGACAGTACTACAACCCTGCTGACCGAGCAGGAGCTTTTGGCGATGCCTGAGTCAGACTACATGAACGCCGCCCAGCTGGAGTTTTTCAAGCATCGCTTGCGCCAGCTAGAGCAAGACATTCTGGCCAATGCGGGCGCCACAACGGAAAACCTGCGTGAAACCCAGTTCGTTCCTGACCCGGCTGACCGTGCCACGATCGAAGAAGAACACGCTCTGGAGCTGCGCACCCGCGATCGTGAGCGCAAGCTGCTCAAGAAAGTGCAACAGTCCATCGCCCTGATCGATTCGGGCGAATACGGCTGGTGTGAGGAAACCGGCGAGCCCATCGGCCTGCCCCGTTTACTGGCACGTCCCACGGCCAACCTGTCTCTGGAAGCCCAGGAACGTCGCGAGAAGCGCCAAAAAATGTTTGGGGATTAAACCTCTGACACCCGCGTTTGAAGTACGTAAAACCCTCCCGTAAGCAAATAGGCAATGGGAGGGTTTTTTACTTCCTGGACCACGAGTCGCTTCATAACAATGCACGTTATCGCCTGGCCTGCGTCGCCAGTCATCTCGATGGAAGAAAGAGAGCCCAAGCGCCAGAACCAGGCAAAAAATGATACAAAGAACATGTCTTGAAACTATGTGTTTATTAGCCTAGCCGGTAGCCAACGCCACCTTCAGCCATGTCCACCAAACGATCATTGAACAAATGCGCCCAGTGCTCCCATACTTGGTACCCACGCGGCAAAGAGCTATCTGTACGATGCCCTGAGTGCGCCAGTAAAGATGTCAGCTACGTCAGCTACACGAGTAATGGCTTCTGGTGGAAAACATTGGCAACCATCCTATTCTTTGGCATTTTTATCGCGACGTGCGGCAAAACAAATCAGCCTCCCAAGGCGACCAGCAATGAAGAGCAAAAAGTTCTTCACTTGCAAACACCAACCTCCGAGACACTGCTCAACCAGCAACTGGAGAGCAATAAATCGATGCAAACCCCGTCCCTGAAATTCGAGCTGAACAAAAACTGACCTAAGCTTTCTTTCACCCAATCAGCCCTCACTCCAGCCAGCTAAAAACATTGCCCTCAAACAAAAAACTGTTCGGCTACACCAGCTGCATCAACAAATTTACAGGCTTGCATATTGATCCTTGAAATTTCCTGCTGGGCCCCCAAATGGGAACCTTAAAGGAAGGAAATCATGGAACAATTTCACGCCACTACTATTGTCTGTGTACGCCGCGGAGATCAGGTCGCCATTGGCGGCGATGGTCAGGTCACCCTGGGCAATGTTGTCATCAAGGGCACAGCCCGCAAGATTCGCCGTTTGTACAACGACAGCATCCTGGCCGGCTTTGCCGGTGCAACGGCCGACGCATTCACTTTGCAAGAGCGCTTTGAAGCGAAGCTGGAGAAGTACCAGGGCAACTTGCTGCGCGCTGCCGTCGAACTGACGCGCGATTGGCGCACCGACCGCGTTCTGCGCCGTCTGGAAGCCATGCTGCTGGTGGCGGACAAGGAACACACGCTGGTGCTGACCGGCAATGGCGATGTGCTCGAACCCGAGCATGGCTTGGCTGCCATCGGCTCGGGCGGCTCCTACGCACAATCTGCAGCGCTAGCGTTGCTGCAAAACACCGATATGGCTCCTGCCGAGATCGTTAAAAAGTCCCTGGAGATCGCAGGCGACCTGTGTATCTACACCAACCAGAACCATATCGTCGAAACACTCTGACAGCCGGATACCCCACCATGTCTACACCTAATATGACTCCCGGAGAAATCGTCTCCGAACTGGACAAGCATATCGTTGGCCAGGGCAAGGCCAAGCGTTCTGTCGCCGTGGCCCTGCGCAATCGCTGGCGCCGCCAGCAGGTTGCCGAGCCTTTGCGCAGCGAAATCGTACCCAAGAACATTCTGATGATCGGCCCCACCGGCGTGGGTAAAACCGAAATCGCCCGCCGTCTGGCCAAACTGGCCAATGCGCCTTTCATCAAGGTCGAAGCCACCAAGTTCACAGAAGTGGGCTATGTAGGCCGCGACGTTGAAACCATCATCCGCGATCTGGTGGATATTTCGGTCAAGCAGACTCGCGAGATCGAAATGCGCCGTGTACGCACCCAGGCCGAGGAAGCCGCTGAAGACCGCATTCTGGACGTGCTGGTGCCCCCTTCGCGCGATGCCCACGGCCAGCCCCAACGTGAGGATAACTCCGCACGCCAGGTATTTCGCAAGCGCCTGCGTGAAGGCAAGCTGGACGATACCGAGATTGAAATCGAAATGGCCCAGGCCATGCCTCGCATGGAAATCATGGCCCCTCCCGGCATGGAAGAGATGACCGAGCAACTGCGTGGCATGTTCTCTGGTCTGGGACAGGAAAAAACCAAGGCTCGCAAGCTGACCGTCAAAGAAGCCTTCAAGCAACTGACCGAAGAAGAAGCGGCCCGTCGCGTCAATGAAGACGATTTGCGCACCGCTGCAGTGGCCAACGCCGAACAGAACGGCATTGTGTTCCTGGACGAAATCGATAAAATCACTGCCCGTGGCGAGAGCCAAGGCAGCGGTGGCGACGTGTCCCGCCAAGGTGTGCAACGCGATCTTCTGCCTTTGGTGGAAGGCACCAGCGTCACCACCAAATACGGTGTGGTGCGTACTGACCACATCCTGTTTATTGCGTCGGGTGCCTTTCACTTGTCGCGCCCATCCGATCTGATCCCTGAACTGCAAGGCCGTTTCCCTATCCGCGTGGAACTGGAATCGTTGAGCGCCCAGGATTTCGTACAGATTCTGTCGACCACCGATGCCTCCCTGACCAAGCAATACGCGGCTTTGCTGGGCACCGAAGACGTCAAACTGGATTTCCGTCCCGACGGCATTCAGCGTCTGGCCGAACTGGCTTTCGATGTCAACGAGCGCACCGAAAACATTGGTGCTCGCCGCTTGTACACGGTCATGGAAAAACTGCTGGAAGAGCTTTCCTACAGTGCTGGCAGCCACGGTGAACAAAGCGTGGTCATTGATGCAGACTACGTGAACAAACAGTTGCAGGAAACAGCGGCCAGCCAGGATCTGGCACGCTACGTGCTGTAAGTTCAGCACTAGACTCAAGGCTTATTCCGCTTGTTGTCGGACACGAAAAAGGGGCAGAAAAATCTGCCCCTTTTTCCATTCTTGTTCGGATAAGAACCAACACCGTACCAAGCAGACGACTGTACCAAGTTTTCAACAAACTCTGGCTTGGCAAAACGAATCAGGCTTACTGATCGCCAGATCACCAAACAATTCCGCCGACCAGAGCATACTGATAGCTCCCCTGTATAAGACATAAAAAAACCGGGCGAACCCGGTTTTTCTCCACTTGCTGAATCCGCCTTATTTGCTGATCTTGGTGACCACGTAATCACCCCCATCGCGCTTGGCAGTAAATTTCACCTTGTCACCCGGTTTGATATCGGCCAGCAAGGCAGGATCAATTTTGTACACCAATGTCATGGCGGGTAGCTCCAGGTCGCTGATCTCACCATGCTTGATGGTAATTTTGCCGGCCTCGGCGTCCAGTCGACGCACTTCACCGGACGCACTGGCTTCCTGAGCCTGGGCAACCACGACATATGCCGAGCCAGCCACCATACCCAAGGTCCCCAACGCCAAGGCCGTGCCTCGTTTCGTCCACGTCATTTTTCACTCCTGCAAATTGTGCAGAGCCAGACAATTAGCTCATAATGCCTACTTTCGGACGCCTGATGCGTCTGTTTCCGATCAAGCATAACGCTAAACCTTTGCAAAAGCATGAGTGAATTTATTAAAGGGTATGTGCTGCGCCCAGCCACCCCCGCCGATATTCCGACCATTTTGGGTCTGATGCGCGACATGGCCGCCTTTGAGAAACTGGAGCATATTTTCAAGGCCAGCGCCGAGTCGCTGCGCAACAGTTTCTTCTCCGACGCCCCCAGCGCCTACTGCCTGGTGATCACGCCACAAGACCAGCCCAACACAGCAATCTCTTACATTATGTGGTTTTACAACTACTCCAGCTTTCTGGATCGCCGTGGCATCTATCTGGAGGATTTGTATATCGACCCCGCCCACCGCAAACACGGTCTGGGCGCTGCTGCCCTGCGTCATCTGGCTCAGTTGGCTGTCGCCCAGGGCTGTGGCCGCCTGGAGTGGGTGGTGCTGGACTGGAATCAGAACGCCATCGACTTCTACAAACATCAAGGCGCGCAGGTACTGGATGACTGGCGCGTGGTGCGCGTCACGGGCGAGGCCTTGCTCAACATGGCCCAAGGCACTCCTGTTCCTGCTGAGATATAAAACCCATCATGTCCACACGACTTTCCATTATCAGCACCCGCACCGGCGACGACGGCACCACGGGCCTGGGTGATGGCAGCCGCCTGCCCAAAACCGCTCCCCTGATCCACGCTCTGGGAGATGTGGATGAACTGAACAGCCATATCGGTGTCTTGCGCAGCATGACGCTACCAGAGGATGTCGATACCTTGCTGTCCGACATCCAGCACGACTTGTTCGATATGGGGGCCGAATTGTGCATTCCTGGCCATCAGGTCATAGACAGCACGCATGTGGAACGTCTGGACCAGGCGATTGGTCATTACAACGAACCTTTGGGCATACTCCAAGAGTTTATTTTGCCTGGCGGCAGCCCGGCAGCGGCGCAAGCGCATGTGCTGCGTTGTGTAGCGCGTCGAGCAGAGCGCAGTGTTGTTGCAGTGCCCGCAGAGACACTGCCGCAGGACGGTCCGCGCTTGTACCTAAATCGCCTGTCGGATTTGTTGTTTGTATTGGCGCGTACCTTGAACCGTTACGCAGACCGCTCTGATGTGCTTTGGGAGCCCAAGCGCAACGCCCAGCACAAAGGCTGATTACCCACATCACGCCTGCCATAACCGCGACAGGAACAAGGCCCTGCTTGGCAGGGCCCTATTTTTTCAAACAAGGTCAATGCGGGTTGTGTCCGCAAACCTGAACACAGGCTGATCCGTAGGATCTTCGTACACCTGCCATTTCAAGGACAAGCTGCCTACCTGGATATCCACGGTCGCCAAAGTGTTTTCCCTGTCACTGTCGTCCGGGTCACAACGCCAGATCGGGAACCTTGCATGGTGCTGATCCGCCAGGACTTTTAAAGGATCAAGCTTGGCACCGGCTTGCGCCAACAACTCATCGCCCCGCTCCTGCCGCAGCTCGGACGAACGAGTCAGACGCTGTTCAAAGCCTTGCATGGCCTCATGCACTGCATGGTTGGCATGCAAACGGTTTTGCTCAATCGTTTGCACGGACACGGCCTGGGCACTGAACTCCACGCTCAGCAAACGCGGATCACCTCGCTGGGCCAGACTCAGATGAAATGCACCGGAACGGGGGTGATCCTGCAAAATGCTCACCGCCTGATCCAGGTCGGGCTGATCGAGCATGGCACGGGTCAGAACCATGCGCGGCACGCCTGGGGCCACGTGACGCGCTCGCACGTTATTGACCGTCATGGCCAGGCCTGCCTGTGTCACCGCAAAGCTGTGGCCCGGTAAAGAGGCGGGATACAGAAAGGAGACAAAGGACATGCCACTATCGGGGATGAATTTAGCCACCCCGCAGTACCCGGCCAAGCCTGGATCGCCGTCCTCGTTATGCACCAGGCGGGGTTCCCCTTGATCAGGCATTTGCACGGTTGTGCAACCATCAGGCGCCATGGCCCATAAGTCGCCACGGCAATTCCACAAGAACACATCCTCAAATGGGAGCTCCAGGCCTAATGCCAGGCCCTGGAGCTCGGTCCATATTCGGGGAAAATAACGCTCGGTGTACTGGGCCAGCTGACTGGCTACAGCCGTTCCTTTTGATTGCATGATGCCCTGCCATGCTGTTGAGTTCAGCAAATAGGCATGCACTGCAGAGGCTCCGAAACGTCCCAAAGAATGGCCAATTTCTTTGGGACCACCACTTAACTCCAGATAGGACAACTTAGCCATTGCGTCTATTTCCAGTAGGCACCGGACTGGTGCAATTGATTTTCAAGCAACTCGATACCGCTTACCGCACGACTGCCCGCCTTGGCCAGAACCTGCTCCAGCAACACCTCCACCAGCGCCTGTGCAGCAACTAACGAAGGGAAAAAAGACGGACTGTCGGTTCCAAACAATAATGTGGCATCTGCCTGCTGCGCAATAGGGGCAAGCAAGCTGTCGCAAATCGCCAGAATGTGTGCATCTGCCCGCCGAGCAGCCTGATGCACCAGTACGGCTTCTTGCGAATACGGCGCAAAACCGAACAAAACCAATACATCGCCCTTTTGCAACGCCCGCACATCCATATCCAGGGTCCCTGACTCACCACGCAGCAAGACAATGGAGGGTCGAAACAAACGGTACTGATAATGAAAAGAAAAGGCAGGCGCAAAAGAGGCTCGAAACCCGGCCACAAAAACCCGCTTTGCCTTGGCAAGCAGGCTGACAGCCTGCGGAAGACGGGCTTCGTTCACCTCGCGCAACAGTGCCAGATTATCCATTTGCGCTGCCAGAACCTGTGCCTGGCGATCTTCTTTGTTTCGGTTACGAACCACCGCCCGAGCCTGATCGGCATAGCGGCGGGCACCCTGGCCATGCAGAGCCTGGGTGAAGACGGCCTTGAATTCTGCCCAACCGCCAAAGCCCAAAGACTGTGCAAAACGCAGCAAAGTGGCAGGCTGTACCTGCGCCTGGGCTGCCAACTGACGCATGGACAGCAAGGGCACCTGATCAGCGTGATCAAGCACATAACGTGCGCTTTGCTGGAACTGGGGCGACATGGCGGCAAACGCCGCTTGAATACGCTCCGTCAGGTTACTCAAGGAGTTCATGGGCCAACGCGCTTTTAAAGGGGACACCAAGTATATATCGGCCGCAAATGCTGCCAAGACGCAACAGTGCGATCTTTATCCATCTGTACCGACCACCCAATGATGATTTATTTGTTGAAAGTATTATTATATATTCAACATACGTTGAAAATATTTTGGGACTACTTTCTGGATCTGCGCCATGACACATGTTTTTCATCGCAACCCCAAGCACATGCTGCCCTATGCCGTTAAAGGGGATGGCATCCGCATTGTGGACAAGGAAGGCAAATCGTATATAGACGCCAGTGGTGGGGCGGCCGTGTCCTGCCTGGGCCATAGCCACCCTGCCGTCATTGCCGCCATCAAGCAGCAACTGGACCAGATTGCCTACGCCCATACCTCTTTTTTCAGCAGCCAGGCTGCCGAAGATCTGGCGGATTTTCTGACCAGCCGATCCCCTGGAGATCTGAATCACGCTTACTTTCTATCCGGCGGCTCTGAAGCAGTAGAGGCCAGCCTGAAACTGGCTCGACAATACTTTGTAGAAATTGGCCAGCCTGAGCGCCATATCTTCATCGCCCGCCGTCAGAGCTATCACGGCAATACGCTGGGTGCCTTGGCCATTGGTGGCAATGAATGGCGCCGCAAACCCTTTATACCGCTGCTGGCGCCAGCCCAGCACGTTTCCCCTTGCTATCCCTACCGCGATCAGCGCAGCGATGAAAGCGCCGAGCAATACGCGGACCGTCTGGCCCAGGAGCTGGATGACACGATTCAAAACCTGGGCCCCCAACATGTTGCTGCCTTTGTCGGCGAGACTGTGGTGGGAGCCACCGCCGGTGCCTTAGCCCCGGTAGGCGACTACTGGAAGAAAATCCGCCAGGTCTGCGACAAGCATGGTGTGCTCCTGATTCTGGACGAAGTCATGTCCGGCATGGGGCGCACCGGCTATCTGTTTGCCTGCGAAGAGGACGGCGTGGTGCCGGACATCATGGCTATTGCCAAGGGTCTGGGTGCGGGCTATCAGCCGATTGGGGCCATGCTGGCCAGTGACCGGATTTATCAAGCCATCCTGAATGGCTCGGGCTTTTTCCAGCACGGCCACACCTATATGGGCCACGCCACGGCCTGCGCCGGTGCGCTTGCCGTGCAGCAAGCCATTGAGCAGGACCAGTTGCTGGAAAACGTCCGCCAGCGTGGCGAACAATTACGCCAGGAACTGCATCAGGCATTGGACAGCCACCCCAATGTAGGCGATATACGCGGTCGAGGACTGTTTGTTGGCGTCGAGCTGGTACAAGACAAGGCCAGCAAGCAAGCCCTGGACCCAAGTCTGAAAACCCACGCCAAGATCAAACAACATGCATTTTCCCAAGGTCTGATGCTCTATCCTATGGGTGGCACGATAGATGGGGTGCATGGCGATCATATTTTGCTGGCGCCGCCCTTTATCTGTACCGAGTCCGACATTCAGGAAATCGTGAAACGTCTGACGCACACCCTAGAGCACATCCTGCCCCGTTAAATCTCGTCTTGCCGAGCAATGAGCGGACAGCCAGCATGGGCTGTCCGCTTCAGGAATGCCCTGCTGATCGTCCTGCAGCAAACCAGCCGCAAGAAGCACCGCCATACATAAAGGAGAATCATGGCCCGCCTACCTTATGCTGACCTGAACGCCCCCGAAGCTGCCCCATTGGTAGAACAAATCATTGCAGAGCGTGGCAGTGTCTTGCACCTGTACCAGATGCTGCTGCACAGCCCACCCATTGCAAAAGGCTGGCTGAATCACCTGACGGGCATACGTCACAACAGCAGCCTGCCGGGTGATCTACGCGAGCTGGTCATCATGCGTGTAGCCTTGTTGAATCGTGCCCCTTACGAGGCCGATCAACATGCCCCTATCGCTCTGGCTGAAGGCCTGAGCCAGGTTCAACTCGATGCCCTGCCCGACTGGCAGGATTCGGATGCGTTCACGCCCATCCAGTGTGCGGTACTGGCCTACACCGATGCCATGACCTTGAAGGTGCAAGTGGAACCCGCCGTTTTTCAGGATGTACGTCAGTATTTCGATGAGCGCCTGACTGTCGAGCTGACCGCTACCATTGCTACCTACAATATGGTGTCGCGCTTTCTGGAGGCCTTGCACATCCACTCAGACGACTCGCGTTAAACCGGCACCCTAAGTACATTCGTCCTGCTGCCTCCCAAGCGCCCCGCCAGAAACTCCACAAACAAACGTAGTTTGGGAGGCAGATGGCGGGTGGGCGGATACAAGGCCCACAAAGCACCACAATATTGAGTGCGGAACTCCCAATCGTCCAGCACACGCACAATGCGCCCTTCCTGCTCGGGCTCCCTGGCCACAAAACAGGGCAAACTGCCTATCCCCAAGCCACGCTCGACCGCATCCAGACGCACACCCGTATGATTAGCCGCGTAACGCCCACTAACCGACACATTCAGCACCCGCCCTCCTTTATTGAAGCGCCAGCGTGAATCGCTGGGCGCCTCGCCCAGATAAATGCAGCTATGTTCGCGCAATTGCTGTGGATGCACGGGCAGGCTGTGCTCGGCCAGATAAGCGGGGCTGGCATACAAGCCATGTCGAATATCGGTCAGATGACGGCCCATCAAACCCGGTGGCGGCTGATCGGTGATTCGTATCGCCAGATCCAATTGATCGTCGATCAGATCGGCGTAGCGATCATCCAGATTCATCAGGACATTCACCTTGGGATGCGCCGCCAAGAAGTCCGGCATATGAGGATGGATCAGAAAATGCCCCACTGCTTTGGGAACACTCAAGCGAATCTGCCCCTCTGGCTCGGTCTGGAACTGTCCCGAAATTTCCATCGCGGCCTGGGCGCAAGACAGCATGTCACGCGCATGCTCATAAATTGCCTGCCCACTATCACTTAAACGCAATTTGCGTGTCGTGCGCTGCAGAACGCGCGTTCCCAGACCTTTCTCCAAACGCGCAATGGAACGGCTGACCGCCGACGGGGTATAGCCAAGCTGGCGAGAGGCTTCGGAAAAACTGCCTGTCTCCACCACTTTGACAAAAACCACCATGTCACTCATCAGGGAAGTGAGATTACTTGTGCTCATAGGGAATAAATCATTTCAATGAATTGCAATTACCAGGACTGCTGGCAATGCCTACAATGCTTTAAAGCCAATCGACCGATAATAAAATGCAAGATAAATTATATTTGACCAGCCACAGCCTTACCTGCACAGCGGAAATCCTGGAGGGTTATCACTCCGAGAATGAACGCTACGCTGTCAGGCTGGATAAAACCTTATTTCACCCTCAAGGTGGTGGTCAGCCCTGTGACAAAGGCACGATAAATGGGAACGAGGTTCTGCACGTGGCACAAAACCGCGATGGCCATGTCCTGCACTACCTGCACAAGTACCTGCCTTTGGGCCCAGTGGAACTACGTATCGACGGCAACCATAGACGGGAAAACGCTCGCTTACACACCGCAGGCCACATGATCGGTCATCTGCTGGAGCGCATTGGTTGGCAAGCGGTAAAGGCGCATCATTGGCCGGGTGAGTCGCGTGTCGTGTTTCGCAGCTCCGCAAATGCCCTGCCCCCACTTCTGGACGATTTATCGAACCACTGTGCCGAACAAATCCAACTGGCCCAAGCTATTTTCATCAGTTTCCAGGCTGGCCGACGCCAAGTTGCAATTGGCAATCTGGGTCAATACCCATGTGGCGGCACCCATGTTGAAAACACATCTGAATTGGCTGGATTGAAAATAATTCGCATCAAAAACAAAAAGGATGAACTTAGCGTTCACTATGAAATGATGACCGAATAAACAATAAAAACCAGGATAGTTGATTAGCACCGTCTATCAATGGGAAAAGACAAGAGCCTTTTAAAAACACCAAGAACATGAGGGATGTATTGAGAGGCTGAACGATTACAGATTGGACATATGCAGTCCCTGCAAATAGCGAACGTCTGGCTACCCGACGTTCCCGCTGCATTGATGCGTCCACCTCACAAAAGCTGGGCGACGCTATCCTCGGTCAAAACGCCCTCGATCACTACCCGCCCAGCAGCCCGCAAGGGCAACGTAACAATGGCCAAGCCGGAAGGAGAGCTGCAGAGCATCTCGTCACCCCAAGCAAGGGCAACTTGCGCCTGAGCCCGTCTTGCCTTGTGGGATATCGCAGACCTGCCATGCCGCTGATTTTTTGGAGTGAATAGTGTTGCAAACCTATTGGCCAGAGTTCACTACTCTGGCGTTGATTCATTTTTTGGCCGTTATTGCCCCTGGGCCTGACTTTGCGGTCACCATCCGCCAAAGTGTGCGGCTGGGCCGCCAGGCCGGCATTGCCACCGCTATTGGCATCGGGGCGGGAATTTCCGTTCATGTGATCTACACCTTGTTGGGCGTAGGCGCTTTACTGCACTCCACTCCCTGGCTGATGAGCGTGGCCGAAATCTTGGGCGGCGCTTACCTGCTGTACATAGGCTGGGGATTTTTACGACAGGCCAACTCTCCCATGGAGGTAAGCCTAACCGAGTCCAGCAATGGCGAACCCGCTGCCGTCAGCGTGCGTCAGTCTCTGGCGCTGGGCTTTATGACCAATGCCACCAACCCCAAAGCCACCCTGTTCTTTCTGGCAGTATTTACATCAATAGTCAGTGCCAGCACCCCGCTCAGCACCCAAATGCTCTACGGCGTCTGGATGTGCCTGGTCAATGCGGGCTGGTTTATTGTCGTTAGTCTGATCTTCACCAATCCTCGCGTGCGCCAGCGTTTCTTACGCATGGGAACCTGGTTTGAACGGATAACAGGCGTCTTGCTACTTGGTTTTTCACTGCGCCTGCTGGTGCATGCCGGGCAGCGTCTTTTGATCTGAGCAGACAAAAGCCGAACAGTGTCAAAGATCGCAGCTTACCTTTGCACTCTGGCCTGCATAAGCGATAAATAGCAGCAAGCATGATTGCTCTAGCGCCATAAAAAAATCGCCCCGCCTTGTGAAAAGGCGGGGCGATTTTTCATTAGACCATGGATTGGCCCGTCTTACGGGCTCTGCGCCAATCCCGGATCAGGTTGCCAACCAGCAAGACTAAAATGATGGCCGACATGACAGGCCAGATCATAAAGTAAATCGTCATCAACATAAGATTCTCCTTTGCTTTTTTCTATCGTGAGTTCAAGCGCGGGCCGAAACCGGCTCACCTTTCACTTCACGCTGTTTCTTGCCCGGTACGGGAGTCTCGTCATAGTGAAAAGACTGCACGCGCTCGGCCAGGACGGAAAAATCAAAACGTTCCTGACTACGCAAACTGATGGCCACACAAACCACAGCGCTAACGCCGTAAGCCGTCAAGGACCCCAGCAAAACAATGTACTCACGCAGAAAACCAATGAAGTTGGGAAGCAAGATAGCGGTCGCAATCACACCAATCGCAATGGCAATACGGCTGCGGAAAAACGCAAAGGTCATCAAACCAGCAACAACACCACCGCCAATCGATGCAGTCACTTCGTAGAACAAGGCCACCACACCCTCGATAGGGATCAGCTCAAAGCGGACGATCGTAAACAGCACAACAGCGCACAACACCGACCAAGTAAACGCTTTGTTGGTAACACGATCCCAGTAAAAACTGACAATGACCGGGAACACAATCGCGCCCCACAAGGCACCGACAAACACCAGCATCACCAGAATATCCAGACGCAAACTGGCGAAGATCACCCCCACCATCGTGGCAACGACCATCGTGACACGGCCCCACCACAGCATACGAGCGGGTTTTGGGCGACCACGAGCAATGTTCTTGGCGTAAATATCCGTCATCACGATCGCTGACAAGGCGGCCAGGTCCGAGTCCGCAGTGGAAGACAAGGAGCCCACCACCAGAACGAAAAACAAGGCAATGCCAACGGGTGGCAGATACGTAGACGCCATCTGCGGGATGATGTTGTTCATATTGCCATTCACAGGCTGCAAGCCGGTGAACAAAGCCAGCAGACCCAACATACCCAAACCAATGACAACGGCACCGTAACCAATCGTGGCCGTCAGGAAAGTGGGCTTGATCAGATCCTCTCGCACTGCAAACAGGCGTTGGGCAATCGTCTGGTTACCAATCGCGTAAGCCAGTACCGCCACAAAGTACGGCGCACCTTGCTCCAAAATGGCCTTGGTCGAATAGAAGTTGGCTTGCTCGGAATCCAGACGCCACCAATTGGCCTGAATCATCTCTGTGCCACCAGCGTTAAAGAAAATCAGCGGAATAATGACGACGGCTGACAAAATCATGGCAACCAGTTGAGCAAAGTCCGTCATCACCGAGGCGCGAAAACCTGACCACAAGGTATAGGACAGCACTCCCAGACCCGCAATCAGCACACCTTGAATAAATGTCAGAGGGCTAAGGACCGAGACCAACGCACCCGCGGCGGTGAAGTTCACCATCAGGCTGATGCTACTGCCCACCACGTTGGAAATCGCCATAATCATCTGACTGGACGAGCCGTGCCGTGCGTGCAGCACCTCGGCCAGCGTATGTGCCTGCGGGGCAAGTTGGCGAAAACGTCGCCCAAAAGGGTAGATGAACAGAATCATCAAAGCACCCCATAGCCCGTAATGTAGAGGGCCTGATAGCCCATATTTAAAACCCGAGGTCGCGCTGGCATAAAAGGACGCGGCCCATATCCAGGTGGCAATCATGCTGGCCGCTGCAAGGCCAAAACCCACTGCACTGTTGGATACCATGTATCCATCCACGTTTTCTTTCTTTTGGCCAATCACGAGCGACATCAGAAATGTCGCACCATAAAAGCCAACCAGCAACAATATGGCCGTTGTGGTTGAAAGCGTAAAAAACTCCGCCTCTTGCATGTCTTTCCCTTTCTCTTCTGCGCGATGGCTGCTTGCAAAACAGCTCTCACTCGCATGCGTGCCGATTCCGCAGTAACGCGCTGGGCGGCACCGATCCCAAGATCAGAACCGAAACACCTGAACCGAACGCGCGCACACGCGCCTTCGCCCTTGACCAGAGCCAAAGCGAAAAAAAGCAAGACACAGCGCAAAGTGCCTCACATTACGGCAAGTCTGCGGGCCTTACAGCAAATAAACATGGCCAGAGACAAGCCGCTCTGTTGCAGGCCGAAGTCGTGTGAGACCGTCGGCTGGTTGTTCCGCGACCCAAGGGTCGGGCAAGGTGTTTCGGGCTAAAGCCGGGTTGTTGTGCAACAACCTGTTGAAGAACGGACCGCCATTTTTTTATGCAATTTTGTCGCACCTGAACGGCCTGTTCGAGAAGCTGATTCAATGAACCAGAGCGACCAATTATACATATTTAAAATTTTAGGGTCTATATCATGCTGTTTCAGCATCGAAAAAGGGGGTTTCAGGCCTTTTCAATACACTCGTAGACCTCATCAGTACTCAAACTGGCACGTGCCAGTTCTTGGCAGGCAGCAGGCACTTTGCCTACAAAAGCGTAGCCCTCCCCTCGCACCGAGCGTATGGGCAGTTCCTCTCCGATCGCCGTTATTTTACGTTTCAAGCGACTGATCAAAACGTCCACAGAACGGGCAGTCGACTCCCGCCCTTCTTCCGGAGGAAACAAACGATCACGCTCTACGGTTTGCGGACTGACCGCAAAGAGAACCTGCACAATACGTCGCTCACCGCGCGTCAACAGGACCGAGTGACCGCGTGGCGTGAGCAAGGTCCAACCGTTCTCCATCAAGTCCCATCGTTGCAGATCCGGCTCCAACTCTGTTCTATGAGGCAACATCCCCGCATTGACGGGTTCCGCCAAATCAGTTCGCAAACTTTGCTGCAAGGCATAGCCGCGACGCCGCAAGGCCTGCACGCAAGCCACCACTTCCACCGGCAAAGCATCCTGGTCAAAGCAGGCATCAGCCCCAGCAAGCAACAAATGTCCTCGTTCCAGGCCAGCCATCTTGTCGCGCCGCACAACAAGGACACCTGCAGCAGGAAATTCCATGCGTAAACGATTGATATGCCAAAAAATCTTCTCTGCCTGACACACGAGAGCAAATACCATCTCCGCCCCGATTGAATGCGCTAAGGACAGGCATTGCTCTATCGTCTCTACCGTCTTTACCTTGACGCCCCACTGCTCCGACTCCAAGACGATCTGCTGCAAACTGGCCTTGTCGTTATGTAACAGAAACATTCGTTCTACCGTCATAGTCCTTACCCCTGTGGGCCCACACTAGGCAATTGATGTTTTTACCCTTGGACTGGCCGGTAAATTCGCCACTGGCTGCCTTGACCAGAAACGCGGCTAACAAGGAATCCATGTTGGGATCAGGATTCAGAGTCACTGGAACTGTCCCGCCCATTTGCTTTAGAGTAGTCTTGCGGACCGCAGTCAAAGAAACAGTCTCGCCAGAAATCAGATGAAAAAAGGTGGTACGGTGCCGCAAAGGCACGCCCTGCACCCATTCCAGCACAAGCCTGGCTGTCGCCAATGCCGCCGCAGCGGTATGTAGTACGCGTCTTGGGGTTTTCCGTAACTGCCATCAATGTTGTCGTTTTCTCGTTTCAAACCAACTTATAAATGCTGTTGATAATCTGTCCGCTTATAAAAGAAATTAGCCAAAATTTTCTCTGACCCTCTTGTATTGCACTGACATAACCGAGTTTTCGGGTGCAATACCTCCGCACCCCGTCACGACGATAATTTGCATGTTTTCTCAATAAACCCTTACCGAAATTTCATCCCTATTCGGTTTTTTTTATTTTCTTACCATTTTTTTATAATTGCTTTTGAATTTTTACTGAACCTGTTTGAATCACTGCAAAAAAACACCCTAATAAACCGTTTATTTCATTTTTGTTTTAAATATTAGGATTTTTGTGCTGTCGGTAAACCGAGGGAGACAGGCCGCTGCATCGACGAAATGCGGTGGCAAAATTGGCCGGATTTAGATAGCCGGACTCGGCCGCCACGTTAGTGATGGCCATATCGGTTTGCCTGAGCAAGTGCATGGCATAACGCATGCGGCTGGAATACACAAAATCGCGCACCGTTAAACCACCACTCTCTTTAAAGAGCTCGTTCAAGCGGCGAGCGGTCGTCCCGAACCTCTCCGCCAGACTGTCGACCGTCAAATAATCCGACAGATTGTCCCGCACGTACTGCTGTACTGCATCGACCAGGTAATGCTGAGCGGATGAACTAGAAAACCCCTTCCACCCCTTATTAGCACTGCTTTCTTCTCTACTTGCTTCCATCTCCCTCAGGCCCAGATGCAGGCGAATACGCTCGATCACTAATTGCACATGGGTTTGGTACGCAATGAAATCGCGAGCGCCGCTACGTAAAGCCATGAGCTGACTATCCGCGCATAAAACCGCTGACAGGAACACCACCGGAATAGAAGCGGTTTGGGGATTGGCACGCAACATCCGCATAAAAGTGTCGCCCCGCAAACCAGGCAAGTGGTATTCACTCAACACAAAATCAGGCTGCAAGGACTGGCAACGCGCCAAGCCCTGCTGTGCATCCAGCGCAAAACTAATACGAGCAAAACTAGTGCGTAACAAAGCCAGTAAATCGGCTATGCCGGCAGGTTCTGGAGCAATAAGCAAAATATGAGCTTCAGACGAGACATGCATAAGCAATCCACCTATGGGGACAAATAAGTTTGTTTTGTTCCAAGTCGACGCTAATTCTAATAATTAAAAACACTTCCAAATAATTCGCTTATTTACCCAGCCTTTATATTTCTATTTATTTCCATAAAAACAGTTACATTATTTCATTTCATTTCTTTCAAACCTAGTAAACTTCGCTTTTGAATGCAAAGATCCGAAAACAAAGCGCCATTACGTTCAAATATTTTTCTTTTGTTTCAAATGAGTAAATTAAGATTCAAAACAATACTCAAACACACAAACAGACAAATAAAAACCCCACCGTAGCGGGGCTCATCAGTAAAGCAGGGCAAACCTCAAATCAACGATTATGCGTTGCTGGCATAGCCCGCCCGCGCCAGAACGCCCAACGGGCCGATCTGGCGTACCACATCAATTTGTTCGGGAGTACGCACATAAATGCAGCCGGCATAAGACAGGGCATTGACTGAAATACCGTCAACCAACTCCATGCTGCGCGGCACCACCAGCATCCATCCCTGGCCAGCCAACATATTATGTGGCGGTAACTGTCCGTCCTGCCCTGGCACCAAACCCAACTCATTGCACGCCAGGCGGTAAGAATTCAAAAGACTGTCACTCAAGGCGACCGGATCTCGGCTATCGGACAAGCGCACAAAACAATGCTCAAAAGCCAAGGCAGGGTGTTGATGCGCGCTGCCTGCAGCAGCCTGGGCGGGGAGTCTGTCAAGATAGAGAGCCAGCGAACCATTGCTGTCCGCCTGCGGAATCCATTGCGTATGTTTGTGACGCTGGCTGGCACCTGCCGGGCCACCGCCGTTGTAAAAGCCCAAACCATTCTGCAAGGCCAGAAAGTCCGCCAGAATTCGGAAATCAATATCGCGTAGCGGGCTGAGCTGTTCGGAAAACACCTTGTCAGCCAGCACCAAATGCAGATCACAGACAGCAAACTTGTTCAGCACAATATTGTGTGTGCTGCTGGCATCATCCACCGTCAAAGCGGGGGCTGGCGGCAAGAAAGGATTGAAGTTGGGGTCGCGCGGTCCACCTGGAATCGAGACGCTGGCAGCATCCTTGGCCGCCAGAGTAGATACCCAACGCACAAAAAATGCCAGCCCTTGATCCCGCATCAACTGCTCTTGAGCTTGCACGGGCAACAAATCACCACTGGCCAACGCGGCCCGACTTAGTTGGTCCAGGCGTTGCAAAATTTCCTTGCTCACGTCGTCTCGCTCCTCATTTGAAGTTGTATAGTGACGCCTTATTGTAGGCAAGAGACGCGAATAAACGCGCATGCTGCCTAACGCAAATTTTCCACCACCTCTATCAGGAGTACTCCATGTCCGGTATCCGCCGTATTGCCAGCCCACTGCCACTGCCCTTCTCGCGTGCCACCATGGCTGGCGGTTTTTTGTTCTTGTCCGGCCAGATCCCCTATGACGCCCAAGGTGAAGTGGTGCGTGGCTCCATCCAGGACCAGACCCACGCTGTGTTTGACCGCCTGATCGAAGGTCTGGCTCTGGCTGACGCCACCTTGGCTGATGTGGTCAAAGCCACTGTCTGGCTGTCCGATATGGCCTTGTTTGCCGACTTCAATAAAGTCTATGCCGAGCGCTTTGGCGACACCTTGCCTACCCGCTCGCTGGTTGAAGCCAAACTGGCCAAAAGCGTGGACGTAGAAATTGAAGTTCAAGCCTGGCTGGGCGATCGCGCCTAAGCCGCTTTCAGACCGACGGGTCGTCACACAAATTCACGCTACCGGGCCTTGGATATGGCACACTGAATTCCTCTAGTCCAAGGAGAATTCTGATGCGTTTTTTTGCTTCGGCCCGTCACACTTTACTGGCTTGTTCTGTCTTAGGTCTGGGCACCAGCATCACCGCCTACGCAGCCACGACTGACCAAGCCGCAGAACCGACTGCGATCAAACGCTTTCTGGGCGATTCGGACCTGCCTTTTTCCCGCGCCGTGCAAGCCGGGGACTTTCTGTTCCTGTCAGGACAAATCCCGCTGAACGCGAAAGGCGAGATCGTGCGCAGCAGTATTGAAGATCAGACCAATGCCACGCTGGACCGAATTGAAGAGACGCTGAAATTGGCCGGTGCAGACCTTAGCCATGTCGTCAAAGTGACGGTGTATCTATCTGATATGGCCTTGTACGATCAGTTCAACAAAACTTATAAAGAACGCCTGGGCAGCAACTTTCCGGCACGCTCGTTGGTACAGGCCAAACTGGTGGGTGGTGTGGACGTAGAAATCGACGTTCAGGCATGGACGGGCACTAAAACCAGGCCAGCCAAGCATTGATACCAGCCCCTTGCCATAGCCGATCCCTTATAAGCGGCACGCTTACTGCCTGACTGTCTTGTATGGCACACTAGCACCCTTAGCCAGACCTTTTACCCGCGCCAGGCTTACCGCCTGGCGTTTTCGTTGCCTTTACGGACTCTCTCATGATCTACGCGATTACTGCCCTTTTCGCCTTTCAGTTAATCGGCGAAATTCTGGTGCAGACACTATCTTTGCCGCTGCCAGGGCCTTTGGCAGGCATGCTGCTTCTAGCTGCGGCCTTGCTGATTCGTGGCGGCGTACCGGCCTCGTTGGAGAGCACAGCCAGTGTCATGCTACAGAACCTGATGCTGCTATTTATCCCCGCCGTAACCGGCGTGATGTTGTATTTTGATCGAGTAGCCCAGGAGTGGCAGCCCTTTTTGATCGCCACCTTGGGCGGCACCGTCATCACCATGGTGGTCACAGCCTTGGTGCTCAATCGTCTGCTTAAAAACCACCAGGAAAAAGAGTAATGACGGACGGACTTTTTCAAATCTGGGTCTTTCTGTCCAGTTCGCCCCTGCTGTGGCTGACCTTGACCTGCTCGGTCTACGCAGGCTCGGTCTGGATGTACCGCAAATCAGGTAGTAGCCCGTTCTTGCTGCCGATTCTGGTCTCGGTTCTGGTGATTGTGTCCCTGCTCTTGCTGACCCGCACGCCCTACCCCGTCTATTTTGAAGGGGCCAAGTTCATTCACTTTCTGATTGGCCCTGCCACGGTTGCCCTGGCTGTGCCGCTCTACAGCCAGCTGCGTCAGTTGCGCAAGATCTGGAAGCCACTAACCATTGCCCTGCTGATTGGCTCGGTGACCGCTATTTTCAGTACGGTGCTGATTGCCTGGGCCTTGGGTGGCTCGTTTGAAACCATCATGTCGGTGGCACCGCGCTCGGCCACCATGCCAATTGCCATGGCTTTGGCAGAACAATTTGACGGGCAACCTTCCTTGGCGGCTGTCGCTGTTGCCATTACTGGGATCGCGGGCACCATTATGGCGCGCCCGCTGCTGAACGTGCTGCGAATTGATCGCCCCGAAGCCCGTGGCTTTGCTGTGGGCGTGACGGCACACGCCATCGGCACCGCCCGCGCCTTGCAGGTTCATGAAACGATTGGGGCGTTCTCTGCCATTGGCCTGAGTCTGAACGGGATCATGACCGCCGTGTTGGTGCCCTTTGTTCCTATTATCTTGCGCTGGTTAGGTGTGGCCTGAGCCAGGCGGGACAGCCTGGCTCTAGCGCCACTCGTCTCGATAGACGAAACGGGGCATCTGCCAATTGCGATGCAAAGCCAGCATACGGAAACCCAGACCGATAATCATGGGGCCCAACAGGGTGACATACGGGTTCCAATCCAAATGCTGGGCGCCCAAATACAAAGCGCCAGTCAGCATGGATACACTGGCATACATCTCCTTGCGTAGCAGCAAGGGGATGTCATTGCACAAGATGTCACGCAAGACACCACCTGCACAACCGGTAATCATGCCGCTGAGCAGCACCACCGTAATCGGCAGCTTCATCTCCAGCGCAATCTGGCAGCCAATCACGGTAAAGACCACCAGCCCCATGGCGTCGAGCAGCAGGAACAGGCTGTGTAAGCGCCGCATGATAGGGGCGATCAAAGCCGTAAGGATAGCCGCACCTGCCGTAATCCACAGATATTCAGGATGCTGCACCCAGGTCAACGGGTAATGCCCCAACAGCACGTCCCGCACCGAGCCGCCACCCAAAGCGGTGACACAAGCGATGGTGCACACCCCCACCCAGTCCATGTCGCGACGGCCTGCGGCCAGCGCCGCGGTCATGGCTTCGGCGGTGATGGCAATAATGTAGAGAACAAGTAAGAGCATGATATTTTTTAAGCATCAAGCTGTTGAAGAAGCCCCCGATAGCAACGCAGCATCAGCAAGCCAGGCACAGCAATAAAGACGGTACAAATAAAAAAGCCCGGCCAGCCCAGGGATTCGACCAGTACAGGTGTCAAAGGCCCAGCCAGATACGTACGCCCCACTGCCGACAAGGCCGACAGAAGTGCAAATTGAGTGGCGGAATAAGTCCGATTGCACAGGGCCATCAGCAAAGCGACAAAGGCTGCTGTGCCTAGGCCGCCGCACAGATTTTCCAGACCGACCACCATGCCCATCAGCCACATGGATGGCGCGGTTTCAATCGCAATCCACCAATAACCCAGGTTGGAGACAGCCTGCAACACACCAAAGATCATCAATGCCCGGTACAGACCCAGACGAGCCATGATTGCCCCGCCCATCAAGGCCCCAACCACCGTCGCCGCCAGGCCAAACACCTTATTGATCGTGCCAACCTCGGACAGCGTAAAACCGGCCGCACGAATCAAAAAGGTGGTGGACAAGGCACCGGCAAAGGCATCGCCCAGCTTGTAGAGCACAATCAGCGCCAGAATACTCCAGGCGCCAGGGCGCGAGAAAAAATCTGCCAACGGTGCCACGACCGCCTCAGACAAGCTACGGGGCGGACGGCTCTGTTCCTGTGGTTCTGGTGAAATCAAGGTCACCAGCGCACACAGTGCCATGAAACCACCCATCAGAAAATAGGTATTGGACCAGCCCAACCAGCGATCCGCCAGAATCAAGGCCAGACCACCGGAGACGATCATGGCGATGCGGTAACCCATGACCTTGACCGCCGCCCCCGCCGCCCGCTCCTGCGCTTGCAGCACATCGGTGCAATAGGCATCGAAGGCAATGTCCTGCGTCGCTGACAAAAAGGCCACCCACACGGCCAGCAAGGCCAACGCAGTCAGGTTTACGGAAGGAGAAAACAAACCCATGGCCGCAATCGAGGCGGCCAGCAGCAATTGGGTCAACAATATCCAGCCACGCCTGCGCCCCATGAACGGTGGTGCATAGCGGTCAATCAGGGGGGCCCACAGAAACTTCAGCGTATAGGCCGAGCCGACCAGCGTCAGAAAACCGATCTCGGTCAGCGAAACATTTTCAACCGTCGCCCAGGCCTGCAAGGTGCCTGAAACCAGGGCCAGAGGCAGGCCGCTGGCAAACCCCAGAATCAGCAAAGGCAAGACTCGGGGACTGGTATAGACACGTGACACGTCAGGCCTTATTAGCGCTAAGCAGCAAGAAAGTGGGGAGACTCGAAACGATACATGGCCAAAGTACTGCGCCAGCCCGGTAAAAAGCGCACCGTGTCGCGACCATTGAATGCGGCACGATCAAGAATGCGTACCCCCACCGCCTGGGCCAGATCTTGAAAGTCTTTCATGGTGCACAAATGGATGTTGGGCGTGTTGTACCACTGGTAAGGCATTTCGCCAGTGACCGGCATGCGTCCGCGCAAAATGCTCCAGCCATGCGGCCAATAACCGAAGTTAGGAAACGAGACGATACCATACCGCGCCACCCGCGCCATCTCGCGCAGGATGTGCTCGGTATGGTGCATGGACTGTAAGGTTTTGGACAGCACAACGGTGTCAAACTGCTGATCGCTAAATAGCGCCAGACCCTCTTCCAAGTCCTGCTGAATGACATTGACGCCACGACGCACCGAAGCGATCACGAACTGGTCGTTCAGCTCTACGCCTGTACCAACGACCTGGCGCGTATCGCGCAGATGCGCCAGCAAAGTGCCATCGTTACAGCCCAGATCCAGCACACGCGAACCTGGCTCAATCCACTGCGCAATGCGCAGCAAATCCGGTCTTAACATGACATCATCCACCTGTGTTTGCGGCTTAGTCATTCTGCCAGCACCCCTGTCGTGCGCGTGCGCGCAGGCAAGCCCAAATTAGCGGCGATCTGGTCATAGTATCCCTGCACAACGGCATGATAACGAGGGTCTTCCAGCAAAAAAGCGTCGTGCCCGTGCGGGGCATCGATTTCAGCATACGTTACCTGGCGCTGATTACGCAGCAGGGCCTGCACGATTTCACGCGAACGCTCGGGCGAGAAACGCCAGTCCGTGGTGAAGGACACCAGCAAGAACTTGGCCTGCACATTTTCCAGTGCCTTGACCAGGTCCCCCTGAGACTGGCGCGCAGGGTCAAAGTAATCCAGCGCACGAGTGATGATCAGGTAGGTATTGGCGTCAAAATAGCGCGAGAACTTCTCGCCTTGATAACGCAAATAGGATTCGACCTCGAATTCCACGCCGTAGTTGTAGTTGTATTCGCCACCTTGGGCTGGCGCACGCTGATTACGGCCAAATTTTTCGGCCATGGCCGTATCAGACAAATAGGTGATATGGCCCACCATGCGGGCAACGCCCAGACCTGCTTTAGGCACCACACCATGCTCGTAGTAATTCCCACCGTGAAACTGCGGGTCGGACAAAATGGCGCTGCGGGCCACTTCGTTAAAGGCAATGTTCTGGGCCGACAGGCGCGGGGTGCTGGCAATAACCACACAGTTCTCCACACGCTCGGGGCAACTGATGGCCCAGCTCAGGGCCTGCATGCCACCCAAGGAGCCCCCCATGACGGCAGCAAACTTGCGGATGCCAAAGTAATCGGCCAAGCGGGCCTGAGCACGAACCCAGTCTTCTACCGTCAGCACGGGAAACTCGGAGCCCCACGGTTTGCCAGTGGCAGGGTTGATACTGGACGGGCCGGTCGAGCCAAAGCAGGAGCCGATATTGTTGACGCCGATGACAAAGAAACGATCGGTATCCACTGCTTTGCCAGGGCCGACCATATTGTCCCACCAGCCTATGCTTTTAGGATCGTCGTCGTAATACCCGGCCACGTGGTGCGAGGCATTGAGGGCATGGCACACCAATACGGCATTGCTGCGTTCGTCGTTAAGGGTGCCATAGGTTTCGACTGCCAGCTCGTAGCTGGGCAGCACTTGCCCGCTGCGCAGATGCAGGGGTTCGTCAAAGGCGATGAGTTCGGCTTGTACGGGGCCCACGGAACCTTCGGGGATCAATCCGCAGGATGGGCTAAGGGCGCCAGTGTCGGCGCTAGGGACGGAATCAGTGGCCATCAGGACCTCTTTAGCTGGATTTATGGAGCGCCCGCAAGCGGATCAGGCAAATCGGCGCAAAACGTATAAGACAAAATTCTAGCATCGCTGCGGCGCGGCGTCCAAATCGACCAAGCTGGATCGATTCAGGACCCTGGGCAATGAACGCAGCCAAGAAAAGTCAATGCTTTGATTTACATCATTATTTTCATTCTCATCTGTCTGCCAGCTAAGCTAAATTTGAGTACATTGGCCCGACGTTTACCACGAATGCATGAGGAATGGCTTTACCGTGACGCATTTAACTTCACGCGAACAGTCCTGCCTGAACTGGGCTGCCCATGGCAAGACCAGTTGGGAAATCAGCATCATCCTGGGCATTACTGAGCGCACGATCAACTTTCACTTTCAAAACGCCTACGCCAAGCTTGGGGTCTACAGCCGCCAAGCGGCCATTACCCTGGCCTTGCAGCGGCGTCTGATCAGCGGCGACCCAGCTAGCGAGCTAAGCCGTCAAAGAAAACCTTTGCCTGAGCCGCATCCGGAGCCTTACCGGAATCCGTCATAACAAAGCCCTGCACTATCCAGCCTGGCTCCATACGGATCATGGCCTCCAGCCGCAAGGCGACGCCCCCCACATCGCGCGTCATGAAAAACACCTGACCTGGTGGTGGCAGTTGTATCTGGCTTTTCTCGCTGACCTGCCCATCCGGTATAAATTTCCCGCGCAAAGAGTCATGCAGCGCCTCGTACAAGCGTTGGCGGGCGGTCTCGTCCTGTTGCAGCTCCATTGGCAAAATCACATGGCCCACGGTGTAGCTTTGTCCACCCGCCGTGGCGGTCGTCAGATAAAAATCCAGTTGATACTGCTCGAAATCCAGCAATCGGTGACTGGTGGTGGGCTTACCGGGCAACATGGCCGACAGGCCAGTGTGTTCAAGCTGAACCTTGCGCCAGTTAAACTCCGGACTGCAGGCGGCCAAAGTCAAGAAGGCCGCCAGTATCGCAATAATGCGCCTGATCATCATGGTGCTAATCCCGTATCCCGTTTCATGCTTTTCATCGGCTGGTTGAACAGCCGCCTTATACTCGCCCTGCCCGATACGCCTTTTGGCGCAACTTAACAAAGCAAGTGTGGTCGGACTACTATTTATAGACGGGGCCAGGCCCCTTTGAACAGTCCCGTATCTTGCACCCGATTTCGAAAGTGGGAAACACCACCATGAACACCAGCCACGAACGCCGCCTTGCCCTGCAACAGAATCCCGAGATTTTGCAGGGAATCTTGCGCGGCATCGAAAAAGAAGGACTGCGCGTCGATGCGCTGGGCCAATTGGCAGCGACCCCCCACCCTAAAGCCATTGGGTCGGCCCTGACCAACGGCCACATCACCACCGACTACGCCGAGGCCCTGCTGGAGCTGATTACTGAACCGCAAGCCCGAGTCGAGGACGTGCTGCAAGAGCTGACTGACATCCACACGTTTGTGGCTGGCAAGCTGGATCAGGAAATGATCTGGAACCAGTCCATGCCTGCGCTGCTGCCTGCCGAAAAGGATATTGCCATTGCCTGGTACGGCACGTCCAACACGGGCATGCTCAAGCATGTGTACCGCCGTGGTCTTGCCGAGCGCTACGGCAAACCCATGCAATGTATCGCCGGGGTGCATTACAACTTCTCTCTGCCAGATGGGATCTGGCCCTTGCTCAATGTCTGTGGCGACAATTTGCAAGACCAGCGCTCCAACGGCTATTTGGCGCTGATCCGCAACTTCACGCGCTACTCCTGGCTGCTGATGTACCTGTTTGGTGCCTCGCCCGTACTGGATGCGAACTTCCTGCAAGGGCGCAGCAACAGTCTGGACAAGATCGACGAGGACACACTGACCATGCCCTGGGCGACCAGTCTGCGCATGAGCGATCTGGGCTATCACAACAAGGAAGCCCAGGCCGAGCTTCAGCTTTGCTACAACGACCTGGACACCTTTGTGATGCGCATGTATCACGCTGCCGTCACCCCTTGGCCGGATTACGAAAAGCTAGGCACCCACCGCAATGGCGAATGGATTCAGCTCAATACCCATATTCTGCAGATTGAAAACGAGTACTACTCCAGCATTCGCCCCAAGCGCACCACCCAGCGCAGCGAGCGTCCGGCCACCGCTCTGGCCCAGCGTGGTGTGGAATATATCGAAGTGCGCTGCCTGGATATCGACCCGGAATCGCCCACCGGCATTTCCGAGCAAACCTGCCGCTTTCTGGATACGTTCCTGCTGTTCTGTACCGTACAAGACAGCCCCTTCTTCCCGGATGGCGGTTACTGTCAGGACAGCAAGAACAACTTTGCGACCGTCGTACGTGAAGGCCGTCGCCCCGGCCTGATGCTGACCAATCAACAAAAGGAAAGCGTCAGCCTGCAAGACTGGGGCCATGAGATTCTGGAATCCCTGCTGCCTTACGCGCAAATGCTGGACCAGGCCCTCAATACCCACGGTCACACAGAAGCTGTGCAGGCCCAAATCCGCAAGCTGGACAACTCAGAGCTGACTCCTTCTGCCCAGTTGCTACACCATTTGCGTGAAACCGGCTTGAGTTTTCACGACTACGCATTGCAACGCAGCCGCGAGCATCACGAAACCTTGCTGGCCCATCCTTTGTCTGCCGACAAGCAAGCCGCCTTCGAGCAACAGGCTAAAGAGTCTCTGCAAGCCCAGATTGATATCGAAGCGCAAGATCAAGAGTCCTTTGAGGACTACGTCCATCGCTACGAACGCAACCTGATTCCTCCTGCGGTGGAGAACAGTTAAACCCCATCGTGATGCAATGCCGCCCGCAAGGGCGGTTTTTTTTTGCCGCCGGGCCGCCCCAAGGCAAAACCTCTCCCCGGGGGACAGCAAGCCGAAGGCGTCGCGAAGGTTTTTTTGTCGCCGGGCCGCCTCACGGCTCGGCGCCCCCGGCAAAAAGTCCTCCTAGGGCGGCAACAAGCCGAAGGCGTCGCGTGGGGGCTTTTCTTGACCGTCTTCTGCACACGAATGGGAGACCGGGCTCACATTGAGCCACACACCCGACACGCTCTTTTTTCCCCTTCCCTCAAAAAGTTTTCCCCTCTATTTTGAAAAGTTATTGTTATGTTATAACATCCGAAAATTAACAAACCGGAAGATGAGATGCGTTTCCAACCCCGTCCCTTGCCACTTGCCCTGGCGCTGCTTTTGTGTGCCTCTGCCCAAGCCAATGAACTTGAAGAACCTGTCCCTGAGCTGGCCCCTATCCGAATTTCCGCCAGCCCCCTGGCCTTGCGACAAACCGAGCTGGCCACCGCCAGCACGGTCCTGCAAGGCCCCAAACTGGATTTGCGCCGCAGCAGCACCTTGGGTGAATTGCTGGACGGTGAGGTCGGCATTCATGTAGACAGCTTCGGTAGCGGTGCCAGCCGCCCCGTCATTCGTGGTCAGACCGCGCCCCGCGTCAAAGTCCTGAGCGATGGCGCAGAGGTCATGGATGCGTCGGCCATCTCGCCCGATCACACCATCACGGTCGACACCTGGCAGGCAGACCGCATCGAGGTGCTACGCGGCCCATCAGCCCTGCTGTACGGCGGTGGTGCCATTGGCGGTGTCGTCAACGTATTGGATCGCAAAATCCCCACAACCATCCCCGAAAAGGGGTTTGAAGGTTCGGTGCGCGCTCAGGGTTCCACCGCTGACCGTGGCAGGATCGGCGCAGTGGAAATGACAGCAGGCGAAGGCAATATCGCCTTGCACGTCGAAGGTGCCTCACACCGCAGCCGCGACTATCGTGTCCCCAACTGGACCGACAGCCGTGTCAAGGACTCGGACTCCAGCACAGATACTGGCAGCATCGGTCTGTCCTTTATTGGCGACCGTGGCTACATAGGCGCGGCGTACTCTTACCGCGAGGGCAGCTACGGCCTGCCCGGTCACAGCCATGAATATGAGGACTGCCACCCACACGGTGCCACCCTGCATTGTGGCGGCCATGGTCATGACCACGGCCATGATCACGATCACGGACACGATCATGACCATGATCATTCAGCCACGGCTCACCTGCGCACCGAGCGTTTCGATATACGCGGCGAACTGCGTGATCCTTTACCCGGCTTCAAGCGTGCTCGCCTGCGCGCCGGGGCCACCGACTACCAGCACGTCGAAAAAGATGGGGATATAGCGGGCACCCGCTTTACCAATCGCGGCTACGACACCCGCCTGGAGCTGGAACACAATCCTTGGGGGCCCTTTGAAGGCGTTATCGGCCTGCAAACCAGCCAGTCTGATTTTGCTTCCCGCGACGGCACGGAAAACTTCATCCCGCCCACCCGGACTCGCAGCCAGGGCTTGTTCCTGCTGGAAAGCGTGAACTGGGACGACTGGCGTCTGGAACTGGGCGCTCGTCAGGAATGGCAAACCGTCACACCCGACTCGCAAACCCTGGAGCGCCGCAAAGGCACGGCCACCTCCTTCTCCTTGGGCACCGTCTGGGACTTTGCGCCTGAATACGCTGCCAGCCTGTCCGTATCCCGCTCGCAGCGTCTGCCCACGGCTCAGGAACTGTTCGCCAAAGGCGTACACTTTGCCACGCTCAGCTATGAGCGCGGTGATCCTAACCTGGATCGTGAGACCAGCCATACTGTCGATCTGGGCCTGCAAAAACACCTGGGCGATCTGCGCTTTGATTTGCGTACCTTCTACACCCGCAGCTCGAACTATATTTATGGCCGCAGCCTGGACCGTCACGAAGACTTCCAGCTGATTCAATACAGCCAGGACAAAGCTCAATTCTGGGGCCTGGAAGCCGAGGCCTCCTACCCGGTCACGTCCTGGGCCTCGCTGAGCGTCTATGGCGATCTGGTGCGCGGTAAACTGCAAGATCCCGGCCGCAACCTGCCCCGCATGCCTGCCGCCCGCCTGGGTATTCGCACGGATGTGAACTGGCAGAACTGGTCCGGTTTTGTGGGTTACACCCATACCTTCGCCCAAAATCGCGTGGCTGAACATGAAGAAGGCTCGCCCTCCTTCGGTTTGCTCAGCATGGGTTTAAGCTACCGCCTGCATATGGACCAAAACACCTACACCCTGTATCTGAGAGGAAATAACTTGCTGAACAAGTTGGCCTACCGCCATACCTCCTTTATTGCCCGTCAGGCCCCCTTGATGGGACGCAACATCCTGGCCGGGATACAGGTGGAATTTTGAGCAAGACCGCCCTACACACGGGTAGCCGTCTCTACCAGATCGTGGCCGACATGCAGGGCGACCGTCCCTGGGGCAACGTTCTGGATGCCGGCACCGGCAAGGGCTCGCTGCGCTGGCTGCTGACGCTGGACACAGAACGCTGGACAGCCATTACCGCCTCACCCGGTATGGCCGAACAGGTTACCCGTGAACTGGGCGACCAGAAACGTCCCGAGGACCGCCTTCTGGTGGGCAACTGGAGCGACCCGGAGTTTCTGCAAGGCGAACGCTTTGACACGGTTCTGGCGGATTATCTGCTCGGTGCCATAGACGGCTTTGCCCCCTACACCCAGGACCAGTTGTTCAGCCGCCTGCGACCGCTTACCAGCCAGCGTCTCTATATTATTGGTCTGGAACCTTACGTGCCCTATAGCAGCACGGACCCGGCGGGCAAATTGATTGTGGAAATAGGCCGTTTACGCGATGCCTGCCTGCTGCTGGCCGGCGAGCGCCCGTATCGCGAATACCCGATGGACTGGGTACTGCGTCATTTGCGGCAATCCGGCTACCGTTGTGTGGATGCACAACGCTTTGGCATTCGTTACGGCGACAGCTTTATCCACGGTCAACTGGATATGTGTGACGGGCGCCTGCGCCGTCTGAAGGACCGTAATCTGGCCTTGGCCTTGTCCGAGCATGTCCAAACCTTGCGTAAGCAGGCCCTGGCCTTGAATCAGACCTTGGGAGGTCTGCGTCATGGTCATGACTATGTGATTTGTGCCGAAGCTATTTAAAACCAGAAAGCAACACAGGAAAAAGATAAAGGGGCCTTGTCAGCCCCTTTATCTTTTCCAATACACCACTGCTTCACACCGTGTCGCAGCAAGGCCCCCGAAGCACCGCCAGGTTCCCTATTCTTATCAGGCACTGCCCTGCTTGTTTCAAACATTATCCCTAGCTGATTGACCTGAGAACACCTTGCCCCGCCTCCAGGCAAAGGCTGAACACAAGCATACAGATGAAATTAATCATTTTGCCCTAGGCCAAATGATCGAGATCAATAGTTAGCCAACCTCATCCGAATCTTTCTTGGAACCGTATTTTGGCAAACAGCAGACACAAAAAAAGCAGCCATAGGCTGCTTGCATTACGACGCGTTATAACTGAAAACTCACACCAGACCTTGAAAAACAGCCCTAAAGGGCCGTATAAACAAGGAATTCTGGCGCGTCCGACAGGAATCGAACCTGTATCGAGGGCTTCGGAAACCCTAATTCTATCCATTGAACTACGGACGCCAAGCTGGCTATTGTAGCGCGAGTTTGGAGTTTTTTTCAGCATCTATCGGGCAATTATGAGTGTGCCAAATCAAGAGTCAGATACAAGAGCGATACACTCCGCTATAATCCATGGTTGCGCGATCTGGGTCGGTGGCTTGGTAGACACGTCCTTGCGCACACCCATTAGGTAGGCGCAAGCCTTTATTGGTGGCCGTCAAAGGCCCTCCCGTCATTTCTTGTACGAACTCGCAGGATCCGATAATGAGCAACACGGAACAAAAACCCGAAGAACACAACGAGGGTCACTCAGCCATGATCAAAACCCCTAAACAATTGCTTGTGACCGTGGCTCTGGCTTTCTTGGTGCCCATCGCGATTATTGTCATGCTGGTCAGCCTGGTTACCTCCACCATGGGTGCTGGTGCTGGCTCCGCTGCCCTTTCCCCTGAAGCCATTGCTGCCCGCATTCAGCCGGTTGCTGGTTTCAAACTGGTTGACGCCAATGCCGTCAAAGAGCTGAAAACTGGCCAGAAAGTATACGAAACCACCTGTACCGCCTGTCACGGCACCGGTGTGGCCGGTGCTCCCAAGTTTGGTGATCAGGCTGCCTGGGGCGAGCTGCTCAAACTGGGCCAGGACGAGCTGATCAAGAATGCCATTCACGGCATTCGAGGCATGCCTGCCAAGGGCGGCAACCCGTCACTGGACGATATCGAAGTGGCCCGTGCCGTTGTTTACATGGCCAACGCAGCTGGCGCTGACTTCAAAGAGCCCGAAGCGCCTGCCCCGGAAGGTGAGCAAGCCGACGCCAAACCTGAAGCCGCCGCTGCTGCTGCAGATACCCAACCCGCCGAGGCCCCCGCTGCGGATGCCCCTGCCGCAACACAAACGGCTGCCGCTGACGACAGCAAAGTCGACCCGGCAGGCATCAAACTGTACGACACCATTTGCTTTGCCTGTCACGCGGCCGGTGTCGCCGGTGCGCCCAAGTTTGGGGATCAGGCTGCCTGGAAGCCCTATATCGAATCCGGTATGGACACTATGCTTCAAAAAGCGATCCACGGTGTTGGCGCCATGCCTCCACGCGGTGGTTCGCAAGCCTCTGACGACGAACTTCGCGCTGCTATCCAACACATGGTTAACGCCGCCAAGTAAGCATTGCATCAAGGCTCTGTCCTGGCACAGAGCCTGCAAATACAAAAAGCCCGATGAATACTCATCGGGCTTTTTCTTTGCCTGAACCTGTCGACAAAGAAGCGATACAGAAACAGCCCCTTACACCAATAAAAAAGCCTGAGTCCGGTGTCATCCCGAACCCAGGCTTACTCATCGCCTTGTTGACGGCTCTGCCTCTAGAACGCTTTATAAAGCCTCATAACGCGTCCAGAAAAGCAATCTGAGACGCTTACTGCGCCTTGCACTGCGCCAATGCCGTCAAGGACATGCCCAACTGCACACGGCGTTGCAACCAAGGGCTGGCGCGGTAACGCATATCACCCGTGACCGCTTGCAGCGTGTTCAGCACATCCAGCAAATCACGCGAACCAACGGCATCGCCCATGGACAGCGGACCATTGTGCGGGTAACCCAGACCCAGGCACACGGCAGCGTCGATATCCGACGGTGTCGCAATCTGCTGCTGAGCGATATCGCTGGCGATGTTCACGATGGTGGCCACCAAACGCTGGGCCACAAAACCGGCGGAGTCCTCGATCACGCTGACAGCCGTACCATCGCTGGCCAACATGGCCCAGGCTTGATCGCGCCATTCTGGTGTGGTCGCCGCCGAGCACATCAGCACACGGCGACGGCCTTTTTCCAGACCAAACAAGGTATCCAGCGCCACGGTGCGTGCAGGGTCCAGGCCGTTCAGGGACACCAAAGTCGCCACGTCTTCACCGTAAGGCGTCAATAAAATCAGAGCATCGGCAGGTGGCTGGTCACCTTCCACCACGTTCACACCCAGCTCACTTAGCAATTGCAAAGCGCGAGCCTGGCCTTGCTCGTGGTAAGGCGAGACCCACACGGGCGCCAAAGAGGCCACAGCAGGAACGGCAGGCTCTTGAGGAACCTGCTTCTTACCATCTTCATACTTATAAAAGCCTTCACCATTCTTGCGACCAAACAGCTTGCCCGCGTGACGCACTGCCGTGATGGGCGAAGGACGGAAGCGAGGCTCGTCATAGAACTGGCGGTAAATGGACTCCATCACCGGGTGAGACACATCCAGCGCGGTCAGATCCAGCAGCTCAAAGGGGCCCATGCGGAAACCAGCTTGTTCGCGCATGATGGCGTCGATCTGGTAGAAAGGTGCCACACATTCCTGGGCGATTTTCAGACCCTCGATATTCATGCCACGACCGGCATGATTCACGATAAAACCGGGCATGTCCTTGGCGCGCACAGGCGTGTGGCCCATATCACGCGACACTTGCATCAGGGCATCCCCCACTTCGGGCGATGTGCGCAAGCCATCAATAACCTCGACCACTTTCATCAGGGGCACGGGGTTGAAGAAGTGATAGCCAGCCACGCGTTCAGGGTGGCGGCAGGCTTGAGCAATGGCGGTAATGGACAGCGAGGACGTATTGGAGGCCAACACGCAATCGGCCGACACGATCTCTTCCAACTGCTGCAGCAAGCCTTGCTTGACGTCCAGACGTTCCACAATGGCTTCCACTACCAGATCGGCAGGGGCCAAGGCTTGCAGATCGCTGGCGGTCTGCAAGCATGCTTTGGCCGCATCCACCTGTTCAGCCGTCATGCGGCCTTTTTCCTGCAAACGGCTCCAGACGGCGTGTACATCCGCCAAGGCCGCCTTGACCGAGTCTGCATTCAGGTCATAGAGCAAGACCTGCTTGCCAGCCTGGGCGGCAATCTGGGCAATGCCCCGCCCCATAGCGCCTGCGCCAACAATAGCGATGGTTTGTATCTGTTTCATGATTCACAACCTGATCGAAAAGCAATAAAAATTAAGCCTGTTCCACGGAGCCGGACACCAGGGCCTCTACCTTGTCGGGCGAGAGCTCCAGCACTCGCGCCAGGACCTCGCGGGTGTGCTCTCCCAGACGCGGGGGCGCACTGCGATACTGCACGGGCGTGGCCGACAAACGCAAAGGACTGGCCACCGAAGGTACGCTCCCCCCCTGCCCGGTCGGCAAGTCCAGTCGCAAGCCGCGCGCCAGCACCTGTGGGTCCTGATAAACCTGTTCCATCGTATTGATGGGGCCGGCGGGTATACCCACGGCTTCCAGCGCCTGCAACCAGCTATCGCGGGACCGGCTCTGCATGACCTGCGCCAGCATGGGCACCAGTTCGTCCCGGTGCATGACACGTCCGGCATTGCGCGCAAAACGGGGGTCATCCGCCCACTCGGGATGGCCCAGCTCCTGCGCAAAACTGCGAAACTGGGCATCGTTGCCCACCGCCACAATCAAATGCCCGTCACTGGCCTCAAAGACCTGATAGGGCACCAGATTTTGATGAGCATTACCGGGCCGCTGTGGCGCCTGCCCGGTACACAAGTAATTCATGTTCTGATTGGCCATCATGGCCACCTGGCAATCCAGCAAGGCAATATCCAGATGCTGGCCCAGACCACTGCGATGGCGCTCCACCACGGCCGCCAGTACAGCCACCGTGGCGTACATGCCTGTCATGACATCGGCCACGGCCACACCCGCTTTTTGCGGTTCGCCACCGGGCTCACCTGTCAGGGACATCAAGCCCCCAAGCCCCTGGATCATGAAGTCATATCCTGGCCGACTTGCATAGGGGCCCGTCTGGCCAAATCCGGTAATCGAACAGTAAATCAGGGCTGGGTTGATGGCTTGCAGACTTTCATAGTCCAGCCCGTACTTTTTCAAACCACCGACCTTGAAATTTTCCACCAGAATATCGCAGCGCCTGACCAGTTGCCGCACCACTTCTGCGCCTTGTGCAGTGCCTATATCCAGGGTGATGGACTCTTTATTGCGGTTGGCAGCCCCAAAATAGGCCGCATCTTCCGTGTCCGCTCTGTGACCATCCTGTAGATACGGTGGCCCCCAGCCACGGGTATCGTCTCCCGCGCCGGGACGCTCCACCTTGATGACCTCCGCCCCCAAGTCAGCCAGGTTTTGGGTACACCAGGGCCCGGCCAGCACGCGCGTCAAGTCCAGAACACGTAATCCCGCCAAGGGCGCTTTTCGTTCAGTCGTGGTCATAGCAAACAAAAATCCTTCAAGTCGCGTATTGTGCACTACGTCTTCTTAGTCCGGTCTATGGACAGAAAAAGTGCTCAAACCATGGTCATTTTCGGGCCCGGAGGAATTTGTGCAACGCACCAGGCCGGGCGACGATAAACCGTCCTAGAATAGGTGACGATAGATTATCAGCGGCAGATCTTCCTTGCAGGACCCCACCCCTTCAAGAGGCGGGGCACATCTTTCGATAATAGGAGACCGACCTTATGCCATCGGCATTAACGCAGCAGCTTTATCAATCTATGACCCTGCCTGTGATGGCAGCACCCATGTTCATTGTCTCGAACCCGGCCCTGGTGATTGCGCAATGCGCCAGCGGCATTATCGGTTCTGTCCCCGCCTTGAACGCCCGCCCCCAGGAAAAGCTCAAGGACTGGCTGGACGAGATCGACGACACCCTGGCCGAACTGCGCGAGCGCCATCCCGAGCGCCGTATTGCTCCCTACGCCATCAATCACATCATTCATCAGTCCAACGACCGCCTGGAACAGGACCTGCGGGTGTGCGCTGACCACAAGGTGCCACTGGTGATTACCAGCCTGCGCGCCCCACAGGATATTGTGCCGCATGTACACGCCTGGGGCGGCAAGGTTTTCCATGATGTCACCACCTTGCGTCACGCCGAAAAAGCCCTGGAAGCCGGTGTCGATGGCCTGATCGTGGTGGCTGCGGGTGCCGGCGGCCATGCCGGTACCTTGAGCCCCTTTGTGCTGGTCAACGAAATCCGTC
Organism: Alcaligenes sp. LTN-3; assembly: GCF_059735605.1. Taxonomy (NCBI): domain Bacteria; kingdom Pseudomonadati; phylum Pseudomonadota; class Betaproteobacteria; order Burkholderiales; family Alcaligenaceae; genus Alcaligenes; species Alcaligenes sp. LTN-3. Next base: position 112,039 of record NZ_JCAPDN010000002.1, on the reverse strand, counting down.
AGATTTTTGATGGCCCAATTGCCCTGTCGGGTGCCATGAGCCGTGGCCGCGACATTCTGGCCGCCCAGGCCATGGGGGCCGACATGGCCTACATTGGCACGCGCTTCATTGCCAGTACCGAAGCCAATGCCTCGGACGATTACAAGAACATGATCGTCAAGGGCCGAGCCGCCGATATCGTCTACACCCCATTGTTTACGGGTATCCCCGGCAATTATCTGAAGGACAGTATCCGCGCTGCCGGTCTGGACCCAGACAAGCTCGATAGCGAGAAAGCGGCCGACACCGCCTTTGGTTCTGGTCTGAGCAAGGCTTGGCGCGATATCTGGGGCGCTGGCCAAGGCATTGGTGGCATTGACTCAATAGAGCCAACCGCCGACATCGTTGCTCGATTGCATCGCGAATACCAGGAAGCCAAAGCAGCGCTGCTAGCCTCCCCTTTTGCCTGAACGAGGAGCCTCCCATGATACGGACTCATGACGCAGGTCATTGGCTGGAAGTCATTCTGGATCGGCCGGAACGACGCAATGCCTTGACCAGCCCCATGTACGAAGAGCTGGCCGACATCATCGACCAGGCTGATCAGAACCAGAAATATCGTGCCCTGATTCTGACTGGTGCGGGCGAGCATTTCTGTGCTGGCAACGATATCTCCGAGCTGTCCAATGTGCGCAACAACGACATGCCGCCGCCGATCAAATTCCTGCGCAGTCTGGTCAAAGCCGACATCCCATTGATCGTGGCGGTAGAAGGCCATGCAGTAGGTATTGGCGTGACCTTGCTGCTGCATGCAGACTTTGTGTACGCGGCCCGTGACGCGCGTTTACGCATGCCCTTCACGGCACTGGGCCTGTGCCCGGAAGGTGCATCCAGCCATCTGCTGGCCCAGTATGTGGGGCCACGCCGAGCCAACGAATGGCTGCTGCTCTCGCAGGCGTTCAGTGCCGAGCAAGCCATGCAGGACGGTCTGCTCACCGAACTGACCGACCATGGCAATAGTCTGGAAGCGGCCCGTGCCTGCGCTCATGCGCTGTCCGAGCAGCCTCCCATTGCCTTGCGTACCAGCAAGCGTTTGCTCCGTGAACCCCAGCGCGAGGTTTTGCTGGAAGTCCTGGAACGTGAACGCAAGCTATTTTCCAAACTGCTGGAAGGCGACGAAGCCCTGCAAATTCTGGGACAAATGAGCCAGAACCGCAGCGACAAATAGCCGCTCTAGTGGCCTGATTTCTACGCAAACCTACATGTGCAGCGATCTTGCCACACTGCACCCGGTTCAGACGGGTTATAAGGGGCCTGTGAGAGCAGGTCCCTAATTTTTTTTTGCCGTATTCGCAAAAAATTCTTGCGTACAAAAAAAAAATCGCTGTATTTTATTTTTTGCGCTGCAACAAATGCACCGCTTTAACACGTTCTTTGCGGATACGCCCATGACACACTCCTGTCCCCCCCAAGCGCAAGGCTTGTACCTTCCCGCTAATGAACACGACGCCTGCGGCGTCGGATTTATCGCACACATCAAAGGCCAGGCGAGCCACGCCATCATTACCCAAGGCCTCAAAATCCTGGAAAACCTCGATCACCGCGGCGCTGTAGGCGCAGACCCCTTGATGGGTGACGGTGCGGGCATTCTGATCCAGATCCCCGACCAGCTTTACCGCGAAGAAATGGCCGCCCAGGGCGTGACCCTGCCTCCCCCTGGCGAGTACGGCGTGGCCATGGTGTTTCTGCCCAAGGAAACAGCTTCCCGCCTGGCCTGTGAACAGGAGCTGGAGCGTGCCGTACGAGCCGAAGGCCAGCACATGCTGGGCTGGCGCGACGTGCCCGTAGACAGCACCATGCCCATGTCCCCCACCGTCAAGGCCAACGAGCCGGTCATTCGCCAGTTGTTCATTGGTCGTGGCCCGGATGTGATGGTGCCCGACGCGCTGGAACGCAAGCTGTATGTGATCCGCAAGACCGCCAGCCACGCTATCTACCGCATGGATCTGGCCCACGGACAGGAATACTTTGTGACTTCGGCCTCCGTGCGGACCATCGTCTACAAAGGCCTGCTGCTGGCGGATCAGGTAGGCCGCTACTACCGCGATCTGGCCGACCCGCGTGCCTGTTCGGCCCTGGCCCTGGTGCACCAGCGCTTTTCCACCAACACCTTCCCCGCCTGGCCTTTGGCCCACCCTTACCGTCTGATCGCCCACAACGGCGAGATCAACACCGTACAGGGCAACTTCAACTGGCTGCGCGCCCGTGAAGGTGCCATGGAATCGGCTGTGCTGGGCTCGGATCTGCAAAAACTCTACCCTATCGTGTACGAAGGCCAGTCCGATACGGCCACCTTCGACAACTGTCTGGAATTGCTGGTGATGGCCGGCTACTCCCTGCCTCACGCCATGATGATCATGATGCCCGAGGCCTGGGAACAGCACGCCGAGATGGACGAGAGCCGTCGCGCCTTTTACGAGTACTACGCAGCCCAGATGGAGCCCTGGGATGGCCCGGCTGCCATCGCCTTTACCGATGGCATTCAAATCGGTGCTCTGCTGGACCGTAACGGCTTGCGTCCGGCCCGCTATGTCATCACGGACGACGATATGATTGTGCTGGCCTCCGAGGCCGGTACTCTTCCTATTCCCGAGCACCGCATTGTCAAAAAATGGCGTCTGCAGCCCGGCAAGATGCTGCTGATCGACCTGGAGCAAGGCCGCATCATTGATGATGCCGAGATCAAGTCCCAACTGGCCAATACCCACCCCTACAAGCAGTGGATTGAACGCCTGCGCTTGCGCCTGGACTCCCTGCCCAGCGTGCCCGGCGTGCGTCCCCAATTGGCGACCCGTGACCTGCTGGATCACCAACAAGCCTTTGGCTGGACTCAGGAAGACATCAAAGTTGTGCTGCAGCCCATGGCCAGCAAAGGTGAAGAAGCAACCGGCTCCATGGGCAACGATGCGCCTTTGGCCGTGCTGTCCGACAAATCCAAGCCCTTCTACAACTACTTTCGCCAGCTATTTGCTCAGGTCACCAACCCGCCGATCGACCCGATTCGCGAACAAATGGTGATGTCGCTGGTGTCCTTTATTGGCCCCAAACCCAATTTGCTGGACATCAACAACGTCAACCCACCACTGCGTCTGGAAGTGTCCCAGCCTGTGTTAAGCCCGGCTGACATGAACCAGATCCGGCGCATTGATGCCGCCAGCAATGACAAGTTCCGCAGCCAGGAACTGGACATCGTCTACCCTAGCTCCTGGGGACCGGAAGGCATTGAGGCCAGCGTGGCCGCCCTGTGCGCCCGTGCGGCAGATGCCGTACGCGATGGCTACAACATTCTGATCCTGACCGATCGCCGTTGCGATGCCGAGCATGTGGCCATCCCCGCCCTGCTGGCGACCTCGGCCATTCACCAACATCTGATCCGCAATGGTCTGCGTACCCGCACCGGTCTGGTCGTGGAAACCGGCTCGGCCCGCGAAGTGCATCACTTTGCGCTGCTGGGTGCATACGGTGCCGAAGCCATGCACCCCTGGCTGGCTTTTGAGAGCCTGCAACACCTGGCCCAGGACCCCATCAACCAGATTGATGCCTCCCTGGCAGAGAGCCACTACATCAAGGCCATCAACAAGGGCTTGTACAAGGTCATGTCCAAAATGGGCATCTCCACCTACATGTCCTACACCGGCGCACAGATTTTCGAGACCATCGGCCTGTCGCGCTCGCTGGTGGACAAGTACTTTGTGGGCACCGCCTGTCCGGTAGAAGGGATTGACATCTTCACCGTGGCTGAAGAGGCACTGCGCCAGCATCGCGCCGCCTACAGCAAAGATCCCGTTCTGGAGAACCATCTGGAAGCCGGTGGCGAATACGCAGTGCGTGTGCGTGGCGAAGAGCATATGTGGACAGCCGACTCCATTGCCAAGCTGCAACACGCCACCCGTAGCCAAAACTACAGCACCTACAAGGAATACGCTCAGCTCATCAACGAACAAAGCCGCCGTCATATGACCCTGCGCGGTTTGTTCGAGCTGCGTCTGGACCCGGCCAAGGCCATTGCCCTGGACGAAGTGGAACCCGCCAGCGAAATCGTCAAACGCTTTGCAACGGGCGCCATGTCGCTGGGTTCAATCTCGACTGAGGCCCATGCCGTACTGGCCGTGGCCATGAACCGGATTGGCGGCAAGTCCAATACCGGCGAAGGCGGCGAGGACGAGTTGCGCTATCAGCATGAAATGAAGCACGGTAAAAGCGCCATCCGCCAAGGTGACACCTTGGCCAGCGTCCTGGGCCAGGATCGCGTATTTGCCAACATCGACCTGCAAGAGAACGACTCGCTGCGCTCCCGTATCAAGCAGGTTGCATCCGGCCGCTTTGGCGTGTCGGCCCAATACCTGTGCAGTGCCGATCAAATCCAGATCAAAATGGCACAAGGTGCCAAGCCCGGCGAAGGCGGCCAACTGCCCGGCCACAAAGTGTCCGAGTACATCGCCAAGCTGCGTTACTCCGTGCCCGGTGTGGGCCTGATTTCGCCCCCACCCCACCACGACATTTACTCCATCGAAGATTTGGCCCAGTTGATTCACGACCTGAAGAACGTGAACCCGCAGGCAGATATCTCCGTCAAGCTGGTGTCCAAGGTAGGTGTGGGCACCGTGGCTGCCGGTGTGGCCAAAGCCAAGGCCGATCACATTGTGATTGCTGGTCACGACGGCGGCACCGGTGCCTCGCCCCTGTCCTCCATCAAGCATGCCGGCACCCCATGGGAACTGGGCCTGGCTGAAACCCAGCAGACCCTGTTGCTGAACCGCTTGCGCAGCCGCATCCGCGTACAGGCCGACGGCCAGATGAAAACCGGCCGCGATGTCGTGATCGGCGCCTTGCTGGGCGCAGATGAGTTTGGCTTTGCTACCGCCCCGCTGGTCGTGGAAGGCTGCATCATGATGCGCAAATGCCATCTGAACACCTGTCCCGTTGGCGTTGCCACCCAGGATCCCGTGCTGCGCCGCAAGTTCAAGGGCAAGCCCGAGCACGTAGTGAACTACTTCTTCTTCGTTGCCGAAGAGGTGCGTGAGCTGATGGCCAAGCTGGGCGTGCGTCATTTTGACGATCTGATCGGTCGCAGCGACTGGCTGGATATGCGCAGTGGCATTGAGCACTGGAAAGCCCAGGGTCTGGATTTTTCACGCCTGCTGCACAAAGTTGATAACGACGAGTCGCCACGTCAGATCGCTACCCAGGATCATGACCTGGATCACACACTGGATCGTCAACTGATCGAGCGCAGCGCCGTCACTCTGAACCAAGGCACCCCGCTGTCTTTCATTACCCCCGTACGCAATCGAAACCGTAGCATCGGCGCCATGCTCTCGGGCGTATTCACCAAAAAATACGGTCATCAAGGTCTGCCTGACGACAGCCTGCACATTCAATGCAAAGGCACGGCAGGCCAAAGCTTTGGCGCTTTCCTGGCTCAGGGCATCACTCTGGACCTGGTGGGCGAAGCCAATGATTACGTGGGTAAAGGTTTGTCCGGTGGCCGCATTATCGTGCGCTCACCCAACGATTTCCGTGGCTACGGCCCGGACCACATCATCGTGGGCAATACCGTGCTTTATGGTGCCTTGGCAGGTTCCGCCTTTTTCAACGGCGTGGCCGGTGAACGTTTTGCCGTACGGAACTCCGGAGCCAGTGCAGTCGTGGAAGGCGTAGGCGACCACGGTTGCGAATACATGACCGGCGGCACCGTCGTGGTGCTGGGTGAAATTGGCCGCAACTTTGCCGCTGGCATGTCCGGTGGCGTGGCCTATGTGTGGGATCCCCAACGCCGCCTGCAACTGCGCTGCAACCCTGGCATGGTGGACCTGGAGCCTGTTCTGAGCAAGGCCGAGCAAGAGATGAACAGCAGCATGGCGCAATGGCACAGCCGTACTGCCGGAGGCGAACGCCAGACCGACGAAGCCATCTTGCACACCCTGGTTCAGGAGCACTTCAAGGCCACGGGCAGCTTCCAGGCCCGCGAGCTCCTGAAAGACTGGGACAGCGCCCGCGCGCAATTCGTCAAAGTCATTCCACGCGAGTACCGCCGTGCACTGAGCGAATTGTGGCAAGGTCCACAGGCAGGCAAGGCCGCACCCAAAAGCAGTAAAACCCGCCGTTCGGCTTCGGCCTGAACCCTTCCCATCACCATCAGGAAACGACACATCATGGGAAAGACGACTGGATTTCTTGAGTTTCAACGTCTGCAAGAGGCCGTAGAAGCTCCTTTAAAGCGGGTCAAGCACTGGAAAGAGTTTGTCCAGGTATTAAATGACGAGCAGGCCGGCCAACAGGCCGCCCGCTGCATGGACTGCGGCATCCCTTTCTGCCATAACGGTTGCCCGGTCAACAACATCATCCCCGACTGGAATGATCTGGTTTACCGCCAACAGTGGAAAGAAGCCCTGGACGTGCTGCACTCCACCAACAACTTTCCGGAAATTACCGGCCGCATCTGCCCCGCACCATGCGAGGCAGCCTGTACGTTGAACATCGACCGTGTACCCGTGGGCATCAAGTCCATCGAGCACGCAATTATCGATAAGGGCTGGGCAGAAGGCTGGGTAGTACCTCAAGTGCCCACCCACAAAACCGGCAAACGCGTGGCCGTGATCGGCTCCGGCCCTGCCGGCTTAGCCTGTGCTCAGCAATTGGCACGCGTCGGACACGACGTCACCGTGTACGAGAAAAGCGACCGCATTGGTGGCTTGATGCGCTACGGCATCCCCGACTTCAAGCTGGAAAAACATCTGTTGGATCGCCGTATCGCACAAATGCAGGCCGAGGGCGTACAGTTTTGCCCCTCTACCTATATTGGCCAGGCACAAGACCAGGCCGCGCAGGAACCCGGGCTAAGCGTGTTATCACCTGACGAACTGGAACTACAGTTCGACGCCATCGTCCTGGCAGGCGGCTCTGAAACCCCCCGCCTGCTCGATACCCCCGGCAGCCAGTTGCAAGGCGTACACCCTGCCATGGACTTCCTGCGCATCCAGAATCAGCAAGTTGCCGGTTCACGAGGCACCCCCGCCATCAGCGCCCAAGGCAAACATGTCGTGGTGATTGGCGGTGGCGATACCGGCTCGGACTGCGTGGGCACCAGCACACGCCAAGGCGCAAAATCAGTGACCCAGTTTGAACTGATGCCCCGCCCGCCTGAGCAGGAAAACACGGAGCTGACCTGGCCCTACTGGCCCATGAAACTGCGCACCTCGTCCTCGCACGAAGAAGGCTGCGAACGCGACTGGGCGATCAACACGGTAGAACTGGAAGGCAAGAACGGACAGGTCAAAGAACTGCGCGCCGTGCGCGTGGAATGGAAAACCGATCCAGCAACAGGCCGCATGAGCATGACACCCATTGCTGGCTCCGAAATGACCTTCCCTGCCGATCTGGTTCTACTGGCCATGGGCTTCACCGCCCCCGTTCGCCAAGTTCTGGAAGCCTTTGCCGTAGACGCCGATCAACGCGGCAACGTCGCCGCCAACACAGACGACTACCAAACCAGCCGGGCCAAAGTCTTTGCGGCCGGAGACATGCGACGCGGCCAGTCCCTGATCGTCTGGGCCATCCGCGAAGGCCGCCAGTGTGCCCGTTCCGTAGACGAGTTCTTGATGGGGAGCTCGACACTGCCCCGTTAAGTCCACTTGGCAGTACCAGTAAGCAAACAGCCAGCCGCGATAAACGGCTGGCTGTTTGTCTTTGGGTGAACAAAGCAACTCATGGCCCTGGGTGCCTTTACAAGCTCTTATTCGCTATTGATCGCTGCTGCCTGCTGCCTGCTGTCTGCTGTCTGCTGTCTGCTGTCTGCTGTCTGCTGTCTGCAACTAGCCTACGGGCGGTCCCTCCACAAGCACCAGCCTTTTTTCCAATACTGAGACACAGCCAACAAACAACCAGAACGATTGGCTGTTGGCTACTGGCTACTGGCTACTGGCTACTGGCTTCCACCATTCTGAAGCCCTTGCTGGCGGGGGGCGGGGTTGGAGCATTCAGGGAGCTTGCCGCCGTCTGGGGCGGTCGTAGGGATGCAAGCACCTTGCTGTTTGAGTTCGGCGCTTGTGATTGGTCCGGCGGACCAATCACCGAACGAGTTCAAGGTGCGCCCTACGACAGGCTCAGACAAGGGTACCGGTGCGCAGCGCCGGCAAGCTTCCGCTCCGGCCCCGCCCTTGCTGGCGGGGGCTGCCGCAAGAAAGCCCCTCACCCTAAAACCCACTCACCTAACCAACTGATTCCAAAAAACATTCCCCAAAATTCTAGGGTTTTCCCTTAAAAGCTACAAACCACCCCATGCCCTAGGGTTTTCCCTTGTTTTTAAACTAGGGAAAACCCTATAATAAGGATTCGTAACTTAGACCTTCACCTTAAAGGGACAGCAAATGTCTACCATGACCACTTACTCGCACTACATCCACTGGAGTGATGCTGTTGAGCGTGGGGTAATGCAGCATGCCCTGGAAAATGGTGAATCCGTGTCTTTAACTAGACTGACCAAAGCAGCGGCCAAACAAGTTTCCAAAGCCGCAAACGTGGTGTTCAACTACATGGTCGCACTGACCCAGGCCTTGAACGAAGCCCGCATCCGCGATTCGCGCATGTCGGCCAGCTACTGGTAAGCCACGCATCACCGTCGTAACGCTCAAGCAAAACACCGCTTGATGTTGAAAAGCCTGCTGATTTAGCAGGCTTTTGTTTTTTCTGCGTTTGCCAGTGTTGTCGACTATGCACGTTGCTGCTCAAACTACAGCCTGAACCTACCAGGCATAAGCACCTCAAAGCCTATCCCCCCTCTCCCCAAGATCAAGATGGGTCTGTGCAATAGATGCTCATCATCTCCTAAGCATGCAGACATAGAAAAGGCCAGCAAAAGCTGGCCTGCAGACCTGCGCGGCTTAAGAGCATGAACAAAGCCCCCAATCATCTGCAAGCAATGAAAACCGCTCAAGATTTGTTCAACAAGTTCTTCAGCATATCCAGCCGCTGCTTGGGACTTAAGGCCGCCTGCGCCGGATCCTCTTGAGCACCAGGGTCTTCGATCTTCATCTCATCAATAAAGCGCGACCGCTCCCGCACCAGGTTTTCGCGTGCGCGCCGGCGCTTCTTGCACCAGCTCAAGCGCAAGCTACGCTGAGCACGGGTAATACCCACGTACATCAAACGTCGTTCTTCCTGAATGCGCTGAGCCAGAATATCGGCCTCTTTATCCGGATCGATATCTTCGTCATCACGCCCGATGTGAGGCAGCAGCCCCTCTTCCACCCCCACCAAGAACACATGCGGATACTCCAGACCCTTGGAGGCATGAAGTGTGGACAATTTGACCGCATCCGGGTCTTCGTCCTCGCCACGCTCCAGCATGGTGATCAGGGCGACTCGCTGCACCAGATCATTCAAACTAAGCTCATCGTCCGCCGCTTTGGATTTCAGCCAGGTAATCAGCTCCAGCACGTTTTCCCAACGGGTCTGCGCGGGGCGTTCATCGAACATATCGTAGAGATAGCGCTCGTAATCAATCGCCCGCAGCAGCTCATCCATCAATTCGCTGACAGCCGTTTCATGCCCTTCCTGATCGCTTTCTACCCGATCCGCCCGTTGCTGGATGCGCCCTATAAACTGCGCAAAAACACGTAAAGGCTCCAACTGACGCTCGGGCAGTCGATCCGTCAGTGCAATCTGGGGCACAGCCGAGAACAGGGACAGCTTCTGTTCTGCTGCAAACTGCCCCAACACCTGCAAGGTAGCCTGCCCAATACCACGCCTTGGCGTGGTGGCAGCACGAATAAATGCCGGATCATCATCATCGTTCGCAACGACACGCAAGTAAGACAGGATGTCGCGAATCTCGGCCTTGTCAAAAAAGCTCTGCCCACCCGAGATGGTGTAGGGAATGCGAAGATTACGCAGGGCCTGCTCAAAAATACGGGCCTGATGGTTGCCCCGATACAAAACAGCAAAGTCACGCCACTCGGCCTGACGCTCAAAGCGTTCTGCCGATATGCGCATGGCAACCGAGTCTGCCTCGTTTTGCTCATCGTCCGTCACATGAACCTGAATGGGCTCACCAAAACCCAGATCAGACCAGAGCTTTTTACCGAACACGACGGGGTTATTGCCAATAACGTTATTGGCGGCCTGCAAGATGCGCTGCACCGAGCGATAGTTCTGCTCCAGCTTGACGACTTTCAGGTCGGGATAATCTTTAGGCAACTGCGCCAGATTCTCCACGGTGGCACCCCGCCAGGCATAGATCGCCTGATCATCATCCCCCACCACCGTGAACATATTGCGCTGACCGGTCAAAGAACGCACCAACTGATACTGACAAAGATTGGTGTCCTGATACTCGTCCACCAACAGATACTGCACCCGGCGCTGCCAGCGCTCGCGCACGTCCTGATTGTCCTGCATCAATTGCGCCGGCAAACGAATCAAGTCGTCAAAGTCCACCGACTGATAGGCAATCAGGGTCGCCGCATAATCACGGTAAATACGCGCGGCTTCAATCTGGCTGGGCGAGTTCGCAGCACGCTCGGCCTCATCCGGTCCCATCAGGGCATTTTTCCACAAGGAAATCTCTTGCTGCACGGATCTCAGGCGCCCCTTATCCGTGGTGGCTAGCAACTCCTGAATGATTGCCAACGCATCGTTGGAGTCCAAAATGGAAAAGCGCGGCTTCAAACCCACGTGCTGAGCTTCCTCGCGCAACATGCGCAAGCCCAGAGAGTGGAAGGTGCTGACGGTCAGCCCTCGCAGCAGCTTGGGGTCCACCAAGGCGCGAATCCGCTCGTTCATTTCACGCGCAGCTTTATTGGTGAAGGTCAGCGCGACCACTTGCCGCCCCGTGTATCCGCATTCGCGCAGCAAATAGGCGATTTTCTGCGTGATCACGCGTGTCTTGCCACTGCCCGCTCCGGCCAATACCAGACAGGGGCCGTCCATATACAACACAGCCTGACGCTGCATGGCGTTCAGGTCAGTGGGGACGGTATGGCCTGGTGTAGTGACGGAGGTGGACATGGTGAAATCAGTGAATACTAGGCAAGAAAACGAGGTTCAACGCCAAACAACCAGCAGAACTAAACGTGACATCCCGGCCAAGCCGAGTATGGTTTGATGACAAGCGAAAGGCCAACACAGAGATACAGCGGAAACGAGGTACAAGAGCATGACAGCGGCAGGGCAACAACATCGCGCCACAGCCTCATCGCTTCCTGCCTCTTGGCTCATCGCTGCATAGCTGCATAGCTGCATAGCGCACAAGGATACACCCTGCGGTACCCAAGCTACTCCTACCGCCTCTGCACGCACATGAGCCTGTGGAATTTTAGATCTCGAGGGGGTCGACCTCGATCGTAATACGCACTTTATGCTGCTTGGCCAACTGCGCGACCTGCGGCCCCCAGTATCGTACAAAGGCCTGCAGGGCCGGGCGATGAACGCTTTCCAACAACAGTTGAGCGCGCTCGACTTTGGCAACGCGCAACACGCGTAAAGGCACAGGATCGTACAGGAAAACCTGATCCGCGCCTGGAAATTCGTTCGGATAGTCTTCGGGCAAGCGTCGTGCCTGCGTCAGCAAGCGAATGGCATCGGCCAACTGCGGCGCTTCGGCCGACAGCAGCACTTGATAAGCAAAAGGCGGCAAACCCACCGACTCGCGCTCGTTCAAGGCGCTTTGGGCAAAGCCAATGTAATCGTGTTTGATCAGACTTTGATAAACAGCCTGCTCCGGGTAGCCCGTCTGGATGATGACATCCGCCCCTTCAGTATGACGGCCTGCTCGGCCTGCCACCTGCATCAGTTGCGCAAACAAGCGCTCGGGCGCACGGAAATCATGGGCAAACAAGGTGGCATCTGCATTCAACACGCCGACAACGCTCAAGCGCGTAAAGTCATGGCCTTTGGCCACCATCTGGGTGCCCACCATGATATCCACTTCACCTGCATGAACCTGCTCGAACAATTGCTGCGCACTGCCCTTCAAGCGGGTGCTGTCCGCATCAATACGCACCAGGCGAGCATTCGGAAACCGCTCACCCAAAAACTCTTCAATCCGCTGCGTACCCCGGCCCATGGGCTGCAGGTCCTGATCGCCACAATCCGGGCAAGCACGCGGCACAGGCGCTTGATAACCGCAGTGATGACACTGCAAATTATGCTTGAAGCCATTTTGCCTATGCAGCACGGTGTAAACCGTGCAGCGCGGACATTGGGACAGCCAGCCGCAAGAGGCACAATGCAGCACAGGCGCGTAGCCACGTCGGTTAATAAAAACCAGCGACTGCTCGCCCCGATCCAGACACGCTTCCAGCGCATCCAGCAGTTGAGGAGAAAAACCCGAATCCAGCCGCAAATGACGGGTGTCGACCAGGCGCACTCGCGGCAAAGAGACCTCGCGGGCACGTTTGGGCAGGCTCAGCAGGCTATAGCGCCCTTGCCGGGCATGATTCCAGCTTTCCAGCGAAGGTGTGGCGGAGCCCAGCACCACCGGCACTTTCAGATCGTAGCCACGCCACACGGCCAGATCCCGAGCGGAGTAGCGCAAGCCATCTTGCTGCTTGTAAGAGGCATCGTGTTCCTCGTCCACAATAATCAGGCCCAGCTCGGGCATGGGCGTGAAGATGGACAGCCGTGTTCCCAGCAAAATGCGAGCCTGACCACTATTGACGCGCAGCCAGGAGCGCAGCCGCTCGCCTTCAGACAAGCCACTGTGCAGGACAGCCAGCACATCACCAGGCAGCACGCGCGCCAATCGTGCCCGCAAGACCTGCTCGAACTGAGGCGTCAGATTGATTTCGGGCACCATGAACAAAACCTGCCGACCAGCGGCCAGCACGTGTTCCAGCACCCGCATATAGACTTCGGTTTTCCCGCTACCCGTTACGCCATGCAGCAATAGGCAGCTACCGGGTTTGGCCGCCACAATGCCATCGACCGCAGCCTGCTGTTCGGCATTGAGCACAGGCAGGACATCGCTGTCCACCGGCTCCACCTTCTTTTCCTTGCGCTTGGCCATGCGCAGTACCGGACCACCTGCGGAACGCTTGCCCAGATAGGCAGAAGGTTTACGCAAGGGCCCCGGCAAGGACGGCATCATGACCTCGCCCAAGGGACGGTGGTAATAGGTGGACGCAAAGCGCGCCATCCGCAACCAGTCTTCCGGAAAAGGAGGCAAGTCATCCAGCAGTTGATCAATCGACTTGACCTGCTCGGGCGGGTAGGAAGGTTCTTCCGGCAAGGCCACCACCACCCCTATCATCTGCCGCCGCCCAAAATGCACAATGACCCGCTGTCCGACCAGAACAGGTTCGTGGTGCTGATAATCAAACACCCCATCCAGGGGGACGTCCAAAGCCACATGCAGCCAGAAAGGTCCGGTGCTTGCCGATGCAGAAATAGCGTCAGGAGTGGCGGTCATGGATGGCGATTCGCAAAAGGGCTGGCCTGGCTGAAAGCCTGATAAGTCAAGAGCTTAGCGGCCTGTGGATAACTTTGGGGAAAATGACATTAACAAAAAACACAAAGAAGCAAGCACAGATACAATTTAATTTTCAATGCCTCTGAAACAAGAATAAAACTCAGAGAAATCAAATAATTAAAACTTGCTATTAAAATTAAACCTTAAATATAAAGACCACAAACTTCTACCCATCTGTGTGCATAACTTTGCGCACAAGCTGCCATAGCCCGTGCGCAAAGACAATCAAACGCTGTGGTGACGACGGCTGTAGGAATGCACTTCATCGACCAGAATGCCTACGGCTTCCGGATCAGTGAAACGCGAAATACCGTGACCGAAGTTGAACACGTGACCGCCCTGACCCACGGGGCCAAAGTCGTCAATAACACGGCGGGCTTCGCGACGGATGGCCTCTTCGCCACCAAACATGGTCATGGGGTCCAGATTGCCTTGCAGGGCCAGCTTGTCACCGATACGCGTGCGTGCACGGGATAGGTTTACCGTCCAGTCCACACCCATGGCATCAGCACCACAGCCCGCGATATCTTCCAGCCACATGCCGCCACCCTTGGTAAAGACAATGACAGGGACACGCTTGCCGTCATGCTCGCGAATCAGGCCATCAACCACTTTACGGGTGTAGGCCAGGGAGAATTCCTGGAACAGGGAGTCGGACAGTACACCACCCCAGCTATCGAACAACATGACCGCCTGTGCACCGGCACGAATCTGGTTGTTCAGGTATTCGCAGGTGGTTTGGGCATTGATTTCCAGCATGCGGTGCATCAGGTCTGGACGCTGATACATCATGCTTTTCACCAAACGGTAATCGTCCGAACCTTGACCTTCGACCATATAGCAGGCGATGGTCCAGGGGCTGCCGGCAAAGCCGATCAGCGGCACTTTGCCGTCCAGTTCCTTGCGGATCAGCGAGACAGCGTCGAACACGTATTGCAGCTTGGACATGTCCGGCGCTTGCAGCGCCATGACATCGGCCTCGTTGCGTACAGGACGGGCAAAACGCGGGCCTTCACCCGCCACGAAATCCAGACCCAGGCCCATGGCATGCGGTACGGTCAGGATGTCCGAGAACAGAATAGCCGCATCCAGATCGAAACGACGCAGGGGCTGTAAGGTGACTTCACACGCAAATTCGGGATTCTGAGCCAGTTGCATGAAAGAGCCAGCCTGGGCTCGAGTGGCATTGTATTCAGGCAAATAACGCCCGGCCTGACGCATCAGCCAGATGGGGGTGTAAGGCACCGGTTCGCGCAACAGCGAACGCAGGAAAACATCGTTTTTTAATTGAGGTAAAGACACGGCAATCCCTATTGAAAAATGCCTGTTAATTTTAACCATCGTGTTCGTCGTCTGGGTTTGACGCGGATCGAAAGCGCGCTGCATCGATATGGTGTTTGCGCATCAGTGCCCAGAAAGCACGCCGGTGCTTTTGTGCGGAGCGGGCCGCCATGGCGATATTGCCGCTATGGCGATCAAGGGCGGCATGGATATAAGCCTGCTCGAAGCGGGCCACGATCCGTCCCTTGGCAACTTTGAAAGATTCCTGGCTGCTGGCGTAGCGCGAGGCTACCGCAGCGGCATAGGCTTCCAGCGTTGTCCCCTCCTGTTGCAAGATCGTTTGCGACAGGCGCTGCTCCGTTGGGCCGGGATGCAGGACCAGATCCTGGTTTTCCTGCACCCTATAGTGTATCCGACCGGACAGCCCCGGTTCATTCAAAGCGTGGGAGGCCGTCTGCAAACGATGCCGATTGATGCGGGCACGCAAATCGTCCAGGCACAAAGGCTCACGGACATAGTCGGCCAGCCCCAGTTCCAGAAGGTCTGTCAGGGCGGCGGCTTTGATGGCGGCACGTACCAGACCAAAGACCGGCACCGGCAAATGGCCCTGGGCCGCCGACAGAGCACGACGCACCTGAATCAGGGTAGAGGCCTCAACGGGAATCAGACAGGCGTCAAACCGCAGCAGCAAGGCAGCCGAACGGCGCAAAAACAAATAGTCCTGATCGGCATGGGCAGGCGGCGGAGCCTGCAAGGCGTGCAGTTGCAAACGCTCGCACGGCGGGATGATGGCCAGCACGTTCTGGGCCCATGTTGGCTGGGCATGCAGCAAAGCGCAATCGAGGTGGAGACGCATAAGACTATCCTTGAGAAGCTAGGCGGGCCACACCGGCCGCCCCAGAATCATGAGCTTCTAGGATAGGAATCCGAGCGGTTTGCGATAAGTCGGATTTGCGTCTACGTAGCTGTACTTAATCGCCCAAAAGGCGGCTGCGACGCCATTCACTGGGTGATACGCCATAGCGTCGGCGAAAGGCGTGGCTGAACACGGCCGCATCGGAAAACCCCATTTGCCAGGCCAATTCACTGATCTGCCGGCCAGGTTTGCCATCGACCAGCAATTGACAGGCGCGCTCCAGACGGGCGGCCATGATGTAGTCGGCGGGGGCTTGTCCGCACAGCTCGAACAGCTTATAGAGATAGCGGCGTGAAATACGAAACTGCAATGCCAGGGACTGTGCATTCAAACCGGTATCACCCAGATGATCCTGTACGTATTGCTGAATTTGCAGCAGTTGCCCACGCCGCACTTCGTCCAGGGCCGACTCGGTCGTCACCGGACGGCCATCGGCCAGACTCAACGCCATCATGCGAATGACGGTTTGGGACAGTTCGCTCAAGGCCGAGGGCGACAAGTGCCCGCGCTCCTGCAAGCCCAGACGCAGCATGTCCATGGCAATCCGGGCCGGACCGGTGGTGGCCGAGAACGACCGGGCTACGGCATCGCTTAACCAAGGCAGCCAAGGCAGCAGGCGCTCTTCCTCGAACTGCAAGACCAGAAAATGGGATTGATCCTGCACGGCTACTTCGTAAGGGCGGGTGGTGTCATAAATGCCCCACTGCCCAGCCTGCAAAATGCTGCTGCGATTGTTCTGCTCAATCTGGCTACTGCCACTGATTTGCAAGGTGACCTTGTACAGCGCCTGCTCGGAACGGTTGGCCAGGGCCTGGGTGCGGCGCACACGCTGCGCGCTGGTACACAGCTCCATCACATCGACCGAACCCATGCGGTCGGTTGCTGCCCGGTTAGAGAAGCCACGGCGCGAGTCCGGCTGGACTTCCAAGGGCACGAAGTACGCACACACCACTTCCTGCCAAGCAGCCAGGCTCTTGAAAGAAGCAGAGGGAGTGCGCAATAACATAGACATTGCCTGAGGGGCCCTTGCGGCCAACGCTATTGATCGGGGTAAGGAGCAGGATATGCCCCTTTTCTTATAGCCCTAAAAAATTCAAGCGTCTACGGTCGTTAACCCGCTATCTCAGCGCTCCATGGAGCCATACAGATAAGGAGCGGGCTCCAAACCCATGCTGTTCATCTTGACGGTTAACGCTGTACGCGCCTTGAGCACATCATCAAAACGGTGATGACGTGCCGCCCCTACCTCAGCCGAGGTAAAGGGCCGGTAATCGGGTGTCATTTCTTCGGGGCTGAATTTGGCCACAATCCAGTTCAGCACACGAGCCAGATCCGCATTATCCAGTTGCGACTGCGCAGCACCGGGCACCCGAATCATATAGTCCCGTCCCGCCGGCAAGCGGGTAAACAAGCCAATGGACTGGTTGAAGTCGGGGATTCCACGCTGCGTCAGGCCCTGACCATCGTAGCGATGGCAGCCAGCACATTGCAGCATATAGTCTTTAAAAGCCTGGGAGCTTTGCAGGTAGTCGCCCGTTCCGGTCATCTCTTCCTGGGCATGGGCCCAAGGCGTCAACGCCAGCAGTACGACGCCCAAACAGGCCAGGCGCAAAGATGTCCACACAGTGATACCTCCTTGAGTGACCGGACGCCATCCTGGCCGCCCGGCACCTTATTCCAACCCTGAGGTCTGCCAAGAAGGAAGAGAACTGACATCCAATGGGCCGTTCTTTCCGCAACCCTGACAGCCTTGCGAGCCGTTTTTAGTTTTTAGCCAAACCCACCAATACCGACGTCGTGCAGTGGAAGGTACTGTTCTCGTTCGCCATGCACCAGTTCACATCATTGTGCAGGAAGAACTCGTAACCAGGACGCTCACGAGTCTGCGTATTGCACTGGCAGCGGCCGCAAGCGGTCTTGCCGCAGCAGTCGTGATAGCTGATCAAGTAGTCCTTGCCATCATGCGGGTTATGGCAAGTGCCAATCCACGAGATGGGCGACGGCGTCGAGCCCGGAGGGCACGTCGTGGTGGTGCCGCCGCAGCAAGAGCACAGGAAGCCGTCCACCGCGCAGTGACGCCAGTAGTCGCAGGAGTTCACCTCGTCTTCACTGGCCAGATCGGGATTCAGACTGATGTGATCGGCACCACTACTGCTGCTGCCACCACCACCGGCAGCGCGAGCCACGGGCAATACGGGCAGCACAAAGGCCGAACCGACCATTAATTTACCCACCGAGCGCAGCACGCTGCGACGCGAAGTCTTGTGGGCCACAGAACGGGAGAGGCTCTCCCCAAATTTATCCAGCCAACGCATTGACGTTCTCCTTTCGTGATACCTGCACTTGCTTCATGCCCGAGTCACCGGCCAAGTATTCCTGCGCCGACGCAACACCCAGGTCTTTAGCGGTAAACAGGCTTTCGAGCTGTTCACGCGAATTGACCAGACCCTTGCCGCGCACGATGCCGTTCTCGTCGATCAACACGGCATAAGGCAGTTTGCTGATCTGAAAGCCCATGCCCAATTGCGTGGACAGGACGTAGGGGAAGCTGTCCAGTTGTGCTTTCTGGTAGAAAGCCAGATGCTCGGGCATCTCGCCATCACTGGCCAGCACAATATCGACCCACTGACCTTCCGCGCCCTGAATAGACTTCAAAATAGGCAAAAGCTTCTTGCACACCGGGCAGGTAGGCGACATGAAGAAAATCAACTGGCTACGCGGGCCAGCCACCCCTACGGTAAGGGCACGACCACGCAGGTCTTGCAGTTCCATGACGGGTGCGGCATCACCCACTTGCGGGCCTTTGTCCATGGTCAGGGCACCCATGGGGGCAACCCGTTCGTACAACACGCCAATCTGGCGCGACAGGGCAAGTACCAGCACCACCAGGGCCAGTACGATTACCCATAAAATGACGTTGGAAATCAGTAAAGCGGTCATTGAGGTCTCCTAAGAATTCTGCATTTTCTGGAATTTCAGATGGGATTCGATCAGTTGGTTAGCCGCGTAGTACAGGCCCAGCAAGGCCAAGGTGGCACCAAAAAAGGTCAAACCATCCACCCAGACCAGTTCGCGGGCACTGCTGATAGCCCAGTCACCGCTGGCCACGGCCAACGCAGCCAGCAAAGCATTGCGAGCCACCAGCCACCAGGACAAACCACCGGAGGACTCACCCAACCCCGAGCAACCGCAATCGACATCGCGGCGGCCGCGCAGCAGGTTCATCACAATGCCACTGGTGGCGACCAATAGGACGCACAGGGCCAGAATCGCCCCTAGCGAACGGCTGGCTGGCCACAGCAGCAAAGGCGCACTCAAGGCCTCGGCAGCGACAAACAGCACACTGAATGGTCGTAACACCATTTCCGGCAGCAATCGATAACCGCCAACGGCTGCCTCGAACAGGCTGAAGTGACGCAATTTATCCAGCGCCCCCAGCCCCATCAGCACGGCCAAGCAAGCCAGGCTGGCATAAGTCAGGACCGGGTCCATATCAGACACCCCCAACTGGGTGAAACTGAACTTGCAAGGACGCTTCTGCCGCACCTTCGATCGTGCGCAGCAACTTGGGTTCAGGCTGGCTGATGTCGTAGACGTTCACATTGCCACCGTCCAGCGTCAGCAACAGATTGCGTTGCTGATCAATGGTCATGGACAAGGCATCACGTCCGGGGATACGGGCTAGGCGTTTCTTCGTCTTGGTATCCATGACCCAGATTTCGGCCGCAGGGAACTTGTGCGTGCCCTCTTTACCATCCGGGTGCATGAACACGTACATGCGGCCACTGGCACGATGCAGACCCACCAGGTTGTAGCCACCGGGCACCCAGTTCTTGGCCTTGTCCTCGTCATTTAACATGGACCAGGGACCATCCACCTTGACCTCGTCACCGCTGAAATCCGCACTGTAGACATTGCCGTAGTAGGACACGAAGTACGCCTTGTCCTTATCCAGAGCGGGCGCGATAAAAATCGGGTCGTCCTTCACAGAGAACATCTGCTTGCTGCGCGACTGGCTGGCCACCTTGCCGTCTTCGCCCAGATTGATCGTCAACAGGCCACCATCACCACAAATGGTCATGAAGCTGCGTGGACGGTTGGGCTGAGGGATCACGCTCCAGCAACCGGCTGCGGCGGTGACGTCTTCCACATAATCGCCCTTGGCCACGTCCACAATCCCGATAGAAGTCGCCGGCGAGGCGTTTTGCAGCACGATGAACTTGCCGTCCGTGGTCTGACGGAACAGGCCATCGTAGTTCAGACCTTGAACACGCTTGGGTGGCAAGGAAATTTCTTTTTCAAAGGTCAGCTTGTCGGCATCCCACACTTCCACCACGTCCGAGCGCTTTCCACGCGTAATGCGCTCGTGGTAGGTGGTCATGGTGTAGATTTTCTTGCCGTCGTTAGACAACTGCACGTGGCCGTTAAAGGCCGTGGGCACCATGCCCAGGAACTTGCCGTTGGTGTAGTCATAAACGTGTACACGGCTTTCGGTCAGGTGGTTGAACACCGAGTCCATGACATAGATGCGGTTTTCCTGGGGGGCAGACACGCTGTGCCCGCCAGTCAGGACCTCGCGCGGTTTATCCTGGGCTTGTGCTCCACCGGCCAGCACCATCAGCCCCAGCAATGCGGCGGCGGTCGTTAATGTAAATGTAGACTTCATTGGATGTCTCTCCTCATGGGCGTCCAGGCTGTCAGAACGCATAGGCATAACGGAATTGCAGGCCGCGCATGCGCGGGCCATTTTCGACTTTCAAATCATGGATGTACTGCAATTGCACCTGGTGAGCGTCAGTCAACTGGTGCGTGATCTCGGCGGCCAATTGATGGTTACGCGCCCGCGTCACCGTGGTTTGACCATTGACCCGCTCGCGCCCGCCCGTTTCGTAGCGATAGCGCATACCTACATACGTCTTTTCAGTCAGGTTGGTGGACACCAGGGCCATCAGACGAATTGCCGTGTCTTTTTTCAGGGTCTGACCGTAGTAGTTCTTGTTATTACCAAAGAACTCGAACTCCGCCACACCTTCCACAAAAGAGGACTCGCCAAAGCCTTTCACAATCGCGAAGTCCTGAATCGTGCTCCAGCGGTTCTTGCCAGCAGACACATCCGCATGCGAGCCGTGGTAGCGACCCGTCGGTGCAGTGATGAAAGGCTCCCAGGCAAACCAGAAACGGTTTTCCGGATCGTTGTGTAACCACACGGCAGCACCGGCAGTCACATCACCCATCCCTGTCATGCGATCACGGTCTTGCCCTGGAACATCCAGCGTGGTGCGAAAGCCGGGCACGATCAGCTCGTACTGCACCGTTTTTCCGGCCAGCTCACGAAAGTGCATCTGGCGGTAAACCATGCCTTGCACATTCAGCTTGGGGCTATCGCCAATGCGTGAACCCTGATCATAAAAACCATGCGACTTCAGGCCCATCATGTAGACGGCCACGATATTGGTGCCCACCGGAGCAGGTATCCAATCCCGGGCACTGGGGTCGCCCGCATGGGCCAGTCCGGCACTGACGCCGCTCAAAGCCAAGGCCAGCGCGGTTCGCTGCAAAATTGCATACATTATTGTTGTCTCCTCAAAGAGGCGCGAACGGTATCGTTATTGTGTTCGCGCCCTTGTACTGAACCTGATCAAGTCCTTGATCAGGTTCTTACTAGGCTGCCGGATAGGCCATGCAGACCGATTTGGTCTCCAGGTAAGCCTCTACCGCCGCACGCCCGTGTTCCCGACCCAGGCCAGACTGCTTGTAGCCACCAAAGGGCATGCTGGGGTCCAGCATGTTGTGGGTGTTGACCCACACCGTGCCCGCCTTGATACCGGCGGTCAGACGTTGCACCCGGGCCAGGTCCTGACTCCAGACGCTGGCACCCAGGCCAAAGTCTGTATCGTTGGCCAATGCCAATGCCTGCGCCTCGGTGTCAAACGGGGTCGCCACCACCACAGGGCCAAAGATTTCTTCACGCATGATGCGGGCATCAGGTGCCACGTCGGCAAACACGGTAGGACGTACGAAGTAGCCCTGCTCGGGGCGTGCGCCCTCGCCTGCCAACATGCGCCCGCCTTGCTGGCGACCCGCCTCAATGTAGTTCTGCACACGCTGCTGATGACGTGCCGAGATCAGCGGCGCAATCTGGGTAGACTGTTCAAAGCCCGAGCCCAATGTCATGGAGGAAGCCAAGTCAGCGACACCCTGCACCACGCGCTCGTAAATGCCTTTTTGAACAAACAGACGCGAACCGGCGGTACACACCTGACCCTGGTTAAAGAAGATGGCGTTGGCTGCACCTTGAATGGCCATGTCCACATCGCAATCGTCCATGATGACCACGGGGGACTTGCCGCCCAGCTCCAGAGACATACGCTTCATATCGTTGATGGCTTGATGGCCAATCAACTTGCCCACTTCCGTGGAGCCAGTAAAGGAAATCTTGTTCACGTCGGGGTGAGCCGTCAACGCCGCACCCGTGCTTTCGCCACGGCCCGTGATCACGTTGATCACACCGGCGGGGAAACCGGCTTCCAGAGCCAGTTCGGCCAGACGAATGGCGGTCAGCGGAGTCTCTTCAGCAGGCTTCAGAACCACGGTGCAACCCGCTGCCATGGCAGGGGCGATTTTCCACACGGCCATCAGCAGCGGGAAGTTCCAGGGCACGATGGCGCCCACCACACCCACAGGCTCTTGACGGGTGTAAGCGTGGTAATTGATGCCGGGAGGAAAAGCGATAGAGGGCGACAGCAGTTCACCGCTGATCTTGGTTGCCCAGCCAGCCATGTAACGCAGCCATTGCGCGCTGGCGGCCACTTCCAGACCGTAGGAGAAGAACAGCAGTTTGCCGTTGTTCAGGGTTTCCAGACGAGCCAGCTCGTCGGCGTTGGCTTCGACCAGATCGGCCAAACGCAACAGCAGGCGCTCGCGTTGGGCGGGCAGCATCTTGCCCCATTCACCCTGTTCCAAAGCCTGGCGGGCGGCACGAACAGCAAGATCTACGCCTTGAGTACCGGCCTCGGGCTGGTGCGCAATCACCTGTCCCGTTGCGGGATCGTAGACGGGAATGGTGGGTCCTTGAGACTCACTGACGGGCTTGCCGTCAATAATCATGTGTTCGCGAATCGCGTTGCGCTCGGGTTGTACGTCTTGCCCCATAGTCTGTCTCCACACGGAATAGTTGATTCTTAACGAATCCAGTATAGGGACGAGGACAAGCCCGGACTTGTGATTCTGTGCACGGGGGCTTGTTGATTTGGGTACGGAGTGGACCCTGGCCTGCGCTAGAACAAATCCAACTGGGCGGGCATGCTCAGTTGAAAGTCTGCCTCACCGGTCAAATACACGCGGCGCTCAAAGTCCAGCAAGCTGGCTTTGCGGAGCAGGCCGGAGCTAAAGCCGGTCAACATGCCATTGGCACCCTGCACACGATGGCAAGGCACGATGATACTGATGGGGTTCAGGCCGCAAGCCTGGCCTACGGCACGCACCGCTTTGGGGCGGTCCAGATGCTCGGCCATTTGCCCGTAAGTCCAGGTTTGGCCGTAGGGAATCGTCAGCAAGGCCTGCCAGACCTGTTGCTGAAACTCGGTGCCTTGCAGGCTGAAGGGCAGATCAAACTGCTGCCGCTTGCCGGCAAAATACGCGTCCAACTGTTCCTGCACAGGTTCGGCCAACGCCGGTTCAGGGATCAAGCCGGCCAGTTGCTCGGGCGTCAGGCCATGCACAGTCTCTTCCTCGAAGTCCAGGCGCAGCAAAGCACCTTGAGCATCGACCAGCAAACGCATCACCCCTAAAGGCGTATCAAAGCAGGCAGTACGCAGCCCGACATAAGCAAACATGGCAATCCCGATCCAAGGGCAGAATGCTTGATCATACTGCGCGACTCTAGCCACTTCAAAAACCCTGGCAACACCCAGACAGCTTTGGCTCTAGCGTCAAAGACAAACGACAAACTCCAGATTACGCACGACAGCTTGTTGAGCGGGATATTCCGAGCAAGGTTTATGCTCCCACAAAGCATCAGACACTCAATAGCTAGTAATTCGCTCCTACTTTTGTATCTCCCCACACCCACCGCTAACAGTTAAGAGCGACGATCAACACGCAAACCTCGACACCCTCAAGCCTCTAAGCATTTACAGCAGCCCAAAGAGCCACACACAGCCAGTCCAAAAAAGGAAGAATGCCTCATATTTATAGTCTTTGTGAGCCGGTCTGGGCCGGGGGGCCGTCCTCTGGGCGATTCAGGCTTCTTGCCGCAGGCGGGCTTGCTATTCGGGGTACAAGCGCCCTGCTGTTTGAGCGAAATGCTTGTGCTTTGTCCTGCGGACAAGGCACTTTCGCGAGTTCAGGGCGCGCCCGAATAGCAAACCTGACCAGGGCACCGGTGCGCAGCACCGGCAAGAAGCCAAGCCCGGAGGACGGCCCCCCGGCCCAGACCGGCGTTTTCACGAGACACTATCTAACCATGCAGCCACTTTTGCGCTCCTTGTTTCCTTATCTCGCCAGCCTCCTGCTTCGGACACAGCTCCGCTCTACAAGGGCCAAAGAAGAAGAAGAAGAAGAAGAAGAAGAAGAAGAAGAAGAAGAAGCAAAAAAAACCGGGTAAACAACGCCGGGGCCCCCCAGACGCTATTTACCCGGCAAATCCAACAAATGCAGCAATTACTCAAGAACAGCAAGGTTTAAACGGTTTGCACGCCCTTGACGGACAAA
This sequence comes from Alcaligenes sp. LTN-3, assembly GCF_059735605.1. Taxonomy (NCBI): domain Bacteria; kingdom Pseudomonadati; phylum Pseudomonadota; class Betaproteobacteria; order Burkholderiales; family Alcaligenaceae; genus Alcaligenes; species Alcaligenes sp. LTN-3. The sequence goes on along the minus strand of NZ_JCAPDN010000002.1, from coordinate 87,623 downwards.
TCCAGGCCCACGCGGCGTACCACGGCCTCGAACTCGTCACGGCTGATGTGATCCAGCGCCGTGGCCGGATCGCGGGTAGCGTCGCAGGCGATGATGCCACGGCGCATATAGGAATATTTGCGCAACGCCAGCGCCACCAAGGGCTGGAATTCGTAGCGAATCAGCGAGCAATAACGGTCAAAGACACGGGCGGCTTCTTCTTGATCGCCCTGGCGATGCAGCTCATACACTTTCAACAGAATTTCCGGGAAGGAAAAGCCGGTAACCACACCATCGGCCCCCCGTTGCAGTTCCTCCAGAAAATGCATGCCGCCCAGGCCACTCAAGATAGGCAGTGCATCACCGGACAAGCCACGCACGGCGGTAATTTTCTGACCAACAGGCGGATCTTCAGAGTTCAAAATGGACACGCCCGCCTCGCCTTTCAGGCGCACGGCCAAGGCGGGGCTGATACGGGCGGCAAACAGTTCCGGGAAGTCATGAATCACCACCGGAATACGGATCACCTGCACGATCTGGCGGTAATAGGCCACCTGCATGTCCTCGTCGGCCCCGGCCAAGGGGGCCACAAAGATCGCATCCGCGCCCAGATCCTCGGCACTGCGAGCCTGTTCCACGGCGGCGGCTGTGCCCAGAGCACGCACGCCCACCCAGACCGGCACCGCGCCCCGCACCGCGGCCACCACAGTTTCAATGACACGACGGCGCTCGAAGGTGCTGAGCTTATGCAGCTCGCCCATCACCCCCAAGATTGCCAGTCCGTGAATACCGGCTTCAAGCTGGAAATTCACCAGACTGACCAGGCTTTGCAAATCCAGCTCGCCACCCGGTTTGAAGGGGGTGGGGCAAATGGAAAAGACACCTTTATTTTTCATAGTTACGCTTAGGCTCAACGTGGAATGACAAACGGCTTTTGCATACGCGAAATCATGCGTACCAAGGGCCACAGAAGAAGGAAGTAAATCAGCGCAGCAGCTATCAGCGGTGTCTGGCTGTAGGTCTCGCCCTGCATGATCTGGGCAGAACGCAACAGCTCGGGCAAGGCCACGGCCGAGGCAATCGAGGTCTGCTTGATGGCTTCCAACGTGTTGCTGGCCAGATCCGGAATCACATTGCGCACACCCTGGGGCACGACCACATAGGCCATGGCCTGACGGGCATTCAGGCCAGTCGAGCGTGCCGCCTCGTTCTGCCCGGGCGAGACCGACTCCAGCCCAGCGCGGAAAATCTCCGCAAAATAGCCACTGCTGTTGAGCACCAGCGCCAGCACCGTGGCGGAAAATTCATTCAAGGGCAGGCCCAGGAACGGCAGGCCGTAGTAAATGAAGATCAGCAACACCAAAGGCGGGAAGGCACGAAAGAAATCCACATACAGCAAGATCAATCGGTTCAGCCAGCGATGCCGCTGATAGTGCAGGCAGGCAATAATCAGGCCCAGCAACGCGGCCAGCGGCACAATAATGACGGCGAGCTTGACCGTCAGCCACAGGCCCTGCATCAGCAACGGCCAACTGGCGGCAAGAATGGTCGGATTCAGAAACGTATCGATCAGTTCCATAGCGCATCACTCCTACGACTTGATCGCATAGCGCCGTTCCAGCACCCTCGTCAGATGAACGAAGGGGAAGAAAATCAGGCAGAACAAAATGGCCCCGGCCGTAAAGGCGGTGGGGTTGGCGATGTTGGACTGGATGTTGCTGGACACATTCAGCAGCTCGGGCACGGCGATGACTGAACCTAGCGTGGTGCCTTTGGTAATCCCGATGGCACGATTGGTCAGCGGCGGAATCGCCAGGCGCACAGCCTGCGGCAAGATGATGGCAAACAGCGTCTGGCTGAAACCCATGCCGGTAGAGCGGCCCGCCTCCCATTGCCCTGTCGGCACCGCCGCAATGCCGGACCAGAAGATTTCTTCGGCAAAGGCAGACAGCACCAGGCTCAAGGCCAGCACGGTGGCCGGGATCGGTTCAATCACAATGCCTACTGAGGGCAAGGCAAAGAACACCAGCACAATAATGACCAACTGCGGAATCGCACGAAATACATCCACATACAGCGTCATCAGAATATTGACGGGACGCCAGCCATAGCAGCGCAGCACGGCCAGACCCAGGCCCAGAACGGTGCCCAGAATCACGGTCATCACAGCCATTTGCAGCGTGACCCAAAAGCCCTGCATGATCTCGGGCAAATGGGGGCTGATCAGCGTCCAGTTAAAGAAGTAATAAACAATCTGATCCATGGCCGACCTCAGTTCATGCGGCTCAGAAAATCCTGAATCCGCTTGTGACGCGGTTTACACAGAATTTCATCGGGGCTGCCCTGGTCCAGGATCACGCCCTGGTCCATGAACACAATACGGTCCCCCACTTCGCGGGCAAACTGCATCTCGTGCGTGACAATCACCATGGTCATGCCCGCATCGCGGGTACGTTTCATGACGTTCAACACTTCACCGACCAGCTCGGGGTCCAGGCCCGAGGTAGGCTCGTCAAACAGCATGACTTTGGGTTCCAGCGCCAAAGCGCGGGCAATGCCCACACGCTGCTGCTGGCCACCGGACAACTGGCTGGGATAGTGCTCGATACGTTCGGCCAGGCCCACTTGTTCCAGATGGTGGCGAGCCTGCTCTTCAGCCTGCGCCTTGGGGACTTTTTTCACCTTGCGCAGCGCGAGCATCACATTGCCCAGCGCCGTCATGTGCGGGTACAGGTGTATGCCTTGAAACACCATGCCTATGTTCTGACGCACCTGATTCAGGTCGGTGCGCGGACAAGTCACATCACTGTCTGCCACCACAATCGTGCCACTGGTAGGGGTCTCCAGACGGTTGATGCAGCGCAAGCAGGTACTTTTGCCCGAGCCCGAACCGCCAATCATCACCACGACTTCGCCGGTGCTGACGCTCAGGTCTATGCCTTTAAGAATTTCGGCTTGCCCAAACGACTTGCGCAAGCCCTGGATGCGGACAATTTCACTCATGGTCGCTCCTTGACCGCCTGCCCGACGGGCAGGCGGGGACCGGCCCCTGCAGGGCCGTATAGCTAGAGAAACAGCGCGATGGCGCTTTAAGGACGGGAGCAGTCGGGGGTGTGCTCGGTGGGCTCGTAACCAGGGTAGTCAGGCGCGCCATAACCGGGAAAAACGACTGTCATGGCGGTACCGGCATTGGGTTCCGTACCAAACCATTTCACATGCAGCTTCGATAGCGAGCCATCCTGCTTCATGCATTCCAGCACTTCATCTACACGGTTACGCAAGGCGGTGTCGTCTTTGCGAAAGGCAAAGGCATAGTTGGCCTCGGTGGTCATGTCGTAGACCGGGGCCAGAGCGGGGGTTTTTGTGGCGATGTAGCGGGCCAAAGGAGTTTCGGACATATTGGCAAAAGCACGACCAATGGCCACAGCCTGCACCGCATCCGTGTTCTTGTTAAAGCGCTGAATCTTGTAGCCGTACTTTTCCTGGTTCTCTTGCAACCAGCGATCCGAGAAACTACCGTTATTGACGGCAATGGTCTTGCCTTTCAGCTCTTCCAGCGCATTGACGGTGGCACCTTTTTTAGCCAGAAAGCTCAGGCCGCCTGCCATATACGGTTCGGCAAACAGCATTTGCTCGGCACGTTCCCGCGTGGTGTTGGTGGGGGCGGCCACCATGTCATAGCGGCTGGAAAACAAGCCTGCAAAAATAGCGGAAAACGGCGTATCGATGACCTCGACACCGTCATAACCCATGCGCTGGGCCACTTCCTGGGTCAGGTCGTTGGAAAAACCATCCATCTTGCCGTCGGTGCCACGCATGAAGAACGGCACCAGGCCCACGTCAGCCGCGACTTTGAACTTCTTGCCCTGATTGGGATTGTCTGCATGTGCTGGCAGGCTCAAGGCCAGGCCAGCGGCCACGGCAGCCAGCATCAAGCCAGCCTTGCGTCCCAAACGGGCACGTCCCAGACGGGCATGTCCCAATCGGAACATATTGTGTTTGCGAGAAACAGCCGCAACCATCGCGGCGATAGTGTTTACGCCTTGCATAAGGTCTCCTTGCCATCATTTTCTGTTTGTAGTGCTTTAATTCTAGGGGTGGCAAAACCTTGATGTCATATGCTTTTTTATTAACTCTTCATAACACAGCGTTAAGCGAATTTCCGTGTCCCCTGTACACGGCGGACTCCACGAACACAGCGTGTTTTCCCGCCGGCCCGCCCTAAGGGTAAGTCCCCCCTTTGAAGAGGCAGTCAAACGACGGGACAGCGCGGGGGGCGGTATTGTTGAGTCACTCAGGCCCAGCCTGCCCGCATCCCTCGGGAGGCCGTGGAAATCACCACGTCCATGAAGTCGTGCGCCAATTGCGAAACCGGCACGACATTGGAATGCAGCATGTGCAAGGGCATGGTGGTGCGCGGATTGATGGGGCGTACCACCACATCCGGCCAGACTCGGCCTGCCACGGCCAGTTCGTCCACAATCGCAATCCCGGCTCCGGCCTGCACCATGGCACAGGCAATATGCGTCAAACGCACTTCTACAGACAGTTGCGGCACACCCGGACGGTTACCAAATAGCTGCTGCACCATCTGCCCATAAGGCGTGTCATTGCCATAACCAATCAAGTCCAGCCCTTCCAGATCGCTGGCGTCCAGCTCCTGCTTGTCAGCCAAGGGATGACTGGCGGGCAACACCGCCACCAGATGGTTTTCGTAGATGGATTGGGCATGCAGGCTGGGATGGGTCAGCGGCACAATGGCCACGCCCACTTCGGCCTGTTGGGTGACCAAAGCCTGCACCAGATCACTGGAGATCAGGGTGCGCACATACACCTTCACATCCGGGAATGCTTTGCGAAAACGCGTCACCGCCATGGGGATCAAGGTTTGCCCTAGACTGGGGCTGACAGCAATGTGCAAGCTGCCGTGGCGCTTTTCGATCAGGTCGGTCGCCACCTCGTTAACCCGCTGCACACTGTTATGGACTTGCTCCACTTCCTGATAGAGCCGACGCGCCTCCGGCGTGGGGTACAGACGTCCCTTGATGCGCTCGAACAGCACCAGACCAATGCGTGATTCCGTATAGGAAAGCAGGCGACTGATGGCCGGTTGCGATACGTTGAGCAACTGTGCCGCCTTGCTGATAGAACCGGTCAGCATGATGGCGCGAAAGACCTCGATTTGACGAAGATTGAGCAGCATCCCTTAACGTAGCCTTATGTTTCGAGCACAAATAAGCATAAGACATTTTGATTTGCCTATGTTTCAATTTTTTCAAGCTGCCATCCCGCTGCACCTTGATCGCAACGGGCCCAAAGAGCGGCTTCATAACTACGACACGGAGACAAAATCATGCAAACCCTGCTTGCGCGCACCCTTGCGGTGCTGGGCTTGGGACTGGCCGCCGCTGCGCCCACCGCCCACGCCGCTGACAACGTCCATCTGATGCTGGACTTCATCCCCACCGGCGACTATGCCCCCTACTATTCGGGCATTGCCAATGGGATTTACGACAAACACGGCATAGACCTGAAGATCACCCGAGGCACCGGTTCGGGCGATACCGTTCTGAAAGTAGCCGGTGGCGCTGCCGATATTGGCCTGGCCGATATTTCTGCCATTCTGACCTCGCGCCAGAACAGCCAGACTCCCGTCAAGGCCATTGCGTCCACCTTCTCGCACTCGGCCCACTCCCTGTTTGTGCTCAAGGACTCGGGCATCACCAACTTCTCCGGCCTGGAGGGCAAGAAAATTGCCGTCTCGCCCGGCAACAGCCACAAGCTTTACTTTCCCATGGTGGCACGCAAAGCCAATACCGACCCCGACAAGATCCAATGGGTGACGGTAGACGGCTCCTCTATGGCCCCCTTGCTGATCAACGGCAAAGTGGACGCCGCTCCCTTCCTGGCCACCAACTACTACTACCAGAACAAGCAGGCCAAGCGTTTTGGCAAGGAAATCGTGGTGCTGCCCTTTAGCGAGCAGGGTTTCAACATCTACGCCCTGTCCGTTCTCACCACCGACAAGACCTTGGCTGAACGCCCACAAATGGTGCAGAACTTCCTGAACGCCACCATCGAAGCCTGGGAAGCCGCCCGCAAGGATCCGGACGCCGCCTGCCAGGCCCACGTCAAGGCCAATCCAGAAATTGATCTGGATGATTGCATGGGCAACCTGAACGCCGTGCTGGGCTATATCTACACCGATTTCAGTGCCCAGCACGGGGTAGGCAGTCTGGAAGAAGGCCGCATGAAAACCACCTACGAGGCCGTTGTTGAAGCTCAGAGCCTGGACCCTGCCTGGGACTACCACCAAGCCTACGACCCGCAGTTCATCGTCAAAGCCAACGGCACAGCCAAGCCCTGAGCTGATTTTTGCGCGCGCACTGGCTTGGCCCAGGCGGGTCAGCGCGCGCCTAGGAGCGCATTGTGATACGCATTCAAGACGTGAACCTGATCTACGGTCGTCATACCGAGCGCGAGACTCAGGCACTGAAACAAATCAATCTGGACATCCAGGACAACGAAATCATTGCCATCGTCGGCGCCTCGGGCTGTGGCAAATCCACGCTGTTGCGCCTGATTGCAGGCTTGTTGATGCCCACCAGCGGCACCGTCAGCATCGATGATGAAATCGTTGCCCACCCTCGTCAGGACACCGGCATTGTGTTCCAGGCTCCCACCCTGGTGCCTTGGGCCAATATTCTGAACAACACGCTCTTGCCCTCCAGCATCATGGGGCGGCTGGATGATCAGGCTCGCAGCCGCGCCACACGCCTGCTGACCACCGCCGGTCTGGGCAATTTTCTGCACCATCACCCCAAGCAATTGTCCGGCGGCATGCAACAACGCGTGGCCATTTGTCGCGCGCTGGTCCACAACCCCAAAGTGGTGCTGATGGATGAGCCTTTCGGCGCACTGGACGCGCTGACCCGCGAAACCATGACACTGGAACTGCTGCGCCTTTGGTACGAAGACCCCAAAACCATTGTGTTTGTGACGCACTCGATTTCCGAAGCCGTCATGCTGGGCCACCGTATTGTGGTGATGTCGCCACGCCCCGGCCAGATTAGCGAAATTCTGGATGTGAACCTGCCCCGCGAACGCGACTTTTCCCTGGTGGGCACGCTGGAATTCACACGCTGTGCCGCCGCCGTGCGTGAACTTATTTTCCAACACGAGGTGGCTTGATGAGCGAGCAAACTCAAACCCTGGTCGCCGCGCCCGTGCGCAAGCGACGACTGCGCCTGCGCGATTTCAATGAAATTACCGTCCCGGCCATCACCCTGATTGCCGTGGTCATTCTGTGGGAACTGGCCAGCCGCCTGTTTGATATCCCTGAATACCTGGTGCCTGCCCCCTCGCGCATCTGGGCCGATTCCATGCAAATGAAAGAGGCCATGCTGATGCACACGCTGGTGTCCACGCGCACCATCATGCTGGGCTTTTTGCTGTCCATTGTGGTGAGCTTCCCGCTGGCCGTGCTGATTACCTACTCGCGTTTTTTCGAGCAGGCGATTTACCCGCTGCTGATTCTGACTCAGTCCATCCCCAAGGTGGCCCTGGCCCCGATTCTGGTGATTATCTTTGGACCTACTGAGCTGCCGCGTGTCGTGGTGACTTTTTTGGTCGCGTTTTTCCCGCTGGTGATCTCCATGACCGCTGGCCTGCTGGCCGCCCCGCCCGAGCTGATCGAGCTGGTCCGTGCCTGCCGTGCCACCCGTATGCAAGAGTTCTTCCGTATCCGTCTGCCCTTTGCCGTGCCCTTTATTTTCTCGGGCCTGAAGGTCGCCATCACCTTGTCCGTCGTCGGCGCGGTGGTGGGTGAGTTTGTAGCGGCCGACCAAGGCCTGGGCTACCTGATCACCACCTCCACCGCCTTCTTCAAGACGCCAGTGGCCTTTGGCGCCATGGCCATCTTGTCGGTGCTGGGTATTGTGTTCTTCCAGGTGATCTCTGCCGCCGAACGCATCCTGTTCCCTTGGGCAATCAAAGACAATCGGAGCGGATCATGACATCCCCTTATACGGTCATCCGTGGGGGCCTGGTGCTGGCTCACGCTCACGCCAAAGCCGAGCTTTTGGACATTCTGATCAAGAATGGCGTGATCGAAGCCATGGGACCGCCCGGCCTGCCCGCCCCCTTTGACACCACGGTAGTGCAAGCGGATGACCAACTGCTGCATCCCGGCCTGATCAACGCCCACACCCACGGCCACGGCACCTATGCCAAGGCCATGGGGGATCGCTGGTCACTGGAACTGTTGTTGACAGCAGGCCCCTGGATCAATGGCGACCGTCATCTGGAAGACAAGTACCTGAGCACGCAGCTAAACGCGGCAGAAATGCTGCTCAAAGGCTGTACCGCCAGCTACGACCTGTATTCTGAGGTCCCCGTCCCCACGGCGGAAGGCATGAATGCCGTCGCCCAGGCCTATATGGATGCCGGTATGCGGGCCACCGTCGCCCCCATGATGGCGGACCTGTCTTTTTACCAATCCGTGCCCGGCCTGATCGACGCCCTGCCGGAAGAACTGCAGAAGTTTGTGGCCCAACTGGCACCCCAGTCGTTTCGGGCCACGCTATCGGGTCTGACAGACTTTCTGGACCAGCAGCGCAACCCCGAGCGCATTCGCGTGGCTTTGGCGCCAACCATTCCCATGCTGTGCTCGGACGAGTTCCTGCAAACCTGCGGTGAAATCAGCGCAGAACGCACTATCGGCCTGCACAGCCACGTTGGCGAGTCCTATGTGCAAGCCCTGACCGGCATGAAGCGTTATGGCACCACTATTGTTCAGCATCTGGACACGCTGGGCCTGATCTCGCCCCGCTTCACCCTGGCGCACGCCATCTGGCTGGACGAACGCGATCTGGACATTCTGGCCTCGCGCGGCGCCATGGTGGCCCACAACCCCGGCAGCAATATGCGTTTAGGTAATGGGATTGCCGATGTAAACGCCATGCTGGAACGCGGTATTACCGTGGGCCTGGGCACGGACGGCTCAAACAGTGGCGATAACCAGAACATGTACGAAGCCATGCGTCTGGCCTCTTTCTCGTCCAAGGTGCGCGGCCCGGATACGGAACGCTGGGTCACAACCGAACAAGCGCTGTATGCAGCGACGGAGGGCAGTGCCCGCTGTCTGGGCATGGGCGAGCAGTTGGGGCGTCTGGAACCGGGCCGCAAGGCCGACATCGTGTTTCTGGATCTGGGCCATATCAACTGGATTCCGCGTAACAACACGGTCAACCAATTAGTGCATCTGGAAGACGGCCTGGCGCTGCGCCATGTGATGGTCGACGGCCAGTTTGCCGTGCGCGACCGACAGTTAACCCAAGTGAATATGCCGCACCTGCGCCAGCAAGTGGAGCAGGCCCAGGAACGCATCACGCGCAACACCTATGACAAGCGTCACATCACGGAAAAACTGGCCAAGGCGGTGGGCTCTTTCTGCCTGTGCCTGGGCCATGACCGCTATCACGTACAGCGCTGGGCGCACTCCAAGCAAGACTTAACATGACGTTATGTTTTACCGATAAATAGGCATACGACATTCATGATTGAATTTGCTTCAATCATAGAAACGAACACGATTACGGACACGCGACATGCGCGGGCCCGAGCCATCCAAGGAGGAAAATAATGAGCGACTTCGATCTGGTAGTACGAGGAAATATTGTTGAGCGCGACCGCATCATCACGGACGGCTGGCTGGCCGTGCGGGAAGGTCGCGTAGCAGCCCGTGGCGTTGGCGCGGCCCCCTCGGCCCGCGAGCACGTAGATGCGCGTGGCATGTGGGTGATGCCCGGCGTGCTGGACGGCCAGGTGCACTCGGGCAGCCAGGCCAATCAGGAAGGGCTGGGCTGGGCCTCGCGTGCGGCCGCCGCCGGTGGCGTGACCACCATGGTGGAAATGCCTTACGACGATCCCGAACCCGTTGCCTCCCGTCCGCAACTGGACGACAAGATTGCCCGCATTGAAAGTGACTGCCACGTGGACGTGGCCTGCTACGGCACCCTGAACGACCAGCATGGTTTGGAAGCGGCGGCAGGCCTAATTGAAGGCGGCGTGTGCGGCTTCAAATTCTCTACCTTTGAAGCCAGCCCCAACCGCTTCCCGCGCGTGGAAGAAGACATCCTGATGGAAGCCTTCCGCCTGATCGCCCCCTCCGGCCTGGCTTGCGGTGTGCACAACCAGGACCAGGAACTGACTCGCAAGAACATCAAGCGCATGGTCGAAGCTGGTGATACGGGCTGGGACGCATTCTTGCGCGCCCACACACCTTTGATTGAAAACCTGGCCACCAGCGCTATTTACGAAATCGGTGCCCAGACCGGTGCCCGTGCCCACGCCGTGCACGTGTCCCTGTCGCGCGGTTTTGAAATCTGCAATATGTACCGTCAGGCAGGCCACAAGGCCTCGATTGAAACCTGCGTGCAGTACCTGATGCTGAACCACGAAGAGCACACCCGCCGCTTCGGTGCCAAGACCAAGCACTACCCACCGATTCGCCCCAAGGCGGAAATGGATCTGCTCTGGACCCACATTGCCAACGACGAATGTACCTTCGTGTCCTCCGACCACGTGAGCTGGGGCCTGGAGCGCAAGCAGTTTGACAATGTGTTCCAGAACTCCTCCGGTGGTCCTGGTCTGGAAACCCTGCTGCCCGCCTTCTGGACAGGCTGCGCCGAGCACGGCATTTCCCCCACCATGGTCGTCAAACAGTTGTGCTGGGGCCCTGCTCAACACTTTCTGCTGGAACACCGCAAGGGCTCGCTGAATGTAGGAGCAGACGCCGACATCGTGATCGTCAAACCCGAAACCTACCGCTTTGACCCGTCCAACAGCCTGTCCGCCGTGACCTGGAGCTCCTTCGAGGACCGCGAGTTCCAAGTACGTGTGGAAGCCACCTATGTGCGCGGCCAACTGGCCTGGGACGGCAAAACCGTGCGTAACGCGGCGGGCGACGGTCAGTTCATCCGTCCGCACAAAGCAGGCGAACTGTCATGAGTCTGGCCATGCCCTTGCTGAACCAGGAGCGTCTGTGGCGCAGCACTCAGGAGCTGGCCGCGTTCACGCTACCCGACCAGCCCTGGACCCGTCGCGCCTTCTCCGATCTGTTTCTGCAATCGCGTCAGTGGTTGCTGAAACAGTTCGAGGAAGCGGGCCTGACAGTACGCGTGGATGCCGCCGGCAATCTGATCGGTCGCCGCGAAGGACGCAAGCCCGGTCTGGCACCGATTACGACCGGCTCGCACTGCGACACCGTGATGTATGGCGGGCGCTACGACGGCATTATCGGCGTACTGGCCGGGCTGGAAGTCGCCCGTTGCCTGAACGAGCAGAACATCCAGCTAGACCACCCTTTTGAAGTGGTGGATTTTCTGTCTGAGGAACCTAGCGACTATGGCGTGTCCTGCGTAGGCAGCCGCGCCATGGGCGGAGTTCTGTCCGAGGCCATGCTGGCCGAACGCAATCCACAGGGCGAAACACTGGCACAAGGCATTGCCCGTATCGGTGGCCGCCCCCAGGAACTGGCCCAGGCCCGTCGTGCACCCGGTGATACTGCCGCTTTTGTCGAGTTGCATATCGAACAAGGGCCGGTGCTGGAATCGCGCAGTCTGCCCATTGGTGTGGTCAGCAATATCGTGGGCATTTGCCGCCACCGCATCATCATCACGGGTCGTCCAGACCATGCTGGCACCACACCCATGGACATCCGCCGTGATGCCCTGGTCGGTGCCAGCCTGATCATCAATGCAGTGGACCGCAAGGCTCGCCGTGCGCTGGGTGGGCCAGACTATCTGGTCGCTACCATTGGCAACCTGAACCTGACGCCCAACGCCTCCAATGCCGTTCCCGGACGCGTAGAAATGATGGTGGAAGTACGCAGCGACCGTCAGGAGCTGATGCAGAACTTTACCGAAGAACTGCTGGCCCAGCTGCGCCCGGAAATCGAGGCCATGGGCCTGGGTCTGGACGCGGCGCAAGTCAGCCTGGCCAAGCCCACAGACTGCACGCCGGATGTGATGAACATTATCGAGCAGGCCGCCAGTGCGTTGGGATACCAGAGCATGGTCATGCCTAGCGGAGCCGGTCACGATGCGGTGTACATGGCACCCAGCGGCCCCATGGGCATGATCTTCATTCCTTGCCTGAATGGCCGCAGCCATTGCCCCGAAGAATCCATTACTTCCGAGCAGCTTTTGGACGGTACGCGGGTTCTGTATCAGACCGTTGTCATGTTGGACCAGAGGAACTGACATGGACTGGTCCTGTGATCAGCTCAGCGAACGCGAACGCTACCGCTTGTTGGTCAACACCGTGTTGCCGCGCCCCATTGCCCTGGTCACAAGCTGCGACCAGCAGGGGCGCGTGAACACGGCCCCTTTCAGCTTTTTCAATGTGATGGGTTCAGCGCCTGCCGTGCTGGCACTGGGCCTGGAAAACGATGCGCACTCTGCCGATGGCCTGAAGGACACCACCCGCAATATTCTGGCCACCGGCCAGTTTGTGGTGAACCTGATCAGTGCCAAGCTGGCACACGCCATGAATATCTGCGGCATTGCCTACCCGACCGGGCAGGCCGAGCATCTGCAAGCGGGCCTGGATCTGGCCCCCAGCGTGCAGGTGCAGCCGCCCCGTATCGCCCAATGCCCAGTGCAGTTTGAGTGCCGTTTGCACACCGCGCTGGACCTGGGCCCGCTACGCCATATCGTCATTGGCGAAATTCTGCATATGCACTGCGATAACACCATCCTGACGCCTGAAGGGCGCATTGATATAGACGCGTACGACCCGATCGGGCGCCTGCATGGTTCTGACTGGTATGTCGGCCTGCAGGGCCGCTTTCAGTCAGAAAAATTAAGCCACCCAAACGGGCCACCGCCCACCCAAACATAACAACATCATGAACCGTCGCCCTCATATCTACGTTCTGAACCCCAATTCCAGCCAGATCGTAACGGACGGCCTGGACCGTGCTGTCCAGCCTTTGCGTCTGTCTGATGGCCCGGCCATCTCCTGCCTGCGCCTGCCTCAAGGCCCGGCAGGTGTACAAAGCCAAACCGATATCGACTCCCTGATTCCCCACCTGCGCGCCCAGGCCCTGAGTGTCAAAGAAGACGCCGCTGCCTATGTGGTGGCCTGCTTTAGCGACCCCGGCCTATACACCTTGCGCGAAACGGTGAATGTGCCTGTATTGGGCATTGCCGAAACCGGCGTGCTGACCGCCTTGTCGCTGGGCCAGCGCTTTGGCGTGCTGTCCATTTTGCAGACCTCCATCCCGCGTCACCTGCGTTACTTTGGCGCGATGGGTGTGACGGACCGTTTGGCAGCCGATCTGGCTATCAATATGGGCGTGTCGGAACTGGCTGATGAGAAAAAAACCCTGCAATGCCTGACGGAAGTGGGCCAACGCCTGCGTGATGAGCACGGTGCCGATGTTGTAGTGCTGGGTTGTGCTGGTATGGCCAATCAGCGCGAGGCGTTGGAACAGGCTTTGGGCATTGCTGTCGTGGAGCCTACGCAGGCCACTGTTGCAGCTGCCTTGGGCCGTTGCTTGTTAGGCTGGTAAACCTTGATGAGCAATACACAGCAAGCCGGCTGTCTGGCAACCGCGCAGCGGCTGCTTCAGGCACGATACGAGAATCGCCCTATCGAGGACTGGCCCGAGGCGCTGCGCCCTGTGTCTTTTGATCAGGCTTATCGCGTTCAAGCCATGCAAATGGACGCCTTGGGCCCCCTAGGTGGCTGGAAAGTCGGCGCGGCCAATAGCGTAGCCCCGCCTACCTGCGCCCCCCTGCCCCAACGCTTTCGTTACGCCAGCCCCAATGCACCTGCCGCTGAAAGCCTGTCTTTGCGAGGCATAGAAGTGGAAATCGGCCTGATTCTGGGCCAGGACTTGCCACCCGGCCAGACACCCTATTCCTTAGAGCAAATCTGGCAGGCGATCAGCCAGGTTTGTGTGGCAGTCGAGATTGTCGAATCGCGTTTTGTGCAGCGTGACACCGTGGGTCGTCTATCCACCCTGGCCGACCTGGCCAGCCACGGTGCGCTGGTCCATCAGGCGCAAGGGATCGCCGCGCAGGATATGACACTGCTGCAACCTGAATGGGCGCGCCTGCAAGTGGGCCAACAGCCCGCGCTGCAAGGCCCGAACCAGAATCCGGCCGGCGAGCTGACACGGCTGCTGATCTGGCTGGCCAATCAGGGCAGCCACCATCTTGGCGGGCTGCAAAAGGGTCAGGTCATCATTACCGGCACGTGCCTGCCCATGCTGTATGCCGCTCCCGGCGACCGGATTCAGGCCGCCATTCAAGGGGTTGGTGAGCTGGACTTTATCTGTGCATAAAAGCACAAAGCCAGCGTCCAAAACGGCGCTGGCTTTGCCTGACAGAGCCTCTCATCAGGCAGCACAAGCCCTGCACTGCTGTTGCAGGGAATGCCGCGTGCAAAGCCGATTTGCCAATAGTGACGGGCCTTGGGAGACAAAGACCCAAGCATCAGACCATGCGATACACATCAAGCCTGATATTGCAGATGAATCAGTGGATAAGGCCTGCCCTGATCGTCCACAGGCGAGCGGCCAACCCGCTTGAAGCCCATTTTTTCGTAGAAGCCCACGGCTTGCCCATTCTGTTCATTCACATCGGTGGTCATGGTGGGATGCAGGCTCAAGCCGTGCAGTACCAAAGCCTTGCCCATACCCGTTCCCCGGCTGTCCGGGTCCACAAACAAGGCCTGCATATGGCCTTCATCAATCAGCATGAAAGCCAGCGGGTAGTCCGTCTCGTCCACCGCCAGCCACAAGCTGGCCTGAGGCAGAAAACCGCAGACCAGTTCATCAATTTCCTGACGATCCTGAGCGGATAAAAAGTCGTGTGTAGCATCAACGGCCTTGCGCCAGATTTCAACAGCACGTTGCCCGTCCTCCGGGCGCGAATGGCGAATATTCATCATCTTTCCCTTTTAGGGGTTCATCTGGTTTTCACAGCAGGGGGATCACGCCTAACAACCACGCACTGGCTCTGCCTGGCCTGTACTGTCCGCCGAAACCGGCCGGGCTTCCAGAAAAAACAGACGTCGCAAATGCTGCTCGGCTTGTTCCGGGCTCAGTTGCGTAGACTGGGTCAGCAACATATTGGCTAGGCCGTCATACAAGGCGGACAGCCGCAACGCGGTACCTTCAGGATCGGGCGCTTGCCACAGTCCTTGTTCGGTCCCGAGTCTCAGGTAGGAGGCCAACTGTTCCAGCATCCGGCGTTGTACCCGTGTCATCACCACCGCCAGTGCCGCATCGGTTTTGGCCAGGTCGGCAGCCTCCAGCCACAAGAACCAGTAAATGCGATTGTTCTGTTCAAAGGCACTGTTCAGGTAACTTTCCATCAAGGCCTGCGGTTCTTGCGAGGCTTGCGCCTCCTGATCCAGCAACTGGTCAAAAATCTCGCCCCAGGCATCGGCCCGTAATTCGGACCAACGAAAGTAATGATTTAACAGCCCACGGCCCACCCCCGCCCGCTCGGTCACCATGCGGGTGGTCGCAGCACGTACCCCCACTTCCATCAAAATCTGGGCAGCGGCCTGTCGAATTCGCGTGGCACTGTCTTCTTTTTCACTCATCACCTGTCCCCTATTGACACATTGAGCAATCGCTCAATATTATGACATTGAACAAGCGCTCAAACAATAAACACCTATGTCTTCGGCCTCTCGCAACTCCTCCATCGACCTGATTCGCACCGCTGCCCTGATTGGCATTTGTGTCGTGAACCTGCCCTATCTGGCACTGAGCGACAGTGACCCGATAAACATCTCCACCACCTATGACCATACCGCTGCCTTCCTGATCGAATTTCTGTTTCAGGGCAAATTTTTCCTATTGTTCTCGCTGATTTTTGGCTGGGGCATCGAAATCCAGGCACGCTCTGCCGAACGTGCTGGCGTTCCCCTGAGCCGCCGTTATTTTCGTCGCATGCTCGGCCTGGCCGTGCTGGGTTGCTTGCACGCAACCCTGGTATTTACTGGCGATATCCTGCTGCTTTACTCGGTGTTGGGTGTGCTGATCTGGCCGCTGCGCACGCTCTCTGCGCGTGGGCTGGTCAAGGTCGCCTTGCTGATGGTGCTGATAGAAATTATCAGTATTGGACTGATCGTTTACCTGCTCTCCAGTACAGAGGACATGGCCCCGGTTTACTCCCTGGGTGGAGCCTTCTCCGAAGCCACGCTGGCGCGCCTGAAAGAATGGCCGAATGCCTTCGCTTTCATGTTCCTGTATCAAGGCCCTTTGGCGTTCGGAGCCATGTTGCTGGGACTGGCTGCAGCCAAAAGCAATTTCTTTACACATCGTAGTGCAGGACAACACAAGCTGGGACGCGCCCTGCCCTGGCTCTTGCCGCTGGCTTTGGCCATCAATTGTTTTAGCGCCCTGGTGGCCTACGAAACCAACCTGATGGGACTGATTGGCCTGCTCAGCATTGCGATAGGTGCCCCCATGCTGTCAGCCGTGTATCTCTATCTATTGCTGCGCTGCGGGCAATGGTTCAGACTGCCCAATGTCTTGATTGAAGCAGGCCGCAATTCGCTGAGCGCCTATGTGACCCAAGGCATTTTGGCCGGGCTGATTTTTAGCAGCTATGGCCTGAATCTGTTTGATGTTTTTGGCAATGCCGCACTATTGCCAATCGCCATTGCACTGGCTCTGCTGGCCATGATTTTGACGGGCCTGATTGCCCAGCACTGGGGGCGCGGCCCGCTGGA
Organism: Alcaligenes sp. LTN-3; assembly: GCF_059735605.1. Classification (NCBI taxonomy): domain Bacteria; kingdom Pseudomonadati; phylum Pseudomonadota; class Betaproteobacteria; order Burkholderiales; family Alcaligenaceae; genus Alcaligenes; species Alcaligenes sp. LTN-3. The sequence continues at coordinate 70,886 of NZ_JCAPDN010000002.1, read as the reverse complement.
AGCGGTGCTACGACGCATCACCTACGGTGCCCAAAAAATCAGATAGCACGCTGACACCACCCCAAATCGTTTTTTGCTCTCTATTATGTGTACTGGAAATACGAGGACGGCAAAAATGAATTGCCACTACGCCACAATAAAATCAGGAGTGATGTCCCATGAGTAACAATGAAATCACTTGGTCCAATGGCCAATGGAGCGACACCAGCGCGCCTTTGATTGGCGCCACAGATCATGCTTTCTGGATGGCCACGACCGTATTTGACGGTGCCCGTTCCATCCACGGCCATACTCCGGATCTGGATCTGCACTGTGAGCGCCTGAACCGCTCGGCCATCACCCTGGGTATGGAACCCGTGATGACGCCCCAGCAAACCGTGGACCTGGTGCATGAGGGCCTGAAAAAACTATCCCACTCCACGGATTACTACATCAAGCTGCTATATTTCGCGCCCGGCGGTTTCATCCAGCCCGATCCAGCCACCAGCCAATTGGCCATTCATATTTTTGAATCCCCCATGCCGGAAGACAGCGGCTTTAGCGCCACGTTCAGCGAATTCCTGCGCCCAGACCCCTCCATGGCTCCCACCGATGCCAAGGCGTCCTGCCTGTACCCCAACACCCAACGTATCTTGCGCGATGCCAGCGCACGGGGTTTTGACAACGCCATCGTGCTGGACTCCAAAGGCAAGGTAGCCGAGTTTGCCGTCGCCAACTTGTGGATTGTGCGTGACGGCGTCGTGCTGACGCCCGAACTAAACGGCACATTTCTGAACGGCATTACCCGCCGACGTGTCATGCAACTGCTGCGCGACGATGGCCTTGACGTACGTGAAGTCAGCCTGACACCGCAAGACGTGCTGGATGCGGACGAGATATTCAGTACCGGCAATTACGGCAAGGTCCTGCACTGCAATCGCATTGACGATCGCCACTATGCGCACGGCCCGGTTGAGACCCGTGCTCGCGAGCTGTACATGGCTTATACCGAGCGCAACTAAGTCTCAAGAGGTAGCCAAGCGGCCACCTACATTACTGAAAAATAGGCAGTGCGCCCAATGAAAAACGGCTCATTATTGAGCCGTTTTTATTTTTATACGACGGGAGAAACCGGGCTATCGCCCTGCCCCAAATCCGGCGCTTGGTCCCCTTCTGCTTGCGCTTGTGCCTGCTTCATCTGATTGAGCAGGCTATGCAGCATCTCGGTCGACAAGCCGTGCAGCACCAAGCGGTAGCCTGCTCGCAAGGTCGACATAGGCACCAAAGGATGGCCATTGTTGAGCAGAATCAGGTGCTCGGGCGCCTGCAGGATCTTGGCAGCATAAATCCCGATCGTCTCGTCCAACTGCAAGGAATTGGCCGCACGCCAGAAGTCGTTATCGGTCAGCAGCAACTGATACAAGGGCGTGAACAGTTCAATGGCGCTTTGCAGATCCATCTTGTTCAGCGGGCCTTGCGGCATGTCGTCCAGCGCCAGGGGTATGGGCTGGATCATGGAAAAATCCACCCGCTCCGGCGGGCCGATTTCCTGATTATTGTCCCGCAAGGTCTGATTGAGCCGGATCACGAAATTGAACAGATTCAAATCGTGCTTCACAAAAGTGTGATCACGCAATTCGTCGATGTTCATGGGCGTGAGCGGCGAAGTCGGCACCTGGGTGGGCGAGTTGGCGGCGATAAAGGCCAGCACCTGTGAACCCAGATGGAAGTGGCGCAGAATCAGCCAGTTGGCCTGTGGCGAGACAAAACGCTTCAGGCCCCACACCAGAATGCGGTGCAGCAGGCCCGAGTGCGACCATTTGCGTGGCAAAAAGGTTTTAACGACTTGAATCAGCACAATCATCAGGCGTGCCAATGGCCGCAAGAACGGCAGCAGATACTGACGCGATGAGGAACTGGAGTCGGTCAGCCAGGCCTGCTTGACCTCGTCAGGCAGGGGCGTGCTGCGATCCAGATATAGGGCCCGCCAGGGATTGGGATCCTGCGGGTCATGCGGTTTGCTTAAAAAATCCGGGATTTGATCCATGACTTAACACTCTTTCGCGTATTGGAACTGCATCAGGTACAGGGCGGCGGTGCGACGTGCGGTTTCAATAATAATCTGCTCGGCGCGGCCTGTTTCATCGCAATCCAGAGCCAATTCCACCGCCACCAACCAACGGGCCAGGTGATGCTCGTCGTTCATGCCGTGATAGTGCAGGAAACGGTACATATTCGGTTCCAGCGACAGCGAGGATTTCAGCAGGGGCAACAAAGCGGGCACAATGCGTTGGCCTGTGCCTTCAATAATATAAATCGCCCCCAGCAAACCGATCGGGTCCTGACTGGCCGCCAAGGCATGCAGGTAAGAATTCAGAGCCTGACCACCGGGATTACGAGTCAGTTGCTCGATCTCGGTCGCGGTGCCACCCGCATATTGATAATCCTCGAACAGAATCTTGAAGTCGTCCTGCTCTTCGCCTGCGTGCAGACGAATCAGCTCGGCCAGCGGTGCGTAAGTGGGCGACAAGGAGTCGCAGGCTTCGCGCATCCACTTGGCCCCTTCACGCACTTGGGGAATCCAGTCTGCCATCCACTTTTGATAGTCCTGCATGCGAATCGAGCCATCATGCAGGCTGCGCAGCAAAGGCGTACGCCACACTTGGGAACGATAGTCATGCCAGATGGGGGCCAATTGCGTCAGCAAATCGCGCAAGCCTTGCGGGGCCGTGGCCGGATCGTGCGGGGGAGCAATATCCACCTGCTCGCAGGACGCAGCTACCGCTTGCTTGGCAGACGGGTAGGACACGGTTGGGGCCGGCGCATCGCAGGCTTCCACTTCCAGCAGCATGTAGGCCGTCATGAAGCGGCCCGACTCGGGCACGTAACACAGGATTTGCTCGCCGGGCGTCAAGGTCCGATCACGCATGAACTCGGCCAGCATGATCAGAATGGATGCGGCTCCTGTATTGCCGCGCCAGCGCAGATTGCTGTACCAACGTTCGGCCGGGATACCCAAGCCAGCCTGCTCCAGCAAATCGGCCACTACAGGCATGAATTTTTCGGACGAGTAATGGCACAGGAAGTGGCTGATGCGCTCGGGGTCGACCCAGCCATCGCGCACCAGCTTCACGTACTCGTGAATGCCGATGTCAAACAAGTGCGGCAGCAGTCGAATGTCCTGGCGCAGGGACAAGGCACCGGCCTGTTCAGCGTCGGCCCAGGAGTCGTAATCCAGATGGCTGCGCGTGGAGTCGCGGGCGGCACCTAGCTGCATGCAAACGGGGTAATCACCCGAGAAGGATTTTTGATGAATCCAGCGCAGACGCAAACGCACGCCGGGCTGGGTGGTAGGCAGCACCTGATCCTGGTGGCTAAGCAAAGCCGCACCGGCGCCATCGGACAGCATCCAGCGCAAAAAATGCGCGTCGAAGTCTGCCTGATAATCTTGTGATGCAAAACGCGAGCGGCGAAACAGGCGCGAAGGCATTTCGCTGGCCACCGCCATGCCATGGCGATGCGCCCCCAACTCGATACCTTGGGCAACCGTCTGCAAAGCCGTGACTCCTGCGGCGCAAATCCCGTGTACGGAATGCACTTCCAGCGGGGGGGCCGCCAGTTCCCCTTGAATCGCATTAGCAAAGCCGGGCATCAGCAAATCCCCCCCTGATGAGCCGCTGGCCAGCAGGCCAATGTCGCTCATGCTCAAACCCGCCTGCTCCAGGCAACGGCGAATGGCATTGGCGGCCATAGCCGTATTGCTCCAACGCGTACTGCCATCTTCACCAATGGCGTAGTAGCGCTGTTGAATGCCGTTCTCGGCCAGAATGCGCTGCTTGATACGCCCCGAAATACGATTCAAGGGGGCAATAAAGTTATCCATGGCGGTGTTATCGACCGGCTCGCCGGGCATAAACCACTGGGCCTGATGGATAACAACGTGCTCAAAGGCCACGGGCATAGAAATACTCCTGATTACACGCAATCACGCCGACACTCTGTCTGGTCCACGGCGTTCAAGGATTGGCTGCGGTAGCGAGGCACAAACAGGCCCAGCACAAAAACACGCAGCATATAAGGCACCAGTCCCCCTTCGTTCAAGACGTCCGGGGTGCGGGCTCGGTATTCAGTGTCGTGCAGCCCGGTCAACTCGGACCAGTGCGTGCGCGGATGTTCATGGTGGGCCACATGCAGGCCGATATTAAAGAGCAAGGGGTTGACCAGGCCCTCGAAATTGCGGGCATAGGCCAACTGTTCGCCATGTCGACCCTCATGACTGCCGTCAGCATGGGCATGCTGCAGATAATTGGTGGTCAGCAGCCAGTGCAAACCATGCAACTGCGGCACGATGACGTACAAAAAACCTTTCCACGGGTCCAGCGCCAGGGCCAGCGTCCAGCTAGCCAGCCACACACCATACTGCGCCATGCAATAGGCCCAGACGCCCGGCCAATGCCGGCGCAAGCTGCCCAGCCAGCTAAAAATCGTGGGGTACAGCGCAGGCACAGCCTCAAAGGGGTGCATCAGCCAGCCCAGCGTGTCGTTGGTGTCCCCCCGCCAGAAACGGTAGGTGCGGGCCACATCTTTTTCACCATGCTTGTAGCGATGGTGGTTGCGTCCATGCGCAGGCCAGAACACGCAAGCGGGGTGGCCTTGTACCAGAGTCAGCCAGAAATCCGTCAAGCGATTGGGGAGACGGCCGCGCCACATGCGCAAATGGTGATGGTTGTGGTTGATAACGCCTATGCCCAGCGTCAGAAACAGCAGCACGCCGTACAGCATCCAGGAGAAACCGCCCCGCCACAGCGCGACCACCAGCACAGGGTAGGCAATCAGGTACAACAGGCTTTGCCAATCACGCGGGTGACGCAAACGCCAGGCAACACTCATCCGCGCGCCTCCTGGGGGCGATCGGGCAAGCGGGTGCCAAAAAGGCGGTCCATAAAGCTGAATTGAAAGCCATAATTGCCGTTGTACTGCGCGTGATGGCGCTGGTGACGACGGCTGGCTGCCAGCCAGTTGCGGCTGGAGACATGGGGGAAAAAGTCGTAATTGGAGTGGCCGATGCTGTTGAAAAACAGGCTGAACAAAGGCACGGACAAGAGCGACCAAAAACTGAAATCATGCACCACCATGGGCAACAAGATCACATTGCCCAGCATGAGCGACTCCAGCGGGTGAAAACTGTAGGTAGAGAACGGCGTCACCACAACGGAAGAATGGTGCGGGCCATGATACCGGCGCAACCAACGGGTATGCAGGAGGCGGTGATTGATCCAGAAGTGCACATCGTTCCAGATCACCAGAGCCAGAATTTCCAGGGCAATACGGGTCGCGCTGGCATCGGGCGTCAAATGCGCCCAGCCCAGTTGCAAGAAGCCCCAGGGAAAAATCATGCCTGTGCCGAAGATCAGAATGGCCGTACCGGATTGCTTCAGTTCCCGGCGCAGTTGCCCAGGGCGCAAAGGACGTGTGTCCAAGGGACGTCCCCACCCCAAGGCAGGACAAAGCCAACGCGTCAGCGCCAAAGTGCCCAATGCGAACAGCAAATAAATGCCGCCGAAAAACAATAAGCCCACGCCCATGACCTGCCAGACGTTCAAGGCCTGAAAAGCCTGCCCCATTCCACTCTCTACGTAACAAAGTGCGCTCATGCTAGCGCGCTCAGAACGATTACGTTTGTTAATTTGGTTACTAATTGCTCACATTTGGTCTGCCCACCCTTGTGATACCACCGTGCGCCAGCCCAGATTAATCATAACGGGATTTCTCCAGAGCCTGATAGACTGAACGCGCCCTTCGGGGACACAGAACTTGATCAGGCACTTGTCTTGAACCTGCCCGCATACGATATACTGACTCGTCACCGACTTCCTTTAGACACTATGAGACGCTGGTTCGTCGTCGTCTTACTTCTTATCCTTCCCCTGCAGGCTTACAGCTCCCACTACCACGCAACCGTGCAAGGTGGTCAATCGGCTTTATTCGTTCAACACGAATCCGATGCAGCCGAGTCTGTGGAACATCGCGTCTCCTCCGGGAATCATCCCTTGCAGCAGCTCAGCGCCATTCTGGCGCATACGCCCATGCAACAGTACGCCGATCATGCAGACACGCCTTTGCCTTATCCGGTACAGTCTTTTTGGCTGCATGCCTGGCCGACGGCTTGCCCAGCTTATTCCCTACCCACTATTTGCTGCGAATTCGCCCCCGAGCATCGCCCACCGCGCCTCTGATCTCTGAGGTGCCTGCGCGCGCTGCTCTTTTGCTTTTTTGCACTTATTTATCTGTCTAACAGGACAACATCATGGAATGGCTACTCGATCCCAGCATCTGGGTCGGCTTATTAACGTTGGTGGTGCTGGAGATTGTTCTCGGCATCGACAACCTGATCTTTATCGCAATTCTGGCCGATAAGCTCCCTCCGCATCAGCGCGACCGTGCTCGCCTGATCGGTCTGTCTCTGGCGCTCATCATGCGCCTGGGTCTGCTTACCATCGTCTCCTGGCTGGTCACCCTGACTACGCCGCTGTTCTCTATCGGACCACTCAGCTTTTCAGGCCGGGACCTGATCTTGCTGCTGGGCGGTCTGTTCCTGCTGTTCAAAGCCACCAGCGAACTGCACGAACGCCTGGAAGGCGGCAGCCACCACGCCAGCACCAATAAGGCTTACGCCAGCTTTGGTGTGGTCGTGGCGCAAATTGTGGTCCTGGATGCCGTGTTCTCCCTGGATGCGGTCATTACCGCCGTGGGTATGGTGGACGAACTGCCCGTCATGATGACGGCCGTGATCATCTCCATCGCCTTGATGATCTGGGCCTCCAAACCGCTCACCACCTTCGTGAACAACCATCCCACCGTGGTGGTACTGTGCCTGAGCTTTTTGCTGATGATTGGTCTGACACTGACCGCCGAAGGCCTGGGCTTCAAGATTCCCAAGGGCTATTTGTACGCGGCCATTGGTTTTTCTATTCTGATCGAGTTCTTCAACCAGATTGCCCACCGCAGCCTGCTGCGCTCACAATCGCGCCGCCCTTTGCGAGACCGTACGGCTGAAGCCGTGCTGCGCATGCTCAGCAACCGCAAGAATCAAGACAAGGACGACGGCGGTAGTGACGGCCAACTGGAACTCAATGAGCAGACTTTCCGCACCGAAGAACGCAATATGGTCAGCGGTGTGCTCAGTCTGGCAGAACGCCCGATCCGCTCCTTGATGACTCCTCGCCAGGAAATTACCTGGCTCAATATCGAGGACTCCACCGACACCTTGCGCCAGCAATTGCGCGCGACTCCGCACAGCTTCCTGCCGGTGTGTCAGGGCGATCTGGACCAGGTAGTGGGTGTGGCCCGCGCCAAGGACTTGCTGGCCGATCTGGACAACTACCCCGAGGTGAAAGTGTGGCCAGACTTGCGCGAACCCATCATCGTGCACGAGCACACGGATGTCCTTAGCGCGATTGCCATGCTCAAGCAGTCCAATGGCCAGTTCGTGCTGGTCACTGACGAGTACGGGGCAATTGAAGGTCTGCTGACCCCTATCGACATTCTCGAGGCCATTGCCGGTGAATTCCCCGACGAGGACGAACAGCCCGCCATTCAGCAAATTGGCCCCAATCTGTGGCAGGTGGACGGCAGCACCGACTTGCTCTTGCTGGCCCAGGCGGTAGAGGCAGACGATTTGCTCTTGAAAGACAGCAACTTCAACTCCGTAGCCGGCTTCTTGCTTGAGCGTCTGGACTCCCTACCTACGGTAAGGACCGTTGTTGAGGCCGAAGGCTTGCGCTTTGAGATCACCGAAGTCAGCCAGCGTCGTATTGCAACGGTACACGTCAGCCGTTTGCAAACACCCGCGCAGACACAAGAGTAAAGAAATGGCCCGCTTCACAGCGGGCCATTTTCAATCAGGCACGGCTCAAAAGAGCAATTCCACCCGGCAAACACATCACCTGTACGCCGTATACCTGCTGCAAGACCTCCAGCACCTCGGGCAAGTTATCCAGACTGACCGCAAAGCTGACCAATACAGAGCCCAACGTGGCGTCTCGCAAAATCAAATGTCCTGCCCAATAGCGGTTCAGCTCAGCCAGCACCTGTGACAAGGGCTGCTCATGAAAAGCCAATCGGCCCTGCCGCCAGGACGGCAAGTTCTCCGCTGCAACCGTCTGCACCGAACTGATGGCATGGCGTCCATACACCAACTGCTCTCCGGCCCCCAAACGATAGCCTTGCCCGCCAACGTCCACCTGCGCACTGCCGGACAAACAGGTCACCTGAGTTTGGCCATTCAGATAGCGAATATTGGTACGGCCATTAAAAGTCTGAATGGAGCCTGCGCCAGCGAACACCGTAGCTACCGAGGCCGACCGCTCGGACTGACGCACCTCCACCTCTCCGTCCAGCAGAGCCACAACCCTGCCCAAATGCGGGTCGTCACTGACATTCAAACGACTGCGGGTATTCATATCCAGCCAAACATGGTCCATCAGTTGGACGCGCCGCTGCTCGCCTGCACCCGTGCGATAGTCAGCACGTAAATCGGCCAAGGAGGGCCACAGTTGCAGAGGGGGTTTGGCGAGCAAATACAGTCCACCCCCCACTAGCAAACCACCCAGCAAGGCACGGCGCAAAGGCTGATGACCGCGTTTTTTCATCAACTTGGCCTCGCGCAGCCATTGTTCACGGTCTTGAGGTGTGGCATCCCACATTTCGCGCGCGTGGGCGAAAGCGGCCGCATGAGACGGGCTGCGCCCACACCAACGACGCAACTCCCGAGCCTGACGAGAGGTCAGCGAGGACGTTTTCAGGCGGCTGACCCAGGCTCGTGCCTCCTTGTGCAAGGTGTCTTCATCCAGATTCACGGCATTAGCAGGGTTCATCAACAAATCAATTCAAAAAGCACGACACAAGGACTGAAAATCGCAATCCAAAACGTTTTGCCTATCCGTTTAAACGGATAAAAATTAAATTTCAAGGGCAAGCGTAAATTGTCGGAAACTGCAGGCCCTACCGTCAAGCCACAGGCAGTCATAAAGGGTAAAGTCCAGTGTTAACAGCACTGCATCATCTGCCGACGCAGCCAAGCATGGCCCGGGTCGGCATGGCGACGGCTATGCCAGACTTGCTGAAACAATACCGAGGGAATAGGCAGCGGCGGCTGGAAAAACACCAGTTCGGCCTGCTCGCGCAGATGCTCGGCACTGCGGCTGGACACTGTCAAAATCAGGTCCGTGCCAGCCAGTACTTGAGCGGCAGCACTCCAATGCGGCAAAGACAACACGATTTGCCGTTTAAGACCGCGTCGATTCAAGACATTGTCGACTTCACTTTCCCCTCCCGGACGCATGGCCAGCAGTACATGCGGGCGCTGTAACCATTCTGCCAAAGCGGGCGCTTGCCCCTCAGCCAGGCTGGCCCGATCCGCAATACAGATCAGATGTTCCTCAAACAAGGTCTGCGCCTGCAGACTGGTCGGGATTTCCGAAAACACCCCCAGGGCCAGATCAATCTCGCCATCGTGCAACTGCGCCAACATGGCTTCCCGGCTGGCCTGGCTGACCGCCAAGCGAATCCCCGGCGCTTCTTGCCGTAGGCAGCGCATCAAGGGAGGCAAAACGATTTGTGCACCGTAATCCGACATGGCAAGACGGAATTCACGTTGTTCGCTGGCCGGGTCAAAACCGCCCGTATCCAGCAAACCATTTAATTGCTCTAAAGCCTGTTCCAGCGGGCGCTGCAATTGCAAGGCCAGCGCGGTTGGTTCCAAGCGGGAACCCCGACGTATCAGCAAAGGATCGTTGAACACTTGGCGCAGATGCGCCAAAGCATGACTGACGGCGGGCTGACTTTTATGCAAACGCCTGGCAGCCCGCGTCACATGCTGTTCGGTCAACAAGGCATGCAGGCTCAGCATTAAATTCAAGTCTATACGGCGTAGCTCATTCATAGAACGAATAATGACTGTGCACACTATTAATTTCAATAAGAATTACGAATAGTGCAAGATAGAGCTTTGATTCTTAGGGAGATGCGCTTATGCCGGGTACCGTTTTATTCAGTATGTTGGTGGCTGTCTTTGCCGGATCGGCTGTGCCGTTTCAAGCCGCCAGCAATGCCGTTCTGGGTAAAGTCCTGGGGCATCCGCTATGGGCAACACTGGTCTCACTCTGTATCAGTGCGGCGCTGGTGCTGCCAACAATCTGGCTGATGCGCGCCCCCGCTCCCCTGACTGCACAACTGGCACATGCCCCCTGGTGGGTATGGACAGGTGGTATTGGCGGGGTGATTTACATCAGCGCCGCCCTGATCCTGACGCCACGCATGGGCGCGGCCAGCTTTATTGTCTGTGTGGTAGCCGGGCAAATGCTCAGCTCCATGCTGATCGACCACTACGGCTTGATGGGCCTGACCCCGCGCCCTGTCCATATGGGACGCATCGTGGGCGTGCTGCTGATTCTGGCTGGCATGGGCTTGGTGCAATGGTTTACGCCATCCGTGCCTGCAGCGGCTGAAAATGAAAGCGCCACTGCGGATCACAGTGGCGCTCAGCAAGGCAATCCAAGTCTTGCTCACCGTGCAGGCGCTAAAAGCAGCACCCGCTCTTGAGCCCGCTTAGGTGCAAGCCTTGGTCGATTTGGAGCGGAACTGGCTGCCCCACCAGAACCCGGCCGACAAGGCAGCCGCACACAACATGCCCAAGGCCAGCAACAGGCCGCTGTCGAACAACAGCGGAGCCACTACACCAGAAACAGTGGCAAACAAGAGCATTTGCCAGGCACTTTGTACCGAGGAAGCCAGACCGCGCATGGTGGGGAAGGTGCCCAAGGTCACCACCGTCATGCCTGGCAAGGCCATCGACATGCCAAAGGCGTACACAAAAATAGGCATCACCGCCCAAGGCACTTCAGCCTGGAACAGCAGGTTATACACGGTGTTAAAGGTTGCACCAGCCAGCATGATGGACAAGCCCAGACGAATCATGCGTGCCGGGGCCAATTTTTCGGCAAAGCGAGCATTCAGAATGGAGCCGCCCAACATACCCCCAATAAAGGGCAGGAACAGCCAGGCAAAGGCGGTTTCTGTCAGACCCAGCACACCAATCACAAAGCTGGCCGCTGACGAAATGTACAAGGCAAAACCACCAAAAGCGAATGCAATGGCCGAGATGGCCAGCACAAACCGGCCATTGCTCAAGGCGCGTGCATAATTGGCCAAAATGACCCACAGTTTCAAGGGCTGGCGCGATGCCACGGGCAAGGTTTCAGGTAGTTGTCGCCAACACAGCGCAATCAGGCCGATGCTCAGTACCGTCAGCATCCAGAACACGGAACGCCAGCCCGAATAGCTGCTTAAATAGCCTCCCATTACCGGAGCAAGAGCGGGCGCCAAACTGAACACCATGGTGATGTGGGCAAACAAGCGCTGGGCCTGCACCCCTTGTACACAGTCGCGCGCCAGGGCCTGACCGACGACCCGCCCCGCACCAGCCGAACAGCCCTGGATCAAACGGAAGAACAACAGCCAGGAAAAGCTAGGGGCCAGCGCCGAGCCCACGGACCCGATCAAGAACAGGATCAGGGAGGCCAGAATCACGGGACGCCGCCCGAAACTGTCGGACAACATGCCCCAGAACAGGCTCATGAAGGCAAAACCAAACAGATACAGACTTAAGGTCTGCTGAACCATTGACTGGTCAACGGAAAATTCAACACCGATGCGGTGAAATGACGGCAGATAGGCATCGGTAGCAAAAGGCCCCAGCATCGCCAACGCCGCCAACACCAAGGTCAGCTTGCGGTAATTCATAGATAGCTTTGGAAAACAGGAGGGCGCCAGAACTGGCGCAGGGATAGGGGCATGGTACCCCTTAACCGGACCGTACGGACATATCCGCACAAGGCGTAGTGTATCAAACGATATAAGCTGGATTAAGCCCGCCTGTTTCTGCTCTCGCTCGCTCGGTAAGGACTAAGACAACTCAGCGTCTGCCCGGCGACGGTGTCCCATAAGCCTCGCGGCTGGTCTGCCCAAAACCGCTTTGATGCAGCAGGCTGCGTTCAATAAAGCGGCTGACTTGAGAGCGCACTTCCGGCAACCACGGGCCCTGGTCAAACACTTGCGGGAACTTCATGCTGAACCAGGCATAAAGGCTGATCTGCTTGCTCAACAATTCGGCATCTTCCAGACGGGAGGGGCTGGCAGATTTCAGCCAGGACGGAGCCGGTGGCAAGGCCATGGGGCGTTGTGCCACATAGGCGGACAGGCAACGCTTGAAGTAATCCAGCTCGGTATCTTTATCCACAGACACCGGCGCACACGCAAAGGTGAACTTCTCACGCAGATCCAGCTTGGGTGCCAGACGGTCTACACAAAAGCCCAGTTCAATAGCGTCTTTCAAGCCCGCTGTCTGGAATAAGGGGCTGTCAGAGGCCACTTTTTGCGCAAAATATTGGAGCACTGCGCCAATATTGTTGTTATCCAATAAAGACGCCAGCGCCTGCACGTGCTCAGGGCTGGGTGCAATAGGCAAGCGCAAATCCACGCTGGGGGCTTCGCTCTGCAATTGGGTGCGAATATGATTCAGGTCCTGCTTGTCCATCGCCCCCACATAGCCTTTGGGGTACAGACCGTAGCGGCCTGCCCGTCCGGCAATCTGGCGCACTTCCGTTGCGTTCAGGGCACGCATGGAGCGGCCATCGAACTTGTGCACCGTCGAGAACAAGACGCGGCGAATCGGCAGGTTCAAGCCCATGCCAATCGCATCGGTCGCCACCAGCACATCGGCCTCGCCTTGGGAAAAGCGTTCGGACTCGGTACGGCGCACTTCAGGAGCCAGCGCGCCGTAAATCGTGGCAACTTTCCAGCCTTGGGCGCGGTAACGGGCGCTTAGCGTCAATACGTCCTTACGGGTAAAGGCCACCACCGCATCGCCCTTGGACACGCCCTGAGCCTCGCGTTGACGGTCTTTACGACCTCGCCACGGCGCTTCCTGACGCCCTTGCTTGCCCGTCGCACGCGGCGGGTCTACCGGATAAGGCATGACTTCCAGCGGAGTTTTGCGTTCGGTAAACTCCAGCTCCATGGTCTCTTGCATGGAGCGCACCAGACGCTCGCACGGACGCAAAACCGATGCGTCACCACAGACAAACAAAGTACGGGCTGGCACACCGACCAAGGCGGCCGTCCAGGCCCAGCCACGCTGCTCGTCTTGCAGCATTTGAATCTCGTCCAGGACGGCCACACGCACTTCCATCGTGGGGTCCATCATCTCGACCGTGCAGGCAGTGTGCTGGGCACCGGGCACCATCACGCGCTCTTCACCCGTCACCAGATTGCAGGGGATACCGGCATTCATCAAGCGGTCGCGCACTTCCATGGCCAGCAGTCGCAACGGCGCCAAATACACGCCGGACCGGGCTTCCATCAGGGCTTCCAAGGCCTCGTGCGTCTTGCCCGAGTTGGTCGGCCCCAAACGGAACACAAGATGACGCCGTATGCCACGGGCCAGGCTGAACATTTCCGGGAAATCGCCCAGGCGCATCAAATCCTGGGCACGTTGCTGCTCCACGCTTTCCAGAATGCGACGCACCGGGCCATTGAGCAGACGTTTCTCAAAATCTCCAGCTTCAATTTCCTTTTGCTCGATGCCCTCTTCCAGAGCCATGCGCAAGGCTTTGGCCAGCTCCAGGAAGGACGAGCCATCAATCAAGGGGCGCTGCGTTTGCAAAAATGCCTCCAGCGAATCTTCCAAGCGCTGGGACAGACGGTTTTGAGCCGCCGTATTGAACAAGACCGTGACACGGGCGGGTAATCTGTCCAGCTCCGAGCCGGTACGTGGCAAAGGCACGGCAGCCTGCATACGCACATTGGCACGCCAGTGCTGGCGCTCCCCCGCCACTGACACATTCACGGCCAGCCACAAATCCTTGTGCCACCACAGGCGCTGCGGATCTTCCGGATCAATGTCGTAATCGCATGCCTCTTGCGTCTTGATCTGATTCAGCACTTGTTGCTGACGCCATTGCGTGCGAGCACGGTCAGCTGCGCGCTGATACTGCACACGTTCACGATTGCTCAAGGTGCTGGCGTGCTGCTCGCGCCATTGCTCAATCTGGTTCTGGTCAATGGCCACCAGCAAATCCGGATGATGGGCAATACGATCACGCCCGCCAGCGGCTGCGCCACGCACTTCCAGCTTGGTGCTGGGCAAGCGGCGATCAGCCAGCCACAGCTCGTATTCCTGACGGGTAATACCCAGCAAGGCCATGGTTTCTTCCGAACCGATGCACTCCTGCTCCCAGGCCCAACGCTGCTGGCGTTGCTCGCGCTGACGTTCCTGACGTTGTGCTTGGGCCTGCAACAGAAACTCCTGCTGCTCGGCATCCAGCTTGAACTCTTGAGTCAAGACAGCGGCACTGGCATTGCGGCCATACACGGTCATGAACCAGTGGGCAGGTTCACCGGCTTGCAGGCCCTCAAAGGCCTCCAGGGTGATGCGCTGCGGCTCGCAACCCTGCTCTTTCAGCCAGGCGGTCAACCGCGCCTGGGCTTGATCGAACTTGCGCTGCTTGTCGTTTTGTTCTTTTTGACGGGCTTGCTCACGTTCTTTCTGAGCCTGCTCCCAGCGCTGGGCACGTTGATCGCGATCGCGCTGTTCGGCCTGCAACTGCCACAAATAGGTTTGCGCCAAAGGCAAGGACTGCCAGGCCTGTACCAAAGCCTGCAAGCGCGGACCGCGTTCGGCATCGGGCCAGTTCTCGCTTAAAAGTAAAGACTGGGAAGCAATCGCTCCGGCCAATTGGCCGCGCTGTTCAAGCAGTTGCTCGCGCAAGGCTTCATACACATCCGCCTCCAGCTTGTCTGCACTCATTTGATAGAGCAGACGCAGGGTACGAATCACGACCTCAGGCACCCCTTGGGACTGCAGGCGCTGGTCCGCATCCTTCAAGCCCAGTTCAGCAGCAATGATCTGATTGAAAAAAGCGGCATCCTGCGGCAAGCGCCAGGCTTTCAGCCACAGGCGTCGTATGCCTGCCCGGTCCTGATAACGCGCTTTTTTGGCGACCTGACGAGCCACACCCTCCAGACGCGGATAATCCAGCCATTGGGGATGGAGCAGCAAACCCGCTTGAGTGGGGACGGGGGAATCGGAAACAGACGAAGCGCGACGCGCAGCCATAGGGCGGGGACCTGAAAATACGGGAAGAGGAGAACGAGAAGGGCAGAAAAGCCGGTTCAAGCCAGCATGAGCAGCATTATACGGGTCTGCTCCGGTACGGTCAGAGGATACATGCCATCACCGTGCTGAACGTCTTGGTGGACAAAAAGAAACCGGGCCATCCCAGCACACGATCAAGAAGGAAGCGAGTCAACGCAGGCAGAACAAGTAAACCAAAGCCGAATCGGATGGCTCAGAGCCAAGCACATACGCGGTCAGCCTCGACGCAACCGCAGCGGCGTGTCCAACCAAGTCGGGATAAAAGGTCGCCCAAGGCGTCAGAGACGGCCCCATCGCCTAGAGCGGTAGCAAAACAGCGACACATCTAAACAAAGCCAGCGATACCACTAATCAGCCAACCATTCCAGACAGCCTTGCGGCAAGGCGACCAAACCGGACTGACTGTGATTGCAGCCCGGCACGATGCGAAAACGCGGTTCACCACCTTGTTGTTGCGCCAAAGCCTGCGCCAGTTCGCGGGTGCCATCGACCATGCGGCGCGCTTGCAAACGCAAGCGACGCAGCTCGCGCTTGTCCTCGGGCATGGCTTTCTCTGCCGGGCCCAGGCTTTGCTCGAACTCGCCAACGGAGAACTGCACAGGCATCGTCAAAGCGGCTTTGGGCAAGGGTTGAGCAAGCAGTCGAGCCAGATAGCCCTCCCCCCACCAGACCGAGGGGCTGGACACCACCAGCGCATCGAACAATTCCGGCTGCTGATACAGCAGTTGCAAAGCAAACAGGCCTCCCAGAGAATGACCGCCAAGCAAACGCCGTTGCACATTCAAGGGCGCTTGTGCGTAGGCCCAAGGCAAGAACACGTCTTGCATCATGGCCAGAAAATCCGGCGCGTGGCCCGCTTCTCCATTTAGCGCGGGCGTGAAGTCCTGGTCGCGCCAGACCTGCCCGCCATAACCGATCCCCAACACCGCACAGGCTTGTGGAGCCTGCTTTTCACAGGTGGCCAGCACCGCATCAAATTGCGGTAGATCAAGCACACACAGCAATGGCCAGCCATCCGCAGGCGCTGGCGTGTCCGGCCAGGCCAAAGTCAGACGATACTGTCGGCCCAATGGGGAAAGAAAATCCAGGTGTTCAAGCTGCATAAATGAATCGCGGTCAGCACGTTAAAGGCTTCGGTCTACAAGCACAAACAGCCGGCCCGAAGCGGGCTGCTTTTAGTGTTAACAGACCCTAGCCAATGAACTATACTTTCTTTCTATGTAAACGGTTATCATTCAGACTCTTAATGTCCACATCCGCTGTTCCGGCCCCTGCCCTGGCCGACTATCAACATATCCTCAGACGTCGCTGGCTCCTGGTAGGTGCGCTGGTCCTTGTGATTTTGGCCTCGATTGTGGCCGACTTCATGTTGGGGCCGTCGGGCCTTAGCTTGGGTGAGCTAAGCCACGCTCTGTTCTATCCGGAACAGTCCGACCCAACCACCCGCGTCATCGTCTGGGAAATCCGCCTGCCTTACGCCCTGATGGCCATGGCCATTGGTTTAGCGCTGGGGCTGTCCGGCGCGGAAATGCAGACCATCCTGAATAACCCGCTGGCCAGCCCCTTTACCTTGGGGATTTCCTCGGCGGCGGCCTTTGGCGCGTCCTTGGCCATTGTGCTGGACTTGTCGATTCCTGGCATTCCGCAAGCCTGGACCATTGCTGCCAACGCCTTTATTTTTGCCTTGCTGTCCGCCTTTTTGCTCGATGCGGTGGCCCGCTGGGGCGCCATGAGCACCGCCAACCTGGTGCTGTTTGGCATTGCACTGGTGTTCTCCTTTAACGCGTTGGTCTCGCTGGTGCAGTTTGTGGCCAGCGCCGAGGCCCTGCAGGGGCTGGTGTTCTGGACCATGGGTAGCCTGTCACGCTCGTCCTGGGGCAAGGTCGGTATCATGCTGGCGGTGTTTGCGCTGATCCTGCCGCTGTCCCTGCGTGATACCTGGAAGCTGACCGCTTTGCGTCTGGGTGAAGACCGCGCCACCAGCTTTGGTATCAACGTCTCGCGCCTGCGTCTGGTGTCCCTGCTGCGCATCAGCTTGCTGGCCGCGCTGGCCGTTTCCTTTGTGGGCACCATCGGCTTTGTGGGCCTGATTGCCCCGCATATTGCCCGCCGTCTATTTGGTGAAGATCACCGTTTCTACCTGCCCGGCAGTGCGCTGGTCGGGGGGGTGATTCTGTCGCTGGCCTCGATTGCCTCAAAAAACATTGTGCCGGGCATCATCATCCCGGTCGGCATTGTCACCTCGCTGGTGGGTGTGCCCTTCTTCCTGGGCGTTGTGCTGCGCCGCCAAATAAAGTGAACCATGCTTGAAGTCCACGATCTGAGCCTGTCTTACGGCAAACGCGAAATCCTGTCCAAGCTGACCATCGAGCCTTTGCAGCCCGGTCAGTTGGTGGCTTTGCTGGGCCCCAACGGCAGCGGCAAATCCACTCTGCTCAAGTCCCTGGCAGGGTTGCTCAAGCCCACCACCGGCAAGATCTTGCTGGACGGTCAGGAACTGAGCGGCATCAGCTTCGAGCAGCGTGCCCAAAAAGTGGTGTACCTGCCCCAGTCCCTACCGGCATCGGTTCACCTGCGGGTATTTGAATCCGTGCTGGTGGCGGCCAATGCCTCAGCCCCCGGCGGGCATGCCCGTGATGTGGACCATGAGCACATCATGCATATCCTGCAGCGTCTGGGCATTGCACACCTGTCCATGCACTATCTGGACCAGCTCTCAGGCGGCCAGAAGCAACTGGTGGGCCTGGCACAAGCCTTGATTCGCAAGCCGACTTTGCTGCTGCTCGATGAACCCTTGTCCGCCCTGGACCTGAACTATCAATTCCACGTCATGGATTTGCTGGCCCAGGAGACCCACGACAATAATCTGATCACCCTGATCGTGCTGCATGACCTGAACGTGGCCCTGCGCCATAGCGACTATGCGCTGATGATTGAAGGCGGTGGGCTGCTGGCGCAAGGGGAACCGTCCAACGTCATTACCCCCACCTCGCTGGCCCAGGCCTATGGCGTACGTGCCCGCGTGGAGAGCTGCTCACAAGGCACCTTGCAAATCATCATCGACGGGCTGCAAGAGCCTGTGCTGTGACCTTCGGAGAACCCATGAACATCCTGCGCCACCTACTGTTGTCGCTGACCTTGCTCTTGCCTTTGGGTGTGCAAGCCCAGCCCATCGAAGTTACCGATGCCATGGGTCGTACCGTTACCCTGCCCGGCCCGGCCAAACGTATTGTGCTGACCCAGGCGCGCCATTTTCCGGTATTGGCTTTGGTCCACCCCGAACCCGCCACACTGATTGCCGGTTGGTCGGACGAATTCAAGACCTCCTTCTCCAACGAATACAACACCTACCTGAAACGCTACCCACAACTGGCCAATATTCCTATTGTGGGCCGCCATACCGCTGATACCTTCTCGGTCGAGCAAGCCTTGGCTCTGCGCCCCGATCTGGTGGTACTGACCGCCGCCTTTGCGGGCCTGACACCCGGCCAGGACACACGCGACTCGGCGCTGATCCAGCGCCTTACTGCCGCCAAAGTGCCCGTCATCGTCATTGACTTCTTTGTCAATCCACTGGAGAACACCGTACCCAGCCTGCGCGCATTGGGCTACGCCGTGGGTGAAAAAGAGCGCACCGACGAGTTCATCCAGTTTTACGAAGAACACATGCAAGACGTAGCCCAGCGACTGGCCGATCTGCCCAAGGAAGATCACCCGCCCGTTTTTGTCCATGCCCATGCTGGCAGCACGGACTGCTGCAACTCGCCCGGCGCAGGCACCTTCAACGACATGATCACCTATGCAGGCGGCCACAATATTGGCGCCGATGTCCTGAAAAGCGCCACTGGCAAGCTGAACTTTGAATACATCCATTCCCGTGCCCCGGTGGTCTATGTGGCCACCGGCACAGGCGCAGGCAAGCGCACGACCTCCGGTGGCCTGACCATTGGCACGGGCGTCAGCAAAGAGCAGGCTCGTAAAAGCCTGCAAGCCATTATTGACGGCAACCGTCTGCAGGCCTTGCCTGCCGTACGCAGCGGCAATAGCCACGGTATCTGGCACGCCTTTAACGATTCGCCTTTGCACATGATCTTTATCGAAGCACTGGCAAGCTGGATTCACCCGGATCGTTTTGAAGGTGTCTCGGCCCTGAAAACACTAGAGGAAGTGAATCAGCGTTTCCTGACCGTGCCGATGGAAGGCACCTACATGATTGATCTGAAGCCCGCCTCCTAAGCCTTCATGTCGCGCCTGATTCCACTAGAGCTGCCGCCTGCAGGCGGCCATCCCCATCACGTCTTGCTGCGCCTGCCGGACGGCAAGCCCGAACAAGGCCCTCTGCCTTTGCTGTGCCTGCTCGATGGTCAGTGGACCTTGCCCTTGCTGGAAGAAAGCGGTCACCCCGCCCTGGAACGCTGCGCCATTTTGTCGCTGGGCTATCAAGGCGAACGCGATCAGATCACCCGCTATCGCGCTCTGGATTACACCCCACCCGGCCCGGATGGCGGCTTATGGGAAGACCCGCGTGTTCCTCAGTGGCAAGCCGGTGGCGCCCCAGCCATGATCGAACAAGTACGCATGGTGCTGGCATTGGCCCAAAGGGTAGAACCCGCACTAACCCGTTCGCGTATCAGCCTGTACGGTCATTCCTACGCCGGCTTATTCGTGCTGTATGCCCTTAGCCAGCACAGCCTACCCATTCATCATTACCTGTGCGCCAGCCCTTCTTTGTGGTGGCACGATCCCCTGATCTGGACCTTGCTGGAGCAATTGGGCAAGCCGGTGCAGGTAGATATTCTGGCCGGTGCCTCAGAGGCCTGGTATCCGCTGAGCGCTCAGGCAGCAGGGCCGGACGGACGCAAAAATGGCGTGCCTACCCTGCCCACCATGCAAAAACTGCAAGCGCACCTGCAAGCCCAAGGCATGCAAGCCAAGTTGCATGTTCTGCCCGGAGCCGGTCACGGCCATGTGCTGGCACAAGCCACCCTGCGTGCGCTGGAACTGGCCTGCGGCGCGGCTTAGCCGATTTTTTCTTGCGGGCACTGGGTGCCTTTTCACTTCGTATCCAAGTTTTCCCGCCCTAGGGTAACTCCCCCCATTCGTCCTCTTGTTTTAGGCCTCAACTTCTTTTAGTCTGTATTTATATGCAAGTGCATAGAAATCAAAAAAAGAGATTGGAGACGAATATGAAGGTAGCGGTATTAGGTGGCGGGCACGGTTGTTATGCAGCAGCGGCAGACTTGAGCGAGCAGGGCCACGAAGTACGTTTGTGGCGCCGTGATACGGCTCAGCTGCAGCCCTTGCTGGACCGCCCAGTCATGACACTGAAAGACGAAGCAGGTGAGCGCGACATCCCCATTGCCAAGGTCTGCGCGGATATTGGCGAGGCCATCGCCGGTGCCGATCTGGTACTGATTCCTTCGCCCGCCATTGCACAAACCGATATTGCCCGCGTCATGGCCCCTCACCTAACAGACGGCCAGGTCGTGTTCCTGCCACCGGGCACCTTTGGCTCCTTCATCATGAGCGAGATCGTGCGCGGCACCGGCAACAAGGCCGATGTCAGTTGGGCCGAAACCGGCACCCTGCCCTGGCTGGCCCGCAAGCATGGCGATACCGTCATCAACATCACCACCCGCGCCACCCGCCTGCCTACCGGCGTGTACCCGGCGCGCAATACCGATCACGCCCTGGAGGTGATTGGCAAAGTGTTCCCCAGCGTGGAGCGCTGCGAAGACGCCCTGTCTGGCGCCTTGATGAATGCCGGCCCCATCATCCACCCCCCGCTGATCATGATGAACGCAGGCCCGCTGGAGCATTTCCCGGCCTGGGATATTCATAACGAAGGCACTCAGCCCTCGGTACGTGCCGTGACCACACAGTTGGACAATGAGCGCATGCGCATTCGTGAAGCGCTGGGCTACGGTGCCCCGCACTTCCCCCTGTCCGACCACTACGAAAACGACCAGTGGATGTATGGCGACCGTTCCTCGCACTCCAAGCTGGTAAAAAGCGGCGACTGGCGCGAGAAGATCGACCTGCACGAGCACCGCTACATGCGTGAAGACACCATGCTGGGTCTGGCCTTCTTCGCTTCCGTAGCCGACTGGGCCGGTGTGGACGCCCCCGTCACCAAGGGCTTGCTGGCGATTGCCGGTGCCATCGTGGGTGAAGATCTGCGCCAGGGCCAACGCACACTGGCCAGCCTGGGTCTGGACACGATGAGCCGCGAGCAATTGCAAGAGATGCTGCACGCCGGGAGAGCCTGATGAGCACGCCCGCCCCGATCAAACGTATCGTTGCGGTGGGCGCAGGTCGCATGGGGCGGGGCATTGCCCTGGCCTATGCGCTGCGCGGCCAAGCCGTGACCTTACTGGATTTCAAACCCCGGCAGCCTGCCGATAGCGCCCGTCTGGAAGCCGAGATTCGCCAGGAATTACGCGCCACACTGGAGCAATTGGCCGACCTGGGCATGTTCGCTGCCGAGCAGATCGACGGCTATCTGGCCTGCATCGGCGTCGCACCCTTGAGCGAAGCCGCGCAAGTGCTGGGCCAAGCCGATCTGATTTACGAAGGCGTGCCCGAAACCCTAGCAGCCAAGACCGACGCTCTGGGTCGTATCGGTGAACTGGCCCAGCCCGATGCGCTGATCGCCTCCACCACCTCCACCATGCTGGCCTCGGATCTGGCCCCCATGTTGAGCCATCCCGAGCGTTTCCTGAACGCGCACTGGCTCAACCCGGCCTTCCTGATTCCGCTGGTTGAAATCAGCGCCCACCCTGGCACCAGCGAGCAGACCTTGAACCGTCTGCAAAGCAATCTGGAGTCCATCGGCAAAGTGCCCGTAGTCTGTGGCTGCCACCCCGGTTTCATCGTCCCGCGTCTGCAAACCCTGATCATGAACGAGGCCGCTCGCATGGTGGAAGAAGGCGTGGCCAGCGCGGCGGATATTGATAAAGCCACCCGCTACGGCCTGGGCTTTCGCTTTGCCAGCATCGGCGTGCTGGAGTTCATCGACTACGGCGGCAACGACATTCTGTATCACGCCGGACAGTACTTGTCGCAGAACCTGGACCCGGAACGCTACGCCGTACCCGACATCATCACCCGCTATATGGAAAGTGGGCGCAACGGTCTGCGTAGCGGACAGGGCTTTCACGAATACCCAGTGGACCAGCAACAGGCATACCGCCGAGATGTGCTGGCCCGCGTACTGGGAATGCTGGATCACATCGGCCTGGCCCCTGCCCGCGCCGAACACCTTGCCAAGGAGACACAGGAATGAAAAAAGACACCCACGCTGCGCCTTCGGCTTGCTGCCCTCCAAGAGGGCGCCTTTCATCTTGGAGCGGCCCGGCGATGAAAAAAACCGCTGCATTGTTGTTTGCCCTGATGAGTTGTCACGGTCTGAGCCAGGCTCAGGAAGTCCCCACCCTGCGGGTAGGCTGGACCATTCCGGGCGAGGAAGCCAAGTATCTGATGGCCAAGCGCCCCGAGCTGTTCCCGCAATTGGGCAAGAAATATCAAATCCAGTGGACCCAGTTCCAGGGCACCTCGCCCATGGTGCAAGCCATGCGGGCCGGTGTATTGGAGTGCTCCACCATGGCCCCCATGTCGCTGGCCAATGGCGCGATTGAAAGCGGTCTGCAGGCCTATATCGTGGCCCAGCACGTGCACTCGGATGATGATCACTTCTCCGTCTATTGGGCCGTGAAAGAAGACAGCCCGATCAAGACGGCGGCTGATCTGAAAGGCAAGGTCATCGGCACCAACGCCTACGGTGCCGGGGTGTACTTCGACATGCTGCTGTGGCTGCGTCAAAACGGCATTGACCCGGACAAGGATGTGAAAATCGTTGAAACCGGTTTTCCGCCTGCGGCTGACGCCGTTCGCAGTGGCCGCATTGATGCCGGCCCCATGGCCCAACCCTTTGCCCTGCTGAATGAAAAGAAAGGCGGCTTGCGCAAGCTGTTTTCCCTGTCCGAAGTGGCCAGCCCGTCGGTACAAATTTTCGAGGCCTGCAGCAAATCCTATAGCGATGCCAACCCCGAAGTGGTACGCGCCTACGTACAGGATTTGAAAACTGCCATGAGCATGCTCAGCAAGGACCCAGCATTGGCCGTGGAAGTCACCGCCCAAATCACCCGCGCCCCCAAAGACTTGCTGGCTCAATACCTGTTCACCGACAAGGACTTTGCACGTGTGCCCGACATGCAGCCCGATCTGGAGTCCATTCAAGGCACCTATGACCGCTACCACAAGGCCGGTTTCCTGAAAGAAGCCTTGAACGTGCAGGATTTTTACCGGGCTGATTTACGCGAGGCCCAACCATGATTGAACTGGATGGTGTCGGTAAAACCTTTAACACCCGGCAGGGCCACAGCCATACGGCCCTGCAAGACATCGCCCTGAGCATTCCGGCAGGGCGCTTTGTGTCTATTCTAGGACCCAGCGGTTGCGGCAAAAGCACCCTGCTCTATATGTTAGGGGGCTTTGAGTCCTGCTCCAGCGGCCAGATCCGCGTCAAGGGCAAGCCCATTACCGGCCCAGGTCCAGACCGGGGCCCGGTGTTTCAGGAATATGCTCTGTTTCCCTGGAAAACCGTGTTGGGAAACGTGGCCTACGGCATGCGCGAACAAGGCATGCCTAAAGCCCAGGCCGAACAACGCGCCAGCGAATGGTTGGACAAGGTCAAGCTGGGGCCTTACGCCGCCTTCTATCCTCGTGAACTGTCCGGCGGCATGCGTCAGCGCGCGGCCATTGCCCGCACCCTGGCCTATGAGCCGGACATTCTGCTGATGGACGAACCCTTCGGGGCGCTGGATGCCCATACGCGCGTCACCCTGCAAACGGAACTGCTCAGCTTGTGGGAGCAGTTGCGCAATACCGTGGTCTTTGTGACACACGGCGTGGACGAAGCGGTCTTTCTGTCCGATACCGTGATTGTCATGACTGGCTCGCCTGGCCGCATCAAGGAAGTGGTGGAGATTGACTTGCCCCGCCCCCGCATCCGTAGCGAGCTGTTGCGCAATCCGGTCTATCAGGAAACCATTATTCGTCTGGAGCAATCCTTGATGGCGGAGGCCCACCCATGACGCCACAGCACTGGTATGAACATCGCTGGGCCTCTTTGGTCATGGCGGCCATTCTGGTGCTGCTGGCCTGGGCAGGACTGGCCCGTTGGGTAGAGCTGGACTCCTTCCCCAGCCCCTGGGCGGCTCTGGGTGAACTACCCGCCCTGATCAGCGACCCGATGGCCTGGTCGGCCATCCTGCAGTCAGTAGGCCGCATGTTTACAGGCTATGCCCTGGCGCTGGTCGTGGCCGTACCGCTGGGTTTGGCCATGGGCCGCAGCCGCCTGGTCTATACCGCCTTCTATCCCTTGGTGGCCCTGGCCTACCCCATGCCCAAAGCGGCCTTGATGCCAATCTTGATGCTGTGGTTCGGTCTGGGGGATTTCTCCAAAATTCTGGTCATTGCGCTGGGCGTGTCCCTGCCTTTGCTCTATCACAGCTATCACGGTGCAACCCGTATTGAGCCCAAGCTGATCTGGGTGGCCCAGTCCATGGGTATGGGTCCACTGGCCCGTCTGGGCAAGATCGTACTGCCCGCCTCTTTGCCGGAAGTCATGATTGGCTGCCGCGTCGGCGTGGTCATGGCTCTGATCGTGATGGTCTCCTCCGAGATGATTGCGCGTCAGGAAGGCATCGGCAATCTGCTGTTCACTTCTATGGATATGGCGCAGTACTCCACGGTGTATGCGGTCATCATGCTGCTGGCGGTCCTGGGCATTGCCTTTGACGCCTTGTTTGAGTTCGTGCGCAAGCGCTGCACGCACTGGCATGACTCCACCCAGGGCCTGATGGACAAAGGATGACGCGATGACCACTAAAACCTTAGCCTCATCGGGGCAAGCAATGCGTTCTACCGAAACCCGCCCGGCCAGGCGCCGGGATCTGTCCGGTCTGTCTTTGTGCATCAGCCCGGCCATCTTGCTGATTATCTGGGAGCTGTGTACCCGCTCGGGCTGGGTCAGCCCGCAGTTGTTGCCTGCCCCTTCTGCCATTTTGATGCGGGTATTGGAGCTGGCCGGTCAGGCTGACTTCTGGCAGAACCTGGGCATCACCGTCTACCGTCTGATCAGCGGTTTGCTGATTGCCTGTGTGGCCGGGGTCGCCCTGGCCCTGATTGCCCAACTGACACGCTGGAGCTCGTTTCTGCTGGATGCACTGATCCGTTTGCTGGCCCCTATCCCCAAGATCGCCCTTTACCCGGCACTGATCCTGATCATGGGGTTTGAAAGCGCATCGAAAATTGCTCTGGTGGTTTCAGACGCCATTTTCCCTGTGCTGATGGCCAGTTGGGTGGCGGCGCAAACGGTGGACCGCAAGCTGATCTGGTCGGCACGTGCCGCAGGCACCTCCCGCAGTGCCTGCCTATGGAAAATCATTTTGCCCGCCATCAGCCCGACGGTGCTGGCCGGTGTGCGGGTGGCCGGCGTGATTGCCTGCGTAGTGGTCTTTCTGGCCGAGATGATTGCCTCCACCGACGGTCTGGGCCATATGCTGACCGCCGCTGCACGCAGCTACCGCACGCTTGATATGTTTGTACCCCTGGTCTGGATCTGTGTGCTGGGCTTCGCACTGAACCTGACCATTGCCGCTTTGCAACGCAAAGTGGATCATGCAAACTAAGTTCCACTCACCGTAAAAACCACCACTTGCCCGGTCTGCTTACAGCGATGACCGGGCTTTGGCAGGCTATCTCAATCATCTGGAACGAGTAGCCTGCTTTTTTTCTGCATCAAGGAAGCCGCTTCACTATGGCCAGCCCCCCTCTGACCGACGCCTATACCGGGCACGATACCTTTATTCCCTATCTGCTCAATCGCAGTACCTCGGCCTTAAATGCTGACTTTCAAACCTTGCTGCGCAGCCATGAACTGACCCTGCTGCATTGGCGCGTGCTGGCTTTTCTGAACGAAACCGATGGACTGGGCGTCAGCACCCTGGCGCAATATACCGATGTGGACCAAACCACCTTGTCACGCGCCCTGGTGGTGATGGAAAACGCGGGCCACCTGTCCCGCCAGCCCGATCCGCTGGACCAGCGTCGTGTGTTGATCCATCTGCATGAGCAAGGTCGGCAGCACTTTTTGCGCGTCCTGCCCGCCGCACTGGATATTCATCACCGCGCCATTCAGGGCTTTTCGGCTGAGGAACTGGCCCAGCTACGGCAGTTTTTGAACCGCATTCGCGCCAATATCAACGGGGATGGCCGCTAAGCACCCCGCCCCTGCGCCTTTCCTGCAAAGCGTCCACGTGGCCGCTTTGACCTGCCTCCCCCCCTGAATCTGCCCCCAATCGAGGCCTGCTGCCCTTGAAGGCCCACGCTTGAAATGGACATTCAAGGGCGATGAGCCTTTATTTACATCAGGAAAGACCATAAAATGATAATGATTAACATTTAGTAGTGCAGCCTCCTGCCTGAAATGTCTACCCAGGCGAACTTGGCTCTCTTACGGAAACAAGCTCTCGTGACTCTCTCCCCTACCCGTGCTGCACGTCGTCAGCTTTTGCTGGCCGCTGCGGCCAGCCCTTTGCTATTTGGCGTACCCCGCCTGCTTCGTGCCCAAGACGGTCCCCTGAAAATTGCCTTGCTGACATCCTTGTCCGGCCCCTTCGCCTCCTTGGGCGAGAGCATGCGCGCCGGTCTGGAGTTGATGCTGCAACAGTGCAATAACGAGATGGGCGGACGCAAGGTGCAGTTGCTGGTCGAGGACGACCACGGCAAACCGGACGAAGCCATCCGTAAAGTGCGCAAGCTGATCGAGCGCGACAAAATCGATGTGTTGGGCGGCGTTATCAGCGCCAATATCGCGCTGGCCATTCGTGACATCGTCCACGATGCGCAACTGCCTACCTTTATTTCCAATGCCGCTGCCAATGGCCTGGCCCGTGAAGCCGCCAGCCCCTACGTGTTCCGCCCCACCAAAACGAGCTGGATGCTGGGTCATACCGGCGCCTTGTGGACCTTCGAGCACGTCGAAAAATCCGGCGGTATCACGCTGGGTTCGGACTACACCGCAGGCCGTGAATACATTGAGGACTTCGCCAACACCTATCAGGAACAAGGCGGCACACTGGGCGAGCGCATCTGGACTCCCTTGGGTACCCCCGACTTCGCGCCTATCCTGATGAATCTGGCCGCCAGCAACCCCAAGTTTGTCTACACATTCCTGGCTGGTGCCGACGCCGTTCGTTTCCACCAGCAAATGCAGGATTACCAACTGCACGGCAAGATCCAGATCGTGGGCCCCGGTGCCCTGTTCGACCAGGAAGATGTGATCACTGCGGTGGGCGAGGCCGCATTGGGTGGCGTCAGTACCTTCCACCAGTCCCCCGGCGCTCCGGCTGCCCAGGACTTTGTGGCCGCCTACCAAGCCAGCCGTGGCCGTTTGCCCGGCGAGGCCAGCACCTCCGGTTACGTGACCGGCCAGGTCATCAAGGCCGGTCTGGATGCGGTTAAGGGCGATCTGTCCAACAAGGCCGCCTTCAAGCAAGCCCTGCTGGACAAGCCTATCGACACCGCCTTTGGCCCCATGGCGTTTGACCCACGCAATAACCAGTCCATTCTGGATATTTACGTCAACCGGGTGGAAAAAGACGCGCAAGGTCGCCCCTTTAACACCGTGGTTCATACTTACCAGCGTATCCAGGACCCCGGCCCGCGTTCTTGAGCCACACCTTGTCTTACTACCTGCTTCAAATCCTCAATGCCCTGTCCTTCTCGGCCCTGCTGATGTTGGCGGGGCTGGGGCTGTCTTTAGTGCTCAGCCTGATGAACTTCATCAACCTGACACACGGCTCTTTTTTCCTGCTGGGCGGCTACATCAGTGTCCAATGGCTGGCATCTGGCGCGCCCTGGTGGCTGGCCTTTCCCGCCGCGTTTGTACTGTGTGGACTGATGGGCTTGTTACTGGACCGCTTTCCCTTTCGCCAGTTCTATCAACGCACTCACCTGATGCAGGTGCTGCTGACCTACGGCCTGTCCGTGATTCTGGCCGATTTGATGCGCTGGGGTTTCAGCGCCGACACGCTCTCGCCCATGCTGCCGCAAGTGCTGCGTGGCGGGGTGTGGATCATGGGCCTGCCTTTCCCCACCTATCGCCTGTTCCTGATCGTTACCGGCCTGACACTGGCTTTGTTGTTCTGGTTCCTACTGGATCGCACCCTGTGGGGTGCGGCCATTCGCGCTTGCGTACAAGACGCCCAGATTGTCGAGACCCTGGGCCTGAATTCGCGTCGCCTGTTTGCCATCGGCATGGCGCTGGCCGCCGGTCTGGCCGGTTTGGGTGGCGCCTTGGGCGCAGGCATGTTGTCGGTCTACCCCGGTCTGGATGAAGAAATCCTCTTGCTGGCCTTGCTGGTGGTGGTCATTGGTGGCTTGAACTCAGTGCGCGGGACCTTGCTGTGCGCGCTGATTCTGGGTTTCGTCACCACTTTTGCCCGCGTCTGGGTCCCTGCTTTTGCCAATGCCGCTACCCTGGCCGTCATGCTGGGCCTTCTGCTTTGCTGGCCCAATGGCCTGAGCAAATCCGCTACGCGTCAGGTTTAAATGAACAAGCTCAACACCTGCCTGCTACGCACTGGACTTTGGCCCGCTTTGGCCTGCCTGGTCTTGCTCAGCAGCTATTTCTGGGGCGACGCCTTCTTATGGCGCTTTGGCACCGAAGCCCTGCTGATCGGTTGCGCCGTCCTTAGCATCAACCTCTTGATTGGTTACGGTGGTCTGGTCTCTCTGGGCCACGGTGCCGTCTTTGGCTTTGCCGCGTACGCCACTGCCGTCAGCAGTCAATACTGGGGCGCATCCTTGCCCTTGATGCTGCTGGTCGGCATTGCGGCAGGCACCCTGCTGTCCATGTTGATGGCGCTGATCAGCTTGCGCAGTTCCGAGCTGTTTTTCATGGTGGCCACGCTGGTTGCCGGTCAGTTGATCTGGGAAGTGGCATTTCGCTGGCGTGACGTCACCGGTGGTGCAGACGGCCTGCGCGGTTTCCCGCGTCTAAGCCTGGGCGAGTTACCCCTGAGCGCCCCCTACACCCTGATGATTCTGGCCCTGGTACTGGCGGTGATCTGCTGGTTGTTGCTGCGCTCCTTCAGCCGCGCCCCGATCGGGTTGGCCTTGACCGGCCTGCGCGACCAGCCCTTGCGCATGGCCGCCCTGGGTTATCAAGCATGGCGCATTCGCCTTTACACCTTCATGATTGCAGGTGCGGTAGCGGGTGCGGCTGGCGGCCTGTATCCCTTTGCAAACCAGTACGTCAGCCCACAACAAGTGCATTGGAGTTTCTCGGCCACGCTCATCATCATGGGTGTGATCGGTGGCATACGCACCTGGCGCGGCGCATTCATCGGCGCTACGTTTTATCTGTTTGCCCAGACCTACCTCAGCTCCTACACAGATCGTTGGCAGTTGCTGGTGGGGTTGATCTTTGTGCTGACGGTTCTGTTCATGCCCAACGGTCTGGCTGAGCGGCGCAAGAGGTCCTCATGAGCGTGTTACTAAGCACTCGCGAACTGGCCTTGCATGTGGGTGGCCTGGATATCCTGACAGATGTCAGCCTGGAGCTGCGTGCGGGCGAAA
This sequence comes from Alcaligenes sp. LTN-3, assembly GCF_059735605.1. Classification (NCBI taxonomy): domain Bacteria; kingdom Pseudomonadati; phylum Pseudomonadota; class Betaproteobacteria; order Burkholderiales; family Alcaligenaceae; genus Alcaligenes; species Alcaligenes sp. LTN-3. The sequence continues at coordinate 41,047 of NZ_JCAPDN010000002.1, read as the reverse complement.
CCCTGGGGCTGATTGGCCCCAATGGTGCAGGCAAAACCACGCTGTTCAATATCATCAGCGGTTTGACCACGCCATCCAGCGGCCAGGTTTTTCTGGAAGGCAAGGACCTGCGCAGTCTGGGGCCTATTGAGCGCGCCAGGCAAGGTCTGGTACGCAGCTTTCAGACCAGCCGCATTTTTCCCGAACTGAGCCTGCTGCAAAACCTGGCCTTGGCCGTGCGCATCAAAAAAGGCTGCGGCTATCACTGGTGGGGCCGCCAATCTGCCCGCAGCGCCAGTCAACAGGCGGCCGAAGCATTGCTGGAGCACAGCGCCCTGGCCGGTCGCGGGCATTTGCTGGCACGCTCCCTGTCCTATGGCGAGCAACGCATTCTGGATTTGCTGATTGCCCTGGCGCAGCAACCCCGCGTACTCTTGCTGGACGAGCCAACGGCTGGCCTGTCCGAATCCGAATCCCGTGAAGTCATGGCGCTGGTCCATGCCATGCGCGGCCAATGCGCCGTGCTGCTGATCAGCCACGACATCGATATTGTTTTCCAGGAATGTGACCGGATCGCCGTGCTGTCATCCGGCACCTTGCTGACCTGCGATACCCCGGACGCCGTGCGTCAGCACGCCGGGGCGCGCCAGGCCTATCTGGGTGAACTGGCTTTGGAGACCGCATGAGCACAGCGCTGAACATCTCGGGCCTGCATGCACGCTACGATCGGGCCGACATTTTGCAAGAAATTTCGCTGAATATTCCCGTCGGACAAAGCGTGGCCCTGCTGGGCCGCAACGGTGCCGGAAAAACCAGTCTGCTGCACTGCCTGTTCAATATGGGCCCGCAATGGAGTGGGCAAATCCATGTGCATGGTCAAAACATTACGGGTTGGCCTACCCACAAAATCGCCCTGCTAGGCATGGCGCTGGTGCCACAAGGCCGGGGCCGTTTTCCGACATTGACGGTACAGGAAAGCCTGCGTCTGGCCGGGCTGGCCCGCCGTCCACGCTCGGATGATCGCTGGACGCTGAACAGCATTTATGAATCCATGCCGCGTCTGTACGAGCGCCGCCAGTCCTCCTGCTCCGCCTTGAGTGGTGGCGAACGGCAATTACTGGCACTGGCCCGCGCCCTGCTGACACAGTCCTCCATTATTGTTCTGGACGAACCCAGCGAAGGCCTGGCCCCCATGACGATTCAGGACACCTTGCTGCCGCAGTTGCAAGCACTGAACGAACAAGGCATTACCGTGCTGATTGCCGAACAGAATTTAAGCCTGGCTCTGCAATTGGCGGATCGAGCCTTGTTGCTGGGCAATGGTCAGTTGGTTTACGACGGCCCTGCCGAACAGTTGCGCCAGGACGCCGCCCTTTTGCAACGCCATTTGGGGCTTTGACATGCTGGCTGTGTACAGCTTGTCGCTTCCCCTGCCTGCAGGTATGGAATCCTGGTTACGAAGCCAGATCCCGGACAGCACCCTGGCCGTGATTGCCCGCCGCAAGCGTCAGTCAGATCAGCACTTAAGCCTGCTGGCCCACGGTGCCCTGCGCCATTTTCTGGCGCCTTTGCTGGGGTGTACGCCACGCGCCGTCCCTATTACTACGCTGGAACATGGCAAGCCGGTGCTGGATCTGGACGATACCGATCTGCACTTTAGCCTGTCGCACAGCGGCGAGCGCGTGCTGATTGGCATGGCCGACCGAATCATCGGCGTGGACATAGAAGCCATGCGCCTGCCCGTCAAACCAGGGTTGGTCGATCATTGCAGTGTGCCGTCCGAACGCAGTTGGTTAAAATGTGATCTGGATTTTTATGCGCTGTGGTGTGGAAAGGAAGCAGCCCTGAAACAGGCGGGCACCGGTTTTCATATTCAGCCTCAAGAGTTATCCTTGAACGGCCATCCGGATTACGGATGCACCGTACAATCCCCCCATCCCATCTTGCAAGATTTGGTGGTGCACAGTCACCGGCCAGTAGAAAACTATGCCGCTGCGATCTGCCTGAACACCCCTTTTGCTCCGTGGACGGTCAGCTTGCTGGACAGTGTTGAACTGCCTGACACCAAGCTGACTTAGCACGAGTAAATCTGACAAGCCTACTTATTTATGTAATAGTTCTCATTACCATGATGAAATCTATTCCTGTTGAACAAATTTGGCCTGACGCCTTTGCCCAGCGCTATCGCGATGCCGGACACTGGCAAGGGGAAACGTTTGGGGCCTTGTTGCGCACGCGCGCACAAAACCACCCGGAACGTGAAGCCGTTGTTGGCGGCACCCAACGCTGGACCTATGGCGCGCTGGATCAGTACGCCAGCCAAATCGCATCGGGCCTGCTGCAAGCCGGTCTGCGCAAGGGTGATCGGGTTCTGGTACACCTGCCCAACATCCCTGAATTTGTCAGCGTGATCTTTGGCCTGTTCCGTGCTGGTCTCCTGCCCGTGTATGCCCTGCCAGCGCACCGCATTACCGAAGTCGAGCATTTTGCCAATACCGCCCAGGCACGCGCCTATATCGGTGTCGATACGCATGCCGGTTTTGACTATCTGCCTTTGGTGCGCGAGCTGCGTGAACGCTGCCCGCATGTCGAGCAGGTCTACATCGTGGGCGATGCGCAGGAATACACCTCGCTTGCCCAGTTGCAAAGCAGTGCGGCCAATGTGGACGTGCCCGTATCAGCAGCCCAGCCTTCTGACGTGGCTTTCCTACAAATTTCAGGTGGCAGCACCGGCTTGTCCAAGCTGATTCCCCGCACGCACGACGACTACATCTACACCTTGCGTGAAAGCGCCAAGATTGCCGGTCTGAACGAAAACAGCGTGTTCCTGGGCGCCTTGCCCATTGCACACAACTTCCCCATGAGCTCACCCGGTTTTCTGGGTGCGCTGTACGCCGGTGCCAAAGTGGTGCTCAGTCCCGCCCCCAGCCCGGACGTTTGCTTTGAGCTGATCGAACGCGAAGGCGTGACCGACACCAGCCTAGTCCCCCCACTGCTGATGCTGTGGATGGATGCGGCCACCAAGACCCATGCCAATCTGAAGTCGCTGCAAGTGATTCAGGTAGGCGGTGCCAAGCTGAACGCCGAAGCCGCCAAGCGCGTGCGCCCCACGCTGGGCGTGACCTTGCAGCAGGTGTTTGGCATGGCCGAAGGTCTGGTGAACTACACCCGCCTGGACGACCCCGAGGACATCATCATCAACACGCAGGGCCGCCCTATCAGCCCGGACGATGAAATCCTGATCGTAGACGACAACGGTGACCCGGTCGCCCCTGGCGAAACCGGCTACCTGCTGACACGTGGCCCCTACACGATCCGCGCCTATCACAACAACCCGTCGGCCAATACCCGCTCCTTTACCGAGGACGGTTTTTACCGCACAGGCGACGTGGTACGCATGACGCCCGAAGGCTATTTGATGGTTCAGGGCCGTGCCACTGACCACATCAACCGCGCTGGCGAGAAAATCTCCGCCGAGGAAATTGAAGATCATCTGCTGGCCCACCCGCAGGTCTTTGACGCTGCCGTGGTGTCGGTGCCCGACGAGTTCCTGGGCGAGCGCAGTTGCGCCTTCATCATTCCCAAGGATGACAAGCCACGCGCGATTGAACTGAAGAAATGGATACGCAGCCGTGGTCTGGCCGACTTCAAAGTACCGGACCAAATCGTGTTTGTAGACCGTTTCATGGAAACGGCGGCCTTGAAGATCAGCCGCAAAGAACTGCGCGCCCAGTTGCGCGAGCAATTAGAAAACACAACGCAAGAATCATCATGAGTACTCCCCTTACCCTGGAACGCATGCGGCAAGACATTGCCGCCATGTTGCACGAAGACCCGCAGGACATCCTGGACGACGACAATCTGATCGATCTGGGCCTGGATTCCATGCGCGTCATGACCCTGGCCACCCGCTGGCGCGAGGCCGGCGCTCCTATCGAGTTTTCCGAAATGGCCTCGGTTGTCACCCTGGGCCAATGGTGGTCGCTGATCGAGCGTGCCCAACAAAACGGCCGCTGATTTTCTTACTGCAACACGCTTATGTTTAGCTCCCCTTCCGAACTGCCATTGCGCCCCCTGACCGAAGCACAAGAAGGTCTATGGTACGCCCAGCGTTTGGACCCGCTCAACCCGATTTTCAACACCGGGCATTGCACCCATATCCACTCGGCGCTGGACACTGCGCTGTTTGCACAGGCCATCAATCTGACGCTGACCGAAGCCGATGCCTTGACCTTGCGCATGGTGGACACACCCGATGGCCCGGCCCAGTACCTGCGCCCGCAAGAGCCGATTCAGCTGGAAATTGTGGACCTGTCCGCTCACCCAGACGGTGCCGAACAGGCTCAAACCCAGTTGATGGCGGACCTGCGCACACCGCTGGACCCGACCATTGCACCGCTGGCACGGCACATTCTGTTTGTGTTGGGGCCCAAACACCATCTCTGGTATCAGCGTATCCATCACCTGGCCGCTGACGGCTATGGCATGGCGCTGATCGAGACGCGGGTAGTCAAGCTCTACAAGGCCTTGCTCAATGGCCATGAAGATCATGGCCATGAGCTGGAATCGTTCGCCCTCTTGCAGGATGACGATCAAAGCTATCGGGAGAGCGAGCGCCGCAGCAAAGACAGACAGTTCTGGCTGGACACCTTGAACGATGCAGAACCCGCCCAAAGCCTGAGCGAATCCCAGGCCTTGAGCGACCATCATTTCCTGCTGGCACGCCGCGCCGTCAAGCCCGAGCTGACAGCCAGCCTGCAAGCATTGGCACAAAGCAGCGATATCAGTTGGCCAGACATTCTTACGGGCCTGACCGCCGCCTATGTGCGCCGTCACACCCGCCAGGACGAATGCACGGTAGGCGTGCCCTGGATGGGACGTCTGGGCCATATCAGCGCCCGTATCGTCTCCACCGTGATGAACGTGGCTCCGCTGCGTTTGCAGATCGACGAATCCCAGCCTTTGAATCAATACCTGGTTCAGGTTTCCAAGGCACTGCGCCAGGCGCGTCGTCATGGCCGCTACCGCAGTGAACAACTACGTCGTGATCTAGGCTTGCTGGGCGGTATGCGCCGCCTGCACGGCCCCATCATCAACGTCCTGCCTTTCGATGCACCCTATGAACAAGCAGGCCTGACCGCCAGCCAGACCGTGCTGTGCGCTGGCCCCGTGGAAGATCTGAACTTCACCTTTCGCGCCCAGCCCGATGCCAGTGGCCTGCGTCTGGAAGTCGAGGCCAACCCGCGTCTGTACACCGAAGAGCAGATTCAAACCCATCTGACCCGTCTGGAACAGTTTCTGCTGCGTGCTTTGCAAGCCGACACCCTGTCTGCTGTGCCTACGCTGACGGACGCGGAACACCACCACTGGATTGAGACCGTCAACCAGACTGCTCACCCGGTTCCTGAAACAACGCTGTGGGCACTGATCCACGCCCAGTTACAGGCTCACCCGGAACAAAGTGGCCTGGAATTTGAAGGCAAGAAGCTCAGCTACGCCCAGATCGACGAACAAACCGCCAATCTGGCCGCGCAACTGCGTCTGGCCGGTGTGCAGACCGGTGATATCGTCGCCGTGGCCCTGCCCCGCTCGCTGGAACTGGTGCTGTCCTTGCTGGCTATCCACCGAGCCGGTGCCGCCTACTTGCCGTTGGATCTGGACCAGCCTGCCGATCGCCTGAACACCATCTTGCAGGCCGCTCAACCGCGCCTGCTGGTTGGCCAGCCCGATTGCACGCTGAACGCCACCCTGCTGGTTCCTCAGCCTGAACAGGCTTGCAGTGCAGACGCCTGGACAGCCGCTGGTCCGCATGACCCGTCTTACCTGATCTACACCTCCGGCTCTACCGGCACCCCCAAAGGCGTGCTGGTCAACCACGACGCCATCGTCAACCGGCTGGTGTGGATGCAAACCCATTACGGCATTGGCACGGGTGACCGCATTCTGCAAAAGACCCCGGCCACCTTTGACGTGTCGGTGTGGGAGTTCTTCCTGCCCTTCCTGTCCGGTGCAACCCTGGTCGTGGCCCCACCACAAGCCCACCGCGACCCCGCCCATATTGCCCGCCTGATGCGCGAACAGTCCATCACCGTGCTGCACTTTGTGCCCTCCATGCTCAGCGCCTTTCTGGATGAGCCTGAGGCTCGTGGGCTAGCGCCGCGTCTGGTGTTTTGCAGTGGTGAGGAACTGTCGGCCACTACCCGCGACCGCTTCCACTGCCTGCTAAACGCCGAACTGCACAATCTGTACGGCCCAACCGAAGCCGCCGTGGACGTGTCCTACTGGCCTGCTTCGCGCGAGGACAAATCCCAGCCTGTGCCCATCGGCTTCCCTGTATGGAACACCGCCCTGTACATTCTGGACGAGCAATTGCAGCCTGTACCGCCGGGCGTGGCCGGCCACCTGTACCTGGCTGGCAGACAGTTGGCGCAAGGCTACTGGGGCCGCCCGGACCTGACTGAAGAACGCTTTGTACCCGACCCTTACGCCCTACATGGCGACCGCATGTACGCCACTGGCGATGTAGCCCGCTGGCGTGACGATGGCGCAATTATTTTCCTGGGCCGCTCGGATCACCAGATCAAGCTGCGTGGCCAGCGTATCGAGCTGGGCGAAATTGAAGCCTTGCTGGCGCGCCACCCCGATGTGGCCCACGTCGCCGTGATTGCCCGTGAAGATGTACCCGGTCAAATGGCGATTGTGGCTTACTGGGTGCCGCAAGCAGGCAGCCAGTGCACGGACAACACGCTGGCCGCGTATGTCGGCGAGCACTTGCCGTCCTACATGGTGCCCAGTGCCTGGATCAGTCTGGACGCCTTGCCCGTAACGGCCAACGGCAAGCTGGACCGCAAGGCTCTGCCCGTACCGGCCTTGCAAGCACGCTCTGCTGGTTTGCCACTGGAAGGGGCCACTCAACACCAAATCGCCGCTGCTTTCGCCACCGTGCTGGAAAGCAGCGACGCGTTTTACGCCGACGACGATTTCTTCGCACTGGGCGGACATTCGCTGCTGGCCGCCAAACTGGCCTTGCTGCTGCGCGAAGCTCGCGGTCAGGCCGTCTCGATTGGCACTATTTTTGAGTACCCCACCATTGCCCGTCTGGCCAAGCACCTGGATCAGGCAGGCAGCACGACTGCCGATGGTTTTGGCCCCACCATCACCTTGCGTCCGGCACAAAGCGACCAGCCTGCGCTGTTCGTGATTCACCCGGCCGGAGGCTTGTCCTGGTGCTATGGCGCGCTGGCGCGTCACCTGCCCCCAGGTCGTGCCGTCTACGGCCTGCAAGCCAGTGTGCTGTCTGACGCCTCGCTGGGTCTGGATAGCAGCCTGGATGCCATGGCCAAGGTGTATGTGGATCGTATCGAGCACGTTCAGCCACAGGGCCCCTACCATCTGGCCGGCTGGTCCGTGGGCGGCATTATTGCGCAGGCCATGGCCGTCGAACTGCGTCGTCGCGGGCAACTGGTGGGCATGTTGTCCTTGCTGGACGCCTACCCCAGCGATGCGTGGCGTAACGAACCGGCTCCCGAACCCAACGCCATCTACAAGGCGCTGCTGCATATTGCGGGCCATGATCCGGACAGCTTGCCCGACGTTTCCCTGACCCGTCAGGGCGTGGTGGACTTCCTCAAGCGCAGTGCTCACCCGCTGGCCGAACTGCCTGACACGCGTCTGGACAGCGTATTTCAGGTGGTGGAGAACAATAACCGTCTGGTGCGTCTGTACGAGCATCACGTCTATGACGGCCCCATGCTGTATTTCCGTGCGGCTCTGGACCACGCAGGCACACAATTGCATCCCAATTTGTGGCAGCCCTATGCAGAGCAGCTAGATGTGCACGATATTGCCTGCCTGCACGCTCATTTGACCGGTACTGAAGCCGTGGCCGTCATGGCCCCGCTCATGGACTCGGCCATGGCTTTTGCCGAACAGGCACAAGCTCAACCTGAACTCGATGTATAAGCCATGTCTGTAAGACGTTTCTTTCTGGATATCTCGCCGCTGATCGAAAGCCGAGCCTTCCGCTTTGCCTACTTCGCTCGGGCTGCCACGGTGCTGGTCACCGGCATGTTGATGGTGGCTGCCAGCGTACAGCTTTATGATCTGACCAAATCCAGTGTGGCCGTTGCTTTCCTGAACGTGTCCATGGCCACCCCCATGGTGCTGGCACTGATTGCGGGCGGTGTCTTGTCCGACCGCATGGACAGGCGCAGTCTGATGGTCTGGTCGCGCAGTGTCTACATCCTCAGCGTGCTGCTGTTCCTGATCAATACGCTGCTGCCCAACCCGCAGGTCTGGCTAATCTATGTGGCTGCAGCCATTGGTGGCGCGGCGGGCGGCATCAGCGTGCCGGCCATGATGTCGGCCACCCCGGCCCTGGTCGGTCGAGACAAGCTGGCCGCTGCCGCTGCCCTGTCCGGTTTGGCCATGCAGTTGGGCGGCATTATCGGCCCCGCACTGGCAGGCGTTCTGATCTCTGGCCCTGGCCTGATTTTCTGCTACGTGATCGTGCTGTGCGGTGTCATTGTCACCCCTTTGCTCTTGCGCGCTCTGCCGCCCTTGCCTCCGCAAGCGGGCAAGCAGCCCCAGAAAAACGCCTTCCAATCCCTGCGCGATGGCCTTGCCTTTGTAGCCAGCCACCCTTTGCTGCGCGCCCTGTTGCTGATTGATCTGGCCGCCTTGATTTTGGCCACGCCCTTGGCCTTGATGCCCGAGTGGGGCGACACCATTCTGAACATGGGCGCTACCGCCACCGGCTATCTCTACGCCGCCCCGGCGGTAGGTGCCACGCTGGCTGCCCTGTCCAGTGGCTGGTGCCGCCAAGTGTCCCGTCCCGGTGCCGCCATTGTGCTTGCCGTACTGATCTGGGGTCTGGCTGTTGCCGCCCTGTCCCTGCAAACCACCTTATGGTGGGCACTGATCTGCCTGGCCATCATGGGCGCAGCCGACACCATCTCCAAAATCATGCGTATGGCGCTGGTTCAGCACCACACCCCCGATTACCTGCTGGGCCGTGTTTCCAGTCTGTGGATGACGCAATACTCCCTGGGCCAGGCCCTGGGCAATATGCAAATGGGCTATCTGTCCCGCCTGCTTGGACCGGCAGTCGCTGTGGCCGTCGGTGGTCTGGCTTGCGCTGCGGTCGCAGGTGGTTTCGGCGTGTTCAATCAAGGTCTGCGGTCAGCCCGCAAACAGGATGGCCCACCCCATGCCTGACATCTCGATTTTGTTCTATCCACGCCTGCTGCACGCCTGTAGAAAGAGCTCCTACATGGACCGTCTTGTCGACCGAACTTTTATTTAGGATTAAAAGATGCTAATCAATGTCAATTGCATTCGTCGTACCCCCGCTGCCCTGCTACGCAAGGCCGGCCTGAGCGCCGCCGTCCTGTCCCTGTCTCTGGCCAACGCCTTTGCGGCTCCTGCCTTTGACCAGCCTGACGCTGACTTCCGTGGTTCCATGAATGCTGCTGGCGTGGTCTACGCAGGCACCGAAGCTCAACTGGCAGGCCGTGGTTTTACGCCCGGCCAGGAAGTGATTCTGCTGCAAAACGGCCACACCCTGACCCCCAAAGCGCTGGTTGCTGACAAGGAAGGTAATCTGAGCACCACCCTTGCCATTCCAGCCGAAGCCGCCGTTGGCGTGCATCCCGTGGTCATGCAGGTCAGCAAACCATCGACCGCTGGCATCTTCAACCTGAAGGTTTCCCCTAAAGTTGAGCTGAGCGGTCAGGACAAATTTGAACTGCAATCCCAGCACCTGGTGCCCGGCTTGTACCAAAGCGCCTACAGCCCCAAGAACAAAGTGCTGTTCGTGACTTCTGCCGTGGGCCGTCCACCCGTCAAGCAATCGCAATTGCTCAAAGTTAACCCCAAGACCCTGGCCGTTGAAGCCAGCGTGACCCCCGCCGCTCAACAAAGCCGCAATGATGGCCAGGTTCAAGCTGTTTATGGCGTGGACGTGGACGATGCGCGCGGCCATGTTTGGGTCACCAACACCCGCAGTAATACAGTCGCGGTCTACAGTCAAAAAGACCTGAAACTGGTGAAACAGTTTGAGGATGGTGCCGCCAGCCACGCCCGTGACGTTGTAGTGGATCAGAAAAACCAACGCGCCTATGTCTCCTCGCCCGGCTCCAAGCTGATTTCTGTTTTTGACACGAAGAAATTGGCGACACTGGACCCCATCGAACTGAAATCCCAAACTCGCGGCCAGCTCAGCCCCATGAGCCTCGCCCTGGATGACGAGAATGGCCGTCTGTACACCGTCAGCGCCAGCACCAATGAGCTGCTTATCATCGACCTTAAAGACGGCAATGCTCAGACCGTCTATGCCCTGCCAGGCTCACGTGGCGCGGCCGGTGTGGCCGTGGATAGCAAAAACGGACAAATCTACGTGGCCTCCCAGGGCAGCGACAACCTGCTGATCGTCAACGCCAAAGACGGCTCCGTCCAGCACGACATCAAAATCGGCGCTGGCGCTTTGAACGTAGCCTTCGATCCCAAGACATCCTTGGCGTACGTGGCCTCCCGTGGTGCGGGCACCGTGACCGCCGTGAACGGCAAGGGCGAAATCGTTGCCAACCTGGACGGTGGCAGCTTCCCCAACCACGTTTCCCTGGATGGCGACGGCAATGCCTACCTGGTCAACAAATCCAAAGGTAAGGATGACCAGACTGCTGACCGTATCACTCGTATCCACCTGAAGTAAGCCGCCTGACGCGCCCCTTTCATAAAAAGGGGCGCAAAGGCAAAACCCTTGCCCTTAAAAAGGACTCCTATGAACAGCCGTATAGCCGACCAAGTCCGCCCCGCCACCATTGAAGAATGGTTAAGGCATTACCGGGCCGACAGCAGCGTATTTGCCTCTCCCACCGTCAGTTTGATGGCACACGGCACGGCACTGGAGCGGCATACCCATAATGCCCAAGGACAATTGCTGTCAGATGCCCAGACCTTGCTGTCACAAGCCGCACAACAAGGTCTGGACGCCCCCCTGCTACTGGGTGTGATTCCCTTTAACCCGGCCCGCGAAGCCTATTTACGCGTGCCCAAGGAATACCGACGCGATCCCGTCTTGCTGCGCCCGGTCCAGCGCCCACCGCTGGCCAAATCCGGCAACAGCATTGCCAGCCAAAGCCTGCTGCCCAACGGTGCGGGCTACGAAGACAGCGTCAGCCGCATCCTGGCAACGATGCGCGAACAGAACATTTCCAAAACCGTGATGGCCCGTACCGTGACCATCACGCTGAACGAAGCCCTGGACCGTCAGACTGTGTTGAGCAATATGCTCCACAGCAATCCGGCTGGCTACACCTACGCCCTGCCCTTGCCAGGTGGCAAGGCCCAAGACCCAGATCTGTTTTTTGGAGCCAGCCCCGAGCTGTTGGTGCGCCGCCAAGGCGATCTGGTTACCGTCAACCCGCTGGCAGGTACAGCCCCGCGCTTTGCCGATCCGCAACGCGATCAGGCCAGCGCAGAAACCCTGATGGCGTCCAGCAAAGACCTGCGTGAACATGCCTACGTGATCCAGGACGTAGTACGCATCCTGTCCCAGTTCTGCGACTGCCTGGACGTGCCCGACGGCCCCAGCCTGACCAGCACCGCCAATCTGTGGCACCTGTCCACGCGTATCAGTGGCCGTTTGCGCGACCCATCCGTCACCTCTCTGGAACTGGCATTGGCCATGCACCCCACACCGGCCGTGTGCGGTTTGCCCACCCAGCCCGCCATGCAGGCCATCGAAGCCACCGAGGTCTTTGATCGCGGCTACTTTGCGGGTGCCATAGGCTGGAACGACCACGAAGGCAACGGCGAATGGGCCGTGGCCATCCGCTGCGGCCACTACACCCGGCAAAATCTGACCTTATCGGCTGGCGCTGGCATTGTGGACGGCTCCGTCCCTGCCCTGGAGCGTCAGGAAACCGGCAATAAACTCATGACCCTGATCAACTCCCTGGGTCTGGCACAAAACATCACTCTTTAACGGAGACACGGTTCATGACCATTCACGCCTTGCCCAGCTACGAGCTGCCTCAAACCCCCGTAGCCAACCGCGTCAATTGGCGGCCTCAGGCCAATCGTGCCGCCCTGCTCATTCACGATATGCAGACCTACTTTCTGCAGAAATACGATATGAGCCAGGCTCCGATCCCCATGTTGATCGAACGCATCACGGCCCTGCGCGAGGTCTGCCACACGCTGGGCATTCCCGTGTTCTACACCGCCCAGCCTACCGAGCAGCCCGAGAAAGACCGTGCCCTGCTCAACGACTTCTGGGGCCCTGGCCTGACCGCCACCGAATTTCACACTCAACAAGCCGTCGTGCCCGAGCTGGCACCGGCCGAACAGGACATCATGCTGACCAAATGGCGCTACAGCGCCTTTCAGCGCTCCGACCTGCGCGAGCAACTGCGTCACCTGGGCCGCGACCAACTGATCATCACCGGCGTCTACGCCCACATCGGCTGCATGACCACCGCTCTGGAAGCCTTCATGCAAGACGTGCAGCCCTTCTTGGCCATTGACGGCGTTGCCGACTTCTCGCTGCAAGAACACCACATGGCCATCCGTCACGTCTCGCAACGCTGCGGCGTCAGCCTGACCTGCGCCGAAATCCAGGACAGCCTGCAACGCTAAACAGGGAGTACACATGAGCACACAAGAATTTGCAGGTGAATGCGTTGCCGTCACGGGCGCGGCCCGTGGCATCGGCGCCTCTGTGACCAAACTGCTGCTGGAGCGAGGCGCCAGCATCATCGCCCTGGACCTGGATGTAGAAGGCCTGACCCAACTGAGCCAATCCGAATACAGTGATCGGGTTTCCTGCCACCTGGTCGACATCAGCCAGGCCGATGCCGTTGATGCAGCGCTGGCCCAAGGCCAGGAAAAACTGGGCCCCATCCAGCGCCTGGCCTGTGTCGCGGGCGTCCTGCAAATGGGCCGCATCACCGAACTGAGTAACGAGCAATGGGACCGCACTTTCGCCATCAACACCACCGGCGTCTTTAACGTCTGTCGCAACGTGGCCAAAGGCATGATAGAGCGCAAACAAGGCGCCATCGTCAACGTCAGCTCTAACTCCGCCGCCACTCCCCGCATCGCCATGGGCGCCTACGCCGCCTCCAAAGCTGCCGTCACCCAACTGAGCCGCTGCCTGGGGCTGGAACTGGCTCCACACGGTATCCGGGTGAACATCATCTCCCCCGGCTCCACCGACACCCCCATGCAACAAGCCATGTGGGCGCAAGGTAGCTCGCGCGAAACGGTTATCGCAGGCTCCGGCGAGAACTACCGTCTGGGCATCCCCCTGCAGAAAATTGCCACCCCCGAAGAAATTGCTGAAGCCGTGCTGTTCCTGCTCTCGGACCGCGCCAGCCACATCACCCTGTCTGACTTGCGCGTGGACGGCGGTGCCACACTGGACCAAGGCTAAACAGCCAGACGCAAAAAAGGGCGGATTCTCCGCCCTTTTTTATTACCCTTGACCCGTCCTGAATTAAGTTGACACTTTTTCTCCTTATCGAAGGAGAGTCAATGGAGACAAGGCATTCGACACAGCCAAGGTGATTACAGCTTGGCTTTTAAATTGCGGGGGGTCGAGCAAGTTGACCTACAAGCAGGCTCAGCAACGCTTGGTACTCAAGGTCACTCAACCGTTTTAGTATAGTGCCGTCAACACGGCTTGCAGGACTGACCCGTCCTGAGCGACATTGACACTTTTTCCCTGTCAAAAAAGCATGAATTGAGACACTGAATCCGAAGTCACCAACGTGATGACTCGTCTGGCTTTTAAATCACCAAACGAAAAATTCCAGATAACAGCATGCCCACATCCACACGAGTGATCACGCCAATAAGAACGGATCACAGCATGCCAAGCCAAGGAAAAACACCAGCAAACCGAATTACGAGGAGTGTGGCCAAGTGGAGCCAGACTCAGTCAGATCAAATCAGGTCAGGTCAGGTCAGGTCAGGTCAGGTCAGGTCAGGTCAGGTCAGGTCAGCATCAGATTAGCCCACATTACTGACAACACCTTACGGCCCCCCCCTAACCCAGTCAAATCTTCTGCAGTAGATCGAGCAACTCCAGTATTCCAAACGCCCCACCAACGACTGTTGAAAGCCGGTCCACTCAAGAGCACGGCTGCCATGCTGTTCGGGTCGGGGCAGGCTCAGGCGGGGCGGATCAGAGTGCTTGCCGCGGGCCTGAGATTGCGTAGGGATGCAAGGGGCCTGCTGTTCGAGTCGGACGCTTGTACTTGGTCCGGGGGACCAAGTACCCGGCGAGTTCAGGCCCCGCCCGTAGCAATCTCAGGCCAAGGGGACTGGTGCGCAGCACCAGCAAACGCTCAGCCCAGCCGGAGCCTGCCCCGACCCGAACAGCCCCCGGTCCACTCTCCTGAGCCTGTCTGTATGTAGCCCGTCCCTCACAGCTTAAGTCCAGATGCAGCTACTTCTTCTCCTCAGCCGGAACCTCACCCTGCTCAATCCCAAACAAATGCTCCAGCCCCAACGCCAACGCATCCCGCCAAGCCACAAAATCATGTGCCGTCGCACTTTCCACGTAACGCACGTCATACCCTCGCGCCCGCAGCACATCATCCAAATGGCGATTAGCCTGCACCAGGCTGACATCCCGGCTGGAGCCAGAGGACTCAAATACCCCAGCACTCATGTAAATCTTCACTGGCACAGCAGGCGAGTCCGCCATCTGCCGCGTCAGCCACTGCCCGCGCGCCTGACCGGCGGGAGCCCACCAGAACGAGCCTGACATGCTCAAAACATTGCCAAACAACTGCGGCAATCGCCAGGCCGCATGCATGGCAGCCAAACCACCATAACTGGAACCACCAATCGCCGTCTTGGCTGCTGTCGATTGCACACCCTGAGCATTCAACCAAGGCATCAGCTCCTTTTCCAGAAACTGAATATAAGCCTCATTCGGCGGCAACTCGCGTGCACGCTCCGCCATGCCTGGATTGTCCACCAGGACCAACCACATCGGCGCCACACGCCCCTGCGCAATCAAGGAATCCAGCATGGCAGGCGCGCGCGCCAAATCCCGATAGTCACGGCCATCAAACAAAATCAAGGTGTGATCAATTTCCTGAGCCCGAGTACCAGCAGGCTGATAAATCTGCACCTGCCGCTCCACACCCAGAGCCTCACTGGGCAAGCGTTCCGTACGCCATTGCCCCTGCCCCAACTGCTGCGGCTCCAGATTCACCACCTGGGCCGGTGCCTGCGTCAAACGCAAGACCGAATCGCCATCGAACAGATCCTTGCTGTTCTCCGGCAACACCCTGAAATTGTGAGGATCCCGCTGCAAGGCCGCACGCAACACTTCACGCGCCAGATTCTGGCCTACATAAGGCACATCCGGTGCCATGCGATAGGCAAAGCGGGCATCACGCGGCAAATCGTAGGTGATGTACCAGATATCGGACTGGCCCAAACGATGCATGCGATCGCTATAAGAGAAGGGGCCACCATGCAGACGAACCTCGTTTTGGGCCCCGCGCCAGACAAACGTGACGCGATCATGTGTATTGCTGTAGCGTTCCACCAAAGGCGAGCCGACACGCTGCACATAGTCCCAGAAACCGCGGGACGACTCACCCGCCCGCAAACGCATGCTCCACTGACGGATCACATCACCTTGCAAAGGCTCGGCCTGAACGGGAGCTTGAGGCGCCGTGACGGATGTCACCTGCCACTGGTACTCGCCCTGCCCCAGCACACGCAAACGATACTCGCCCGCCGTGCTGGCAATAAAACCAAAAGGACCACCTCGCTTCGGGGCATCCGCCCAATGACGAATCGCCTTGCCATCCGGGCCGAACAGCTCCAGCATCACATCACCACTGTGCTGCCAACTGCCTTGCACCAGATCATTGTGCTGCAAGCTCAGTATGCGTTCATGATGTTCGTGCGGCTGAACCTCACCCTGAGCCGAGGGCAGCGTAGCCGCCCAAGCCGACCCGAGCATTCCCACCATCAATACAGCAACAACAGGTGCGCGCAACATACATCCTCCTAAACGCCGGTTTGCCGCAGGACAATCCCAGTACCAAGAGGCAGTATACGATCAAAAATAATCAGCGCACCCCTTGGCTGACGCGAGATGGTGCCATTGATCACTCCAGGCGGAAAGCCTGAATCAAACGATCCAGCTCTTGCACCTGGTCCTGCAATTCGCTGGAGGTGTGTGCCACCTGGTTCACCATCTCCGCGTTTTGTTGAGTAGCCGAATCCAGCTGCCCCACAGCCACGTTAATCTGCTCGATACCAATCGTTTGCTCGCGGGTAGAAGCGGCAATCTCATGCACAATCGTCATCACTTGCGAACTGCCCGTGACCATCTCATCGATCACCTCACCCACCTGCCCCATCAATCTGGCCCCTTCCCGAGTACTGTCGGAGGATGCTTCCACCAATTGAGCAATCTCCTGGGCAGAGGCCGTGGTACGCTGCGCCAAGGCACGCACCTCACCGGCCACCACCGCAAAGCCTCGACCTTGCTCACCGGCCCGTGCCGCTTCCACAGCCGCATTCAACGCCAGAATATTGGTCTGGAAAGCAATCGAGTTGATCACAGTCGTAATGTCTGCCACCTTGCCGCTGGAGTCACGAATCGCATCCATGCGGTCCACCAACTCGCTGACCATCTGACCACCATGCTGAGCGGTTTTCTGCACCTGGCTGGAGACTTCCTCGGCACGCATGGCGTTCTCTTCGCTCATACGCACTGTGCCGGTCATCTCTTCCATGGCCGATGCCGTTTCCTGCAAGGCCGCCGCCTGCTGAGTGGTGCGGCTGGACAGCTCCAGATTGCCAGCGGACAGTTGCGAGGTATCGTCCGCAATCACTCCGCTGCTGTGCTGCAAGGTGCGCATGACGTCATTTAGCTTCAAACGCATCTGCTCGATGGACGCCATCACGCTATTGTCCGGAATCGAACGCAGGGAGTGGGCAACCCGCAAATCACCATCGGCAATTGCTTGGGCAGCGCCATGTAAAACGGTGGGTTCGGCACCCAGCTCGGCCAAAATCTGGCGCGCCAGAAACACCGTCACTGCCGACACCAGCACAATAATCAACAAAAACACCACCGAGGAGCTGAGCAGGCGGCTTAGAAAACTGTCCTTGATGTTATCGATATACACGCCCGAGGTCAGCACCCAGTCCCACTGGGCCACCCCTTTGCCATAGGCCAGTTTGGGCGCATTGCTCTTGTCAGTGAGTTTGGGCCAGTGATATTCCAGAAACCCTTCACCGCCATTGCTGGCAATACGGCTCATCTCGGCAAAGGGATGTACCCCATTGCTATCGACCACGGCACTGACGTCCTGGCCATCAAGATCTGGTCGCGTGGGGTTCATGATGGACACGACGTCAGTCGATAAAACCGACACATAACCTTCCTGTCCAAAGCGGATACTGGCAATGCGTTGCAGCGCCTGTTTTTGCGCCTCTTCCTTGCTGAGGACGCCTTTGCTGACCAATTGCTGGTAGTCCTGCGTAATGCTCACTGCAATATTGACGATGTGCTGCAAACTGCTTTTTCGCTCTTGCATCTGTGCCTGATAGAGCTGGTAGTTCACAAACGTAAAAACCGCCGCCAACGCCATCAAACACAAGATCAATGGCAACCACAATTGCTGTTTCAAACCCAAACGCATCATATTCCCCGAGCAGCACTGAAAAGACAGGTCCCAGGTATGCAAAAACCGACCGTGTCAAAACGGTCGGCCTGCCAGGAGGCCCCATCGAACAAGCTGGGTAACGGCCTCGGGCTTAAAATACTTAATCAAAGTTACATATAGAGATAATTGATACTAAGGCGGCTTATGAAACACTTCCGCTTACGCGTCGGGAAGCGTCGTGACCTTGGCCAAAAGAGGGCTCACTGCTGGCTAACGTCAGCAAGAAACCGTCTTCAGACATTAACTCCGAGGTCAGACGGCCTTGGTAATGGCCCAATTCCAGACTCAGCGCCAGATCACGCTGCTCCAGGTTATCGACGCCTTTAATAACCAGTTCAAAACCCTGTTCGCTCAGCAAATGGCACCCGGTTTCCAGCAAAGCCTTGAAGGTGGGCTCACGGCAGGCGCGCTGAATGACCTCGGCTTCCAGCTTGACGCCACTAATCGGCCAGCCCCGCAAGCAGCTAAGCTTGTGGTTTTCAATGTCAGTGCTGGTCAGCCAGACCTGAATGTCCTGCTCTTTCAGGAACTGCAAGGCCTGCATCAGTTCCGGCGTTTCTTCCAGCTCCTGGTCGCTGAACAAATCCAGCTCAACGCAGCAAGGCTGCAACTCAAACTGACGCAACATAGCCGGCATGCGCTTATAGATAGGAAGCACCATATCGATAGGCAGTTTCAGGCCAATATGGCTGGCGCGCAGCGAATAGTCTTGCCACCAGCGACGCACATCGGCCATCAAGGTGCGCAGCATCCACTCACACAAGGCCTGGCGGTGAATCGAGTCCGGCATATGACGCAGCACCAGATCCGAGGACAGGCGCAAGCCGGTGGGCGCTGTCCAGAACACCTGGGCATCCACGCCACTGTACTGGCCAGTACTCGTGGCCACACGCAACTGATAAGAAAAAGACAGTGCTTCGCTAGCCTGGGGATCGAGCACATCCAACGTTTCCAGCGCGTGCAGCAATTCCAGCGGCGTAGGCTGGGACGCTTCCTGCTCGATGCGCGGAGTGTAAAACTCCATAATCTCGGTGTCTTGCAGCTCTTGCTGGGCAATTAATTTACCCGTAAAGGTATACCCCCAACCATGCACCGACTTGATCGGCAAAGCCACGCCCGCCTGACTGGCCTTGCGGCGCAAACGGCTAATCAAAGAATCCACGGCACGGCTGTCGCTAGCCGCCAGACCCTTGTCACGCATCAGGTCTTCACGGCTGAAACGGGCATCCGCATGCCGTATGAATGCATCCATTAATTGACGTTCGCTATGCGTCAGCTCCAGGCCCACACCATTAGGAGCTACCAGGGTCCAGCCCTTGTCACGCAGGATCCACTCCTGCTGCCCGCTATGTTCCTGAACCTCTTGCATCGCCTGGGAGGCACTCACGGCAGCATAAACATTACGGCGGCGCACGGCATGGCACCAGGCCATCAACTCGGGAACTTGCACATCCAGTGCCAGACAAGCATCCGCCCCCGTCAGCAACAACTGTACTCGCGCACTGGCAGACAGGCCGGACTGAACGGCCACAATACCCAAAGAGCCAAAGTCATTGCGCAATTTGGCCACCATCAACGGCACGTAGCCCGCCTCAACGGGGAACAGCAGCAGATCAGCCTGGCTCAGGCGTGCCTCGGCGACCTGCTCCAAGGAGCTGACAACGCTTGTTTTGGTACCGAAAACCCGCAGTTGCTCCAGCCAGTAGTGCAAGCCCTCGCCTTCTTCCAAAACAATCAACACGCAGCGTGCATGTTCCATAAGCGCCTACTATTTAATTATTGCCAGCGCTGCGATGATCCAAGTGCAGGCCGACAATACTATTTTTTATCAATAGTTGGAATTATCACTTCTAGAATACAGAGCACAAAGTAAAGAATGGTCAAATGTGGCGTTTGAAATTTTTTGTCTTCAAAATAACGCCTGCCTTACCCTCTGAACCAGAGCGGGATTATTTTCCAACACTGATTTCTTAAAATACCCATCTCACAAATAATTATAGTTTTCATAACACACGGGTATAAAAAACCCGCTCGAAAGCGGGTTGCTCTAGCTCAAGACTGGCTGGAATAGTTATTGGGCAGCGGCCTGCAGACGGGACTGCAACTGGTCAACAGGTAACCAGCCATCCACACGACTGCCATCAGCAAAATAAATAGCCGGTGTACCTTGGATGCGCAGTTTCTGCCCAGCGGCCAGTATTTGATCCAGGGGATGTTCACACGAGGCTTTCTCAGGCCGGGCTCCACCCCCCATCCAGTCGCTCAGAGTTTTAGCCGGGTTCTGTGCACACCAGATATCCTCGGCTTTACGGCGGCTATCGGGGCCCAGAATGGGGAACATCAGACTATAAACCGTAATATTGTCGATCTCCTGCAAAGTGGTATGCAGACGTTTGCAATAACCGCAATTGGGATCTTCAAAAACCACCATTTGGCGACTCCCATCGCCTTTCACCAGCTTAATGGCTTTATCCAGCGGTAAGTCATTCAGTGAAACACGGCTGAGCTCCTGCATGCGTCGCTCGGTCAAGTCAATTCGATTTTTACTATCCAGCAAAGAACCCTGCATCACAAAATTGGCCTGCGGATCGGTATAAAGCAAGGTTCCGCCTACCTCCACTTCCAGCAGATTGGGAAACGGTGTGGCACGAATACCATCCACCGTCACGCCCGGAAAAACCGCCTCAAACGCTTGGCGAGTAGCCTCGAAACGCGTGTCTATTTTGGCAGGGCCGGCTGCCTGAGCCAGGCCACACAGCGACAACAGGGCCAGGGCCAAGACAGAACGAAGGTGCAACATCATGACGTACTTCCTTTGCTAATCAACAAGGCTCTAGCGGCCTTAGAACAGGAGAGCGCCTGGTTTGATTCCAGCCGCATGAGCAATCAGGCGGCGTTTGACCCAAGGCAGGCGGTCCACCACTTGCATACCGGCATTACGCAACATGGAGATCGGAGCCCCCGGTGCCGCAAACAGACGGTACAGACCATCGGTGGCAGCGCGCATGGCTGCGATAGGTTCGGCGCGTGCGCGTTTGTAGCGATTAAGCACACGCATATCACCCACCGAATAATGCGGGCCGCGCTCGGACAAGACCGTGATTAGGGCTTCGATATCGCCCAGACCCAGATTCAATCCCTGACCGGCCAAAGGATGCACGCGATGCGCCGCATCACCCACCAAGGCCACGCCGGGCGACACCAGGCCGCTACGCTCAAAGGTCAAAGGGAAACCGTGTACCGGGCTACGCAAGCTTAACTGCCCCAAACGGCCATTCGATAAGGAGAACAAGCTGTTTTGCAGATATTGCGCCTGCTCCTCTGAGGGCATGGCCAACACTTTGTCGGCCTGCGCTTGCGGCACAGACCAGACCATGGAGACTTGCGGCTTGCCATCCACATCCGGCATAGGCAACAGGGCAAGAATCGAATCGCCGGTAAACCACTGCAAGGCAACTTGCTGATGTGGCCGCTCTACATTGAAGTGGGCCACCAAACCGGCATCGCCATATTCACGTCCGTGGTGCTCAATTCCGGCTGCAGTACGCAGTCCCGATCGAGCCCCATCCGCACCTACAAACAAGTCCGCAGTGATGCGTTTTTGCCCGGCAGTCACAATGGTATTGCCTTCCAAACGCTCGAAGCGGTCTTCAATCCAGGGCACTCCAAATACTTGCAGTGCCTGATACAACGCCTGCTCCATCTGACCGGACTCAACAATCCAGGCCAAATAGTCCTGCGCATCCTGCCAGGCATGCAAATTCAGACAAGCACCGCCATCACCATGCACTTCCATGGCCTGCACCGGCGAAATGCGCTGGGCTGACATCAAGTTCCAGACACCCAGTTGCGCCAAAAAACGCTGACTGGCCACCGAGACAGCATAGACACGGGGGTGATACTGCCCGCCCGCCAGCTCCATAGGCTTGTAGGCGGGGGACAAGATGCTGACATCAAACCCGGCCTTGCGTAAACCCAGGGCGCTGGCCATACCGGCCAAGGCCCCACCACACACCACAATCCGTTCTTTATTCATCGCGCGCTCGGTTCTCCTGCCTGACGTGGCCACAGCAGCCACATTTGCCCCTGCTGCTTCATGCGTCCGGCCTGTGCACCCGCCTGATCGCCCGTACCCCAGTACAAGTCGGTACGTGCAGGCCCCTTGATGGCCGCACCCGTGTCCTGGGCAAAGACCAGCCGCTGCAAAGGCTGCTTAGTTGCAGGTTGCGAAGTGGCCAGATACACCGGCGTACCCAAGGGTACATAAGTGGGGTCAATAGCAACGGAGCGCAGGCCAATCAAAGGAATGCCATAAGCGCCTTTAGGCCCCAGTTCCGGGTCCACAATGGCCTCTTCACGAAAGAAAACCATGGCCGTATTTACATTCATCATTTCCTGAACACGGTGCGGATTGCGCTTGGCCCAGGCTTTGATGTTTTGCATGGAGGTCTGGGCCAAAGGCATCTCGCCCTGCTTGGCCAGCCATTGGCCTACGGAAGCGTAAGGGCGTCCGTTATGATCGGCATAGGCCAGGCGTACGGCACTGCCATCAGGCAGTACGGCACGGCCCGAACCTTGAATCTGCAAGAAAAAACCTTCTACCGGGTCTTTCGCGTACACAATCACGGGCGGCTGGCGCTCCGACTGGGCCATGATCTGTTCGCGCGTATCGTACGGCACAATGCGTTTGCCCACTTGCTTGCCACGAATACGCTTGCCAGCCAGCTCGGGATATAAACTGCCCAGATCAATCGTCAACAAATCATCCGGCGCGGCGAACAGCGGCCACTGATAGCCAGCGCTGCGAGTACGGGAAGCCTGGAGCAAAGGCTCGTAATAGCCTGTGACGGTGTTTTGAGCCACCTTGCCATCGCCTGTCAACAAGCGCCAGGGCTGCAACTGTTGCTGTAGAAAATTGCGTACAGCCGCCGTATCTTCGGTGTCAGCGTTCAGGCCCGCAGCCGCCGCAGCTTGGCAGACAGGCTGCCAGGCACGAGGGTTGGCACGAGCAGGCATAGCCAATGATCCACTGACCGGACGCATCAAACCCTTGCAGTTATTGATAAAGCCTTTCCAGACATGATCCAGCGAATCGGCCTGCCAGCCTGGCAAGGTTGACCAGTTCACGGCCTGATAGCGCCCCGCCAGCGCCCGCGCCGGGGTTTCCGGCAGAGCCGACAAGGACGGCACCTGCAAAGGTTGCAGGGCGATATCAGGACCACTGTCTGCGGTGCCCGGAGCCGTTGACGAAGAGCCCTGATCCACAGGCGTGGTTGAACAGGCGCTTAATGCCAGCAGTACGGCTGGCACGCAATAAATTAACTTCATGGCTGGATTTGGCCCTTAGTGCAAGGTACGGGGGGAGGAAAGGATGAACTCCTGGATGAGGACCTCAAAGGGCACACCATTTTCACCTACACATTGATAGCTGCCACGCATGGTGCCAAACGGTGTATTTAAGGGACAGCCACTGGTGTACTCGAAGGTCTCGCCGGGAGCGAGCACCGGCTGTTGTCCCACAACACCCAGGCCACGCACTTCCTGAACCTGCTGATTGTCGTCCGTAATGATCCAGTGACGACTGATAATCTGGGCCGTCTGCTGTCCATTGTTGGTAATCCGTACGGTATAGGCAAACACGTATTGGTTACTCTCGGGCTCGGATTGCTCAGGCAGGTACTGGGGCGTGATTTGCACCTCAATATCGTCAGGCTTCATGATGGATTCCAGGTTACGGCTGTACAAATACGGGGCGCTGCACAGCCCCCCGCTTGAAACTATAATGATGACATATGGCCACGATTTTCGTGATGTCTAATCTTTACGGCACCTATTATGTCCCAAGCCAGCACCACACGTATCGCTCCCAGTATTTTATCGGCTGACTTCGCCCGTCTGGGAGAAGAAGTCCGCAATGTCATTGCCGCCGGAGCCGACTGGGTTCATTGCGACATCATGGACAACCACTTTGTACCCAACCTGACTTTCGGTCCCATGGTCTGTGCTGCGCTGCGCCCCCACACCACCGCTCCCATCGACGTACACCTGATGGTAGAACCCGTAGACGCACTTATCCCTGAATTTGCCAAGGCGGGTGCCGACTACATCAGTTTTCACCCCGAAGCCTCGCGCCACGTGGATCGCACGTTATCGCTGATCCGTGACCACGGCTGTAAGGCCGGCCTGGTGTTCAACCCGGCCACCCCGCTGAACTGGATGGATCACCTGATGGACAAGTTGGATCTGGTCTTGCTGATGTCCGTTAACCCTGGCTTTGGTGGCCAGGCTTTCATCCCCAGCGCCATGGACAAGCTGCGCCAGGCCCGCGCCCGCATTGATGCCTGGACGGCAGAAGGTGGCCAACCCATCCTGCTGCAAATCGACGGCGGTGTGAAAGTGGACAATATCGGGGCCATTCGTGCTGCCGGTGCTGACACCTTTGTGGCCGGTTCCGCTATTTTTGGCCAGCCCGACTACGCTCAGGTCATCCGCGACATGCGTGCTCAAATCGCTTTGGCAGAGCAAGCTTAAGTGCAATGCCCGGCCCGCCAACAGGCAGGGCCGCTGCAAATCCCAGCCACCTTATCTACTGCAGCATCGTACTGCGGTTGTAGCAGCCCTGCTGCATCGTATTGTCTGGCCGACGGCGCTCCACAAACAAGGCATTACCCTGCACCCGTTTGGCCTGCGCCTTGGCTGAACTGGCCAGCTCCGCAATTAAAGAGCCCGAATACAATTCGG
Source organism: Alcaligenes sp. LTN-3 (assembly GCF_059735605.1). Taxonomy (NCBI): domain Bacteria; kingdom Pseudomonadati; phylum Pseudomonadota; class Betaproteobacteria; order Burkholderiales; family Alcaligenaceae; genus Alcaligenes; species Alcaligenes sp. LTN-3. The sequence goes on along the minus strand of NZ_JCAPDN010000002.1, from coordinate 16,619 downwards.
GCTCTTCAACAGTAACGACACCTAAAGACAGGCTCACAAGCGGGTGAAACACCAGCACACCCTGGCGGTTCTCAGCCAAATAACCGCCTGCTTGCCGGTGCTCCATTCGATACAAGGACTCCAGCTCTTTTTCCAGTTCGTCCAAAATACCTTGGCAGCGCTCAGCCCAATCCGGGCTGGTAAACACCAAAATAAAATCATCTCCCCCCACATGACCCACAAAGTCCATGCGCGCAACGGCATATCGAGTAAAGAGCTCTGCCATGGAACGCAGTAACTCATCTCCTTTGCGATAGCCGTATAAGTCGTTATAGGGTTTGAAATGGTCCAGGTCCGCATAACATACGGCAAAGCTCTGTCGATTACGCAACAAACCCTCTATATGCTCATCAATGGGCACATTGCCTGGCAATTGCGTCAGTGGATTGGCATAGCGGGCCGTCATGATCTGAATCTGCGTAATTTCACGCATGAGCTCCACACTGGAGCCCAGGCCCAAATATTCATCCGCACCGGTGATGATGAACCCATCACTCAGGGCCTCGCCCTCGCCCTGCGTCATCAAGGTGCCCAGCTCCAGCAGACTGGTATCGCAGTCCACAATCAATGGCGGCGTTTCAATAAACAAGGAGCATGGCTTATTACCATACAGTTCGCGGTGATAAGGACGTGCCAATTGGTCGTAAAGCTGACTACGACGCAAAATCCCCGTTGGCCTGTCGCCCCGCAACAAAGCCACCGCACTCAAATCAGGGCGGCTTTGAAAGAGTTCATAAACGCGATTGGTCGGAGTGTGGTCCGGAACAGCCGGCGCCGCACGCAGCAAACGCCGCACACTCATCGAATCCCGGCCCTGCACTTGGCGCTGGGCCCGCACGGTGGAAGGGCCAAACAAAGCAGCCTGGGCCGGTTCCAATTGAGGGGGAGGGTTGGGTTGGGGCCGACACAGCAAATAACCCTGGCCGCAGGTCACACCCAAATAACGCAAGGTGTGCAATTCCGCCCCAGTTTCAATTCCTTCGGCAATCACAATAGAGTGCGCGTGATTGGCAATATCGCAAATGGAGCGCACCAACTGCTGCTTGAGCACATCGGTATCAATATCGCGCACAAAATATTTGTCGATTTTGACGTATTCGGGCCGCAACTCGGACCACAAACGCAGCGAGGCATAACCTTCGCCCAGATCATCAATCGCAAACTGCAGGCCTTCTTTTCGATATAGCTCAATTGCCTGGTTCAAATAATCGTAGCTGTCGGTGCGCTCGGACTCGGTCAGCTCGACCACCACGCGGCTCCAATCAATACCATCGAGTTGTGGCATGCCTGTACGCGGTTCAATGCGGGCCGAGGGCAACAGCCCCATCACGACATCCGGACTGGAGTTCAGAAACAGTTTGCCGGCCAAACCCTGCTGGTTAAAGCTATTGACCAAAGTATGGCAACATAGCTCTTCCAGATCCCATAAGCGCCCGCACTGTCGAGCAGCGTCAAACAAGGCTAGGGGCGAATAAAAACTGGTGTCCTTCGGACCTCGAATCAAACCCTCGTAACCCAGAATCAAGCCAGACTGCAGATCCACAATAGGCTGAAACACGGGCGTAACTTGTTTTTCTAAGAGAATCTGATGAAATGTCTCGAACATCATTCTTCCGCTCCTAGGGCCTTTCTGAACAGACCATCGAAAGCCAATCTTGTACCAAAATACGGTTTGCTCACTAAATTGATAAGCCCGCGTGCAGTAAGGAGCTTTAACATGATGAATCAAACGAAATGAAAACTCGATTTTCCGGAAACTATTTCTGCTCGACCTTAACAGGAATTTGACAATATTTTGTCACAAGCTCGCTACAAAAAGATGAATATTTGCTCTGTACTGTTTGATTTGGATGGCACCCTTCTGGACACCATTCCTGATTTGGCCTCGGCATGTAATGCCATGCGCATTGACCTGGGTTTGCCTGCGCTCCCAGAGGAGCGTATCGCCACTTTCGTGGGTAAAGGCTCGGAAAATCTGGTCCGGCGCGCCTTGACAGACCTGCCAAATCCCCCCGCCCACTACACCCAGGCATTGGAATCATTTTATTACCATTACCAATTGTGTAATGGCCAACACAGCCGCCTGTATCCCGGTGTACTAGAAGGATTGAACGACTTTAAAAGCCAGGAGTTGCGTCTGGCTGTCGTCACCAACAAGCCTGAACAATTTGCGCGCCCCTTGCTGGAACAAACTGGCTTAAGTCCCTATTTCGAGCTGATTGTGGGCGGCGATACCTGCCCGCGCAAAAAGCCCGATCCCATGCCTTTTCTATACGCCTGCGAGCAAATGAAACTCGCTGCTGAACAAGCTTTGGTCATTGGGGACTCCATGAATGATGCCCAGGCAGCACGCGCAGCGCATATCCCCGTACTGTTGGTGCCCTACGGCTATAACGAAGGCAAGGATGTGCAAACCCTGGATTCCGATGGTATAGTTGCCTCTATTGCCGACGCCGCCATTTGGCTGCGCAACAAAAGCAACCCCATATTTACGTCATAAAATTCATGTCTACTCGCACTCACGCATCCACAATCTACGGCGCTTATTGGCGCTGGTGGCGTTCGTGTATCGGGTAGATATAACCTTGAAGTCTGGCGTCCCTGCAAAGTAGTACACAGCGGACCGCCTCCAGGAAAATAAGCCCGGTAATCACAACGACCGGGCTTTTTTTTGTTTCTGTCCGGCTCGTCGTACCCACTGACCCTCGAGATCCCAATGACAGAAATAGAATTCAATGCCCTAGCAGCAGAAGGCTTTAACCGCATTCCCCTGATTGCGGAAACCTACGCCGACCTGGATACGCCCCTGTCGATTTATCTGAAACTGGCGCACAACGGCCCTGAAGGGGGGCGTTACAGTTGCCTGATGGAATCGGTTGTGGGCGGCGAGCAATTCGGTCGCTATTCCTTTATTGGCTTGCCCGCCCGTACCGTGATCCGCAGCTATGGCCGCCATACCCAAGTGCTGCACGATGGCAAGGTTGTCGAAACAGCCGAAGGCGATCCACTGGAATTTATCGAGCAATTTCAGGCTCGTTTCAAAGTCGCCCTGCGCCCTGGCCTGCCCCGCTTTGCAGGTGGCCTGGCCGGTTACTTCGGCTACGACACCGTGCGCCACATCGAACCGTCTCTGGGCCCGAACCATAAACCCTTCCCTGCCGATCAGGAAGAAGGCGTGCCGGACATCATGTTGCTGCAAGTGGACGAGCTGGTGATTGTGGATAATCTGGCTGGCCGCACTTACCTGCTGGTCTACGCGGACCCGGCCCAGCCCGAAGCCTACGTACTGGCCAAGCGCCGTCTGAAAGAGCTGCGTGAAAAGCTGCGCTCACCCGTGGTGATCCCTTACGCCTACGCCAGCATGCAAACCGAATGCGAGCGCGACTTCAACAAAGAGGATTACCTGAAGGCTGTCGCCCGCGCCAAGGACTACATTGCGGCAGGGGATCTGATGCAAGTGCAGATCGGCCAGGTCATCACCAAGCCTTTCCGCGACTCGCCCCTGTCCCTGTATCGCGCCCTGCGTTCGCTGAACCCATCGCCCTACATGTACTTCTGGAACTTCGACGACTTCCAGGTTGTGGGTGCATCGCCAGAAATCCTGGTGCGTCAGGAAGAACACCGCCAGGATGGTCGCAACCATGAGCGCGTCACGATTCGTCCTCTGGCCGGCACCCGCAAGCGCGGAGCCACACCTGAAGCCGATGCCGCGCTGGCCGCCGAGCTCAAGTCCGATCCCAAAGAGCGCGCTGAACACCTGATGCTGATCGATCTGGCCCGTAACGATATTGGCCGCATCGCCAAAACCGGCACGGTTCAAGTAACGGACACCATGGCGATCGAACGTTACTCGCACGTGCAGCACCTGGTCTCCAACGTCTGCGGCGAACTGCAAGACGGCATGAGCCAAATGGATGTACTGCGTGCCTCCTTTCCCGCTGGCACCCTGACCGGTGCCCCCAAGGTGCGTGCCATGGAAGTGATTGATGAACTGGAGCCCGTACGCCGTGGTGTATACGGTGGTGCGGCCGGCTACTTGAGCTACTCAGGCGAGATGGATCTGGCTATTGCGATCCGCACCGGCGTCATCAAGGACGGCATGCTCTATGTGCAAGCCGCTGCCGGTGTTGTAGCCGACTCCGATCCCGAAAAAGAATGGCAAGAGACCGAGGCCAAGGCACGTGCGGTTATCCGCGCGGCCGAACAAGTGCAATTCGGTCTAGACGAACCTATTTAATCGCCTGACTGCCCCCCTTTCTTGCCGGAGTATTCCCATGCTGTTCATGCTCGATAACTATGACTCGTTTACCTACAACCTGGTCCAGTATTTTGGAGAACTGGGTCAGGAGGTAGTGGTACGACGCAACGACCAAGTCACTCTTGAAGAAATTGAAGCCCTGAATCCCAGCCATCTGTGCGTCTCGCCCGGCCCCAAATCCCCTGCGGATGCGGGCCTGTCGGTTGCACTGATCCAGCACTTTGCCGGCAAGCTACCGATTCTGGGCGTCTGCCTGGGTCATCAAGCGATCGGACATGCTTTTGGTGCCCGCATTATTCGTGCGCAGCAAATCATGCATGGGAAAGTCTCCCCGATTACCCACCAGGGCACGGACGTATTTGGCAACTTGCCCTCGCCCTTTAACGTCACCCGCTACCACTCCCTGGCCATCGAGCGCAACAGCCTGCCCGATTGCCTGGAAGTCACCGCGCAAACCGAAGACGGCGAAATCATGGGCATACGTCACCGTGAATTGCCTATTTATGGCGTGCAGTTTCACCCCGAATCGGTGCTCAGCGAGCATGGCCACGCCTTACTGAAGAACTTTCTGGACCTTTAAATCATGAACACCATCACTCCTACCGAAGCACTGGTGCGCTGTATCGAACACCGGGAAATCTTCCACGACGAAATGCTGCATTTGATGCGCATGCTGATGCGCGGCGAAATGTCGCCCCAGATCTCGGCTGCCTTGCTGATGGGCCTGCGCGTAAAAAAAGAAAGCGTCGGTGAGATTTCTGCCGCCGCCCAGGTGATGCGCGAATTTGCCACCCCCGTCATTACACCGAACCCAGACGAACTGCTGGACATGTGCGGGACAGGTGGCGACGGCTCCAATACCTTCAATATCTCCACTGCCGCTATGTTTGTGGCCGCCTCCGTCGGGGTGAAAGTGGCCAAACACGGCAACCGCAGCGCGTCCTCCTCCTCGGGTAGTGCTGACGTGCTGGAGGCCTTGGGGGTGAACCTGACTTTCTCGCCCGAGCAAGTGGCGCAAAGTATTGCCGACACCAATATCGGCTTTATGTTTGCCCCTGCTCACCACGGAGCCATGAAAAACGTGGCCGCCGTGCGCAAAGAACTGGGCGTGCGCACCATTTTCAATATTCTGGGGCCGTTAACCAACCCAGCCGGAGCAACCAACCAGCTGATGGGTGTCTTTCATCCCGACCTGGTGGGGATTCAGGTCCGCGTCATGCAACGCCTGGGCGCCAAACACGTATTGATCGTACACGGCAAGGACGGCATGGATGAAGCCTCTCTGGGTGCGGCCACCCTGGTAGGCGAACTGAAAGACGGCCAAGTGAGTGAATACGAAATTCACCCCGAAGACTTTGGTATGGCGATGACCTCCAACCGCAGCATTCGCGTCTCCAGCAAAGAGGAATCCGCCGTCATGATTATGGAAGCCCTCAATAACCAAGAGGGGACGGCTCGTGATATCGTGGGCCTCAACGCTGGTTTGGCCATCTATGCCGCCAACCACGCTGACTCCATTGAACAAGGCCTGCGCATGGCTTTTGAGGCCATTGCCAACGGTGCCGCACGCGAAAAACTCGAACAATTCCGTGCCTATACAAGGAATTTACATCCATGAACGACATTCTGGCCAAGATCCTCGACACCAAAAGAGCTGAAGTCGTCACCGCCCGCCAACTGCGTAGCGAGTCCGATCTGCTGCGCGAAGCGAAGAACCGGAACGACCTGCGCGGCTTTGCCAGCGCCATTGAAGACAAAATTGCTCAAGGCAAGCCTGCCATTATTGCGGAAGTCAAAAAAGCCTCCCCGTCCAAGGGTGTGATCCGTGCCGACTTCAACCCCACGGAAATTGCTTCCAGCTACGCCGCCCACGGCGCGGCCTGCCTGTCGGTGCTGACCGATATTCAATATTTCCAGGGTTCTTACGACCACCTGCGTCAGGCCCGTGCCGTGTGCGCGCTGCCCGTACTACGCAAAGATTTCATTATTGACCCCTACCAGATCATCCATGCCCGTGCCATGGGTGCCGACTGCATCTTGCTGATCGTCGCCGCGCTGGAGCAGGATCAACTGATGGAATACGAAGAAATGGCCCACGAACTGGGCATGGACGTACTGGTTGAAGTGCATGACCGCGCCGAGCTGGATATTGCCTTGCAAATGAAGACCAGCCTGCTGGGTATCAATAACCGTAATCTGCGCACCTTTGAAACCAGCACCCAGAACACCTTGGACCTGCTGCCCTTCATTCCTAGCGAAAAACGCGTTGTGACCGAAAGCGGTATCCATACCATTGAAGATGTGGCCCTGATGCGTGAAAACCAGGTGCAAGCCTTCCTGGTGGGCGAAGCTTTCATGCGTGAACCTGATCCGGGCGTCGCCCTGCAAAACCTGTTCTTCGGTCAACCTGCATGAGCTCCACCGCTTGCCCTCTGTGCGCCTTGAAACCCGATCAATTGTTATGGTCGGGTGCAGGGCTGCAGGTGCTGGCTGTCTCAGACAGCCCGTTTCCCGGCTATACACGGGTGATCTGGCAAGATCACGTGGCTGAAATGACAGATCTGTCTGAAGCGCAGCGGCAGCACCTTATGGCGGCGGTCTATATAGTTGAACAGACACAACGCGAGCAGCTGGGAGTCACCAAGATCAATCTGGCCCAATTCGGGAATCAGGTGCCGCATCTGCACTGGCACATCATCCCACGCTGGACGGACGACCCTTTCTTTCCGGACTCGGCCTGGTCGCCCGCCCCCGCACGCACAGAAGAACAAAAACAAGGCTGGGCTTCCCACGAAGAACGCCTGCTTGAGCAAGTCAGCCAGTATCAGCAGGCACTGTGTACTGCGCTAAAAGCACGATTCAAGCACTAAACCCGCTATTCAAGAAGTACCCGCTGGCCTATGAAAAGGCAGCGGGTATTTTTGTGCCTCCCCAAAAAAAGAGACGGCGCACAATAACTGGCAAGCACGCCACCCATCCATAAGGCGCACTGACGCGTTATTGCACCGACAAGAGCAAGCCTGCTCTTGCGCTACTTACTCGCAAACCACATAAACTGCTTGCTTGGCATGGTCATAGCCACCTCTTTGCGCTTGAGAGCCCGGCCTTCTCGCCGTCACACACCCTCCACATCAGAACGATACGGGCAAGCCGCGTCCTGCAACCTCCTTCCGACAAGATCGCTGCTCTTGTCACTTCAAGCACAGAATTAACCTAGATCAAGCCTAGGCGACAATCGTCTGGCCCCACCAAAAACCACCATATATAGTGTCGTAAATCCTAAAAATCACTATATATAGTTTTTGGCGAAAAATATGGCTACCCAGGAAACCGCATCGCGTCCAGCTGCTCAGCTGGATATCATCCGCTCCATTACTGAATATCTGGACCGCCAGGACTGGCGCGTCCAGGCCAATGCCAACCAGGGTTACTCGCTGGGCGGACTGATTCTGAACAGCTCGGGCAAGATGATTGCCAACTACTGGCTCAGCCATGTGTACCCCGAAGCCATCGGCCAGGCACACCGTCAGGCCGACCTGCATATCCACGATCTGGACATGCTCTCGGGCTACTGCGCCGGCTGGTCCTTGCGCACTTTCCTGAATGAAGGGCTCAATGGCGTACCCGGAAAAATCGAATCCGGCCCACCGCAGCATCTAAGCAGTGCAGTTGGCCAGGTCGTCAATTTTCTGGGCACCCTGCAAAACGAATGGGCTGGCGCCCAGGCTTTCAGCTCCTTTGATACCTATATGGCACCCTTCATCCGCAAGGACGACCTGAACTACAAGCAGGTGCGCCAATGCATGCAGGAGCTGATCTACAACCTGAACGTACCCTCACGCTGGGGTACGCAGACGCCCTTTACCAATCTGACCTTTGACTGGGTATGTCCGGACGACCTGCGCGAGCAAGTGCCGCAAATCGGTGGCGTAGAAATGCCGTTTTGCTACGGGGATCTGCAAGCCGAAATGGACATGATCAACCAGGCCTATATCGAAGTCATGAGCGAGGGCGATGCCCGTGGCCGTGCCTTCACCTTCCCGATCCCCACCTACAACATCACCCGGGATTTTGACTGGCACAGCCCCAATGCCGAGCGCCTGTTTGCCATGACGGCCAAATATGGCCTGCCCTACTTCCAGAACTTCATTAACTCTGAACTGGAACCCAATATGATCCGCTCCATGTGCTGCCGCCTGCAACTGGATCTGCGTGAACTACTCAAACGCGGCAATGGTTTGTTTGGCTCTGCCGAGCAGACCGGCTCCCTGGGAGTGGTCACCCTGAACTGCGCCCGCCTGGGGTATCAGTATCCAGGTGATGAAGCAGGCCTGTTTGCCCGCTTGGATGAACTGCTGGAAATGGGCCGCGACAGCCTGGAAATCAAGCGTACCGTGATTCAGCAGCATATGGACCAAGGGCTGTTTCCCTACACACGCCGCTATCTGGGCACCTTGCGTAATCACTTCTCCACACTGGGAGTGAACGGCATTAACGAGATGATCCGCAACTTTACCCAGGACAAGCAGAATCTTTGCACGCCGTGGGGACACCGCTTTGCCCTGCGTTTGCTGGATCACATTCGGGCGCGCATGGTGGAATTTCAGGAAAGTACCGGCCACCTGTACAACCTGGAAGCCACCCCTGCCGAGGGCACCACCTACCGCTTTGCCAAAGAGGACCGCGCCCGCTGGCCCGACATTCTGCAAGCAGGCACCGAGCACATGCCCTACTACACCAACTCCTCACAGTTGCCGGTAGGCTTTACCGAAGACCCCTTCGAGGCATTGGAACGACAAGACGAGTTGCAAGGCAAATACACCGGCGGCACCGTGCTGCACCTGTACATGACCGAGGCCCTGTCCAGCACCGATGCCTGCCGTAATCTGGTGCAACGAGCCTTGAACCGCTTTTCCTTACCCTACATCACCGTCACACCTACTTTTTCCATCTGCCCTAAACATGGCTATCTGTCTGGAAAACATGAGTTTTGCCCACATTGCGACAGCGAATTGCTGGCTAACAAAATAGCTCAGGCCAGGGTCGAAACTGACGCTCAAAACGACGCGGGCGCGGAAACCTCAATACGGTCGCAGGCAGCAACACCGACACCGACACCGACACCGACACCGACACCGACACCGACACCGACACCGACACCGACACCAATCCATTAAATCCGATCTCTTCGAACAGATCCTTTTTGCCAAGACCAGCTAAACCCAACCCACTTAGCTCAGCGAAAGCCAGATTCTTCACTTTCCTCAGCATGTATCTACACAACCCGCCTCTTGGCACACACCTCGGCTAGTCACATCCGCTTAGCGTGACGGCCTTTTTTATCCAGGGAGTTACTCATGAACACCGACACCATCACTCTTGAAGATTGCGAACGCCAGCCCTGCGAAATCTGGACACGCGTCATGGGCTATCACCGCCCCATGTCATCCTTCAATATTGGCAAGCAAGGCGAATTTCATGAGCGCCGCTACTTCACCGAAGCCAGCGCCTCTGTAAGCAGCACTGGCCCCAATCTGTAGAAATCTGGTTAAGTGACATGACTTACGCCACGCGCCATCTTTACCCGGCCAAGCCTGCTCGCAAAGAGGCATTGAAAGTGGGCGGCTGTACCCCTTTCTCGGCTACGGATTACCCCGGCCAGTTAGCCGCTGTCATCTTTGTGCAAGGCTGTCCCTGGCGCTGTGGCTACTGCCATAACCCTCACTTGCAAGACCGCAGGCCAAACAGTGCTATTGATTGGAACGCCTTGCTGGATTTTCTGAATCGCCGCGTCGGCCTGCTGGATGCTGTGGTCTTTAGCGGTGGCGAACCCACACTGGACCCAGCCCTGGGTTCCGCCATACGCGCAGTGCGTAGACTAGGTTTCAAAATCGGTTTACACACAGCAGGCACACATCCAGCCAGGTTGCTGGAAGTCCTGCCATGGGTAGACTGGATAGGTCTGGATATCAAAGCCGAGTTTCAACACTACGACACCATCACGCAACGCAGTAATAGTGCAGCGGCGCCGCTACGCAGCTTGCAGTTGCTGCTGAACGAAGATGTTCTATTTGAATGCCGCAGCACCATCCACCCCCAGCTGCATAGTCCAGTATCGGTACTGGCTTTGGGGCAACACTTGCATGATTTGGGCGTACAGCGCTATGCCGTACAGATTTTCCGCAAGCAAGGCTGTAATGATGATTTCCTGAATGAAACTGGGCAGGCCTCGCAGGCCTACCCAGGAACAGAGGTCTTGCAAAACCTGCAGAAGCTGTTTCCGCATTTTGAAGTGCGGCGCTCTTAAGAGAGAGTTATGAAGAGGCAGGCGTACGAATCGGGCGGCGCAGCACATCCTGTAAAGCCGCTTTCCCCTGCTTAATCACCGCACGCGGATGCAGAATGTCGGGGTCCAAGGCGTCCAGGGTGTTTTTCACCATCAGGCCCAGCTCCGTATCACCTTCAATCGATAAACGTCGATTGAAGAACAAGGTATCCGGATCTTCCTGCCGCTGTAAAAGTTGATAAAACGCCCAAAGATCTGCTTTCAGAATCAGGTCCGGACTCTGCGCGCACGCAGACAAAGGGTAAAAAGCGCCCTGACGCCAGGTGTAGTCAAACGCCAAACCAGCATCCGCCACTTGTATGCGTAAAGCCCGGCCTTCCAGTCGCTCCGCAATATCAGCAGGCAAGTGCGGACGCATCAGCACGTTCAAACCCGTACAAAACAAGCGGGAGCCGGGCCAAGGGGGCAAGCGGCTTAAAACACCAGCCACCACAGCGGGCAAACGAGGAGTCGTCATTTCATTCACTCTTGCATCCTTCCCTTAAAAACGCTCGGACACCGGCGCCACCCATTCAAGACCGGGACGACCATGCCAGAAACCGTTGCAGGCTTTAGCGGGCAGTAAAGGCAGCATGTCCTCGTGGGCATCCGCCGCTTGGATACGTCCTTGCACGACATCCTTAAACAAATGCACCACCGCATCCATATGTTGAGACTGCGGACTCAAGCGCAGCATGTCCACACCCAAGTCGCGCAAATCCTGTATCTGCTCCAGCAAGGTGTACACCCAGGCAGATTGAGTCTGAATACCGTTGATCGTCAAGAATCCCTGCCCTTCACGGGTTTCCAGCAACAGGCCATCGGGATAGTCCATGCACACGTACTGGCAATTATCCTTAGGCAAGTTGCGGTTACGTGCGGCAAAGCAACGAGCCGAAAAAGCCAGAGGTAAACGCCCGAAGGCGAAGACTTCGGTTTCCAAACCAGCAGGCCTGTCTTGCTGCAGTTGTGCCAATCCCGCACGCCCCATTTCCAAGGGCATCACCCAGCGCACAGCGCCTTGAGAGGCAATCAAATCCAGCACCGGCCCGTTATAAACATTCAAAAAAGGGCCGGCGACAAAGTCCCGGCCCTGCATCAAACGTACTGCCCCCATATCATTGGCTTCGACCAGATAATCGGCCTGCTCGGTGACCTTGCGTAGCGTATTCACGTCCCGCCCGGACTCCAGCAGAACCTGGCTGGACAGAACCGGCACTTTGCCGGCCTGGGCCAGCATCTGGGCAATATCCAGCCAATCATCCAGTCGTAGCTCGTGACGGCGTGAACATACGGTTTCGCCCAGATACACCACCTCTACCGGCCAATCGCAGGCCGACTCATAAAACTGCATGGTGGCAACACGGGACCAGTAGTACTGCAAGGGGCCTAAAGATAATTTCATGTTTGAGCCTCCCATGCTCTACTTCCAGGGCCGAGAATAGGCACCCAGCGTATGTTGCTGCCCTTCAGCCAATTTGTTCAAAGCCCCCATCCAGGCTGGATGGACGGAATAACGGGCTGGCGTGGATTTGGCCGAGTCAATGGCTTGACGCCAAACCTGGGTAACTTGAGCCACATAAGCCGGGCTGCGCTGTCGGCCTTCAATCTTGATTGCGCTAACACCCGCCGCCAGCAACTGTGGCAACAAGGACAAGGTATTCAGACTGGTGGGCTCTTCCAGGGCGTAATAGTTTTCGCCCGCCACATCAAAGCGCCCTTTGCATAAAGTAGGGTAAGCCGCGTTCTCGCCATCCTGATAACGGTCGATCAACACACCATTCAAACGTGATTCCAGGCCCTGATCAGTTTGTTCCCAACGCACATGCCCGGCGGGAGAACAGACTCCATGCGTATTGGGCGATTCACCGGTGGCATAGGAGGACAAGGCACAACGGCCCTCCACCATCACGCACAAGCTGCCAAAACCAAAAACTTCAACCTGAACAGGGACCTGCTCACAGACCTGTTCCACTTGGGCCATGGACAAGACACGCGGCAAGACCACACGCTGAATACCAAAGTTCTGGTGGTAATACTTGATGGCTTCCGGGTTGGTGGCTGAGCCTTGCACCGACAAGTGCAAGCGCAAATTAGGATGTGTCTGACTGGCATACGCCATCAAACCAGGGTCTGCCATGATGACTGCATCGACCTGAGCCTGGGCAGCCCGGTCCACCGCGTCGCGCCACTGCTGCCAGGCATTGGGTTGCGGATAGGTATTAAGAGCCAGCAAAACCTTGCGGCCGCGCTGATGTGCGTAATCGATCCCTTGTGCAATCGCCTGCGCATCAAAATTAAGCCCGGCGAAATTCCGGGCATTGGTGGCATCCCGAAACCCCAAGTAAACACTATCGGCGCCGTTATCAATCGCCGCTTTCAAGGCAGGCAGGCTGCCTGCAGGACAAACCAATTCCATCTGCGGGTTATCGGACGCGGCTAAAGCCGTGGACGCAGTATTCATGACATTCCCCGATCAGCAATCTGGCCAGGGCGAATCCTGGCTCGACAAGACCACCACTATGCCTGCTCTGAAATGAAGGGGCCTTAACGCATATCAAATTCTTCCCACCTCCTGACCCTCGGCAAACAAGTCCCACTTTGCCTGCGCCATCGGCGGTCAGAATAGTCCACAATGCTTTTCAAGCCTTTCGTGCTGGAGTTTTGATGACACAGACTGAGATCACACTGGATACTCGCGGCCTGCCCGCACCCGAGCCCATGGAGCATTGCCTGGAAGCCCTGGCCGAAATGGCACCCACCCAGGCTTTGCTCATGTGGCTGGATAGAGAGCCCTTCCCTTTATATGAAATTCTGCGGCGCAGTGGCTTCAAGTATCAAGGCACACACCAAGAAAACGGCTTTCGGCTCATCATCCGCAGGAACTAAATCTATGCAACGCGCTTTATCGCTGGATCAATCGCCCTCTTTGTCCCTGACCTTGCCCCTGTTTGCGAACGTCCCTTTTTTTGGACTGCTGGCTGCCTTGCTGGCGCTCTATAGCGGACCGGAATTGTTCAACTCCCGCTGGCACCCGGCTACCTTGGCCTTGACCCACGCCTGGACCTTGGGGATCGTGGGCAGCGCCATGTTTGCCTCTTTGACGCATATTTTGGCGGTGGCCTGTAATGTGCGTATTCAGGTATCAAGCGGTCGGGCTCTGGTTTTCTGGAGCTTGCTCAGCGTCGGCACACTGCTCCTGATGACAGGCTTCCTTAGCTGGCAAAGCTGGACATACACGCTGGCGGGCATTTTCCTGGCTCTTGCTCTGGGAGGCTATCTGCTGACGGTCATGCTGGCCTTGTGGCACTCTCGGCGCGACGTCTTTCGCGGAGCCAAAGAGATCGTCGCCCCTATCCGACTGGCGTTGCTGGGGCTGTTGCTGACTGTCTTGACCGGACTGGCCATGCTGGTTGCGCTGGCAAGCGAACAAGCCGTCGCCAATCTACTGAACCTGCACATGATGATGGGTCTGGCCGCCTGGGCAGGCTTACTACTGCTTGCCATGTCATTCCAGTTGCTGCCCATTTTTCAAATCACCGAGCTTTACCCTGCCCCCTTGGTGCGTTGGCTACCTTGGGTTGTCAGCGCGTTGCTGATCGCGCAGTGGGCCTTGGCCTCTTTGCCTGGCTCCTGGCTACCTGTGCGTGATCTGGTCACCTACCTGATCTTCCTAAGCTACGGTTTATGGGCAGTGATCACTTGGGCGCGGCTCTGGCAACGCAAGCGTCCAACAGCAGGAGCCAGCACCTTGTTCTGGTATAGCTCCTTAAGCAGCCTGTTGATTGCTGTACTTCTGAACTTCTGGACTCACAACCCCGCCGCTTCCAACACAGAACTGGCGATAGGAGTGTTGCTTATTATGGGAGCCTTAGGTTCCGTAGTATGTGGAATGCTCTATACCATCGTGCCCTTTCTGCTTTGGCGCGAGGCACAAAAGCATGTCAGCATGGACACCGATAATACCGAGCACACACGCACCCTCTTGCGCTTCATCCCCAAGACTGCCAACTACATCCCCGCATCCACCGCCCGAGCTCACTGGGCTTTGCATAGCCTAAGCCTGGCGCTTTGGACCGGTGCAAGCTTGGGTATCGAATCTTTCACGTGGATAGCCGCACCTGCCTTGCTACTGTCCTTTGCGATCTTGTCGTGGAATCTCTGGACAGCCTGGCAGCGCTACCGCAATAGCCTACATGCTATCCGCGCATATCAGGCAGAGCACCATATTGCCGCAAAGCCGCACTGTCCAGAATCGTAAAATTACGCCGCTGAACCCGAATCAGATCCCGGTCCATCAAATCACGCAAAGTACGTGACAAATGCTCCGGGGTTAGATTCAGGCGGGAAGCAATCACAGACTTGCCTACCTCTATCTTGAAAGGCACGCCTTCTTCGCCCGGCCACTCTTGCAAAAGATAACTGACTAAACGCTGCACACCATTTTGCAAGGTATAAGCCTCCAGCTCTCCCATCAAACGGTAAAGTCGCTCACTTAAGCCAGCCAGCATCAGACGAGCAACGTCACTGCCTTTGCCCAACTGCTCCATCAGAGTGTCGCGGTTGATATGCAATAACAGAGAATCCACTAATGTCTGGGCCGTCACAATGTAATTGCGCCCCATGAACATCAACGCCTCTCCAAATCCCTCACCTGGGCCTACCAAACGTACAACACGCTCGGCCCCCGTGGACGATACAAATACTAGTTTCACCCGACCATAGACCAGCATATGAAAGCCCAAACAAGGGTCGCCGCTGTGAAATAAAGTCGTTCCACGCAAAGCGTGTACTTCCTGAGTGCCTTTAGCGATAGGCTCCAACTGCTCTGGGGGCAACTCCTTGAATATGGGCAGATGAGCCAATTGAGCCTGTATGCGTTTCCAACGGCCAGGCCCTTCCCCCTGCGCTAGCTTGGTGTCTGATAAATCTTCATTGCTTGCCGGTGAGGCTGTGTCTTGAACCGCCATATCTTTTCCATAAACCAATAGAACCATTGCTAGACTGACACACTCCTTTCCCTCTTGTTCAGATTCGCTCGGCGCCTGATTGATACACGTCAAACGGATAAATCGAGGCATTCAGGAGAAAGTAAAAGGCTGTCAGAACGGTTAGTTCAACATGAGTTAAGAACAGATCCAAGCAAGAAGCGGTCAAATTTGACCATGTTAGAGGTAAGGAATATGAGATGGCAGAGTTGATTGAAACAAGCGCGTTACCCACATCTTCTTAAATGCTGAATAAACGCAATCCACCTAACAGGCCTGACAGCTCCGAGACCAGAGGAGGATCGGTAACCGAAACGGGCTGATGGTGATGCAGGTGTGCAGAACGATCAACAACAAACGCTCCACGCAGCCAGAGTCAGGCAAGCACCATGACGATGGAAGCAATGGCGGGTAACAGCCGTACAGCAGGAAGGAAGATCAGTAACCGAAACGGGCTGATGGTGATGCAGGTGTGCAGAGCTATCAACAACAAACACTCCACGCAGCCGGAGTCAGGCAAGCACCATGACGATGGAAGCGACGGTGGGTAAGCGAACAGAGGAAGGAAGGTAGGTTAAGAAGCGCCCGGAATGAGTTTTTACGGGTGGGATGGAGGGGTGTTGTAGAAGAAGAATGGGGAAGATCCAGCGTCCCCCCAGCCGATAGACCATCAGCTCGATCAAACCAAAGGCTTTCTTGGCTCACTGGATGCCAATCCACGTAACTACCCGAGGCAAGCCGAGAAGAAGGGGCGGACAACAGCCGTACAGAAGAAGGAAGGTGAGGCTGAAGGCTCCGACCTGTATTAGCAGCACCGGATGCTACGCGGGGGAGCTACCCGAGGGGCAAGCCGAAGCAGACACGAGTAAGCCGTACAGAAGAAGAAGGGAGACAAGGTGCCCAGAACGGGCCAGGAGGAAGGAAGGGACGTCCGACCGATGATCGCAGGGATCCGGTCTTTACTGCCGCCAGAACACGGCTGAGCAGCAGGGTGTACGTGTGGCGCGCA